>NZ_JAANTE010000002.1:0-694096 GCF_011291845.1 Actinopolyspora sp. BKK2 | reverse complement strand
CGCCGCGGCAACCCCGCCAGCATCTGCCCCGCGAACTCCTCGATCCGCGGAGCCACAACCTGCATCTCCTCCGGTGTCACACCTCCATCATCACACCCACCACCAACGAGTTAACAAAGCCCTACTATTCCTCGACCCGGGAAGGCAACACGGTGATCGTCTCCGAGGCCGCACCGAGCTCCGAGCACGGAAAACCCGATCGGGCCGCACTCCACGACGCCGCTCGGACGGCACTGCGCCATCCCGACCGGTAGCCCCGCGGGAAACGCCCCACGCGGACGGAGTGGTTGCGCCCGGGCGGGCGCAACCACCGGTCGCCTTCGTCGACGGCGTCAGGAGCTCTGCGAGACCGGCTCGGGAGCGGGGGCCAGCGACTCGACCAGCTGGCCGCACCAGTCGAGCAGGGCCTCGTCCCGCAGCTGCGGAGCCCCGATGCGCCCACCGGCCGCACCCTCCGTGGGCCGCGGAACCGACACCGTCCGCACCGCGGCCTTGTACACCGCCTTCGGGTACAGCCGCTTCATCCGCATCTGGGCGGACTCGGTCAGCTCCAGCGGGGCGAACCGGATCGAGGAGCCTTGCAGGGTCACCTCGGTGACGCCGTGCTGCCTGCACACCTGCCGGAAGGCCGTCACCTTCAGCAGCCGCTCCACCGGGTCCGGCAGCGGACCGTAGCGATCGGCCAGCTCGACGCGCACCGCCTCCAGATCGGCCTCCCCCGAGGAGGCCGCGATCTTGCGGTAGGCCTCCAGCCGCAACCGCTCCCCCGGAACGTAGTCGTGGGGGATGTGCGCGTCGACCGGCAGGTCCACCCGCACGTCGGTGAGCTCCTCGTCCTCCTCGGCGCCGGGACCGCCCTCCTCGCGGTAGGCCTGCACCGCCTCGCCGACCAGCCGCATGTACAGGTCGAAGCCCACACCGGCTATGTGCCCGGACTGCTCGGCCCCGAGGATGTTGCCTGCGCCCCGGATCTCCAGGTCCTTCATCGCCACGGCCATGCCCGCCCCCAGCTCGGAGTTCTGGGCGATGGTGGCCAGCCGGTCGTGGGCCGTGTCGGTCAGCGGCTTCTCCTGCGGGTACAGGAAGTAGGCGTACCCCCGCTCGCGGGCCCGTCCGACCCTGCCGCGCAGCTGGTGCAGCTGGGCCAGCCCCAGCGCGTCCGAGCGATCCACGATCAGCGTGTTCGCGTTGGAGATGTCCAGTCCGGTCTCCACGATCGTGGTGCACACGAGCACGTCGTACTCGCGCTCCCAGAAGCCCTGGATGATCTTCTCCAGCCTGTCCTCGTTCATCTGGCCGTGCGCGGTGACGATCCGCGCCTCCGGAACCAGCTCGCGCAGGTGCCGCGCCGTCTTCTCGATGTCGTGGACCCTGTTGTGCACGAAGAAGACCTGGCCGTCCCGCAGCAGCTCACGCCGCACCGCCGCCGCGACCTGCTTCTCGTCGTAACCGCCCACGTAGGTCAGCACCGGATGGCGTTCCTCCGGCGGAGTGAGGATGGTCGACATCTCGCGGATGCCGGCCATGCTCATCTCCAGGGTCCGCGGGATCGGCGTGGCCGACATCGTCAGCACGTCCACGTGGGTGCGCAGCTGCTTGATGTGCTCCTTGTGCTCCACACCGAAGCGCTGCTCCTCGTCGACGATGACCATGCCCAGGTCCTTGTAGCGCACCCCGGTCTGCAGCAGCCGGTGCGTACCGATGACGATGTCCACCTCGCCGGAGGCCAGCCCGTTGACCGTCTGCTCGGACTCGTGGGGATCGGTGAACCGGGACAGCCCCCTGATGTTGACCGGGAAGGAGTGCATCCGCTCGACGAAGGTGTTCAGGTGCTGCTGCGCCAGCAACGTGGTCGGGACCAGCACCGCCACCTGCTTTCCGTCCTGCACCGCCTTGAACGCGGCGCGCACCGCGATCTCGGTCTTGCCGTAGCCGACGTCGCCGCAGATCACCCGGTCCATCGGAACCGTGTTCTGCATGTCGGCCTTGACTTCCTCGATGGCGGCGAGCTGGTCACCGGTCTCGGTGTACGGGAAGGCGTCCTCCAGCTCGCGCTGCCACGGCGAGTCCGGCCCGAAGGCGTGCCCCGGGGCCGACTGCCTGGCGGCGTAGAGCTGCACGAGCTCGGAGGCGATCTCCTTGACCGCCTTGCGCGCCTTGGCCTTGGTGTTCTTCCAGTCCGAACCGCCGAGCTTGTTCAGCGTCGGCGTCTCACCCCCGACGTAGCGGGAGATCTCGTCCAGCTGGTCGGTCGGCACGAACAGCCTGTCCCCGGACTGACCGCGCTTGCTCGAGGCGTACTCCAGCACCAGGTACTCGCGGGTGGCGCCACCGACGCTGCGCTGCACCATCTCGACGTACTTGCCGATCCCGTGCTGCTCGTGCACCACGTAGTCCCCGGCCTTCAGGGCCAGCGGATCGACGGACTTGCGCCGCCGCGAGGGCATCCTGCGCATGTCGCCCGAGGAAGTGCCGCCCCTGCCCCCGGTCAGGTCGGTCTCGGTCAGCACGACCAGCCCCACCGCGGGGGCGGAGAACCCGTCCTCCAGGTTCGCGCGCACCACCGTCACCACGCCGGACTCCGGCTCGGCGGTCAGCCCCTCCTCCACGTGCTTGGCGGGCAGTTCCGCCTCGCGCAACTGCTGCACCGCCCGCTGGGCCGTGCCCGTGCCGGGCACCACGAGCAGCGCCGCACCACCGCCGGCCGTGTGGGCACGCAGGTCGTCGAAGGCGCGCTGGACCTCGCCCCGATACCGCTCGACCTGCTTGAGGTCGAGCCGCAGCACCCCGTCCGCGGCGCTCTCGGCCTCCTCCGCGTCCCCCGTCTCGCTGCTGAGCTGGGTCAGCGTCCACCAGGGGATCCCCAGCTCGCGGGTGTACTCGGTCACCTCGGCCAGGTCCCGGTAGGCCGAGGCCCCCAGGTCGATCGGCGCCTGACCGCCGTCGGCGGCGACCATCCACGACGCCTCGAGGAACTCCTCCCCGGTGCGCACCAGGTCGGCCGCCCTGGCCCTGATCTTCTCCGGATCGGACAGCAGCACGTGGGTGCCCTCGGGCACGAGGTCGCTCAGCAGCTGCATCTTGCCCGCGCACAGGGCGGGGATCAGCGCCTCCATGCCCTCGACCGGGATGCCGGAGGCGATGTTGTTGAGCATCTCGCCCAGCTGCGCGTCCCCGGAGTGCCCCTCGGCGAGCTCGGCCGCGCGTTCGCGGACGTCCCGGGTGAGCAGCAGCTCCCGGCACGGCGGGGCGTTCAGCTCAGCGGCCTGCTCGGCCTCCTGGTCGTCGCCGAGCGAACGCTGGTCGGCCACCGAGAACGGGCGGATCTCGGTGACCTCGTCACCGAAGAACTCCAGCCGCAGCGGGTGCTCCTCGGTCGGCGGGAACACGTCGACGATCCCGCCGCGCACCGCGAACTCCCCGCGCTTCTCGACCATGTCGACGCGGCTGTAGGCCAGCCCGGCGAGCCGCTCGGTGAGCTGCTCGAAGTCGTACTCCTGCCCGACTGCCAGCCGCACCGGGGTCAACTCTCCCAGTCCGGGGGCGACCGGCTGTATCAGGCTGCGCACGGTCGTGATCAGGAGGCGGAGCGGGCCGTGCGGGTGCTCCTCCGGGTGGGCGAGCCTGCGCATCACGGCCAGACGTCGCCCGACCGTGTCGGCGCGCGGGGACAGCCGCTCGTGGGGCAGGGTCTCCCAGGAGGGCATCACCTCCACGCCCTCCGGGCCGATCAGGGCCGAGGCGGCGGCCGCGATCTCGTCGCCCTCCCGGTCCGTGGCGGTCACCAGCAGCACCGGGCGGTCGGCACCCCCGAAGTGGCTGCCGGCCGCCAGGGCCGTGGCCACGAACGGCCGGGCGGCCGCGGGACCTTCCAGGGTGAGTCGGTCGGAATCCGCCGCGGAAGCGATACGCCCCAACGCCGGATCACGGGACAGGGTCTGCAGCAGTCCCGTCAGGGGACCAGCCTGGGTCATGAACAACCTCGCACCGCGACGAAGGGAACGCGGACACGTCCCGCAACCAGTGGCCGCGCCGCGAAAGTGACGTACCTCGTGTCGTGCGTCACCGGGCGCCGAAGGCCGGACTGACGGGCACCGCCACCAGCGTACGACTCCGCTCCCACGCGGATTCGACGACCCGTGCGGTGGGGGTGGCCCGCCCGCTCCCCGAACGCTGAGCAGGAGTCCCGCTCCGAGCCGAACGGCCCCGCCCGCGCGGGCACCTCCGGGTCCCGGCCGGGAGGACGGCGGGTCACCCCGCCCCGCGTCCCGCCCTGCGCGCGAGCACCTCGGCGTGACACGGCTCCGGGGCGCACCAGCAGCCCAGGGCCCGACCAGCGAGCTCGCCCTCGTCGATCCTGCGCAGCAGCTCGGGGCTTCCGTTCAGCCACTCCTCGTAGGCGTCCCGCGCTGCGACCCGGTCCGTGCGGGCCTGCTTGACGAAGGGGCTGGCGAAGTCGGACTCCGGCCATCCGTGGCGGCCCCCGCGATGTCCGACGTAGGTCAGCAGGTCCTGGGAGAGCAACCAGGGCACCAGCCGCCGGTGCGGACCGTTCCTGCGCACGTTGACCGCGGTCGCGCGGCCCGCCAGCACCCGGCGGGCACGTTCGCGCTCGTCCTCGCTCCAGGTCTCGGCCCCTTCGGGAAGGGACGGTGACCGTTCACTCATCGCGCCTCCTCACCGGGACTCCCCCGCGGGACCTGGCCGGGACGAACCGGTCCACACCTCCGCTGCCCGGCTGTGTCGCCGTTCACCGTTGCCCCCGGGGTGGATCGGACATGCTTTTACTCGCCGGTAACTTGTGTCGGGCGCCTTTCGGCCCCACCGAGGAGGGAACCTCATGAACATGCTGCTGCGCCTGCTCGTGCTCGCAATCAAGAACCGGTTCAGACGTGGTGTGGACCCGCTGGGACCGTGCACCACGAACTTCAGGGTGGCACCCACGGACCTGGACCTGCTCGGTCACATGAACAACGGGGTCTACTTCTCGATCTTCGACCTGGGCAGGATCGACCTGATGCTGCGCTCCGGACTGCTCCGCGCGCTGCGGCCCCACGGCTGGCACGCGGTGGTCACCAACGAGACGGGATCGTTCCGCCGCCCGCTGAAGCCCTTCCGCGCGTTCACCGTGCGCACCAGGGTGCTCGGCTGGGACGAGCAGCACCTGTACCTGGAGCACCGAGTTCACAGCGGCGGGAAGCCGACGACCACGGCCGTGATCCAGCTCCGCTTCCTCTCCAAGCGCGGCGAGAAGATCTCGCCCGACCGCGTGGCGCAGCTGCTGCCCAGCGGAACGGAACGCCCGGAGCTGCCCGAGTGGGTGAGCCAGTGGAGCAAGGCCAGTTACGAGCACCGCTCGCAGACCGGCTGACCGTCCGGCCTGCGTCGGCCTGCCGACATCGACCGCGGTGGCGGAGCGGTGCGCTCAGCCCCTGGTGCGCAGCACCGGGTCGTGCTCCAGGTGCGAGAGCCCGTTCCAGGCCAGGTTGACCAGGTGAGCGGCCACCTCGTCCTTGTCCGGGCGGTGCACCTCCAGCCACCACTGGCCGGTGAGCGCGACCATGCCGACCAGGGCCTGGCTGTACAGCGGAGCCAGCTCCGGGTCGTAACCGCGGGCGCTGAACTGCAGCCCGAAGATGTGCTCCACCTGGCTGGCTATGTCGTTCAACAGCCCGGAGAAACTCCCCCTGGCGCTGGCCACGGGCGAGTCGCGGACCAGGATGCGGAATCCGTCGGTGGAGTTGTCGATGTAGTCCAGCAGCGCCCGCGCCGCCTGCTCCAGCAGCTCGCGGGGGTGTCCCGCCGAGAGCGCGGACACTACGCGATCGAGCAGCGCCTGCATCTCGCGGTCGACCACCACCGCGTAGATGCCCTCCTTGCCGCCGAAGTGCTCGTAGACCACCGGCTTGGACACCTCCGCGCGGTGCGCGATCTCCTCGACGGAGGCACCGTCGAACCCCTTCTCGGCGAACAACGCCCTGGACACGTCGAGAAGCTGCTGACGACGTTCCTTGCCGGTCATCCGAACACGAGCGGCACCACGGGAACCGACCCCGCTCGGGGAGTCACTCCCCCGGTCCCGTCCACGTCGCTGTGCCGCCATGGGAGATCACCCTACGTACCGGCTGGTCAGTGCGTAAACGTGCCACCCGCCTTCGGTGCGGCGCCTGCGCACTCGATTCCCGCCTCGACGAGCGCGGGGCGGGCACACCGCGGTGCCCGCCCCCGTTTCGTGGGACTTCACTCGGCCCAGTCCCGCCTCCGGTCAGCCCGGTGGATCAGCCCTGCGCTCGTCGAAGCTCCAGCGCCGAAACCCCGTACGGGAGCTCCCGACCAAAAGGTTCACTCCAAGGCAAGCGCTTACGAGCCTGCGCAGTCGGCATCGCCGCGGGTTCTCTCGTGGTGCTCTCGCGAGGAAGGCCCGACGTTGTGTAGGTGGCTACCCGATGTCGGGCCTCGCCGGAGCGAGAGCCCGCGAGAGGTTCCGCCACGCAACCACCTACGGCACCCGGGCGGACAACTTCACTAGTGGGCCTGTTCGGTGGCCGAGATCCGCGCGAGCCTCTTCTCATTCGGCCAGCGCACCTTCCAGGCCCAGCCGATCTTCTCCAGCACCCAGATCAACCGCGCCGAGATGTCCAACTGCCCCTTCATCACGCCGTGCCGGGCGCAGGTGGGGTCGGCGTGGTGCGAGTTGTGCCAGGACTCCCCGAACGAGATGAGGGCCAGCGGCCAGAAGTTCGCGGCCTTGTCCCTGCTCTTGAACGGGCGCTCACCGATCATGTGGCAGATCGAGTTGACCGACCAGGTGATGTGGTGCAGCACCGAGACCCGGACGAGCCCGGCCCAGAAGAACGCGGTGAGCGCCCCCCACCAGGACCAGGTGATCAGACCGCCCAGCACCGCCGGGAGCACGAAGCTGGCCACCGTCCACAGCGGGAAGAGCTTGTTGATCCGCGCGAGCACCCGGTCCTTGAGCAGGTCGGGGGCGAAGCGGTCGGCGTTGGTCACGTCCCGCTCGAACAGCCATCCCATGTGCGCGTGCCAGAAGCCCTTGGCCAGGGCCGCGGCCGAGGCCCCGAACCTCCAGGGCGAGTGCGGGTCGCCTTCCCGGTCCGAGTAGGCGTGGTGCCTGCGGTGGTCGGCCACCCAGTTGATCACGGGCCCCTGCACGGCGCTCATGCCGGAGATGGCCAGCAGCACCTGCACGCCGCGGTTGGTCTTGAACGACTTGTGCGTGAAGAGGCGGTGGAATCCGACGGTGACGCCGAGACCGCTGAGCACGTAGAAGAAGACCGCCAGGGAGATGTCCACTGCTCCGAGCCCCCATCCCCAGGCCGCGGGGACGGCGGCGATCAGGGCGATGAGGGGAACGATGACGAACAGGTAGACCAGGGCCTGAGCGACGCGGGGACGTTGCCCCGCGGTGAGGGGTTTGGGCGCCGCGCGCCGGGGCCGCTGTTCGGCGCCCGCGCTTTCGGTCGGTGCGGTCATTTCGCTACCTCAACTGGATCGGAGGAACGGAGGTTGTACCGGCTTTTTCGGAAGCGGCCCACTACCGCGTGCGCATCCGGCTCTCGACGAACACCTCGCCGCCCGTACGACCGGAATGCACCGTTCAGCCTACGGCAGCGTAACCTACGGGAGCGTAGCTTTCCCAGGTTCCTTGCCACTCGGAGATCACCCCGTGGGATCCCCTGCTGCCTCAAGACTCACACCACCCGGGCCCGGAGTCCAATCGATCGCCCCGCGGCGGAGGACGATTCGGGGCGCGGACGGGAACCTCCATCCGGCTGCCGCTGCCGGAGCGGAACATGACATCATGTGTTCGGACACGGCAACGTGTGACCTGACGTCGCCGGTACGCCGCGTGACCGGTAGGCTGCGGCAGCGATACCGCACCGGGCGACATGAGGCGAACAGTGCGATGTCGTGTCGTGCGATCCGCCGTAGTGTAAAGGCAGCACCTCGGATTTTGGTTCCGATAGTCCAGGTTCGAATCCTGGCGGCGGAGCGACCGGCACCCCGGTTCACAACACGCGCCGACCGAGTCGGTCGGATTGGTCAGGGGGTGTGTGCCGCTGCGCGACGACGTGGTTGACGCGCGGGAGGAGGCGGCTGCTTCGCTCGGCGAGATGTCCGACGCGTGGGTGGTCGGTCGCGCCCGCGAACTTCAGGTCGTCGGTCAGCACAGTGACCCGCAGAGGCGGGAGTCCACCCTCCGCGAGGCGGACGAACTGCTGGCCGAAGCCCGTCGCAGGGGCAATCCCAGGATGATCGGGCAGCTCCTGTGCTGTTGCGTGACCTTGCGCCTGTGCACCCCCGGACTCGCCGAGCAGGCCGTTCCGCTGCTCGACGAGCTGCTCACGCACGCCCGCAGGCACCGGCTCGACGTGCTGCGCGCCGACGCGCACGCCCTCCGCGGCCGTCTCGCCCTCATGGACGGCAACGAGGAGAACGCCCTCAACCAGGCCGCCGAGGCCCTGGTGATCCTCGACGACGACCTGGTGCCCGACGCGACGCTCGGCAGGCGCTCCTGGGAACGCCTGCTGGCCACCGCGCTGATCGACATCGGGCGCGTGCTCACCCAGCTCGGGGTCTACGACATCGCCGACGAGGTCATGGCCCGGGCGCACCACCGGATCAGGGAGAGCGGCGGCCCCTACGAGATAGCCACGCACCTGATCAACCGGTGCCGGATGCTGCTCGGCTGGGGGCTGCGGCTCGAGCGGATCGGCAAGCAGGACGACGCGCACGCGCGGTTCGACACTGCCGCTCAGATCGCGCTCTCCATGGACGGGAGCTCGCAGGAGGGGTCGTTCCCCCGCATACCGGGGATGCAGGACGCCGAGCAGCTGCCCGTGCTCGTCGCAGCGTGCGCTCTCGCCGAGCCCGACCCCGCGCACATCGCGCGGCTGGAGCGGGTTTCGCCCCCCGAGCAGGAACTGCCGGTGCGGGAGCGGATCATCGTGGCGATAGCGCTGTTCCGCTGCCACCGGGCGGCGGGCCACCGGGACGCGGCGAACGAGGTGCTGTCCGCGATCAAGGAGGAGACCGCGGGGGACGTCTCCGAGCCGAGCCTGCGGATATCGCTGGTGCGCGAACACGCCCAGCAGACCGAGCTGGACCCGGAGAGCGCCAGCGCCGCGCTCCGGGACTACGCCCAGGAGCTGGAGTCGGAGCTGTGGACCATGCGCGCCTCGCGCAGCGCCACCCTGATGGCCCGGCTCGACCGCCAGCGGTTGAACCGGCAGCACCACGCGATAACTCGCCAGGCCATGCACGATCCGCTGACCGGACTGCCCAACCGCAGGGCGTTGGACGCGAAGCTGGAGAGCCTGCTGCGCGAGCCCGCCTCCCAGCCGCTCTCGGTGGCCCTGGTCGATCTGGACGGCTTCAAGGAGGTCAACGACCAGCGCTCGCACGCGGAGGGCGACGAGGTGCTGCGGGTGGTCGCGCGCACGCTGAGCGACACACTGCGCTCCGACGACCTGGTCTCCCGCTACGGCGGCGACGAGTTCGTGGTGCTGCTTCCCGGGGTGGCGCTGGAGGCCGCCGAGAGCGCCCTGGAGCGCGCGGTCCACGCGGTCGGCGGACTGCCCGGTTCCCTTTCCAGGGGGGTGACGCTGTCCATCGGCGTGGTCGCCATGCAGCCCCAGGAGGACGGCAACGAGGTGCTGGCGCGCGCTGACATGGCCATGTACCGGTCGAAGCGTCGCGGCGGCAACCAGGTGGCGGCCGTGTCGGTCGACTCCGCTCAGGAGCTCTCCCCCGAGCAGCCGATCTGGATCCCCCCGGAGGCGACCTGACGGTCCCGGTAGCTCGGCAGCTCTCCCGAGATCGGGCTCGGCGGGTTCCGCAGCGCAGACCGCACGGGCGGCGCAGTCCGGTGGCGACAGCTCGCCGCCGAAACCCGGGCGTTCGGCGACCACCGGGGGTAACATCCGGACCACCGGCACACCCGCACACCCGTACGAGGCCGGGGCAGCGGTCCGATACCGCGTCCGGGCGGTTACCCTTCACCCGATTGGACGTCACAGGCGCCGTTCTTCCCGTGGTCGTGAGGGCTCGGTTTCCGCGGAGCCCGGCACTGCCTGCGGGTGGGCACGGTGAGTCGACGTCGAAACCGCTGGACTCCGAGGGAGAGCATCGATGCTCGAGGGCGTCACTGCCCAGCCGCCTTCGGACGGCATGTCCTCCGACCCGGTGAGTGTGCTCGTGCTGGCCGCGGGCGAGGGCACTCGCATGAGATCCGCGACCCCGAAGGTGCTGCACCGGATCGCGGGAAGATCACTACTGGAACACTCCGTCCGCGCAGCCGCGGGTATCGCCCCCGACGAGCTGAGCGTGGTGATCGGGCACGGCAGGCAGGCCGTCGGCCAACATCTGGAACGGCTGGAATCCGAACTCGACCGGGGCATCACCCCCGTGGTGCAAGAAGAACAACTCGGCACCGGGCACGCGGTGCGGTGCGCGACGGACCAGCGGGACAGCGCTGGGACCGTGGTGGTCACCTACGGGGACATCCCGCTGCTGGACGCGGACACGCTGGCGAGTCTGCTGCGCGAGCACAGACGTCGGAACGACGCGGTGACGGTGCTCACCGCCGTGGTCGACGAGCCGCACGGCTACGGCAGGGTCCTGCGCGACGGCGCGGGGGACGTCACCGCCATCGTGGAGCAGAAGGACGCCGATTCGGAGCAGGCGGCCGTCCGGGAGATCAACTCGGGGGTCTACGCCTTCGACGCCCGCTTCCTCGACACCGCGTTGCGGCGGTTGTCCACCGACAACTCCCAGGGCGAGCTCTACCTCACGGATGTGGTGGAAATCGCCCGCGGCGAGGGGCGCGGGGTCGGTGCGCTGGTCTGCGCGGACAACTGGCTCGTGGAAGGCGTCAACGACCGCGTGCAGCTGGCCTCCGTGTCCGCGGAGCACAACCGCCGACTGGTGCGGCACTGGATGCGCGAGGGCGTCACGGTCACCGACCCGTCCAGCGTCTGGCTGGACAGCGACGTCGTGCTCGACCGGGACGTGGTGCTCGAACCGAACGTGCAGCTGCGCGGCGGCACGAGCGTCGCCGAGGGAGCTCACATCGGCCCGGACACCACGCTGACCGACTGCTCGGTCGGCACCGGGGCGCACGTGGTGCGCTCCCACGGGGAGAACGCCGAGGTGGGCCCCGCCGCCTCGGTCGGACCGTTCGCCTATCTTCGTTCCGGTACTCGATTGGGCAGCGACGGTAAAGTGGGAACCTTCGTCGAGGTGAAAAACGCCGAGATCGGCGAGGGAAGTAAGGTCCCGCACCTGAGCTACGTCGGTGACGCCACGATCGGAACGCACAGCAACATCGGGGCCGCCACGGTCTTCGTCAACTACGACGGCGTGGCCAAACATCACACGGTGATCGGTTCTCATTCCCGCACCGGTGCCGACAACATGTTCGTGGCCCCGGTACGGGTCGACGACGGTGCCTACACCGCGGCCGGATCGGTCATCACCGAAGACGTTCCTCCTGGCGCGATGGCGGTCGCCCGGGGGAGACAACGCAACATCGAGGGCTGGGTAGCCAAACGGCGCCCGGGCACAGCCGCCGACGAGGCCGCCCAGCGTGCGCTGGCCGACCGTGACAACTCCACCGAAACCGACGAGTGACACCCGAGCTTTTCAGCGTCAACGGGAGGGGACGATGACCGTGAGCGCCATGTCTGCGACGCCGAAGAAGAGCCTCAAGCTCTTCTCCGGACGCAGCCACCCGGAACTGGCCGAGGAGGTCGCCAAGCACCTGGACGTTACCGTCACTCCGCAGGCGGCGTACGAGTTCGCCAACGGCGAGATCTTCGTCCGCTACGACGAGTCGGTGCGCGGTTGCGATGCCTTCGTCATCCAGTCGCACAGCGACCCGATCAACGAAGCGGTGATGGAACAGCTGGTCATGGTCGACGCGCTCAAGCGCGGCAGCGCCAAGCGCATCACCGTGGTCATGCCGTTCTACGCCTACGCCAGGCAGGACAAGAAGCACAAGGGTCGCGAGCCCATCTCGGCCCGCCTGATGGCCGATCTGTTCAAGACCGCGGGGGCCGACCGCATCCTCACCGTGGATCTGCACACCGACCAGATCCAGGGCTTCTTCGACGGCCCGGTCGACCACCTGCTCGCCCAGACGGTGCTGTCCGACTACGTCAGGGACGCCTACTCCGAGGAGCGGATCACCGTCGTCTCGCCGGACTCCGGCCGGGTCCGCGTCGCCGAGAAGTGGGCCGACAACCTGGGGGGCACTCCGCTCGCGTTCATCCACAAGACGCGCGACCCCACCAAGCCCAACGAGGTGGTCGCCAACCGCGTGGTCGGTGACGTCGAGGGCAGGCTCTGCGTGCTGGTCGACGACATGATCGACACCGGCGGAACCATCGTCAAGGCCACCGAGCAGCTGCTGGAGTCCGGGGCCAAGGACGTGATCATCGCGGCCACCCACGGCGTGCTGTCCGGCCCGGCCGTGGAGCGGCTCTCCAACAGCGGGGCGAAGCAGGTCGTGATGACCAACACCCTGCCCATCCCCGAGGAGAAGCGTTTCGAGAAGCTCACCGTGCTCTCGATCGCACCGCTGATCGCCAAGGCGGTGCACCAGGTGTTCGAGGACGGCTCGGTGACCGGGCTGTTCAACGGCCAGGCATAACGCCTCCGGTGCCGGGCGGCGGAGTCCCGACTTCCCCGGGGTTCCGCCGCCCGGATCCCGGCTTGCCCGGACCTTCCACGGCGGTTCGCGCCGGGAGGCCTCCCCAGCGCGGCGGCTCCTCGTCACCTGCACGATCGGGCGTCTTCCGAGCAGCGAGGCCACTCATCCGACCGCCAGGAACTCCCGGAAGAAGGGCACCGTTCAGTCCAAGCGCTCTGAGCCTGCGCAGTCGGCACCCGCCGCGGATTCTCAGTCGAGTGCCCGGCGAGGACGGCCGACGACGTGGCGCAGGTAGCCACCCGGTGTCGGGGCACCCGCAGCGAGAGCCCGCGAGAGGTTCCGCCACCCGCACCGCCACGCAACCCCCTACGCCAAGCGAGTCCTCGAGAAGCCTGGCACCCCAACGCAGGTGCTCTGAGCCTGAGCAGTCGGCACCGCCGCGGGTTCTCAGTCGAGTGCCCGGCGAGGACAGCCTCGACGTTGTGTAGGTCGCTACCCGATGTCGAGGATCCCGCAGCCGGGCGCCGACTGAGGTTCCGCCACGCAACCACCTACGCGATCGGCAGTGCCGACCCTCATCCCCCGAAGTAGCCGAGCAACTTGTGCACTGCCAACACCCCGAACAACACCAGGCACAGGGTCAGCACGGTGTTGGACGCCCAGCGCGAGCGGTGGGCGGCGGGCATCCGGCGCGAGTTCAGCAGGAACAGCAGGGTTCCGGCCAGGAAGGGCATGAACAGCGCGCCGAGCACCCCGTAGGCGATGGTCAGCTGGAACGGCTGGTCGAGGAAGAGCAGCGCCATGGGCGGGATGGTCAGCCACACCACGTAGCCGCGGTAGGCGGTGCTGCGCGGGAGCGCCACCCGCTCGTGATCCTGCAACGAGTCGAGGCTTTCCGCGCGCGGCAGTCGCCAGGTTCGCCACCAGTCCGCGAACAGCAGGCTGACCCCGTTCCACACGCCGAGCAGCGAGGTGAACGTCACCGCCAGGAACCCGATCAGGAAGGGCAGGCGCGCCCACTGCCCGTACTCGGCTGCCAACCGTCCGCCCAGTTCGAGCAGCCCCTGGTCGCCCTCGGTGATCCCCTGCCCGAGCAGCAGTTCCGAACCGACGATCAGCATGGCCACCACGAACACGCCGGTCGTGACGTAGCCGACGGCGTTGTCTGTGCGCATGAAGGGGATCCAGCGCGGCGCGTGCCACCCCTTCGCCATGGTCCAGTACCCGTAGGCCGCCATGGTGATGGTGCCTCCTACGCCTCCCATCAGGCCGAGCACGTAGGCCAGGGAGCCGTCGGGCAGTCGCGGGGTCACCGCGCCGCCGAGCGCGGTCAGGTCGGGGCCGACCAGCACCGCCGTTCCCACCACGGCGACGAACATCACCCCGACGAGCAAGGTCATCAGGCGTTCGAGCAGGCGGTAGCGCCCGTACCAGACCAGGGCCAGGCCGAGCACTCCGCAGATCACCCCCCAGTAGCGCACGGACAGCCAGGGGAACAGGGCGTTCAGCGGGAGCCCGGTGGCGGACATGGCCGTGGCTCCGTAGACGAATCCCCAGATCACGATGTACACGCCGAAGAAGGTGGTCGCCCAGCTCCCCAGGGAGCGCCAACCGGCCAGGATGGTGCGCTGCGAGCCCAGGTGCCACCGCCCCACGGCCTCGCCGAGTCCCAGTTTGAACACGGTCCCGAGCAGGACCGCCCAGAAGAGGGTGTACCCGAATCGGGAACCGGCCACCAGGGTGGCCACCAGGTCGCCCGCCCCGACCCCGGTGGCCGCGGCCATGACCCCGGGGCCGACGCGGCGTAACCGACTGGCCCAACCGGTGTTCTCCGAACCGTCCACGGTGGTCTCGGCACTCATGCGGGTCAAAGTAATACCCGCAGGGCTGACACGGAAAGTATTGACAACACCGCGCGTCGCCATCGAAACCGCACGCACCCCTGCCCGAGGAGGTCGCGCGGAGGGTTCCGCCCCGCGCCGGAGACCGCGCGCGGCGTGGCCGCACCCACCGCTTGAGCAGCTCGAACAACCGGGGCATACAATGGCCTGGTTGCCTCGGCGAGGTCGGGTGAAATCCCGGCGTTATCGGCGTGGCGGCTGGCGATCGCCGGCGGTTCCGTCGGCGCATCGGCCCCGGTTCGGACTCCGGTGAGCGTTCGACGCTCCGTTCCACCACACCAGTCGCGCGTCGCGCCGCCGCAGGTCAGCGACTGATGCACGTCAGCCCGACGCCAAGGAGTACGTCACCGTGTCCGAAGTACGTCTCGCAGTGGAAAAGCGCACCGAGTTCGGCAAGGGAGCCGCGCGCAGGACTCGTCGTGCGGGCAAGGTCCCCGCGGTGCTCTACGGCCACGGTTCCGAGCCGAAGCACCTCTCCCTGCCCACGGTCGAGTTCGCCAGGGTTCTCCGCGAGAACGGCCGCAACGCGGTGCTGACCCTCGAGATCGAGGGCGACGAGAACGAGACCGCGCTGTGCAAGTCGGTCACCAGCCACCCGACCAAGAACTACCTCGAGCACGTGGACCTGCTGCTGGTCAACCGCGGTGAGAAGGTCACGGTCAACGTGCCCGTCGTGATCACCGGCGAGGCCGCCCCCGGGACCCTGGTCACCCAGGACACCAACGAGGTCCAGGTCGAGGCCGACGCCATGAACATCCCGGAGCAGATCGAGGTCTCGATCCAGGACGCCGAGGCGGGCACCCAGATCCACGCCCCGGACCTGACCATGCCTCGCGGCGCGACGCTGCAGAGCGGCGAGGACGTCCTGGTCGTCCTCGTGGCCGAGGCCCCGAGCGAGGCCGACATGGAGTCCGAGATCGACACCAGTGGTGCCGGTATGGTCGAGGAGGCCTCCGAGACCGCGAACGAGTGATCGCAGCGGTTCTCACCTTCGACGAGCGCGGCCGCGCGGGTGGACCCGCGCGGCCGCGCTCTCGGCAAGTACGAATCCGAGGTTCTCGTGACTACACCGGGCAGTGAAGGCTCCGACCAGCTCGCCCTGATCGTGGGGCTGGGCAATCCGGGACCGCGCTACGCGGGCAACCGGCACAACGTGGGTTTCCTGGTGGCCGACGAGCTGGCCGAGCGCATCGGCGGCAAGTTCAAGCGGCACAAGTCCGGGGCCGACGTCGCCGAGGGCAGGCTCGACGGCACTCGCGCGGCGCTGGCGAAGTCCCGTTCGCTGATGAACCTGTCCGGTGGTCCCGTCGCCGGGGCCGCCCGCTTCTACAAGGTCCCGCCCGAGTCGGTGATCGTGATCCACGACGAGCTGGACCTGGCCTACGGCACCGTGCGGCTCAAGCGCGGTGGCGGCGAGAACGGGCACAACGGTCTGCGCTCGATCAGCAAGTCCCTCGGCACCCGCGACTACCTGCGGGTGCGTTTCGGCGTGGACCGCCCGCCGGGCCGGATGGATCCGGCCGACTACGTGCTGCGCGACTTCTCCCGCGCCGAGCGCTCCGAACTGGGGTTCTTCGTCGACCGCTGCGCGGACGCGGTGACCGCGCTGGCGCAGAAGGGTCTGGAAGCGGCGCAGAACGAGTTCCACTGACCGAGGGGTCTCCGTTCCGCTGCTCGGCCTCCACGACGGGAACCGCAGCGCGGTGCACCGCAGCGCCGTGGCTCGAACGGTGCGGTTTCCGGTTCCGACGAGTAGCCGTCGGTGGCTGGAAAGAATGACGGTGGTCCTCGATAGTGGATCACTTCTTGTAGGGGGCGCGGTCTCCTCACCAGCATTCTGGTTGTCCCAAGCACCGCTCGGACCAGAATGCGAGGAGCAATCGTGTTGCGGAATCGTCGTATGCTTCGCCGCGCCGTCGTCGGCGTGACCGGTGTGCTCGCCCTGACCGTCGCACCGGCGACGCCCGCGGCGCTGGCCACGACTCCGGAGTCCTCCCCGGCGGAGTCCCCGCGCGCAGCGGAGCCGAGCTCGCAGCAGGGCGTCGAGAAACTGGCCTTCAGCTCGTCCGGAATGGAACTCGAGCTGGGCAACCAGAACTTCGCGATTCCGCTGACGGGAACGGTGATCATGGAGGGCACTCCCCCGGTGGTTCCCGGATCGACCACCGCCATCGATGTCCGGAATCTGACGGCGCACTCGATTTCCCCGGACCACAGCTCCGCCCCGCGGCAGGCCACCGCTGCCCAGCAGGGTCTCGGGGAGGTCCACGTCGAGCAGAGCTCCACGCCGAAGGCTTCGCTGACCATGAGCCAGAAGTTCCCGCCGAAGTTCGAGCAGACCGTGTTCCTCGACTTGAACATCACGATCGAGAACCCGCCCGAGGGACTGCGGGAGCGGGTGGCCCCGCGCTCAGCGCCGCAGGAACCCCTCGTCCTGACCACGAAGAACCCGGCCGAGATGCTCGGCAAGCTCGACAACTTCCCGCCGCAGGGCGCGCAGTACCAGCTGCAGAACCCGATCGAGCTGGCCACCGAGAACAGCCAGGAGACGGTGGGTCACGTTCTCGGCATCCCCGCCGAAATCGACGTCCTCTGAATCCCGGCACGTCGTGAGTCGGCCCGGTCTCCTCGCGCGCCGAGGAGACCGGGCCGAGACGCGCCCGGGGGGGTTCAGCGGTGCGACGCCTCCGGTCGGGGCTCCGGCCGGAACCCGCGCGAACCCGGCGAAGCAGCGCAGAACCGGTATCAGCTCAGCGGTATCAGCTCAGCTGCTCGGCGAGCTCCATCCACCTGTTCTCGAGCTCGTCCTTCTGCTCGCGCAGCTGCTGCAACTGGGAGTTCAGCTTCTGCAGCTGGTCCGGATCGTTCGCGGCCTCGGCCAGCTCGGTGTGCAGGTTCTGCTCCCGATCGGAGAGCTTGTCCAGTTGGCGCTCCACCCGCGACATCTCCTTGCGCGCGGCCCGCTCCTCCGAGCCGGACCGGCCGGATGATCCCTTGCCGGACTTGCTCTCCTGCTGCTGCGCCTGCTTGCCGAGGTTCTGGTCGCCGGACTCCAGCAGCGACTGCCGGTGCTGCAGGTACTCGTCGATGCCGCCGGGCAGGTGGGTGATACCGCCGTCCCCGAACAGCGCGACCACGTGGTCGCAGACGCGTTCGATCAGGTAGCGATCGTGCGAGACGACGACCAGGGTACCCGGCCAGCCGTCCAGCAGGTCCTCCAGCTGCTGCAGGGTGTCGATGTCGAGGTCGTTGGTCGGCTCGTCCAGCACCAGCACGTTGGGCTCACCCATCAGCAACCTGGCCAGCTGGAGCCTGCGCCGCTCCCCGCCGGAGAGATCACCGACCCTCGTCCACTGCCTGCCCTTGCCGAAGCCGAACCGCTCACCCAGCTGCGAGGCGCTCAGCTCGTACTTGCCGAGCTGCACGTGGGAGGCGACGTCCTCGATCGCCTCGAGCACGCGCCACTGGCCGGGCAGATCGTGCAGCTCCTGGGTCAGGTGGGCCAGCCGGACCGTTTTGCCCTCGACCCGCTTGCCGGAGTCCGGTTCCCGCTCGCCCGCCAGCAGGCGCAGCAGGGTCGTCTTGCCCGAACCGTTCACGCCGACCACGCCGACGCGGTCCCCCGGTCCGAGCCGCCAGGTCACGTCGTCCAGCAGCTTGCGGTCGTCCACCGCGAGGTCGACGTCCTCCAGCTCGATGACGGTCTTGCCCAGCCTCCGCTTGGCGAAGGAGACCAGTTCCACGGTGTCCCTGGGTTCCGGGACGTCGGCGATCAGGGACTCGGCCGCCTCCACCCGGAACTTCGGTTTGGAGGTGCGGGCCTTCGCCCCGCGCTGCAGCCAGGCCAGCTCCTTGCGGGCCAGGTTGCGGCGCTTCTCCTCGGCCTGCTGCGCGAGCCTGGCCCGCTCCGCCCGGGCGTAGACCCAGTCGGCGTAGCCGCCCTCGTACTGCTCCACCTTGCCGTCGACGACTTCCCAGGTGCGGTTGCAGACCGCGTCGAGGAACCAGCGGTCGTGGGTGACGATCACCAGCGCGCAGCGACGTGCCAGCAGGTGGTCGGCCAGCCAGCGCACCCCTTCGATGTCCAGGTGGTTGGTCGGCTCGTCCAGCACGAGGACGTCGAGCTCGCGCACCAGCGCCGCCGCCAGCGCGACCCTGCGCCGTTCGCCCCCGGACAGCTCGGTGGCCTTCGTCTCCAGCCCCAGGCTGGTCATGCCGAGCCCGTTGAGTATCGAACGCACCCTGGGGTCGGCGGCCCACTCGTACTCCTCGGTGAATCCCCGCGGGTCGAGCACGGCGTTGCGCACCGTCGCGTCCTCGGGCAGGTCGGTGCGCTGGGTGACGACAGCGCTGCGCAGGTCGCGCGCCTGGCTGACACGTCCGGCGTCGGGTTCTTCGAGGCCGGTCAGCACTTCGAGCAGGGTCGTCTTGCCCCCACCGTTGAGGCCGACGACCCCGATGCGGTCGGTTTCGGTCACACCGAGCGAAACGCCGTCCAGCAGCGGCCGGACGCCGTAGCTCTTCTCGACCGACTCCAGGTTGATCAGGTTGGCCATCGGGGGTGAGTCTCTCCGTTTACTACGGCGAATGCGCCACAAAAGGCGGTGAGCGGTCCCGGCGGGACCGCGCATTTCAAGCGTGGACCTGTGGTGGGGTGGGTCGGTCGGTTCGCTCGTCGCCGACCAACCGCGCCCCCGGCACCGGTCCCTGAGCCACACGTACCGTCCGGCACACCCCTGCCCCGGAGAGCTCCGCGGCCACCCGGACCGCCTCGTCCGCGTCCGTGCACAGGAAAGCGCAGGTCGGACCCGATCCGGAGACGATCCCGGCGAGGGCTCCCGCGTCCACACCGGCCCGCAGGGTGCGCCGAAGCACCGGGCGCAACGAGACCGCCGCGGCCTGCAGATCGTTTCCGAGCAGCAGCGCGAGCTCCCGCGGGTCCCCGGAGGCCAGCGCCTCCAGCACCGGTTCGACGTCACCCACCCGGCTGCCCGAGTTGCGGCGCAGCCGGTCCAGCTCCCCGTAGACCTCCGGGGTGCGCAGCCCGTCCTCGTGGAGCGCGATCACCCAGTGGTAGGTGTGCCTGGCCAGCACCGGCACCAGACGTTCACCGCGCCCGGTGCCCAGCGCGGTGCCTCCCTGCAGGGCGAAGGGGACGTCGCTGCCGAGCGCACCTGCGACCTCGGCGAGCTCGTCGCGTCCCATCTCCAGCCGCCACAGCGAGTTCAACGCGAGCAGCGTGGCGGCAGCGTCGGAACTGCCGCCGCCCATCCCGCCCGCCACGGGGATGCCCTTGTTCAGCGAGATCCGCACCCCCGGGTCCTCGGGGTCGCGACCACTGGCGCGGGCGAGCTCACCGACCGCCCGCCAGGCCAGGTTGTCCGCACCGGTCGGCGTGGAGTCGGCGCCTTCTCCGTGCACTTCGAGACCGGGCTCGTCGGAGGCCCGTATCGTGACCTCGTCGATCAGCGACAGCGCCTGGAAAACGGTCACCAACTCGTGGTAACCGTCCGAGCGACTGTCGCCGACCGAGAGGTGCAGGTTCAACTTGGCCGGAACCCGGACGGTGATCGGGGTAGGTACCACGGACAGCACGACTCCCAGGGTACGTGTTCGAAACAGCCCGTGGCGCGCGAGCTGGCAAGCGAGTCGTGTGCGCTCGCGCCCGTCCGGGATCGACCGAGGTCAACCGGCAGATCAGCTGGCCGGAATGACCGACTTGCCTCCGTACTCGCGCTTGATGAAGTCCTTCACCTGCTGGGACTGCAGCATCTCGACGAGCTTGTTGACCCGCGGGTCGTCCTGCATCTGCGAGTTGGTGACGACACCGTTGACGTACGGGTTGTTCTCGGTGGACTCGAGGGCCAGCGGGTCGTCGAGGTTCGCCTTGAGCGCGTAGTTGCCGTTGATCACGGCGGCCTGCACGTCACCCAGGGTGCGCGGGAGCTGCGCGGCCTTCAGCGTCCTTATCTCGAGGTTCTTCGGGTTCTCGGCGATGTCGCGGACCTCGGCCTCCTGCTCGGCGCCCTCCTTGAGCTTGAGCAGCCCCTGCTCCTGGAGCAGGTTCAGCGCACGCCCCCTGTTGCTCGGGTCGTTGGGGATCGCCAGGGAGGCTCCCTCCGGAATGTCCTGCACCGAGTCGTGCTTGTCGGAGTAGATCCCCAGCGGCTCGAGGTGCACGCCACCGACCCAGTGCAGGTCGCCGCCGCGCTCGGACTTGTACTCCCTCAGGAAGGGCTTGTGCTGGTAGTAGTTGGCGTCCAGCGAACCGTTGGCCACAGCGGCGTTCGGCCGGTTGTAGTCGCTGAACCGCTGGAGCTCGATCTTGACGCCCTCGTCCTCGGCGAGGTTGTTCTTGACGTACTCCAGGATCTCGCCGTGCGGCTGGGGCGTGACACCGACCTTGATCGCCGCGTTCGGGTCGTCCTGCGCCGCCGTACCGCCCGAGCAGCCGGCCAGCGCCAGCCCGCACACGGCGATCAAGGAGGCAAGAACTCTTCTGGTACGCATGTTCATCCCTTCGGGATTCGTTTCCGGTGGCGCGCGAGCACCACCGCTCGCTCGAGCGGAGGCCCCGCGGGCGCTTCACGAGGCACGCGCGGGCCCCATCGGACGGGAAGTTCTTCGTGGTCGCGGGCCGGGAGAGCTCCCAGCGGCCCGCTGTCGGTCAGACGTTGGCCAGGGACCGACGCCGGTCGACGAGCTTGGTCACCCAGTCGGTGAGCAGCTGCATCCCCCAGGCCAGCACGCCGAGCAGGACAACGGAGGTGTACAGCACTCTGTCGTCGTAGGCGTAGTACCCGTTCTGGATCGCCATGGAACCCAGTCCGCCGCCGCCGATGGCTCCGGCCATGGCGGCGTAGCCGATCAGGGCCAGCATGGTCACTCCGACCGCGCTGACCAGCGCCGAACGGGCCTCGCTCAGCAGGACGGTCCACACGATCCGCGGTTTGCCCGCTCCGGTGGTGACCGCGGCCTCCACCACTGTGGAGTCCACTTCGCGCAGCGCGTTCGAGGCCAGCCGCGCGAAGAACGGGATCGCCGCGATGGACAGCGGCACGATCGTGGCGGTGCTTCCGATGGCGCTTCCGACCAGCAGCCTGCTGAGCGAGGCGACCACCACAAGCAGCACCACGAACGGGACCGAGCGGACCACGTCCACGACAGCGCTGATGATCCGGTGCAACACGGGCATGGGGCTCAACCCGGCCGGTGAGGTCAGGTGCAGCCACACACCCAGCGGTAATCCGCCCAGCACGCCGATCAACGTCGAAACCAGCACCATGTAGATGGTCTCGATCGTCGCGGGACGTGCCAGTTCGAAGACCTCCGACCAGGGGGTCACTTCAGTCACGCGGCAACTCCATCAACGCTCACGGGAGCGCGGCGCACGTGCGCATCGCGCTCGATCATCCACTTCAGCGCGGACTCGGAACGTTCACCGGACAGCCCGATACGGAACTTGGCGACCGGTGTGTCCCCGAGCCGCGTCAATCCACCGCCGAGAATGGACAGTTCCACCCCGAACCGGCTCGAGGCCTCCGGCAGCAGAGCGCCCACGGCCGCGAAACCGACCAGCACGACCTCGGCGGTCACGTCGTGCTCCCCGCTGGGCGAGCGAACCAGCTCCGCCTGGTCGGTCTCGGGCAGCAGCGTGGAACCGATCCGACTGCCCGGCTCGGAAACGAGGTCCAGCACCTTGCCGTGCTCGACCACGCTGCCCTCCTCCAGCACCGCGACGTCGTCGGCGATGCGCCGCACCACGGCCATGTCGTGGGTGACGACCAGCACGGTCACCCCCAGCTCGGAGCGAGCGCGGTCCAGCACCGTCAACACCGAGTCCGTGGTGCTGGGGTCCAGCGCGGAGGTGGGCTCGTCGGCCAGCAGCACCGAGGGCTTCGCCGCCAGCGCGCGGGCGACGGCGACTCGTTGACGCTGCCCCCCGGAGAGGTGATCGGGGTAGACCGAGGCCTTGTCGCTCAGTCCCACGAGGTCCAGCAGCTCGGCCACCCTGCTGCGCCGTTGCGCCGCGGGCACCTTGGCCGACTCGAGCGGGAGGGCGACGTTGCCCGCCGCGGTGCGCTGCCGCAGCAGCGAGTCCCCCTGGGGGACGACCCCGATCTGGCGCCGAGCCGCACGGAGCCTGCTGCCGTCCAGGGAGGCCAGGTCCGTGCCGTCCACCCGGATGGCTCCGCTGTCCGGCTTCTCCAGCAGCGAGATGCAGCGCGCCAGGGTGGACTTGCCCGCACCACTGGTTCCGACGACCCCGCAGACGGTGCCGTCCGGGACTTCGAGGCTCACGTCGTCGAGCGCGGTTACACGGGTGTTGTTCTGGGTGAAGGACTTGCTCAGGTTTTCGACAGTGATCACGATCGAACTCCGCTTCAGCTCACCCCGGCGTGAGGACGTGCTTCATCGCACGCAGCCGGTTTGGGGAGGGAACCAGGGGCCAGTACGGGGATTCAGGCGCGGCGCCGACAGGCGGTCGTAGTACGACGCTCGAGGTCGACGACACGGCGCTCCGTCAAGCCGAGGCGGGTTGCCACGGGCTGCGCCCTCGCGGTGGCGGTGGAACTTAGAGACAAATCAACTCCATCGTTCCTGGCTGTAGCACCTGCCCGCTCCGGGTGGTTGCTGCGGCGTCTTCGAGCCAGATCTCTCAGCCGCTCAGGATGGACTCCGCACGAGAGTAGACATCATCGAAGACCGCGAATGCAAGTTGATGTCAGTCACTTTCCGCTGTTTGTCGCATTCATCACTCACACAGCGGAGTGAGCCGAGGCCGGGAACACGACCGCGCGTACATGCCCTCGCGCAGCGAAATCCCACGAGAGTGGTCGTGCACCCCGGTGGAGTCCCCACCCGCGCAGCGGGCCGCCCCAACAGCGGAGCGTGACGCCGAACGCCCCGGCAGCGCGCCCGGGACGGGCGGACCGACCGACTAGCGCTGTTCAGCGGCAGCCGCGACGGAGGCGAACTCGGCTATGGACAGCTGCTCCCCCCGCGCGGCGGGATCGATCCCGGCGGCCCGCAGCAGTTCCTCCGCCCGCGCGGGCGAACCGGCCCACCCGGCCAGCGCCGAGCGGAGGGTCTTGCGGCGCTGCGCGAACGCGGCCTCCACCACGGCGAAAACGCGATCGCGCGGCACCTCCGAAGGAGGCTCGCGCCTGGTGAAAGCGACCAGGCCGGAATCCACGTTCGGCACCGGCCAGAAAACGTTGCGGGACACCGCCCCGGCGCGCCGCACGGAGGCGAACCACGCCGACTTCGCGCTCGGCGCGCCGTAACTGCGACCGCCCGGTCCGGCGGCCATCCGGTCGGCGACCTCGGACTGGACCATGACCAGACCGTGCCGCAGGCTCGGCAGCTCCGCGAGCAGGTGCAGCACCACGGGAACGGCCACGTTGTACGGCAGGTTGGCGACCAGCGCCGTGGGAGGGCCGTTCCCCGCGGAGGCCTCCTCCGCCGTCAACCGCAGGGCGTCGGCGCACAGCACCCGCAGGTTGTCGACCAGGGCGGGGGCGTGCTCGGCCACGGTGCCGGGCAACCGTTCCGCCAGCGCGGAATCCACCTCCACCGCGGTCACCGAGCCGGCCGCGGAGAGCAGCGCGAGGGTCAGCGAGCCGATCCCCGGACCGACCTCGAGAACCACGTCCTCGGGTCCCACCTCGGAGGTGTCGACGATGCGGCGCACCGTGTTCGGGTCGTGCACGAAGTTCTGACCCAGCTTCTTGGTCGGACGCAGTCCGAGCTGCTCGGCCAGTCCGCGCACCTCGGCGGGGCCGAGCAGCCGCGCTGCCTGCGGTCGCTGCTCCACCCGACCGAACCTAGTAGGGCCGTCTCGGCCCGGCTCGCGCGGGTTCGCTCGCGGGCAGCGCGTCATCCCATCCGCCGACATTCGCCCGACGCGCGTTTCAGCACGATCGGCAGCGGGCAGTGCGCTCGCATGAAGTCACCTCGTGTTCCCATCACCGACAGCACGCCGGCCGTGCTCACCGAGGGCTACGCCTGGTTGCCCTCCCGCTGGAACAACGCGGCAGGCCCCCTCGTCCGCACCCGGCTGCTGGGGCAGCACGCGGTGGGTCTGCGCGGCCCCGAGGCGGTGCGCCTGTTCTACGACGAGCAGAACGTGAGCAGGAGCACGGCCGTGCCGGAGCCGGTGCTGAGCACGCTGTTCGGCCACGAAGCCGTGCACACCCTCGACGGACCCGCCCACCGCACGCGCAGAGCGATCTTCGGCTCCCTGGTGCGCGAGGCGGGCAGCACGAACGAGCTCGTCGAGGCCGTCACCGCCGCGTGGGACGAGGAGAGCTCCTCCTGGAGGGACCGCCCGCGGGTGGTGCTGTTCGACGAGGCGAGCAGCGTGCTCACCCGAGGGGTCTGCCGCTGGGCGGGCATCCCGCTGAGCGACGACGAGGTGCGCCCCACCGCCCACGACCTGGTCTCCCTGGTCGACGGGTTCGCCACCGGCGGCCCGCGCCACTGGCGAGCCCGGTCGGCCCGCAGACGTCAGCAGGACCGGCTGGCACGCCTGATCGAGGACGTGCGCTCGGGCAGGAGAACCGTGCCGCGGAACTCCGCCGTCGACGTGGTCGCTCGGCACCACGACTCCGACGGAACAGCGCTGAGCCCCCGCGTCGCCGCGGTGGAGCTGCTCAACGTCATCCGGCCCACCGTCGCCGTGTGCTGGTTCCTCACGTTCGCCGCGCACGCGCTGCACCGCTGGCCCGCCCACCGGGAGCCGCTGGGCGCGGACGATCCCGCCCGCACCGAGGGCTTCGTCCAGGAGGTCCGCCGCTTCTACCCGTTCGCACCGTTCGTCGGCGGCAGAGCGGTGCGGGACCTGAGCTGGCACGGCGAACCGATCCCGGCGGGCACCCTCGTGCTGCTCGACCTGTACGGGCAGAACCACGACCCCGCGCTGTGGAAGGACCCCTACGCGTTCGATCCGCGACGCTTCCTCGACCGCCCGGTCGACCGCGACGAGCTGGTTCCCCAGGGAGGCGGTGATCCGGACACCTCGCACCGGTGCCCGGGCGAGGACGCGACCCGCGCGCTGCTGCGGGCTCTCGTCCCCCGCTTGGCCCGACTGGAGTACGAGGTTCCGGAGCAGGACCTGACGATCTCCCTGCGCCGCGTGCCCGCTCGTCCGCGGAGCGGCTTCGTCATCGAGTCCGTCCACCCGCCGAAGCGGTGACCACCCAGCCGGCTCGGCGGGAACGAGAACGGGCCCGGGCGGAGAGGCACCGCCCGGGCCCGGAACGCTTCACGAGCGGATTCGCTCCCGCTCCGGGCGGGGATCAGGTCAGGCCGAGCTGCGACGCGCAGGACGGCCAGGCGCCGTAGCCCCCGCGCTCGTCGCGGACCTTGCTCGCGATCGCGATCTGCTGCTCCCGCGTCGCCTGGTGGGGATAGGCGGCGTACTGATCGCCGCCGTAGGCGTTCCAGGTCGACTTGTCGAACTGGATGCCGCCGTAGTAGCCGTTGCCGGTGTTGATGTGCCAGTTGCCGCCGGACTCGCACTGGGCCAGCTTGTCCCAGACACCGCTGTTCGGGGGCTCCTTGCCGCCGACCCGGACGACCTTCGGCTCGGCCTCCTTGGCCACGCGCTCGTCGATGGACTCGCGCTTGACCTCGTCGCCGTTGTGCTTGGTCACGCGGAAGAAGACGATCTTCTCGCCGGCCTGCCCCTGCTTCTCGACCTTGCGCTCGCCCTTGAGCATCGTGTCGTCCACGATCTCCTTGACCGGGGGCTCGATCGGCTCGCGGACGTTGATCGTGGAGGTGCTGGTGCGGTCGATCCGCACCTCGGCACCGTCGGTGATCTTCTTGTTCCCGCCCGGGGTGACCTCGTCGTCGCCGTCGACCTTGATGCCCTGCTGGCGCAGCAGCTCGTCAACGGTCACCGCCGTGGTGGTCAGCTGGCGCGGCTCCTCGCCGCCGTCGACGACACTGATCGACTTGGAGGTCTTGACCTCCAAGTTCATGCCGTCCTCCGGGACCTGCATGGTCCGCTTGGCCGACACCCAGGAACCGTCCGTGGGGACGCCGAGCTGCCGGAGCGCCTGTCCGACGGTCACCGAGCGGACCCACTCCTCGCGGGTCTCGCCGTCGACGGTGAGCTCGATCTTCCGGCCCTGATCGAGGGTGATGGTGTCGCCCTGCGAGATCTTGGAGTCGAGCGACGGGCTCAGCGCGTCGTGCTTGTCGACCTCGATGCCCTCGTCCTCGAGCACCTCGCCCACGGTCGACTCGTAGGTGCTGACCTGGTGCTCCTGGCCGTCGACCTCGAGGGTGACGGACTTGTCCATCGCGGCGGCGGCACCACCGGTACCTCCGATGGAGAGCACGACGGCGGCCACCGCGCTCTTGAGGAAACGGCGCTTCCAGGTGCTGATCGCCTCGGCGACTTCCGGGGACGGTTCCTCGAGGCTCTCCTCGGCTCCCAGCGTCTCGGGCAGCGAGAGCGGGGGCATGACCGTCGTCTCGGCGTTGAGCAGCTGGATGAGCTCGTCGACGTCGAGGTCGGCGTCGGCCATCAGGTCCTCGACGTCGGGGCCGAGCACCGCGTAAACGTCCTCGGGGGTGATGCTGAGGGTCCCCGAGGGCATGCTCGGGTGATCCTCCTGAGCCGGATAGGGCTGGTGGGTTCGGGTCTGCTCCTCTGGGCGGTCCAGCACACCGACGGCGGTGCGCGTCTCGGGCGCGACAGCGGGGGTGAACCAGTCGGTTCCGTCGAGCGAGTCACCCCAGTGGGCGGAGTGGTGGTCGATCGAAGCGTTCCGACCGAAATAGCCGCGTTCGTTCACAGGGTCGTTACCTCCCGAAGGCGGGAAGGCGCACCCGGGCGGGTTGGTCCGGCACGTCGAATCAACGTCCTGATCCCCCCGGCGGGCACGCAACCTTCGTGCTTCGTGTCCGTATCCGACTCCCGTAGCCAGCGCCGCCATAGTCCACTGCCGCTTCCGCGTCCACTTTCGACCCGGACCGCGCCAGCGGAACTACCCCGACGTACACCGGCGAAGACTGCGGGCGTAATCCATGACCGTCGTCATCGGTTTACGAGTTCGAGACTCTAGCGTGATGATCTGCGTGCTGCCAAGGACAACGAAATCGTTGTGATCCGAGTTACCGGACCGAAAATCGGCACCCCTGCGCAAGTGGTATCGGAAACACTCACCCGATCGGGCAAGACCGCGGGAACCGATCCGATTTCACGTCCCATTACGCGCAGATCTCGACACCAAGCGTGACCGGTTCGATTGTTTTGATAATACTTTTTCGCACCTTCGGACGATGCCGTCTCCGCGAGCACGAGCGATCGTCACCGCGGCAGCCCCAGCTCGCGGGCGCACGCGGGCCAGGCCCCGTAATCCCCGTGAGCCGCGCGGAGCTTCCGCGCCACGGCGATCTGCTCGCCCTTGGAGGCGTGGTGCGGGTAGTGGGCGTAGTGCTCGCCGCCGTAGGCCCGCCAGGTACTGCGCATGAACTGCAGTCCCCCGTAGTAACCGTTCCCGGTGTTGATGTGCCAGTTGCCGCCGGACTCGCATCGAGCCAGTCGTTCCCACACCCCGGTGCTCTCCCGGTGCTCGGCGACGGCAGCGGCCGGTGCGGCCGTGGTCGACACCGCCACGAGGACGATCACGATGCGAAGGACACTCCGAGTTGTCATGGCAACCTCTCCGCCGCGCTTCCGGTCGCGGAGAGCCGTCCGTCGTCAGCCAGTGCGACGGCGCGGTTCCCGAGAGGATGCCCAGCCGATCACAACTCCGTACGCTGCGATGATCGGCCCACCCCTCGTCCCGGTCGGCTCTCCATCCCGGCTTCCACAATGGACGGTAGGAGCACACTGCCACGGCGCAACTCGACGCGCTCGCACCTGATCCTCTTTGCCTGCGAAGCGTGATCAGTACTCAGGAACCCACTACACGATCGAGTTGGAACACTCGTTCGGCGGTGGTAGACACGGCCACTGCCAGTTCCTCGACCGACTCCCCGCGCAGTTCGGCAAGGTCACGAACGGTGTAATTCACGCAGTACGGTTCGTTGGGACGTCCGCGGAAGGGGTGCGGCGCGAGGAACGGAGCGTCCGTCTCCACCAGCATCTGCCCGGCCGGAACCGAGGCCGCCGCCTCCCGGAGTCCCCGCGCGTTCGCATTGCGGAACGTCGCGGTCCCGGCGAAGGACAGGACGTAGCCCGCGTCGACGCACCGGCGGGCGAACTCGGCGTCGCCGGAGAAGCAGTGGAAGATCACCGTCTCGGGAGCGCCCTCCTCGTCCAGGATGCGCACGATGTCCTCGTGCGCGTCCCGGTCGTGGATCATCAACGGCTTGCCCGTCTCCTTGGCCAGCCCGATGTGCCACCGGAAGGCCTCCTGCTGCGGTTCGGGCGGGGAGAAGTCCCAGTAGTAGTCCAGCCCGGTCTCCCCCACCGCGACCACGCGCGGATCGCGCGCGAGCTCCCGCAACGTCTCCCGCTCGGTCTCGCCGAAGTCCTTCGCCCGGGTCGGGTGCAGCGCCACGGCCGAGTGGACGCGTTCGTCCCAGTGGGCGGCCTCCACGGTCCAGCGCGCCGAGTCGAGATCGTCGGCGACCGTCACCACGCGGCCGATCCCGGCGGCCTCGGCGCGGTCCACCATGCCGTGGACGTCCTCGGCGCTCGAGGCACCGCAGGCGTCGAGATGGGTGTGCGCGTCGACCACCGGAACCGAAAGCGGTTCCGGAGCCGGAGGCGGTGTTCGCTTGTCGCCCTTGCTCACTTCGCTTTCCCCTCGCAGACGTTCATCGGAACGGAGACGACCGCGCCGTTCACCGGGTCCGTACCGGTGCCGGTGCGTCGACGGCTGGCGTAGTGCTCCCGACGCGGCGAGCGCCGGAACACGCCCCGAGCAGCTCGCGCCGCCGCGGGTTCTCCCGTGGTGCTCTCGCGAGGACGGCCGGAGACGTTGTGCAGGTCGCTACCCGATGTCGGGACACCCGCAGCGAGAGCCCGCGAGAGGTTCCGCCACGCAACCACCTGAGCCGGGGGAGAACGGCAAACCTCAATCGGTGCGGAGCGGGGCCCAGTCCGGACCGGTCTCGGCCAGTTCGGGATCGAGCTTGCCGAACAGCGGGGTCGGCTTGCTCAACGGCCTGCCGACCGGGATCGGCTCGGACTCCCAGCTCGCCTGCTCCGCGGAGTAGTCGCCCGTCAGGATCGGGTAGGAGCGCTCGGCCACGTCCAGATCGGCCACGTCCTCCATCCGCGGCTGGGCCGCCCAGGTGCCGCTGCCGCCGAGCAGCTCGTGAACTCGCTGGGCCGAGTGCGGCAGGAACGGGGTGAGCAGCGTGTTGGCGTCCGAGACCACCTGCAGCGCGGTGTGCAGGATGGTGTCCCGCCGGTCCGGGTCGTCCTTGCGCTTCCAGGGCTCCTGCTCGGACAGGTACTTGTTGGCCGCGGTGACCACGCGCATGGCCTCGTGGGTGGCCGCGCGGAAGCGGGACCGCCGCAGATGCCCCCCGACCACGTCGAAGGCCCCGCGCGCCATGGTCTTGAGCTCCTCGTCCGCCTCCCGAGTATCACGCGGCTGGGGGACAGCACCCACGTTCTTGGCCGCCAGGGAGACGGCGCGGTTGACCAGGTTCCCCCACTCGTTGACGAGCTCGAAGTTGATCCGGCGGACGAACTCCTCCCAGGTGAAGTCCACGTCGTGCGTCTCGGGACCCGCCGCCGAGATGAAGTAGCGCAGCGCGTCCGGGCCGAACTCGCGCACGAAGTCCCGCACGTAGATCACGGTCCCCCGCGAGGTGGAGAACTTCGACCCGGTCATGGTGAGGAACTCGCTGGAGGCGATCTCGGTGGGCAGGTTGAGCTCCCCGTAGGGACCTGGCGTGCCTCCCCGGTCACCCGAGCCGTTGTGCCCCATCAGCAGGGTGGGCCAGATCTGGGCGTGGAACGTGATGTTGTCCTTGCCCATGAAGTAGACCCGCAGGGCCTCCGGGTCGTTCCACCAGGCGCGCCACGCCTCCGGGTCACCGGAGCGGCGGGCCCACTCGACGCTGGCCGAGAAGTAGCCGATCACCGCGTCGAACCAGACGTAGAGCCGCTTCATCGACGGCTCGTCCCAGCCCTCGAGCGGGATCGGCACCCCCCAGTCCAGGTCGCGGGTGATCGGCCTGGGGCGCATGTCCTCGACGAGGTTGCGCGTGAAGTTCAGTACGTTGGAGCGCCAGTCGGTGCGCGTGGACAGCCACTTGCCCAGCGAGTCGGTGAACGCGGGCAGGTCGAGGAACAGGTGCTCGGTCTCCACGAACTGTGGAGTCTCACCGTTGATCCTGGACACGGGGTTGCGCAGCTCGGCCGCGTCGATCTGGTTGCCGCAGTTGTCGCACTGGTCGCCGCGCGCCCCGTCCTGGTCGCAGATCGGGCAGGTTCCCTCGATGTAGCGATCCGGCAGGGTGCGGCCCGTGGAGGGACTCACCGCGCCCGTGGTGGTGCGCGGAACTATGTAGCCGTTGTGGTACAGCGCGCGGAAGATGTCGCGCACCACCGCGTAGTGGTTCCCCGTCGTGGTGCGGGTGTAGAGGTCGTAGCTGACCCCGAGCGAACGCATGTCCTCGGCGATCACCCGGTGGTACTTGTCCACCAGCTCGCGCGGGGTGATCCCCTCCTTCTCGGCCTGCACCAGGATGGGGGTTCCGTGCTCGTCGCTGCCGGAGACCATGAGCACCTTGTTCCCGGACATTCGGTGGTACCGCGCGAAGACGTCCGAGGGGACACCGATTCCGGAGACGTGACCAATGTGCCGCGGCCCGTTGGTGTAGGGCCACGCCACGCCAGTAAGCACGGAGGTACTCATGGTTCACAGCCTACGTACCCCTGCCCCAGGGCATCGAACGGGTTTGGGGTAAGCGGGCGCGCTCGGCTGCGCGGTGCCCCGGACCGCGCCGCGGACGGCTCCTGCGACCGCGCACCACGCCGTGAGCAGCGAGCACGACGACGGCGCGGCGCGAGTGTTCCGCACGCGATCACGGGCTTAGACTGCGGCCATGGCCGATTCGCCGTCACCGAGCCGAGCCGGGCCCCAGCACGTCCCGGCCCGGCTGCCTCCCGACCTCGCCGACGCGGCGCGCGGCGGGGCCACCCTGGAACGCTTCCTGCACGGGCTCGCCGGCGTGGACCGCGTCGGGCTGGAGCAGCGCGCGGCTTCGCTGGCCACGCGCAGCGTCAAGAAGGACGCCAAGCTGCGCGCCGTGGACGCGGCCATCGGCATGATCGACCTCACAACTCTCGAGGGGGCCGACACCGCGGGGAAGGTGCGCGCGCTCGCGGCCAAGGCGCGCAACCCCGACCAGCAGCACGCGGGCACTCCCCCCGTGGCCGCGCTGTGCGTGTACCCGGATCTGGTGGCCGACGCGGTCACCGCGCTGGGGGACTCCGGCATCGGGGTCGCCTCGGTGGCCACCGCCTTCCCCTCCGGGCGGTCCACCCTGCGCGCCAAGCTGGCCGAGGTCGAGCTCGCCGTGGACTCGGGGGCCGGCGAGGTCGACATGGTGATCGACAGGGCGGCCTTCCTCTCCGGGCAATACGCGCAGGTCTTCGACGAGATCAAGGAGGTCAGGGCCGCCTGCGGCGGGGCCCACCTCAAGGTGATCCTGGAAACCGGGGAGCTCGGCACCTACGACAACGTGCGCCGGGCGAGCTGGCTGGCCCTGCTCGCCGGAGCCGACTTCGTCAAGACCTCCACGGGCAAGGTATCCCCGGCCGCGACGCTGCCGGTCACCCACGTGCTGCTGCAGGCGGTGCGGGACTGGCGCGAACGCACCGGACAGCTGCGCGGGGTCAAACCGGCCGGTGGCATCCGCACCACCAAGGACGCGATCCGCTACCTCGTCGCGGTGCACGAGGTGGCCGGTCCCGAGTGGTTGAGCCCGCTGCTCTTCCGGTTCGGCGCGTCCGGCCTGCTCAACGACCTGCTGATGCAGCGGAGAACGCAACTCGACGGCCACTACAGTGGCCCCGACTACGTGGCGGTGGATCTGTGACGGAGCCGAGTTCTGACCCCTGGGGTTACGTCCCCGCCCTCGAATCCGCGGAACTGGCCCGGCTGCGGGACGAGTACCGGCTGTTCGTCGGTGGTTCGTTCGTCGACGGCTCGGGCGAGCCGACCACCGGTGTGAACCCGGCCACCGCGGAACGCCTCGCCGAAGTGCCGACGACCACCGAAGCCGATGTGGACCGGGCCGTGGCAGCCGCGCGGGAGGCCTTCCACGACGGCTGGGGCCGCCTGACGGGCACCGAACGGGCCAAGTACCTGTTCCGCCTGGGCAGGCTGCTCCAGGAGCGCACCCGCGAGCTCGCGGTGCTGGAGACCCTCGACAGCGGGAAACCGGTGCGGCAGGCAGGCGAGTTCGACCTCCCCAACGCGGCCGCGTACTTCCTGTACTACGCGGGCTGGGCCGACAAGCTGGACTACGCGGGTTTCGGCCCCTCCCCGGAACCGCTCGGCGTCTCCGGGCAGGTGCTGCCGTGGAACTTCCCGCTGCTGACGCTGGCCTGCCAGGTCGCCCCCGCGCTGGCCTGCGGGAACACCGTGGTGCTCAAACCGGCCGAGACCACCCCGCTCAGCGCGCTGGTCTTCGCCGAGCTCTGCGAGCAGGCGGGACTTCCCGCCGGAGCGGTCAACGTGATCACCGGGGGAGCCGGGGTCGGTGACAGGCTGCTCACCCACCCCGAGGTGGCCAAGCCGGTCTTCACCGGCTCCACCGAGGTCGGCAAGCGGGTCCAGCACCGGTTGGCCGGAACCGGCAAACGCCCCGCGCTTGCGCTGGGCGGCAACGGCACGAACATCGTCTTCGCCGACGCGGCCCAGGAGCAGGCCGTTCAGGGCGTGGTCGACGGTGCTTTCTTCAACCAGGGCAACGTCTGCGGAGCCGGGTCGCGACTCCTGGTCGAGGAGTCGATCGCCGCCGAGTTCGCGGAGCGGGTGCGGGAGCGGGTGCGCGGCCTGCGGGTGGGCGATCCGCTGGACCGCAACACCGACGTGGGGGCCCTCAACTCCGCGGCCGAGCTGGATCGGATCACCAGGCTCGTCGAGGCCGGCGAGGCCGAGGGGGCCGAGAAGTGGACCAGCCCCTGCGCGCTGCCGGGGCGCGGGTACTTCGTCGCGCCCACCGTCTTCTCCGGGGTGCAGCAGTCGATGCGCCTGGCCCGGGAGGAGCTCTTCGGACCGGTGCTGTCCGTGCTGACCTTCCGCACGCCGCAGGAGGCCGTCGGCAAGGCCGACAACACGCCGTACGGTCTGACGGCCGGGGTGTGGACCGAGAAGGGCTCCCGCGCGATGTGGACGGCACGTCAACTGCGCACCGGTGTGGTCTGGGCGAACGCGTTCAACGGATTCGATCCCACTGCCCCGTTCGGCGGCAACCGCGAATCGGGTTCCGCCCGCACGGGTGGACAAGCGGGTCTGGAGGCCTACCTCGATGTCTGAAGGTGAACAACCGGTGAGCGGACGGGAGCGGGTGACGGTGCCCAAGACCTACAAGCTCCACATCGGAGGGACCTTCCCCCGGTCCGAGTCCGGCCGCGTCCACGCCGTCGAGGCACCCGACGGCCGTTTCCTCGCGAACGCGGCCATGGCCTCGCGCAAGGACCTGCGCGACGCCGTTTCCGCCGCGCGGAAGGGGTTCGAGACCTGGTCCGCGGCGACCGCGCGGAATCGCGGCCAGGTGCTGTTCCGCGTCGCCGAGATGCTGGAGGACAGGCGCGAGCAGTTCGCCACCGTGGTCGCCGACTCCGAGGGGGTCTCCCGCGAACAGGCGGAAGCCGCTGTGGACGCCGCTGTCGACCGGGTCTTCTGGTACGCGGGCTGGACCGACAAGCTCGGAACCGTGCTCGGCGGCGCGAACCAGGTTTCCGGGCCCCACACCTCCCACTCCGCGCCGGAGCCCCTCGGGGTGGTCGGCGTGCTGGCTCCCCGGCGCTCCTCGCTGCTCGGGCTGGTCAGCGCGCTCGCTCCGGTGATCGCGGTCGGCAACGGTGCGGTGGTCCTCGTCGACCGCGAGCGCCCGTTGCCCGCGGTGACGCTGTGCGAGGTGTTGGCCACCTCCGACGTGCCGGGCGGGGTCGTCAACGTGCTCACCGGTGACGTGGGCGAGCTGGCTCCGTGGCTGGCCGCGCACGCCGATGTGAACGCCCTGGACCCGAGCGGGGCTCCGGAGGAGCTCCGCGCCGAGCTGGAGCGCAACGCCTCCGGAACGGCGAAGCGGGTGTTCGACGCCCCCGTCGCGGAGCCGGACTGGAGCCGTGACCCCGGTTTGCGGCGCATGCGCGCGTTCACCGGCCTGAAAACGGTGTGGCACACCCTCGGGACCTGATCCCCGGAGCGCCGGAGCGGTCCGGGGACGTTTCGCGGGCGGGGTCGCGAGAAGCGCGGGGCCGGGCGGTCACCTGTCCGAGGTCGCCCGGCGGGCTCACGAACCCCCGCGAGCACTGGTCCTGGGATCCACGATCCAGTTCTCGCGGATGAACCGAACCAGCAGGGCAACCGTGCCGAGCAGGAGCACCGCCGCGACGACGAGGGCCAGCGGGCGCGGCATCGTGAACAGCACCTGCTCCGCACCGACCGCTCGCTCGACCGCGTTCGCCACGAACGGTGCGAGCACCAGCGTCGCCAGCGCCCCCAGCCCGAACCACAGTCGCCGCCCGGTGCTGCGGAGTTCGGTCGCCGCGCGCACGGCCAGCAACAGCGGCACCACCAGCAGCGCCAGCAGGACGAGGATGCCGAGCAGCTGACCGATCGTCAGCGCGACCTCGCTCGTGGTGACGGCGGAGGTCACCAACTCCGCACCGCACAGCGCCAGCGCGCAGACCAGCAGCACGCCGGGGCGCAGCACGGCTCGCCGGGGTGAACCACCGGCCGGACCGAACTCCTCGGCCACGCGCGCCGCGTACTCCCCGGGCATTCCGAACGCCTCCACCGGGTCCTCGCCGCTCTCCGCCACGTGGGTCTCCACCTCGGCCAGCACGTCGCCGATCCGATCCCCCGGCACATCGCGCACCCGCAGCGCGAACATCAACTCGTTGCGGTACTTCTCCGACGACTCCGCGGTCATGAGCTCATCCCCCGTTCGAGTACAGCGGTGGCGTTCTCGGCGAACTCGGTCCACAGCGGCCCCTGCTCGGCCAGCACCGCGCGGCCCTGCTCGGTGAGCAGGAAGAACTTCCTGCCCGGCCCGCCCGAACCCGCTCGCCACTCGCTGCGCACCAGACCTTCCGAGTCCAGGCGATTCAGCAGCGGATACAGCGTTCCCGGCTTCATTCCGGGCAGTCCTGCCTCGTCGAGGCGCCGGACCAGCGTGTAGCCGTAGTCCTCCCCGCTTTCGGCCAGCAGTGCGAGCACGGCCAGATCCAGCACACCGCGCAGCCACTGCGTCTGCCGTTCCACTGGCTTCTTCTCCGACACGACTAGAAAGTAGCACCGATTAGTATGTCTCGCCAAGTAGTAGCTCGACACGAATAATGCCGATCGCCTTCGCACGCCCGCCCCACCGGGCCGCCACGAGAATCCGAACGGGAATTCCCGGCGAAAAGGAGCCCCTCCGACGCAGGCGCCTGCGCGCCCGGGCAGTCGGCACCGCCGCGAGCAGCACGAGCTGCTACGAAAACCCGGGGAGGAACTCCCCGCGCAAGGCTTCCGCTCAACGCAGGCGCTGTGAGCCCGAGCAGTCGGCACCGCCGCGGGTTCTCAGTGAGGGTCTCGCGAGGACAGCCTCGACGTTGTGCAGGCCGCTACCCGATGTCGAGGCACCCACAACGAGGCCCCACGAGAAGCTCCACCACGCAACCACCAACAAGCCAGTCCCCGAAAAACCTGCCACCCCAACGCAGGCGCTGTGAGCGCGAGCAGTCGGCACCGCCGCGGGTTCTCAGTCGAGGGTCTCGCGAGGACAGCCTCGACGTTGTGTAGGTCGCTACCCGATGTCGAGGATCCCGCAGCGAGACCCCGACTGAGGTTCCGCCAAGCGACCACGCACCCAGGCCGACCCCGCCGACCCCAAAAACATCAGCGGATTTGCCAATCGAGCCTTCCGTCCTCGGTAACCACGGCGCGGCTGTAGCCGGCCGAGGCTCCCTCGGTGAGCGCGCGGTGAACATCGGCCAGCAGCGTGGCGAGGTCGGGCCACACCGGTGGGCCGACCCGGGCGACCTCCTGCTCCCACTCCAGCACGCATCCCCGCAGCGGGCCGGGGCGCAGGTCGATCACCAGCTCGTCGGCGAAGCCGTCCCCCGCGATGGGCAGCCAGGCCGGGTGGAAGCTGTTGCCCGCCGAGCCCGCGTAGTAGTCGCAGGCCGGGCGTTCCCACTTGCTCGTCCAGGTGCTCCGGAAACCGGACCAGACCCGCCAGGCCCCCGCGACGCTGTACGGTGTGTAGAACGGGGGGAGCACGTCGATCAACGTGCCCTCCTCGGCTCCGCCGCAGCAGGACCACCATTCACGCAACTGCTTGGGCAGGCTCAGCGCGAATTCGTCCTCGTAGGCGTCCAGATCCGGCGCCGGGACGGCCTGCTTCAGCGCGGCCGCCGTCGCCGGGGCGTACTCGGCGAGCCAAACCGTGATCTTGGTCCACAGCAGGGTGACATCCATTCGATTCATGATCGTCCGAACCGCCCCCGCGTGGGTACCGCCAACCGTGACCGGTTGCCGGTCCACCCTCCGCTCCGCGCCTGCGGAGCCGCGCCGGAGGGCACCGTCACCGGAATCCCCGCGACCGGGACCTCAGCCCCACGAACCCGGTGGGAACGCTCCCACGGGTGGCACCGTCGAAGCGGGGCAACGGGCAAAGGTAGCGTAGTGCGGACCGCTTCGACACGGTACGCCACCGTACCGATGATCAATTCCCATCCCGTAGGCTTCGGCAGCGTCTGCTTCGGCGACCGGAGGTAGCAAGATGGCGCAGGACATCGTCCCGATCGAGCTCGGGCTGCCGCAGGGCGATCTGGTCACCCTCTGGGCTCCCCGATGGCGCGAGGAAGGCGAGGAGTGGGAAGCCTTCCTCGGCCACGACGAGAATCTGTACGCGTTCCCCGACCCCGCTCACCTCGCCGCGTTCGTCAGGTCCGGCGCGGACAACGACCTGGACGACCACCCCGCGTGGCACGTGGTCCCCGCGCTGTCCGCCGTGGACCTCAGTCCGGACGAGGACCACCAGTACGACCTGGTCGGGGTTCCCGAGCTGGTGGCCGAGCCGCCGGACACCTGGACCATCAACGAGCTCTCGGAGATCGTGGAGATGGCCCGCTCGCTCGCCGAGGTGTGCGAGCTCGAGACCGTCACCGAGATCCTGCAGGCCGCCGAGGGCTTCGACCTGCTCGACGAGGGCACCCTCCCGTTCAGCGGGAAGGAGGGGCAGCGCCGCTGGAAGCGGCTGTGCCAGGTCGTGGCCGAACGGTGGGACGAGCTCCTCGACGCCATCGACGCCGTGGTGACCACCCCCGAGGTGGACTCCACGGCCGTGGCGACCGCCGAGAGCGAACTCGCCGAGGCCTTGGAGAGCGACGACGAGAACGCCTCGGCCACCAGCTCCGCCGAAGCCACCGAGATGGACGAGGTCAGCTCCACTCCGGAGGAAGAGGACGAGGAGGAGCCCGGTTTCTGGCGGGAGATCGGCATAGACCCCATCCGGATCATCACCGGTGGCTCGGAGTACTACTCGCTGCGCTGCTACCTCGACGACGAACCGGTCTTTCTGGGCTCGGACGGAAGCATCGACGTGTGCACCTCACCGCGGGCGCTGGCGCGCTACCTGGCGGAGGACAAGGTCGACAACTCCGACCTCGCGCGCGTGGCCACCTGGCACCGGATCAAGAGCAAGGCCACCGCGGGGGAGCTGGAGGTGGAGGTCGAGCAGGACAACACCTATCTCCTGGACGGGCTGGACAACGATCTCGCCGAGGGGCCTTCCGAGGTGGATCCGACCCAGCTCGACCTGGCGGAGGAGCTGCTCTACGACGCCGCGGTCTGGGCCGGGGACGAGAGCGTGGACGCGGCACTGCACCCCTCGGAACGCCTCGGCTGGATGGTCTCCTTCGTGCTGCGCCCGGACCCGAACCGACTGCCTCCCACGCCGCCGTTCGACGACGAGGTCGCCAAGTGGCGCGAGCTCGTGGAGGGGTTCGAAGCCCGGTTGCGCGTCCACTGAGCGAGTTCCGCCCCTCGGTTGTCCCGGGTGGTCGCTTGGCGGAACCTCTCGCGGGCTCTCGCTCCGGCCAGGCCCGACATCGGGCAGGCACCTCGGGAGTTCCTGTTCGGGGGTTCGGCGGACTTCGGGGTGAAGCGTTTCCCGATTTTTATTCACGCACTGTTTTGTCCGAAAGCCCTTCCTCCGGGGGCGAATCCCCCTTCCGGGAGTAACCGGCAGAGCGACGAAGCCCCCGAACAGGGAAAAAGTCCACGCTTCCCGCCGCGGCCCGCGCAGCGTTACCGCGATGCCGATTTCACACCGTCGCGATCTGGCTCACGCACCGGGAGGAACCCCTCCCCGCGAGTGATCGCGAGCTAGTACTGTGGACGGTGTGTGGCTCGCTTCCGAAAACATCCGCGGGGCCCCGGGTCCACCGGGCACCGCCGAAAGTCCCACGTTCGGGGCAGGAGCACGCGCGCCACGCACCCGGGACGTTCGCCGGGTCTCCTCCCGTCGAACGAGTCCGGTCCGGACAGTTCGGGAAACTTTTCGGGGAGCACCAGTGTTGATCAGCGAAAAGGCACAATCCGCTCCCCCGAAAGGCGGAACGACGACCACCGCATTCGTGAAAAATGCCGGGGGGTGTCTGCCGAAGAGGCGGCCCACTCGCTACGCTCCACTAGTCCTCTCCCTCCCCCTCGACGAAGGACGACCTTTGCCGTGAACGAGAACAGCCAAGACACGGTGTCGTTCGACCGTATGCGGAACATGCTGACGCGGGCAGCGGAGATCCGCGAAAGCGAACAGCAGCAGATCTTCGACGCTCTCGACGAGATCAACGCCCGGATGTCGCCGCTGGAGTCCCTCGGCTCCGTACGCAAACGGCTGTCCGAGCTGCCCGATCGCACCGAAGTCAGCGTGCTCGCCGAACGACTCGACGAGGCACTATCCAAACTGGAGTCCCAGGAAAACGCGATCGCGGGGCTCAACACCCAGGTCGAAGGACTCGCCGACAAGCTCTCCAAGCCGTTCGCCCAGCTGGACGGCCGACTCGACGGGATGGCGGGCCGTTTCGACGGCGTCACCGGCCGGATGGACGGTCTGGAGGAAAAGCTCGCGCACGTCCACCAGCGTCTCGAAGAGCTGGGTCAGCACCTGGACAAGCAGGACACTCGCCTCGACGAGGTCCCCGGTTCGGTCCAGGAACCGCTGCGGGAGCGTCTCGAGCAGATGGAGACCAGTCTGCGCGGGCGGTTCGCCGAGATCGACGAGGGCGTGCACGAACATCTCGACGGCACCAGGGAGTCGTTGCAGCGCTCGGTGACCGAGGCGGCCCAGGAGGTCCGCAACGGTGTCGGGGAGAGCATCTCCGAGAGCTCCGAGAAGATCAACGGCAAGTTGGACTCGCTCGCCGAGCGTCCCGCGGTGGACCCCACCGAGCGGTTGCAGCAGCTCGCCGACCGGCTCGAATCACTGGCGGGCCGCCTGAACGAGGTCTCCGGTCGGATCGACTCGGTCGAGGAGAACGTCAACAACCGGATCGACTCGGTGGAGAGCGGAGTCACCGAGCGGATCGGCGACGTCAGCAGCACGCTCAGCAACGACCTGTCGCAGCTGCAGGGCACCCTCGCCGAACGCCCCGACTCGGAGTCGCTGGACTCGCTGGTGCGCAATGCCAACGAGGAGAGCGAGCGCAAGCACGCCGGGCAGCTCGACGAGGCCATGGCCACCTTCGCCGAGCTGATCCTCGGTGGTGGAGCGGCACCCAGCAACAACAACGCCGCCGTCTCCCCGCCGACCACGCTGCCACGTCAGCAGCGCCGCGGTCGGTCCAAGAGCGCCAAGCGGGAAGCGGACAAGCAGGGCGGCACCGAGGACCCCGACGACGACTACACGGCCGACACGGCCTGAGGGAGGTCTACCCGTCCGGGCCGTGGTGGGTGACCGCGCGGCGGAGCACCTCGTCGGCTCGGGATCGGTTCCGACGTCGGCCGGTGCCGCACCGGTCGTCGCTTGCGAGGGATCGCGTGGGGAGCGAGTCCCGCCGGAGCTGCTCCGGCGGGATCACCCGCATGCGACAACTCCCCTCGTCGGAGGCGCGCGTCGAGCGGCCGCTCACGCCGAGTCGTGAGCGGTTGACTCAGCAGCGGGCGGGTCCGAGCGGGGGCGCCCCTCCCCGCCGCAGCTCGGTCGGCCGAGAACGCGTGGGTCGGTTCGCAGCCGGTTTCACGTCTCACTCCCGCCCGTGCGGCGTTCGAGCACGACCGGCTCCGGATCAACCGGACCGTCGGTGACCTCGCAGGCCCCCTCCAGGGCTGCCAGTGCGCGTTCGAAGGCCTCCGGGGTGTCGGTGTGCAGCTCCAGCAGGGGTTGACCGGACTCCACCCGCTCACCCGGTTTGGCCAGGCAGCGCACTCCGGCCCCGTGTCGCACCTCGTCCTCCTTGCGCGTGCGCCCCGCCCCCAGCCGGGAAGCGGCCACCCCCACGGCGTAGGCGTCCAGCGCGGCCAGCCACCCCGTGGCGGGAGCGGGAACCGTGCGCACGTGGGCGGCTTCCGGCAGCTCCGCGTCCGGATCCCCGCCCTGGGCCCGCACCAGGTCCTCCCAGCGGGAAAGTGCCCTTCCGGAGCTCAACACCTCGGCCGGATCCACCCCGCTCAGGCCGCAGTGGTCGATCATCTCGCGAGCCAGCGCGAGCGTCAGCTCGGTGACGTCCGCAGGCCCCTCCCCGCGCAGCACCCGCACGGCCTCGGCGACTTCGAGGGCGTTGCCCACGTTCCGCCCGAGCGGGGTCGACATGGGGGTCAGCAACGCGCTGGTCCGCAGGCCGGTGGCGGTTCCGATCGAGATCAGGGTGTCGGCCAGCAGCGCGGCCTCGGCGCGCTGCTGCACGAAGGCGCCCGAACCGCACTTGACGTCGAGCACCAGCGCGTCGGTGCCCTCCGCCTTCTTCTTGCTCATTATCGAACTCGCGATCAGCGGGATCGACTCCACGGTCCCGGTGACGTCCCGCAGCGCGTACAGCTTGCGGTCGGCCGGTGCGATGCGCTCGTCGGCCGCGCAGATGACGGCCCCCACCTCCTCGAGGTTGCGGCGCAGCTCCGCGGCGGACAGCCGGGCGCGCCAGCCCGGCAGGGACTCCAGCTTGTCGAGCGTTCCTCCGGTGTGGCCGAGTCCGCGCCCGGAAAGCTGGGGCACGGCCGCTCCGCACGCGGCCACCAGCGGGGTCAGCACCAGGGTGATCTTGTCGCCGACCCCTCCCGTCGAGTGCTTGTCCACCGTCGGGCGCTCCAGCCCCGCCAGGTCCACGACCTCGCCCGAGTCGACCATCGCCCTCGTCCAGTCCGCCGTCTCCCGCTCGTCCATCCCCTGGAGCAGGATCGCCATGGCCAGGGCCGACATCTGCTCCTCGGCCACCTCGCCCCTGGTGTAGGCCTCGAGCACCCAGGAGATCCGCTCCGCGGAGAGCCTGTGCCCGTCTCGCTTGGCGCGAATGATCTCGACGGCGGTGTGGGCGGTGTGCTGCATCCGAGAGCTCCAGCGGACTCCTCAGGGGCGTTATCCCCCGGCACTGCGAGCCGGGGGACCAATCATTACCCGATCTCGGCTCCGGACGCGAGGTTCGCGGGGCAGGAGCTGCTGCGCCACCCCGGTGCGGACCGGTTCGACGACCGTGCTCAGGTGGACATGCCGAAAGCGCGCGGCAGCAGTTGCCGCATGGGCAGGACGTCGTCCGGGGTGTCCACCAGGCACTCCGGCCCGCCCAGCTCGTGGAGGAGCTGCCTGCACCTGCCGCAGGGCATCATCAGGTTGCCCTGCCCGTCCCTGCAGGACACGGCTACCAGGCTTCCGCCCCCGGTCATGCGGAGCTCTCCCACCAGAGTGCACTCGGCGCACAGCGTCAGCCCGTAGGAAGCGTTCTCCACGTTGCACCCGACGATCACCCGGCCGTCCGTGCAGCGCGCCGCCGCCCCCACCGCGAGGCCGGAGTAGGGGCAGTAGGCGTGCTCGGCCGCGAAAGTCGCCGCGGCCCGCAACGCGGGCCAATCGATCGAGTCCTCGTCAGCCACGTGTTCCTCACCCCCGCGTTCGCTCGGAGACACCCTCAAGATAGCCGCTCACCGGAGTGAACGCCCCGTGCTCGCCCCGCAGCAGCGCACTCCGCCGGTCCGCACCGCTGATCCGCTCGCTTCAACCCTCGATCGGGTGGCATTCACCGCGGCCGGAACCGTTCCGCACCGCTGCCCGCCCGATCGCCACGTCGCCCGCGGAAGTGAAATATGTCAACATCCGCCCAGAACCGGGCTGCGCACGGACGTGGCCGCGTGCGCGGCCACGACGGGGGTGATGCGGATCTCGCGCGGGCGGGATTGACGATTCCGGAGCGGAGCCCGCTTCCCCCGTTTTTCGGCATCTACATCGATCAACCCGCCCCGTTCGGCTGTCTACTCGATCACAGCGGGCACATGCGAGTAGGACAGGCGAACTCCGCGGGTCTAGCATCCCATGGGTCAAGGGTCCGTTCGGGTAATCGGCACGGGCGTGGACGCTGCGACCACGGGCCGATCCGCGCTACAGCCACCGGGACGGATCCAGAGTCCACCAGCGACGTTGGAGGCCTTCCGTCATGGCCAGCACAACCGCCACCGCGGCGGAGGGGCAACCGCGCGAGAGCAGGCCTCGCGCGAAGGGCACCCTCTACCGCGGCGACCTGGGCATGTGGTCGTGGGTCGCCCACCGGATCACGGGCGTGCTCACCTTCTTCTTCCTGTTCGTACACGTACTGGACACCGCGCTGGTGCGGGTCTCGCCGAACGCGTACGACACCGTGATCAACACTTACAAACACCCGCTGATGATCGTGTTCGAGCTCGGCCTGCTCGCAGCGGTGCTCTTCCACGCCTTCAACGGGATCCGCGTCATGCTCGTCGACTTCTGGGCCGAGGGGCCGAGGTTTCAACGGCCGATGCTGTGGACCGTTCTGGTGCTCTGGCTGGTGCTGATCATCCCGGCCGCCATCAGCATGATCACTCGTGCCGTCACGGAAATGTTCGGGGGCTAGTACCACCATGACCACCACAGAAGCACCACTTTCCGTCGACAAGCCGCGTTCCTCGGCACGTCCGGCCGCCCGCCGCAGCAACTTCGAGCTCTACAGCTGGATCTTCATGCGGTTGTCCGGTGTCGTGCTGCTGTTCCTCGTCCTCGGACACATGCTGATCATGCTGTTCCTGGAGGGCGGGGTGCACCGCATCGACTTCGCCTTCGTGGCAGGCCGCTGGGCCTCCCCGTTCTGGCAGGTCTGGGACCTGCTGATGCTGTGGTTGGCTGGTCTGCACGGCGGAAACGGACTGCGTACGGTCATTAACGACTACTCGCGTTCTGACCATACCCGCTTCTGGCTGAAGATGCTGCTGTACTGCTCGATCGTGCTGACCGTGGTGTTGGGGACGTACGTGCTGTTCACCTTCGACCCGAGCATCAGCTGACGGCGCCCGGACAGCAGGCGACGAGCCAAGGAGACCACCATGCAATTCCACAAGTACGACGTGGTCGTCGTCGGTGCGGGCGGCGCAGGAATGCGCGCCGCGATCGAGTCCGGCCAACGCGCCCGTACCGCCGTGCTGACCAAGCTCTACCCGACCAGGTCGCACACCGGTGCCGCCCAGGGCGGGATGTGCGCCGCCCTCGCCAACGTCGAGGAGGACAACTGGGAGTGGCACACCTTCGACACCATCAAGGGTGGTGACTACCTGGTCGACCAGGACGCGGCCGAGATCATGGCCAAGGAGGCCATCGACGCGGTGCTCGACCTGGAGAAGATGGGGCTGCCGTTCAACCGCACCCCCGAGGGGCGCATCGACCAGCGCCGCTTCGGCGGGCACACCAGGGATCACGGGAAGTCCCCCGTGCGCAGGTCCTGCTACGCGGCCGACCGCACCGGGCACATGATCCTGCAGACCCTCTACCAGAACTGCATCAAGCACGGCGTCGAGTTCTTCAACGAGTTCTACGTCCTGGACGTCAACATGACCACCGACGCCGACGGCACCCAGCGGTGCACCGGCGCGGTGGCCTACGAGCTCGCCACCGGCGAGATCCACGTCTTCCAGGCCAAGTCCGTGATCTTCGCGACCGGCGGTTTCGGCAAGGTCTTCAAGACCACCTCGAACGCGCACACCCTGACCGGCGACGGCCTGGGCATCGTCTACCGCAAGGGCCTGCCGCTGGAGGACATGGAGTTCTACCAGTTCCACCCGACGGGCCTGGCCGGGCTGGGCATCCTGATCTCCGAGGCCGTGCGCGGCGAGGGCGGCATCCTCCGCAACGCCGACGGCGAACGCTTCATGGAGCGCTACGCCCCCACCATCAAGGACCTCGCCCCGCGGGACATCGTGGCCAGGTCCATGGCCATGGAGGTGCTCGAGGGACGCGGCGCGGGCCCGAACAAGGACCACGTGCTGCTGGACGTCACCCACCTCGGCGAGGACGTGCTGGAGAGCAAGCTCCCCGACATCACGGAGTTCTCCCGCACCTACCTCGGTGTGGAGCCGCTGAACGAGCCGGTCCCGGTCTACCCGACGGCCCACTACGCGATGGGCGGCGTTCCCACCAACGTGGACGCCGAGGTCCTCGCCGACAACGAGAGCGTCGTTCCCGGGCTGTACGCCGCGGGCGAGGTCGCCTGCGTCTCGGTGCACGGCTCCAACCGGCTGGGGACCAACTCCCTGCTGGACATCAACGTGTTCGGCAGGCGCGCGGGAATCGCGGCCGCCGAGTACGCCAACAGCAACGACTTCCTCGAGCTCCCCGAGGAACCGGCCAAGCTGGTCGAGGGAATGGTCAACCACCTGCGCACGGCGGAGGGCGGCGAGCGCGTCGCCAACATCCGCACGGCACTGCAGGAGACGATGGACGCCAACGCCTCGGTGTACCGCACCGAGGAGACCCTCAAGCAGGCGCTGTCGGACGTGCAGCTGCTCAAGGAGCGGTACGGCCGAGTGGCCGTGCACGACAAGGGCAAGCGCTACAACCACGATCTCCTGGAAGCCATCGAACTGGGCTTCCTGCTGGATCTGGCCGAAGCTCTGGTCAACTCCGCGTTGGCCCGCAAGGAATCACGTGGCGGACACGCGCGCGAGGACTACTCGACGCGCGACGACACCAACTTCATGCGGCACAGCATGCAGTACAAGCAGTTGCCCGACGAAGAGGACCCGAACGCACCGCTCGGGCTGACCGGCTTCCGCTCGGACATTCGCCTGGACTACAAGCCCGTCACCATGACCCGGTACCAGCCGATGGAGCGTAAGTACTGATGACCGCCCCCACGAAGAACGCGAACAGCGAGACCGCGGACCTCCCCTCGGACGCCCCTCCGATCCCGGAGGGCGCCACGATGGTCACGGTCAAGATCGAGCGGTACAACCCCGAGGTCGACGACGACCTGCACTGGGAGTCCTACCGGATCCCGGCCATGCCGAGCGACCGCGTGCTCAACCTGCTGCACTACATCAAGTGGTACATCGACGGGACGCTGACCTTCCGGCGCTCCTGCGCCCACGGTGTCTGCGGCTCGGACGCCATGCGGATCAACGGCGTCAACCGGCTGGCCTGCAAGGTCCTGATGAAGGACATGTTCGCCAAGAAGGGCGAGACCACCCTCACCGTGGAGCCGATCAAGGGCCTGCCGGTGGAGAAGGACCTGCTGGTCAACATGGAGCCCTTCTTCGAGGCCTACAAGGCGATCAAGCCCTACATGGTCACCACCGGCAACGACCCGACGCGCGAGCGGTTCCAGTCGGTCGCCGAGCGGGAGCGCTTCGACGACACGACCAAGTGCATCCTGTGCGCGGCGTGCACCACCTCGTGCCCGGTGTACTGGTCCGAGGGCTCCTACTTCGGCCCCGCGGCGATCGTCAACGCCCACAGGTTCATCTTCGACAGCAGGGATGAGGCCGCCGAGGAGCGCCTGGACATCCTCAACGACATCGACGGGGTGTGGCGCTGCCGGACCACGTTCAACTGCACCGACGCCTGCCCGCGCGGCATCCAGGTGACCAAGGCGATCCAGGAGGTCAAGCGGGCCCTGATGTTCCGCAGGCGCTGAGCGAGCCCCCTCCAGCGCCGAGCGTCCCCACCGGCCCCGCGTGGCGCCCCCGTTCCGGGGGTGGCGCGCGGGGCCCGTCCTTCCGGAAGCCGCTGCCCGGCGCCGGTTCACGCGGAAGCTCCCCGGCTCCGGGCAGCAACGAGTCGCTCAGTCGCGCGCTGCTCGGTAACCGCGCCACCCGAGCACACCGATGATCGTGCCCAGCACGAGCGAGACGGTCGCGATCACCAGGTGCACCCACAGGAAGGGCGTCGGCGACCCGCCCGACCAGGAGTCCTCGCTGGCGAGGATGTTCTTGAAGAAGGTCGGCCACAGCACCCACGACCAGACGCCGAAGGCGAGCAGGAACAGTCCCATACCACGTGAGATACGCACGCCCTCAGTATCGTGCTGTGCCCACGCCCACAGCATCGTGGGGTCCGCTCGGCGGATTCGCGTTCCCGCCCACCTGATCTAGGCTGACTCGCGTGCCCCCAGCAGTGCCCACGGCAGCGCCCCCGGCGTCCGGCCGCGTCCCACCGGCTCTCAGGTGCCTGCTCGCGTCCATGACCGCGCTGTCCCTGCTGGCGCCGCCGTCCCTCGCCGCCGCGGACGCCCGGAACCACCGGGAAGCGGGCGCGGCCTGTTCGAACGCCACGCTGCCCCCGTCCCCCGTGGACAGTTCCGAGGTCCCTCCACCGGGCGAGCCCACCCCGGATCCGCTGCCGGTGCCGGACGAGCCGCCCGGCGGGGAGCGGATGGGCGCCTGCGGGGTCGTGGCACCACCGCAGGCACCTCCCCCGCCCCCGGAGGTGGGGGCGAAGGGCTGGGTGGTCGCCGAGCTGGGCAGCGGCGACGTGCTGGCCGCGCGGAACCCGCACGGCAGGTACCGCCCCGCTTCGGTGATCAAGATCCTCACCGCGCTCGTCGCGGTCCGCGAGCTCGAGCTGTCCGACGAGATCACGGCCACCCGGGCCGACGCGGCTACCGAGGGCAGCTCGGTCGGCCTCGAACCGGGGGTCACCTACACGGCTCGTCAGGTGCTGACCGGACTAATCCTGCAGTCGGGCAACGACGCCGCGCACGCTCTCGCGCGCGAGCTCGGCGGGCGGCGGGAAACCGTGCGGCGGATGAACGAGCTGGCCCGGCGGCTCGGCGCGACCGACACCAGGGCCGCCACCGTGTCCGGACTGGACGGACCCGGGATGAGCACCTCGGCCTACGATCTGGCGCTGATCCTGCGCGCTGCCATGGCCAACCCCGAGTTCGCGGAGATCGCGAGCACCCGTCGGGCCGAGCTGCCCACTCCCCCTGGGCAGCCGCCGCTGCGCATCGCCAGTGACAGCGATGTGGCCATGAACTACCCCGGGGCCCTGTTCGGCAAGACCGGTTTCACCGACGACGCCAGGCACACCAGGGTGGTGGCCGCCGAGCGCGGCGGGCACCGGCTGGTCGCCGTGCTGCTGCGCGGGGAGCACCGCCCGGTCGAGATGTCCGAGCAGGCCGCCGCGCTGCTGGACCACGGGTTCCGGCTGACCGAGCGCGGAAAGGTGGGCGAGCTGGCCGCGCCGCGCACCACCACATCGGCCACTCCCGACGCCCGGCGAACCGCGGAGTCCCCGCGGCAGGCCGCGGGCTCCGACGAATCCCGCGGGATCCCTCCCGTCCTCGGCTTCCTCGGCACGCTGCTGGCCGCCCTGGCCGTGCTGACGACCGTGGTGCTGCACCGGAGGAAGAGCCGCTGAACCGAAGCCCGCGGAGAGCGCACGCGGATCGGTTCGCTCGGGTGGTTCCGCGGGGAAACCTCACTCGGGGGTTCGCTGCGGGTGCCCGGACATCGGGCAGCGCCCCCGCGCGGCCCGCACCGCCTGCGCTCCAGAACGTCAGCGGCGTCCGCGGGTCAACCACCCGAGCAGCACACCGAGCCCGAACATCCCGAGCACGGCACGTGCGCCGCCCCGCTGCCCCACCACGGGTCTGATCACGGCAGGCGGGGGCGGTTCCGGGGAGAGCATTCGCAGGTTCGCCCCCGCCGAGGCCGTCCACGCGGTCACGAACAGCAGGAACCGGGAGGTCAGGTAGGCGAAGACCAGCAGGCCGAGTATCGGACCGAAGGCGGCCGCGGCCGGGGAGCCGCTCAGGCTGTTCAGGTAGAGCACGCCGACCTGCTTGAGCACCTCGAAACCGACGGCCGCGAACAACGCGCCCCACACCGCCGTCCGGAGCACCACGGGCTTTCTGGGCAGCCTGGCCAGCACCCACAGGAACACCAGCCAGCTCGCGGCCAGCGACAGCAGCAGGGCCAGCACCCACAGCACGAAGTCGGCCGCGGCGGTGTTCTCCACCCCGGCCATCCGGAACAGCATTCGCCCCACACCGCCGCCAAGGGCGCTGATGCCGAACGAAACGACCATGGCCAGCCCCAGCCCGAGCAGGGCGGCCAGATCGGCGAGCATCCGGCGGGGCATGGACATCGCGGTGGGCCCCTGCCCCCACTGCGCGGTCAGCGCCTCACGCAGGTTGCTCATCCAGCCGAGACCGGAATAGAGGGCGGCCAACAGCCCGATGATCCCCACGGCGCCCGCCTGCTCGATCGACTCCTCCACCACCCCGTTGACCAGCTCGCTCAGCTGGGCGCTGGGCACGGACTCGGCGATCGAGCCCTGGAGGCGCTCCAGCAGGTCCGGGTTGCTGGTGAGCACGAAACCGGCGATCGCGAAGGCGATCATCAGCAGCGGCACGAGCGCGAGCACGCTGAAGTAGGTGATCGCGGCGGCGTAGTAGTCCCCGTAGTTCCGCTGGTAGCGCTGGGCCGCTCGGACGAGGCGGTCGAACCACGGGTACCTGCCGCGCAGCCGTTCGACCCTGCCCGGTGCGGGGCTGCGCTGCGCGGCACGTCCGGGCTGACTACGGTCGGCCACTGCTCACCTCCGCACCGTCGAACTTCGGTGGAAGGCTACCCCAAAAGGATCAGTTCAGCCCACCGAAGGCAGGAATCCCACGCGGTCGTAGGCCGCGCGCAGGGTCTCGGAGGCCACCGAGCGGGCGCGTTCCGTGCCGCGGTGCAGGATCTTGTCCAGCTCCGCCGGGTCGTCCAGGTACTCCTGGACGCGGGTCTGGAAGGGCGTCAGGAAGTCGACCAGCACCGCCCCCAGGTCCTTCTTGAGGTCCCCGTAGCCGCTGCCCTCGTAGGCCGTCTCCAGCTCGGCCACGGACCTGCCGGTCATGCCGGAGTAGATGACCAGCAGGTTGCTCACCCCCGGCTTGTTCTCGGGGTCGTAGCGGACGTCGCGCTCGTTGTCGGTGACCGCGGAGCGGATCTTCTTCGCGGTGCGCTTGGGGTCCTCCATGAACTCCACGACCCCGGAGGGGATCGACTTGCTCATCTTCGAGGTCGGATCCTGCAGGTCGAATATCCGGGCCGTGTCGGAGGGGATGTGCGCGTCGGGCACGCTGAAGGTCCGCCCGAAGCGCGAGTTGAAGCGCTGGGCGAGCGTGCGGCTCAGCTCCAGGTGCTGGCGCTGGTCCTCGCCCACCGGGACCAGGTCGGTTCCGTAGAGCAGGATGTCGGCCGCCATCAGCGCGGGGTAGGTGAACAGCCCGACGCTGACGTGCTCGTCCTCCTGCCGCGCGGACTTGTCCTTGAACTGGGTCATCCGCGCGGCCTCACCGTAGCCGGTCAGGCACTCCAGCACCCAGCTCAGCTGGGCGTGCTCGGGGACGTGGCTCTGTACGAATAGCGTGCTGCGCTCCGGGTCGATCCCCAGCGCCAGCAGCTGGGCGGCCGCGTTGCGGGTGTTGGCGCGCAGCTCGGCGGGATCCTTGGGAATGGTGATCGAGTGGAGGTCGACCACGCAGTAGAAGGCGTCGTGCGACTCCTGCAGCGCTATCCAGTTGCGCAGCGCTCCGAGATAGTTCCCCAATTGGAAAGAACCGGCAGTGGGCTGGATACCGGAGAAGACGCGCTGACGTGCCGACGACGCGCCGGACTCCTCGGCAACTGAACTCTCGCTGTGCACGTTCACGATTCTGGCAGAGCGATCCCAGCGGTTTTCGTCCGAGGGGCCGCGCCACCACCGGCCTGATCCCCGCGAAGCGCGACTCCAGGGGCGCGGGGGTTGCCGGGGGTCACGTCCTGCGCTGGTTCTCCGGTTGCACGGGAACCTTCTTCCTGCGCAGCGCCCCGACGAGCATTCCCGTGACACCGAGCGCGACGGTCACCAGCCCCACCGGGGTGCTCAGCGCGTCCAGCGGGGTCGCCTGAGCCTGCGTGTGGTACTCCGGAACAGCGGCGTGCGCCGAGACGCCGCCCGTGAGCAACGTCAACACGAGCGCTGACAGCCACGCACCCGCGCGAGCCGTGTGTTTACGCACGAGCTCTGCCTCCCTGGTCGGATCTCGCATCTCGAAGCAGCGCGGAGTCGCGAGCACGACCCGCGCACGTCACCCAACCCGTGCGCCCCAGGAACGATCCACCGAACCGCCGGAACGGCGACGTTCCACGATCGTGTGATGACCGCGCAGATCGTAATCGGTCGCACACGCACGAGGACGCACCGGGGGCGGGCACGCACGACCGCCCCGGAGGGACACCTGTCCCCACCCGTGGGACGCCCGGGCCGAGGCGGGGTTGCGCCCGCTCCGACGGAAAATCCGGCAGGAATCGGGCGGAACCCGGTCGGCCCCCGGTCGGAACTCGGCACGGAGCGCGGACCGATCCGCGCTCACTCAGCGTACTGCGCCTCGATCGACTCGTCGGGCGATACCGAGGCGACGAACTGGTGAAAATCATCCGTCAACTCGGTGAACTGCTGCTGATTCGCGGTGAGAACCAGTCGCAGGACCACGCGCCGCTCGGGATCGGACACGTCGACCAGCGCCGGAGGATCCGAGACCGGAACGGATGGCCGCTTCCGATCTCGGCGGCAATCCGTTCGACCTCGTCGAGCGGCCGCACGGCTTCCCGATCTCGGCGTGCTTCGGCGTGCAGCCATCCGGCGCAGGCGTTGCGCAGGGCTACCCCCGCGCGTGCGGGGCCTACTCCTGGCAAAGCATCGCGAGCGCGAGCGCGGCAGCTCTATCCCCGCGCGTGCGGGGCCTACGCCAACATCGGAACCATGATCCACACGGGGCTGGGTCTATCCCCGCGCGTGCGGGGCCTACGTGGAACTCCCCGAACGAGGGCGCCAGCATCGAGGTCTATCCCCGCGCGTGCGGGGCCTACCGCTCGCCCACCTCGTCCAGCAGGTCGTACAGGGGTCTATCCCCGCGCGTGCGGGGCCTACGCCCGACGACCTCGACGGGCTGCGCCAAGCGTTGGTCCATCCCCGCGCGTGCGGGGCCTACACCTCGATGACCTGCGATCCTAGCAGCGCTTTCCCGCTGTGAGAACCACTTCCGTTCCGGGACGCAGCCGGGGTCAGTACCACTGGCCGGGTTTCCAGTGGACGCAGGTGGGGCGTTTCCTCGGTGGTGTGCGGGTTGTGGGAGTCGAGGAGCTCGTGCTGGTAGTGGTGATAGCTGAGCGCGCCGATCTCGCGGTCGGGTCGAGCGCGACACGCAGGGAGTGTTCGGGGAAGGCCTCTCCTTCGGGGACGCGCCATGATCGGCACTGGCGGTCCCAGACGTAGCACAGACCGACTTCGTGTGCTGGTGTCTCGCTCACTCGCGTGATGAGCTGATCGAGCTCCCCGGTGGCCGTGGCGATCAGTGCGTCGACGGGCAGCCCGGCCGCCAGCGTGTGTCGGTCGCGGGTGGCGTCGCGCATGCCGGGGCCGTCGAGGGTCACGTCCCAGGGGTGTGCCATTCGATGGCGATCGTGGCCGCGCTGTGGGCGGTGAGCTGCTCGGCGATCCATTCGGCTCCGGCCTGCGGGGTGGACAGCACCGCCTCGGGGGAGTAGTTGCGGCGCAGCTTCGCGGTGCTGGAATGTTCGGACAGGTGTGCGTGCCAGTGCAGTTCGTGGTCGACCCAGCGCGTCGGCAGAGTCTCGGTCATGGGTGTCTCCGTACGGGGGTGGTGGGAGCCCGGCCGATGCCCTCGGGGGCGAGCACCGGCCGGGCGGCGACCCGGCGCCGGAGGCTGGGGCTCGAACGGCGCCGGGGTGTGGACTACAGGGCGCGGAGTCCGCGCAGCACGCGGGCCAGCAGATCCTCGTCCGGGTGCGGATACAGCCCTGGGACAGGTTCGGGAGGGCGAGCTGGCAGATTGGTCCTGCCTGGTCGGTGCTTCGCCACGGCGGACAGCGGCAGCGTGCCGCGCCAGTGCGACCAGCGCGGCCCTCGGATCGCTGCGGGGATCACCTCGGTCAGTGCTGCGTCCGCTCGGACGGGCGCTGCCGGTAACGGGCCGCTACTCATCGACGTCTCCCTCGACGGTCTCCGTCCCGTCGAGCTCGTCGGCATAACCGCGCAGCTTCTCGGCGATCCGCTCGAAGGTCACGGCCGCGTCGCGGCACTGCTGGCCCGTGGCCGCACCGCGGGGAATGTCGTAGGCCAGCTGTTCCATGCGCCACTGCTCGTGCGCGGCCCACACGGCCAGAGCTCCCGACTTCATACCTGCCCCCGGATCGCCACGTCGAGCACATCCCGCAGCTGCCGCGCCTGCTCGACCGTCCACGTGGTCCGGTTCCAGATCGTCGGCGTAGTGATCCGGATCTGGCCGTCCACCCGCGACACCCGGAGCGACGCCACCCCACCCTCGGAGTCACACGGCACCTTCACGCCAGGGCCATCAAGTGATCCGGATCTCGTCGTCATGACTTAGGCTCCCAGTGGTCGATTACCAAATATCTGCGATTTCCAGATCACCATCGCTTACCGGTAAGTCGCTTGCAATGCCCTGTTCGTGTGTTGTCTGGTAATTCATCGATGCTTACGCTGATTTCATGGCTGGTAACAACGAGCATCCTCCGAAAGCACGTGCACTCGGCGCTGAACTGCGCGAATGCCGAATTGCGGCAGGAGTAAAACAACGTGAGCTAGCAAATCAGCTCGACGTGAGCTACGTGTCGATCTCGCGCTACGAGACCGGAGCGCGTACCCCAAAACCCGAAGACGTCGCGCAGATCCTCGCCACTCTCGGCGTCGTCGGCGCGAAATACGACGAGCTGGTCGACATGGCCCGCGACGCCGACCAGCCGAACTGGTTGGATACCAGCCATACCGGTATCCGCCGCGAACTCACCACGCTGATCGAGTTCGAACGCACCGCGCAGCGGATCACGGACGTGGCCACCATCGTGATTCCGGGCCTACTGCAAACCTCGGACTACGCACGCGCCATCCTCGGCGAAACCAGCAACGATGTGGATGCCCGCGTGGCCATGCGCGTCGGACGCCGCGATGCACTGATGCGCCGCGACGCTCCCGAGTTCGTTGCGCTCATCTGGGAAGTGGCTCTACGTGAACCGCTCGGTGGCTACAGGACGATGGTCGATCAGTTGCACCACATCACGGCGATGGCCGAACGCCCCAACATCACCGTGCAGATCCTTCCGGCGGGAAGCACTCGTTGGCACCCCGCGCACGCCGGGTCGTTCATCCTGTTCAACTTCCCGAAGTCAGCACCGATCGTGCACGTGGAGCACTTCCACTCCACCGCGTTTCTCCACAAGGAAAAGGACGTCCTCGCCTACGAAGCGGCAACAACTACCCTGCAACAGTTGGCGATGAGCCCAGAAGACTCGGTCGGGCTCATCGCCAAGATACGAGACGAAATGGAAGGACAAGCATGACAGTACACCCCGAAGGCTGGCGCAAGTCGACTCGCTCCCAACAGCAGACGAGCTGCGTCGAGGTCGGCCGGATCGGTGACGGTGCGGCGGTGCGCGACACCAAGGACCGCAGCCTCGGCTACTTCACTGCCGACCGGCAGCAGTGGCAGGCCTTCCTCGACGCGGTGAAGTCCGACCGCTTCGAGTGAAGCGTCGACCACGACCGAGCCCCCGGCCTGACGAGGTCGGGGGCTCGGTGTACGTAGGGGGCGTGCTACGTCCATTCCCTGCGTCCTCGGAGTTCGGCAAGTGGGACGCTCTGCCTGCGGACCCCTCGGACGATGAGGTCGACTACGACAACGCCGATGTCGTGGACGCGATCCGGCGTCGCGAGCTCCTCAAGGAGCAGTGGCGAGCAGATCTGGACTACCCCGAAGGGGTGTGGCGACCGGAGCAGATCGAGGCGCATCCTCAGTGGGCGGAGGCGTGGCGCAACTGGTTCCTGCGCCGTTCGTGGCAGGGGATAGCGTTCGCCAACGCCTGTACCCGCGCCTGGTCCCGCAGAGACTAACCGCCCCCGTGCCGACGGGGCGGCAACCTTATTCCTTCTCGCCGCGGCACCGCTCGCACAACGCGGAGTCCCGCTCGGCATCGCGCCCGCACATCGAACACGTGCCCGCCATCTGCGATCACCTCCGGCAGGGCAGTGCGATCGCAGACGATTCCGAGCGGAATCGCCAACCGAGCGACAGCACTACGACGAACGGGGCGTCCGCTCCCACGGCTGACACCCCTCGGTGCGGAACACCCCGGCGGACGGCTCGATCGTGATCGTCGCCCGGCCACGGGTCATGCCCGAGCCGATCACCGCGTCCGCCCGGCCAGTGTCCGCGTGCATCCGCATCCACGAACACAGCCCGTCCCCGGGTCCATCCCCGCGCGTGCGGGGCCTACCGAGTCTGCCTGTGTGGGGTGGACTGTGTGGGAGGTCTATCCCCGCGCGTGCGGGGCCTACAACACCAGATCGTCTGCAACGACTGCGACGAGGGGTCCATCCCCGCGCGTGCGGGGCCTACCCCTTTTTGTCCTGCGGTTCCGCGGTCGCGTTATTCGGCTGTGACTTCCGGTGCTGGCGATGTGGATCTTAGTAGGCACCACCGACCCCCACAACGTCCCGTCGTCGCTCGCGGGCGGACCTCCGGTGTCCGACCAAGGCCCCGTCCGGTGGTGGAGTCACCACGTCCGAGTCGTTCTCCCGGGGAGACCACGCGCCGCTCGGGATCGGACACGTCGACCAGCGCCGGAGGATGACTGCTCCGGATTGCCTCCCCGCTCACAGCTTGCCGAAGGCGACGCCGCGCCAGGTCCAGCCGTGGGCGAGGACCGCCTCCCTGAGCGGGGCCTTCAGGTCCTCGGAGGAGAAGGTGGCCTGCCGGTACGCGCGGAGCTTGCCGTTCTCGTCCCGTTTCAACGTCCAGGACGCTTCGCGCTTCTTCTGCGGCCCGCGCTCGTACTCCAGCCCGTGGACGAGCTCGGGATAGCCGCGCGTCCAGTCCACGGTCCACGTCCGGTCCGTGGAGCGGACCTCGCGCTTCTCAGGATTCAGCCGCATCAGGACGCTGTAGAACTCGCGCTGGCTGAACGTCCTGAAGTGCTCGTACCAGGCCGGGTTCATGACCCGCCACTCGGAAACCAGGTCGACCCCCTCGGGGGATCCGTCCCGCACGAGGAAAGAAGCGTCCGGTCTGTTCACTCCCACCAGGGCCTGATGGACCTCCTGGGGTGAACGCGGCGGCACGTTCCCGTCCGGCCGCTCGGTACCGGTCAACCAGTCGAGAATTCCCATGTCCAGCTCCACGACGATCGGCGCGGTGCGAGCGTACTGGCGATCGCACAGCGGGCCTCCGCGGGCTCGAGCACGATCCGTCCGCACCGGACGAACCGTGCTCACGGTGCGCCACCGGGGCGTCGATCGAGCGCTTCGCGGAGCGCGCCCGGCACGTCGCTTCCGGCTCAGTCGTTCCCCGAAGCAGTGTCCGCGCCGGATCCACTGCCCGCGGAACCACCGCCCTGACCGGGAACACCGCCCTGCCCAGTGGCGCCACCTCCCTGGCCGGGAACACCGCCCGGAGCGCCGCTCGCCTGCTCGCTGGTGACGGTGCTCGCGGTGGCGGAGTCCCCGGACGGAGTCGCCACGACGGTCACGGTCTCCCCGCTGCTCAGGTCGTCGATCGTGGAGTCACCGCCGTCGACGACCGTGGATGTGTCCACAGTGTACTTGCGGCTGTACCCGTCCTCGCTCTCCACGGTGAGGCTCTCCGAGCCCACCGCAGTCACGTCCCCAGTCTGCAGCTTCCTGGTGGCGTACTCACCCTGCTCGGTCCGCACGGTGAACTCCCCGTGCAGCGCGTCGGACAGCGCGGAGGCCCCACCGGTGCCGCCGGACCGACCGCCGGGAGCCTGGAAGCCTCCTCCCGGGCCACCACCCATCGCGCCGCTACCGCCGGAGCCCCCGGAAGTGGCGGCGTACACGGCCACGCCGCCCGCCACCGCGAGCCCGCAGGCGATCAGCACTGCCGCGACGGTGCGGTTCCCACCCCACGGAGCCCGCTTCCCACCGGACTCTCCGCCGGAGTCACTACCGGAATCGCCACCGGACTCGACGGGGCTGCTGTTGCCGGGCTCGCTCGAGGCGTCCTCCCGGAAAAGATTCGTGGTGCTCTCGGTCTCTTCCCGCATGGTTATGTTCCGCACTCCCACGACGTGTTCCCTTCCTGCGGAACACACGCTGGCAGCGGAAGCTGGACGTTCGCCGGGAACGAGGTAACGATTCGCCGGGAAAACGACGGGAGCGACGACCCCGCGACCGCGATGACGAACCCCGGATCCGGTGTTCTGTCCGGGAAGATCGCGCAGTGGGCTCCCGGCCGACGGTCAGCCGACGTCCAGGCAACGTTCAGCTTCCGGGAGCACGCTCGCCGAACATGGACACCCTCACCCGACGGCGAGAGCCGAGCGCCCCCGAGGAGCGAGCCCCGGGCAATCGGTTCGCGCGGATGCTGCGCGGCGGGCCGAACGACCCCGCCTGGGTACGCCCCGCGCTGCTGGCGCTGCTCGCGCTGACCGCCCTGCTGTACCTGTGGGCGCTGAACGCCTCCGGCTGGGCCAACGGTTTCTACTCGGCCGCGGTGCAGGCCGGAACGCAGAGCTGGAAGGCGTGGCTGTTCGGCTCCAGCGACGCCTCCAACGCGATCACCGTGGACAAACCGCCCGCGGCGCTGTGGTTGATGGTGCTGTCGGCGCGGATCCTCGGGTTCGGTTCCTGGAGCGTGCTCCTGCCGCATGCCCTCGCCGGCGTGGCCACCGTGGGACTGCTGTACGCGACGGTGCGGCGCTGCTCGGGACCAACCGCGGGGCTGATCGCCGGAGCCGTGCAGGCCCTGACACCGGTGGCGGTGCTGATGTTCCGGTTCAACAACCCGGACGCCCTGCTGGTGCTGCTGCTGGTCGCCGCGGCCTACTGCGTGGTGCGGGCCACCGAACGGGCCGGACCGTGGTGGCTGGTCCTGGCCGGAGTCGCGATCGGGTTCGGTTTCCTGACCAAGATGTTCCAGGCCTTCGCGGTGCTGCCCGTCTTCGCGCTCGTCTACCTGCTGGCCGCCCCCACCACGCCGTGGCGACGGCTCTGGCACCTGCTCGCGGGCGGGGTCGCGGTGACGCTGTCCGCCGGTTGGTACATCGCGCTGGTCGAGCTGTGGCCTGCCGGGGCACGCCCCTACATCGGAGGGTCCCAGCACAACAGCCTGCTGGAGCTCACCTTCGGCTACAACGGCTTCGGCAGGCTGACCGGAGAGGAGACCGGTGGACTCGGCAACACCAACTCCGACGCCGGATGGAACCGACTGCTCGGCAGCGAGATGGGCGACCAGATCGGCTGGCTGATCCCCGCTGCGCTGATCGCGCTGGCGGTCGGGCTCTGGACAACCCGCAAGGCACCGCGCACCGACCTCACCCGGGCCGGGCTGCTGCTGTGGGGCGGCTGGCTGCTGCTGACCGGAACGATGTTCAGCTACGCGAACGGGATCATCCACTCCTACTACACCGTGGCCCTGGCACCAGCCGTGGCCGCGCTCTTCGGCACGGGGGCGAAGCTGCTCTGGGACCGCCGCGCCGATCCGCGCGCCCGCACCACCCTGGCGGGCACCGTGGTGCTCACCGTCGTGCTGGCCGCCCTGCTACTGGCGCGCACCCCGGACTGGAACCCGTGGTTGCGCTTCCTCATCGCCGGGGCCGGACTCGGCGGCGCGTTCCTGCTGCTGTTCGCCGACGGCCTGACCCGCGCGGTAGCCAGGACCGGTGCCGTGCTGGCCCTGGTGGCCTGCCTCGCGGCTCCCACCTCCTACGCACTGGCCACCGCCGCCACTCCGCACACCGGGGTGCTGCCCTCCGCGGGCCCGAGCGGTTCCGGCGGCCCCGGAGGCGGCGGAGGGCCCGGAGGCGCTGGAGGAGGCGCCCCCGCGGGCGCCGGAGGTCGCGGAGGTGGCGGAGCCACCGGCCCGACCTCGGGGACCGGCGGAGGTCCCGGCGGAGGAATGGCTGGAGGAATGGGCGGAGGAGCAGGTGGCCCCTCCGGAGGTGGCGGCGGTGGCAGCCCCTTCTCCGTCCAGGTCGCGGGCGACGAGGTAGCGGAGACGCTGCGGCAGGACGCGGACTCCTACACCTGGGTGGCCGCGGTGACCGGATCCAGCAACGCGGCCGGCTACCAGCTCGCCGCCCGCGAACCGGTCATGGCCATCGGCGGCTTCAACGGGACGGACCCGTTCCCGACCCTGGAACGCTTCCAGGAGCTGGTCACCAACGGGCGGATCCACTACTACGTCGCGGGCTCGATCATGGGCGGACGCACCGGGTCCACGACGGACACGACGGCCTCCCGGATCGAGAGCTGGGTCCAGCGCAACTACACCGCCACCGAGGTCGGCGAGGCCACGCTCTACGACCTCACGGCCGGTTCCTGAGCGCACCGTCCGCGCAACTCGGCCGGCCGCGCCCCAGCGGGGCTCGCCGCGGAATTCGTCGCGCACGGTCGGCACCGGGCGCCGGTGAACCGGCCCCGCACGAAGTCGGCGCCGGCGTTTCCACCCTCCCCGGAGGAGGCGGAAACGCTGGCGCCCCGCTCAACTCGAACCGCTCACACCGGCTGCTCGGAGATCCCGAGCTGCACCACCGGGGCCGGCCCGTAGGCGGTGTCCCGCTGCCGAGCGCTCCGGCCCGCGCGCCGCGAAACCGCGTCGAGCTGCTCGATCGTGCGCTGCGATCCGTGCTCGGAACCGGCCATCCTGCTGATGGTCTCCTCCATCAACGTGCCGCCGAGATCGTTGGCCCCGCCGCACAGCACCTCGGCCGTCTCCTCGTCGCCCAACTTGACCCAGGAGCACTGGATGTTGTCCACCCGGCCGTGCAGGGCCAGCCGCGCCATGGCGTGCACCGCGCGGTTGTCCCTGCGGGTGGGCCCGGGCCTGGCCAGCCCCGCGAGGTAGATCGGGGCGTTGCGGTGCACGAAGGGCAGCGCGACGAACTCGGTGAAGCCTGCGCTGCCGTTCTCGCGCGCGGTGTCCTGCACCCCGGCCAGGGTGCGCAGGTGGCCGAGCCAGTGCTCCGGGGTGTCCACGTGCCCGTACATCATCGTGGAGGAGGAGCGGATCCCGAGCCGGTGGGCGGTGCTGACCACGTCGATCCACTCCGCGGCCGGGAGCTTGCCCTTGGTCAGCACCCAGCGCACGTCGTCGTCGAGGATCTCGGCCGCGGTGCCCGGGATCGTGTCCAACCCGGCGTCCCGCAGCTCGGTCAGCCACTCCTCGACGCTGCTGCCCGCCTTGGCGGCAGCGCTGACGATCTCCATCGGGCTGAACGCGTGCACGTGCATGTCGGGCACCCGGTTCTTGACCGCGCGCACCAGCTCCGCGTAGGCGCCGACGGGCAGCTTCGGATCGATACCGCCCTGCATGCACACCTCGGTGGCACCCGCGCGACGTGCCTCCTCGGCCCGGTCGGCCACGTCCTCCGGGGAGAGGCGGAAGGCGTCGGCGTCCCGCTCGCGCTGCGCGAAGGCGCAGAACCGGCAGCCCACGTAGCACACATTGGAAAAGTTGATGTTGCGGTTGACCACGTAGGTGACGTCCGGGCCCACCACATCGGCCCGCACCTGGTCAGCCAACCGCGCCATCTCGTCCAGCGCGGTCCCCTCGCAGGTCAGCAGCGCCATGGCCGCTTCGTTGTTGGCCTCGTCCAGCAGAGCCGCCGGATCCCGCTCGGCCAGCCGGAGCCCGGCGGCCACATCGGAGTCGAGCCGCTCCGGCTGCCGGGTCCCGGGGAGCCTGCCGCGCAGTTCCTCCCAGTCACCGTAGACGCTGTCGAAGTCCCCGCGGCGCTCCGCGCTGCGCCCCTCGGTGTCGATGCTGCTGTTCAGATCGGTGCGTCCGACCGATTCGAGCCCGCCGTCCGGCTCCTGCCACGGCAGGCCCTCCGGGCGGGCGTCCGCCCGCGCCATGCCGTCCGACTCGGCCAGCTCGGCCACGTGGGTGGCCACCCGCGGATCCAGCCAGGGGGTGCTGTCCCCGGACAGCCCGGCACGCACGTACTTCGGGTAGGCCGTCAGCCGCTCGCGGAGCTCGAAACCGCCCGCCCGGGTCTGCTCGGCCAGCTCGTCGATGCGCGGCCAGGGACGCTCCGGGTTCACGTGGTCCGGGGTCACCGGCGACACGCCGCCCCAGTCGTCGATGCCGGCGCGCAGCATCAGGGCGTGCTCCGCACCGACCAGGTTCGGCGGGGCCTGCACGCTCACCCCGGAGGGCATCAGCAACCGCGCCACGGCGATGGTCGCGGCCAGGTCCTGCAGATCGGCGTCGGGCATCCCGCGCATGGCCGTGTCCGGCTTGGCGCGGAAGTTCTGCACGATGATCTCCTGGAGGTGCCCGTACTGGCGGGCGCTGGCCCGCAGCTCCAGCAGGGAGTCGGCACGCTCGGCCGTGGTCTCACCGATCCCGATGAGAACGCCACTGGTGAACGGCACGCCCACCCGCCCGGCGTCGGCCAGCACCCGCAGGCGCACCGCGGGTTCCTTGTCCGGGCTGGCGTAGTGCGGGTTGCCGGGTTGGCTCCACAGGCGCTCCGAAGTGGTCTCCAGCATCATCCCCATGCTCGGGGCGACCGGTTTGAGCCTGGTCAGCTCGGACCAGCCGAGCACGCCCGGATTTAGGTGGGGCAGCAGCCCGGTCTCCTCGAGCACCGCGATGGCGCAGGACCGCACGTAGTCGATCGTCGAGGAGTAGCCGCGCTCGTGCAGCCACTCGGCGGCGACCGACCACCTGTCCTCCGGGCGGTCGCCGAGGGTGAACAGGGCCTCCTTGCACCCCGCCTCGGCACCCTGCCTGGCGATCTCCAGGACTTCCTCCCGCTCCAGGAACGGCGCTTCCACCTTGTGCGGAACTGTCGCGAACGTGCAGTAGTGGCAACGGTCCCGGCACAACCTGGTTAGCGGGACGAACACCTTGCGGCTGTAGCTGACGATCCCGAACCGACCCTCGGCGCGCAGGTGGGCGTCCCGGACCTTTCCCGCTGCTTCGAGCAACGTGTCCAGATCGGACCCGCGCGCGTGCAGCAGCACGGCTGCCTCCGTGGCGTCCAGGGTGACTCCCTCGGAGGCTCTGCGCAGCGCACGACGCATGGCCGAGGCGCTCGGTGTGGACTCTGGCGGCGGCACTTCCGAATCGACCGACACGCCAAGACCCTAACTCCGAACAGGAACCGGCGACACGGATCGACACGCGACGTGGACCACGCCGCGCGATCAGACCACAGGCCGATTACTCCATTATGACCTATCGAGCGGAACCGTTCGGGCGCAAACTTCCACATTCAGTAATGTGTTGAGCCCCTTGGGAGGTTCGGTGTCATCCAAACAACTGGGACTGAGACCACTCAGAATCCTCGGATCAGCTCTCGCGCTGACCATGCTCGTGCCCGCGGCCGCCGCTGCGGCGCCCCGAACGGCCCCCGCTGACTCGAGCCCGGCGCACTTCATCGTGGTGGGCCCCTCCGAGGGCGGGTTGGAACGCACCGCCGAGTCGGTGCGCGCCGCCGACGGGACCGTGACGCAGCGCTGGCCGGAGATAGGCGTGCTGCTGGCGGGATCGACCGCCCCCGACTTCGCCGCGCGGGTGCGCGGCGAGCCCGGCGTGCGGGCGGCGGGGGCCAGTCGCAACCTGGCCGAGAAGCTCCCGGACGAGCAGCGGAGCTCGCCCGCGGACGTGGGCCGGGAGCAGGCGGTCGAGACCGTCGAGCCCTCGCGGGGCCCGCAGGATTCGCAAGCCCCGCAGCAGGGGCAGGACCCGCTCTCCGAGCAGCAGTGGGACATGCGCATGATCGGCGCGCCCGCGGCCCACGAGATCGGGAACGGCTCCGGCGCCACGGTCGGCGTCCTGGACTCCGGGATCGACCCCGACCATCCCGACCTCGCCCCCAACATCGACGCAGCGCGCTCGGTCGGCTGCACCGACAACGGTGTCCCCGACCGCTCCAGGGAGGCGTGGACGCCGAGCACGAGCTACCACGGCACGCACGTGGCCGGCAGCGTGGCTGCCGCGCGCAACGACGTCGGCATCGCCGGAGTGGCCCCCGAGGCGGACCTGGTCTCGATCAAGGTCGTCAACGACGAGGGCTTCATCTACCCCTCGGCTGCCATCTGCGGATTCATGTGGGCCGCCCAGCACGGGGTGGACGTGACCAACAGCTCCTACTTCGTCGACCCCTGGTACCTGTGGTGCGCGAACAACCCGGACCAGGCCGCGGTGGCCGAGGCAGTCCGCCGCGCCGTCGGCTACGCGAGCGACCACGACGTGGTCAACACGGTGGCCGCGGGCAACAGCGGTTGGAACCTGTCCCAACCGATCCACGACACCAACAGCCCCAACAACGGCGGCCCCACGCAGGACCGGTGGGCCGGGCCCGGTTGCGAGGTGCTGCCCGCCGAGCTTCCCGGGACCGTGTCCGTCTCGGCCGTGGGGCCCGAGCGAAGCAAGTCCTTCTACTCGAACCACGGGATCAACTCGATCGACGTGACCGCTCCCGGCGGGGACAGCAGGCAGGACGCGGACACCCCCTCCGGCAACGGCGAGGTGCTGTCCACACTGCCCGACGGCGAGTGGGGTTACGCGCAGGGAACCTCGATGGCCTCCCCGCACGCGGCCGGGGTGGCCGCGCTGATCCGGGCCGAGCACCCGGAGTGGAGCTCCGAGCGCGTGGTCTCCGCGCTGCGCGGCCAGGCCGACACGATCCCGTGCCCGAAGAACTACGACACCGACGGTGACGGGGCCAGGGACGCCAAGTGCCAGGGCGGCGCGACCGGGGCTGGTTTCTACGGCGCCGGTCTCGTCGATGCGCTGGAGGCCGTGCGCGGCTGACTCCGGGCGCGGAGGTCGAGCGGTGGGCAGCGGTGACACCGCTCGACCGTCCACTCAGGAACGTGCACTCGGCCGAGCGGGGACCCCCTCCTGAGCGGGCCCTCTGCTCGGCCGGGTGTTCTTGTCCGGGCAGATGCAGAAGTGCAGCCCGCAGACCGGGCATTTCGGCGGAGTCTTGTGCGCCAGCATGCGAACGCCTCCAGAGGCAGCGACACGGTTTTGTGTATCGGACGACGCACCCCGGTCCACGGTGGGTTGCACTCCCGACTAAACCACCGGACAGGTGAGGCCGACTCCCCGATTATCACCCGTTCGGGTGGGTACGCACCTCACGATTCGGAGTCCGTCGGCACGCCCGGAAAGCTCGCCGCTGCCGGTGTGCCGGCTTCGCGCACACGAGGACTCCGCGGACGCGGGCTCCACAGGCACGCGCGGTCACCGGCACGACCTGCCCGGTCCTCATCCGGCATGGCACCGCCGCCCAGTTCGGATCAGCACGGATCAGCGCTGATCAGGCCGCGTACAACTCTTCCCGGGTCTCCAGTACACGCTGCCGGAAGTACGGGTTCCGCAGACTGGAGGAACTGACCACGTCGACCGGCCTGCCCAGTATCCGTTCGAGTCCTTCCTTCAGGCCGAAGTACGCGCCGAAGTGGTCGAAATCCGGTCCCGCTTCGAACTCGACGAGGACGTCGACATCGCTGGAGACGGCATCGAAGGAACCGTCGACGGCCGAACCGAAAAGATCGAGGCGACGCACCGACAGCATCGAGCACAACTCCTCGATCTCCTGCCGCTTCTCCTCGATCAGCTCGTGCACGCCGCCGTCCACTCACCCCTTCGAGGGATGCTCGTCCCGGACGAGCTCAGAAGTCGTAGGAGACCGTCACCGGCGCGTGGTCGCTCCACCGCTTGTCGTAGGAGGGCGCCTTCTCCACCACCGCCTCGGTGGCGCGCCCGGCCAGCCCACCGGTGGCCACGTGGTAGTCGATCCGCCATCCGGAATCGTTGTCGAAGGCCTTCCCCCGGTAGGACCACCAGGAGTACGGCCCCGGCCCCTCGGGGAACAGGCCCCGGACCACATCGGTGTAGCCCGCCTCGTCGAACACCCTGCTCAGCCAGGTCCGTTCCTCGGGCAGGAAACCGGCCGACTTGCGGTTGTTCTTCCAGTTCTTCAGGTCGATCTCCTGGTGCGCGATGTTCCAGTCACCGCAGACCAGCACCTCCTTGCCCGCCTGCTCGGCCCGGGCGCGGAGCTCCTGCAGGTACGGCAGGAACTCCTCCATGAAGCGCTCCTTCTCGTCCTGCTTCGGAGTGCCCGCCTCCCCGCTGGGCAGGTAGAGACTGCCGATGATCACGCCGTCGAACTCGACCTCGGCGTACCGGCCGCTGGTGTCGAACTCCGCGGAACCGAAGCCGATCCTGCTGCTCACCGGCGCCGAACGACTGTAAACGGCGACTCCGCTGCGTCCCTTGTCCGAGCTCGGGGCGAGCAGGGTGTGCCACCCCTCGGGGGCGCGCACCGCGTCCGAGAGCTGGTCGTACTCGGCACGCGTCTCCTGCATGCACACCACGTCGGCTCCGGTGGCGGCGATCCACTCCACGAAGCCCTTCTTGGCCGCGGCGCGCAGGCCGTTCACATTCACCGTCGAGACAGTCAGCACGCCCCGAGCATAACCATGCCCACCGGGCGGCCCGGCCGCACGCCCACCCCCTCTCCCGCCAGGGGACTACCCGAGTGGGTGAAGATCTCCACGCCTCCTGGTGCGTCGGATCATCGTGCGCGAAGGTGATCGACTCGGATGGTCGCGAAACACCGACCCGCACCGACCTTCGAGCACACCGGAGGAACACGCATGAGCCCGACCGGCCGACTTTTCCGGCCCTTCTCCCGCGGCAGACACCACCACGGCAGGGCGGCCGGCATCGCGGTGGCCGCACTCGTCACCGCCACCTCGCTGCCCGCGATGACGGCGCAGGCGCAGGCACAGCCGCAGCAGGGCTGCGCCCCGTGGGACCGCGAGTGCCAGGTGAACCGGCACCTGGACGAGATCCGCTCCCAGCCCGAGCAGCTGACCGAGTTCGCCCGGCAGATGCCCAAGGGCGGGGACCTGCACAACCACCTGTCCGGGGCCATCTCCACTGAGTCGCTGATCCGCTACGCGGCCGAGGACGGCCGCTGCATCGACACCGCGACGCTGGCGGCCTCGAACGGCCCCTGCACCACGGGCCAGCGCCCGGCCTCCGACGCGGTGAGCGATCCGGAGTTCCGCAGGCAGGTCATCGAGGCCTGGTCCATGGAGGGCTTCGAACCGGGCGGCGCCGAGTCCGGCCACGACCACTTCTTCGCCACCTTCGGCAAGTTCGGCGCGGCCACCCAGGGGCGGGACGGCGACATGCTCGCCGAGGTGGCCGGAGACCTCGCCGAGCAGAACCAGTACTACCTCGAGACCCTGCTGTCCAAGCAGTCCGCGGAGCTCGGCGAGCTCGCCGAACGGGTCGGTTTCGCCCCGAAGACCACCGGCGACTTCCGCAAGCTGCGGAACGCGCTGCTGAGCAACGGTCTCGGCGAGCTCGAACGCGCAGCGCGCACCGACACCGCGCAGGACTTCGCCCGCTACCGGAACCTGCTGAACTGCGGGACCCCGGCGGCCCGACCCGGTTGCGAGGTGGAGGTGCGGCTGGACTACCAGGTGTCCCGGGCACACCCGCCGGCCAACGTCTTCGCGCAGCTGCTGCTCGGCTTCGAGCTCGCCCAGAGCGATCCGCACTTCGTCGGGCTCAACATGGTCCAGCCCGAGGACGCCGAGATCTCGCTGCGGGACTACACGCTGCACATGCGCATGATCGAGTACCTGAGTGCGCACTACCCCGAGGTCTCGGTGACGCTGCACGCCGGTGAACTGGTCCCGGGGCTGGTCAAGCCCGAGGAGCTGACCCACCACATCAACCAGGCCGTCAACATCGCCGGTGCCGAGCGCATCGGGCACGGTGTCGACCTGCGCCACGAGGACGACTGGCGCGCGCTGGCCAGGAGCATGGCCGAACGGGACATCGCGCTGGAAGCCCCGCTGACGAGCAACTGCCAGATACTCCGGGTGTGCGGGCCGCAGGAGCACCCGCTGACGTCGTACCTGAAGCACGACGTTCCGGTGGCGCTGTCCACCGACGACCCCGGGGTGTCCCGCAGCAACATCACGGCCGAGTACCGGCGCGCGGCAGCCGACTTCGGGCTCAGTTACTCGCAGCTCAAAAGCAGCGCGCGCAACTCGCTGGAATACGGCTTCCTCCCCGGAGAGAGCCTGTGGGCAGATGCGGACTCCCACAGGATGAAGCCCGCGTGCACCGTGGCCACCCCGGGCAGGGGCAACCTGCCCGCTGCCTGCGCGAAGCTGTTGAAGTCCAGCCCGAAGGCCGAGCTGCAGTGGCGCCAGGAGAAGGCGTTCCGCGCCTTCGAGGCCCGCTACGCGGCGCGCGCCTGACTCGCCACTTCGGCGGGGAACCGTTCGAACCGGTGCGGCGGGAGCCCGCGCGTTCCGCCGCACCGGTCGCTCACGGCATCCGCCAGTCCCCGTCGTAAACCAGCAGACCGTCCGCGCGCAGCCGCGCCGCCCCCATCGGGGAGTGCTCCCGCAGGCTGCCGTCGGGCATGAGGTGGGCGGCCTGGACACCGCGGGCCAGCATCACGTGATCGGCGATCAGGCGCCGGTGGCAGCGCCACCACACGCTCTCCGCGCACATGACCGCGGTGCTGGTCCGCGCCGCCTCCTCGAGCAGCTCCTCGAGCGCGGCGCGGAACTGCTCGGTGCGCATGTGCGCCGCGTAGGCGCGGAACGAGCTGTTCTCCCAGACCACGTCCGGCGAGTTCTCCGGCAACTTGCGGAACCCGCCGAGGCGTTTCTCCCAGCGGTAGTCGACCCCGGCCGCGGGCAACCAGCTCCGGAGCTCCGAGCGGTTGAAGTCGGGGTCGCGCCTGCTGCCCGGTGCGCTGCGCACGTCCACGACTGCCGCGACCCCGGCCTCGTCCAGCGAGCGGGCGAACTCCTCGCGAGAGGCCGTGCCGTGTCCACAAGTGATCAGCCGCATCACCGCTCCCAACCCGGTTCGCCGCCACCGGCGGCGTCCCGGGAAAGACTACCCAGCGAAGGCACGCCCGGCCGAATGAGCGAGAAGAGCGCGTCACACCGCCCGGGAACCCGCCGATCGACCACCTTCGGGCCCCGGGCGGAACAGCCTCGATGATCACCCCGGGTCGGAGCCGTTCAGCAGTCCGGAACGAACGGCGGCCACGACACCGCCGTCGACGAGGAGGTCGGTGCCGGTGACGAAGCTCGCTTGCGGACCGAGCAGGAAATCGGCCGCCGCGGCCACGTCCTCGGACGTTCCGAGCCGCCCGGCGGCGGAGGCGTCGAGCATCGCGCGCACCGCACCGCGCTGCTCCGAGTCCAGTTCCTGCTGCACCATGGGTGTCGAGATGACCCCGGGGCTGATCGAGTTGACCCGAGCGCCCCGGCCACCCCAGGACACGCTGGCCCGTTGCACCCTGAGCTGGTTGGCGCGCTTGGCGAGCCCGTAGGCGCGGCCGGGCTCGGTCACCACTTCCGGCGCGGCGCAGGGGAGACGGAGCAACTCCTCGGCCGGAGTGCTGGCCAGCGCCTGCTCCTGCTGCTCGTCGAGGGACGTCTCCATGTGCCCGGCCATGCTGGAAACGACGACGGCCGAACCGCCCGGGGCGATCACGCTCTCGAACGCCTCGAGCACCAGTGCCGCTCCGAGCAGGTTCACCCGCAGGATCGGCTCCGCCGAGGACTGCGCCGGGGAGAGCCCCGCGGTGTGAGCCAGCCGGGTGACCGGTCCCAACTCGGCGGCAGCACGGGCCAGTTCGGCGACCGACTCGTGCGAGGAGACGTCCACCCCGCGCGCGGTCACGTCGTGTCCGTCCGAGCGCAGCGACTCGGCTGCCGACTCCAACGCGTTCTCGTCGAGGTCCGCGAGCAGCACACGTCTGCCGCTTCCCATGCGGCGCGCCACGGCCCGCCCCATTCCTCCGCTGCCGATCACGGCCAGCACTTCCTCGTTCATGATCACCTTCCTCGTCGGTGAAACTCCCCGGCGATGAAAATTCCCGGCGGTGAAACTCCCCGGCCACCGCCCCACCGTTCTCCCCCGCCGCGATCCGGGATCACGGGCTCGGTCGCAGCACCCCGACCAGCCCGTCGGTCGCGATGAGGAGAGACCCGTCCGGGGCAACGGCCAGATCGGCGAACGGACGCGGCCGGTCGCTCGCGGCGGGCCGCCCGCCCGACTCGGCACTGTCCACAACGGACGAGCTCCCGACGTCCAACTCGTGTGCCGTCCTGCTCGCTCCGGTGGCGAGGCAGCACCGGACCAAGCGCCCGCGCTCGACCTCGAGCACGAACAGCGCTCCCCCGCTGACGGCGATGCCCTGCGGCCTTCCGAATCCTTCGGCCACGACCACTGGTTCGTCCGCCAGGCGCAGGACCCGCCCGGTGTGCTCCTCGCCGACGTAGCAGTTCCCGTCACCGTCCAGCGCCACGCCGACCGGGTGCTTCAGTCCGGCGGCGAGCTCCGTGACCTCGTCCGCCTCGTCGACGGCCAGGACCCGTCCCGTCTCCGGGATCGCGAGCACGACGCGTCCTCCCGAATCGGCGGCGATTCCGGTGGGCGCGCCGAGTCCGCGGGCCCGCCTCCTGGAGGACCCGTCCCCGGGGTCGTAGGCGTGAAGCTCGCCGGTCGCCGTGACGAGCTGGAGGAGGTCACCGGTGGCGACCACGTTCCGCACCACGGAGGGGAGGTCTCCGGTGACCACCGCGACCGGGGCCACCTCCCCCGAGTCGGTGAGAGTCCCCAGGCTGAAGTGATCGGCGAGGTAAACCTTCCCCCTGCGATCGGCCGTGACCCCGAACGGACCGTTCAGTCCGCCCGGAACGACCGTGCTGGTCCGGCCGTCCTCGCCGATGCAGGTGATGCTGCCCTGGACGAAGCTCGACACGAACATGCGGTTGTCCGCGTCGAAGGCCGCGTTGTCCAGCCCCGGGACACCGGTGGTGAAACTCGACGTCCGTCCCGTGGCGGGGTCGACGCGCGTGACTGCTCCCTCCGGGCCGCAGGACAGCACCAGCAGCTGTCCGGCGCGGTCGAAGCGCACGGCGACCGGAAGGACCACGTCCTCAGTCACGACTTCCGGCTCTCCCCCGTCCGGGGAGATCCTCCAGACCTGGTTGGTCATCATGTGCGGGTAGTACAGCCAACCGTCGGGGCCGCACTGCAGCGCGTTGCCGTAGTTCAGCCCTCCGGTGATCCGCACCGGCTCCCCGCCGCCGGGGAACAGCTCGAGCAGTTCACCACCGGCGCGCATCTCGCTGACGAAGAGTCGTTCGCCGAGTCGGGCGACGCCGTTGGGGTTCCGGAGATCCTCCGCGACGACCGCGCATTCCCCTCGCGGAGTGCGTCGCCACACCCGCCCGGGGACCACGTCGGTGACGTACATGTTCCCGTGCGCGTCGAACACGAGGTCGTCCGGAGTCCGCATCGGACCGCCCGGCGGCACCACGTCCTCGACCGCACCGGAGGTCGTGTCGACCGCGCTGATCCCGCCGCGGAGGAACTGGGCCACGTACAGCAGGCCGTCGGGGCCGAAGGCGATCCCGTTCGCGCCGCGCAGCGGGCTCGGGTCGTTCAGTCGGGTCGGTTTCCGACTCGAGTGCCGCCCGTCCGAGGACACGTCTGCCTCAGCTCCCATCCGAATCGTGGTTCTCCGCGGGGTACACCAGCACGTCGGCGAAACCGTCCTCGGCGCGCCACCGCCGCAGCAGCTCCGCGAACTCGAGCTCGTCCGGCCGGTAGAAGCTGCGCACGACCGAGGAGTGGCCCTCGTTGTTGTAGTAGCCCGGGGTGCACTCGTCCAGCGCGCTGTCGACCCCGGCTTTTCGCCGCATCTCGTCGACCCAGGCCTGCTCCGCCGCGGCGGTGGGTTCCACGTAGGCCGCGCCGCGCTTGGCGGACTCGGTGATCATCGCGGCGATGTGGGTGGCCTGGTCGTCGAGCACGTGCGTGAAGTTGGGCGCCACTCCGTTCTGCGAGGGACCCATGCAGAACAGGTTGGGGAAGCCGTGGCTGGTGAACCCGTGCAGCGTGCGCATGCCGCCGCTGAAGTGCTCGGGCAGCGTCACGCCGTCCCGGCCGTGCAGCGGCAGGCCGGAGGCGGCGGGGTGGGAACCACCCACCTGGAACCCGGTGGCGAAGACGATGCAGTCCACCTCGTACTCGACGCCGTGGCTGACCGGACCGCGCTCGGTGATGCGCTCGACACCGCGTCCCCCGGTGTCGACCAGCGTCACGTCGGGGCGGTTGAAGGCCGGGTAGTACTCGTCGTTGAAGGTCGGGCGCTTGCACTCGTAGCGGTACCACGGTTGCAGCGCCCGCGCGGTCTCCGGGTCCTCCACGAGGGAGCTGACCCGCTCGCGCACCTGGTTCATCTTCCTGAAGTCGGCGATCTCCCGGACGAGCTCGTGCTCCTGCTCGGTGAGCTCCTCCTTGCCCGCCTCCTCGGCGACCTGCCGGTAGTGCAGGGCGAGGTCGCTCCACCGGTCGGCCACCATGTCGCGGTCCTGCTCGGCCCGGTCGCCGCCGAGCACGGCGAGGAAGTTGTTCCTCCTGCGCTCGTGCCATCCCGCGGTCAGTCCGGCGGCCCACTCGGGGTCGGTGGGCCGGTTCGCGCGCTCGTCCACCACGGACGGAGTGCGCTGGAAGACGTACAGGTGGGCCGCGTCCTCGGCCAGGGCGGGCACGCACTGGATCCCCGTGGCCCCGGTGCCGACCACGGCGACGCGCTTGTCCGCGAGTCCGTGCATACCGCCGGTCTGGTCCCCTCCGGTGTAGGAGTAGTCCCAGCGGCTGGTGTGGAAGGTGTGCCCGCGGAAGGTGTCGATGCCCGGTATGCCCGGCAGCTTCGGCCTGCTGAACGGGCCGCTGGAGAAGATCGCGTACCGCGCGGTGATGTTGTCGCCGCGGTCGGTGGTGACCCTCCAGCGACGCAGCGACTCGTCCCAGCTCGCGCTGGTCACCTCCGTCCGGAAGCACGCGTCGCGGTAGAGGTCGAAGTGCTGGGCGATGCTCCTGGTGTACTGGCGGATCTCCTCGCCGCGCGCGTACTTCTCGCTCGGCACGTAGCCGAGCTCCTCCAGCAGGGGCAGGTAGATGTAGGACTCGATGTCGCAGCGCACACCCGGGTAGCGATTCCAGTACCAGGTTCCGCCGACGTCGCCGGCCTTCTCCACCATCCGGATCGAGTCGAATCCGGACTGCCGCAGCCGCGCTCCCGCGAGCAGTCCCCCGAAGCCCGCCCCGACGATCAGCACCTCCACGTCGTCCTCCAGCGGTGCGCGGTCGGGTTCGGCGTCGACGTAGGGGTCCACGGCGTAGTAGCCGAAGTCGCCCGTGGGCGCAAGGTACTGGTTCGATCCGTCCGGGCGGATCCGCCGGTCGCGCTCGGCCCGGTAGCGGGCGCGCACTTCCTCAGGGTCGAAGCCGAGTCTGACGGGGTCCAGCGGATCCGCCGCGGGTGACCGGTCCTCGTTGGTCATGCGTTCAGTCCTTCTCGTTCGGGGCTCGCTGCGGTCCCGCCGCGGCGCTCGACAGGCTGCGCCTGCCTCCGAGCCGGGCCCGTTCGGGCAGCGTGCGGCGGTTCTCGCTCACTAGTGGTGGGTCACCGGGGCCAGCCACAACCCGACGACGGCGTCGATCAGGCCGTTGGCGAAGCTCTCCCAGTCCGCGTGCAGCGTGGGCGTTCCCTCGGCGATGGCGCGTTCGCGCTCGACGCACATGTGCGTGGTCAGGTGCCGGCCCATGTTCCAGCGCTCGGTGCGCACGTTCTCCGGCAACTCGGGCAGGCACCGGTTCAGCCCGTCCAGGGCGAACCACAGCGAGGGGGAGCTCAGCGAGTCCTCGTGCGCGATCTCGTGGAGCGTCGGGTCGGCCGCGATCTGCGCGGCGAACCGCGCGTACCACGTCGGGCCGCCCGACTCCGCCAGGTGCTCGGTCATCGGGCGCACCAGGCAGGCGACCCAGTAGCGCAGGCTCGCGGAGTCGCCCGGGGTGGCCACCATGCTCGCGCGCAGGTGCTCCATCCGCTCGCCGTGCCCCCGCACGATCGCGCGCACCAGCTCCGTCCTCGTGCCGAAGTGGTAGGTGACCGCGGCGCTGTTGCCGAGACCGAGCTCCTCGCTGATCCGGCGGTTGGAGACCACGTACATCCCGTTCTCGGCGAACAGGCGCTCCGCCGCTCTCAGGATCGACTCCCGAGTTGCCGCGCCGCGCTCGTCCCGCGCCGTCCTGCTCGCCACGGACATCACCTCACCGCCGTCGCACACCTCGTCCCCGAGCTCGCTGCGGCGGACTCCGACCAGCGTCCGGCTCCGCCCCGGCTCGTGACCCGGCGACATCTTTCAATCAGCTAATTTAATCAGCTGATTGAATCCAGTCAAGCAGTTGATTGAAAACTGTCCCGGTGCGCTGCCCCCGACCGAGCTCGCCGAGGAGCTCGGGCTCCGCTCGACGAGGCGTGGCCCCGGGTGGAGGCGCCGGGTGGGAGGCACCCAGGTGGAACCCGCGTGCCCACGCGGGGCTGCCGCGCTCAGCCGCGGGCGAACCGCGCGGGACTCGTGCCGAGGACCCGCTTGAAATGCCTGGTCAAATGGGCCTGGTCGTAGAACCCCGCCGCCGTGGCGGCGAACCGGGGAGCCATCCCGCCCAGCAGCAGCCGCCGGGCCAGATCGACCCTGCGGCCGGTCAGGTACTGGTGCGGCGGAGTGGCGAACTCGCCGCTGAAGGCCCGGACCAGATGAGTGGGGTGCGCGTGCAGCACGTCCGCCGCCTCCCGGAGCGTGAGCCCGTCGACAAGGTGCTCGTCCAACAGCTCGCGCAGTCGCACGGCGAGCTTCGCGCGATCGACCGGTTCCGCCGTCCCCGGGCGACCGGTCAGGTGCAGGCGCAGCCGCTCGGTGACGAAGGCCAGCCTGCTCTCGGCCTCCAGGGGTTCGCCGGGCGGAAGCAGCGAGTCGTGCAGCTGGTGGATGCGGTGCCGCAGCAGCGGGTCGTCGATCGTGGGATCGTCCACCGCCGCGCCGACGAGATCCTCGCCGAACCGGGTCGAGTCCAGGTAGAGCACCCGTTTCCTGAGGCCCTGCGGGGTCATCGGGGTGCCGTTATGCGGGACGTGCGGCGGCAGCAGGGTGACCAGGCTCCCCAGCGCGCCGTGCTCGTGGCGGTGCAGGTCGTACCGCACCGTCCCGTCGTCCACCAGCAGCAGCGTCCACGAGTCGTGGGCGTGCATGGGATAGGAGTGCTCGACCAGGTGAGCGTGATAGACCTCCGCGATCCCGCCCACCGGGGGACGCCACGCCGCCACGCCCGAGCTGGTGACCATGCAAAGAACGTACAAGACCCGCCCGCGGGGCACCGGCGACGATTCCCCCATGACGCGAGAGGATTCCCCCGTACGGTTCAACACGAAGATCGCCGTGCTGCTGCGCGACGACCTGGCGACCTGGCAGCGGCTGAACGTCACGGCGTTCCTGGTGAGCGGCTTCGGAACGCGACTGCCGGAGGTGATCGGCGAACCCTACCGGGACGCCGACGAGAACGAGTACCTGTCGATGTTCCGGCAACCGGTGCTGGTCTTCGAGGGCGCGGCGGAAACCATCACCCGAGCGCACTCCCGCGCCGTCGAGCGGGGCATGCCCGTGGCGGTGTTCACCTCGGAGCTGTTCGCCACCGGCAACGACCAGGACAACCGCGCGGCGGTTCGGGCGGTTCCGCGGGAGAAGCTCGACCTGGTCGGAGTGGCCCTGCACGGACCGCGCAACGCCGTGGACAAGGCGCTCGGGCGATCCCGGATGCACCCCTGAGCGGCGTTCCGGCGCGAAGCGCCGACCTTCTGGGGATGCGAAATCCCGGAGCGATCCGGGATCGGACTTCGAAGTGGAGTGAGTGCGCGATGCTGGGATCGAACCAGCGACCTCTACCGTGTCAAGGTAGCGCTCTCCCGCTGAGCTAATCGCGCCCGTCCGGCTGCCGCCGAACACGAAACATCTTACCGGCCGTGACGATCATCCTTGACACGGGGGTGGGCACTGACGGGCACGTTAGGCTCCCCACGTGTCCGACTTTGCCGATCCTCCGCCCAAGCGCAGCGATTTCGGTGTGCTGTGGCCGATAACCACCCGCTGGTCCGACAACGACGACTACGGTCACGTCAACAACGTGACCCACTACTCGTGGTTCGACACCGCCGTGAACGGCTGGCTGATGCGGGCCACGGGCACCGACATCCGCAGGCTCCCCGCGATCGGCGTGGTCGCCGAGACCGGCTGCCGCTACCTGTCCGAAGTGAGCTTTCCCGACGAGATCGAGGTCGGCATCGGTCTGCGCAGGCTGGGCAACTCCAGCGTCACCTACGGGCTCGCCGTGTTCGGCAACGGCAGTGAGCAGCCCGCTTCGCTGGGCAGGTTCGTGCACGTCTACGTGGACCGCGAAACGCGCATCACCGTCCCCGTTCCGGAGGAGATCCGCGCGGCGCTGCGGCAGCTGTAGCGCTCGGCTCCCCCGGCGCCGCCGGTCGTGGGCGGAACCGCGGCGGTCCGCCACTCGCCGGGGCCCTCCTCCTGCGGAGAGGTCCGGCGAGCGGGAAAACCGCGCGGGAGGGTCAGCCGGCCAGGGCCCCCGAACGGAGCGCCGCCAGGGCGAACGCCCCACCGAGGACGACCACCGGCGCCACGACGGCGAGCGCTGCCAGCACCCTGGTCCGCCGCGCCAACCACGCCGTCGCACCGAACCCAGCGGCGGCCAGCAGCGCGAACAGGGCGACGGCGACCGCGTGCGGGACGAGCACCTCCCACTGCTCCCACAGCGCCCACAGCGCCATGCCGGCGAGAACCCCCAGCGCGGCCGAGACACCGACCGCCAGCAGCAGCATCGGCACGGGCCTGGTGATCCCGCTCAGCCGCATCATTCGCCCCAGGAACCACGCCTGCACCACCAGGACGGCGGCGAGGACGCAGTAGAGGGAGACCACGAGGCCCCAGGACTCCTGCTGCGGAGACATCGCCATGCCGAGCACGGCGAGTCCTCCGAACCTCAGCACCGTCCAGGCCACCAGCACGAAGTTGACCCCCAGCATCACGGCGCTCACCACCGCTGCCCAGGAAGCGCGCAGGGGTGGCCGCGGGGCCTCGGAAACGCGCGGTGCGAACCGCGCCACCAGCGCGTGCCCCGCGGCGGCCACCAGCGGATACACCGGCACCTCCGCCAGCGTGACCGGGTTCGGCCCCACCGGCGAGCGCAGCAGCACCCCGGAGAGCGGAATCAGCACCGCGGAAGCACCGATGCTCACCAGCAACGTCGGCCCCGGCCTGCTGAAGCCGCACAGCCTCAGCGCGCGAGCCGTGAACCACAGGTGTCCCACCACTACGGCGCCTGCGAAGCAGTAGAGCAGGATCCTGAGGAGCACCTCGCCCGCACCTGGCTGCTCCGACGCGGCCACCACCTCGAAGACGTCCTGCCGGGTGATCCGGCGCAGCGCCCGAACGAGCAGTACGAGATTGAACCCCAGCAGCGCCGCGGTGCCCACCGCTCCCGGCGCGGGGGTTCCGCGTCTTTCCGGGTCGTCGTCGGCGACGTCGTGATTGTTCATCCCCGGAACTGCACCAGCGACCGCCCCGGACCGCGCAGAGCGAAACTACTCATCCTCGCCCGATCCGCCCTGAGAGATCCTGACCAGTTCCTCCGCGGGGCCGGTGGTCTCGTGGTTTCCGGCCGCGGGGCCGGCGCTGCCCGGTGTTGCCCTCCCCCTGTGGATGGTTCCAGCCGGTGTGGAGAACCGCCGGTCACAGGCAAAACTGCGAAGACCACGCGAGCAAGGTGGCCCGGCACCGAAGGGATGCTTCGGCACCGGGCCACCGATTCACTCGCGGATGGAGATCCGAGGGTCACGAGCCGATCTCGGCCCGCTTCCGCTCATCGGAGCCGGTCTCGCCGCCCGCATCGTCGACCTCGGCGAGCGCGGATCCCTCCACATCGAGGGCGGGCAGCCACCGCAGCCAACCGGGCAGCCACCACGCCGCCCTTCCGAGCAGCGCCAGCGCCGCGGGCATGAGGACCATGCGGACCACGAAGGCGTCCACCAGGATGCCGACCGCCAGGGCGAAGGCGATCGACTTGATGGTGGCGTTGCCAGCCGGGACGAAACCGGCGAACACCGAGAACATGATCAGCGCCGCGGCGACCACGACCGGAGCCGCCTGCCGGAAGCCGTTCACGATCGCCCCGCGCGGGGCGTGGCCCTTGTGGTAGGCCTCGTGCATCCGGGACACCAGGAAGATCTGGTAGTCCATCGCCAGCCCGAACAGGATGCCGATCATCAGGATCGGGGTGAGGCTGATCAGCGGCCCGGTGTCGTCCAGGTTGACCACGTTGCTCAGCCAGCCCCACTGGAACACCGCCACGGTCGCGCCGAGCGCGGCCCCCAGGGTCAGCAGGAAGCCGAGCACCCCGACCAGCGGAACCAGGACGGAGCGGAACACCAGCACCAGCAGGATCAGCGCCAACCCCACGACCAGCACCAGGTAGATCGGCAGGGCCTGGTCCAGGGCCTGGGCCACGTCGACGCTGACGGCGGTGGTTCCGGTCACGTAGCTGTCGGCTCCGCCGATGTCGGCCAGCTGGTCGCGCAGGTCCCCCACGAGCTGTTCGGTCTCCTGGGTGGAGGGGCCGGACTCCGGGATCACGGTGAGCATGGCGGCATCACCGCTCGCGTTCGGCACCGGGGGCGTGACGGTGGCGACGTCGTCGAGCCCGGAGATCGCACCGCTGGCCTGCTGCGCGGTTCGCGGTGCGCCGTCGCCCTCGAAGAAGGCCACGAGGGGACCGTTGACGCCCGGGCCGAAGCTGTCGGCCAGCATCTGCTGCGCCCTGGCCTGCGTGGTGCCCTCGGAGGGGGTTTGGACCAGGGTGGTCTGCATGGAGGCGGCCGGGATCGCCACGACGCCGAGCGCCACGAGCGAGATCAGCAGCGCGGGCACGCGACCGCGGGTGACCGCGTTGATCCACTTCTGGTGGAAGCTCCGATCGTTCGCGGATTCGCTCGCGTCGGTGCTCGCGGACTCGGCCGTGGCCTCGTTCGCGGACTCGGCAGCGACTGCCGGGGCGGTGCGCTGCTTGCGGGGCAGCACGCGGTGACCGAGGTAGCCGAGCACGGCAGGCACCAGGGTCAGGGCCACGAGCACGGCCACGACGATGGTCGCCGCCGCCGCCAGCCCCATCTGGGTGAGGAAGGGGATTCCCACCACCGACAGCCCGGCCAGGGCGATGAACACGGTGATGCCTGCCGTGAGCACCGCCGAGCCCGCGGTGCCCACCGCGGTGGCCACGGAGGTGCGGAGGTCCGTGCCGCGCCGCAGTTCCTGCCGGTGCCGGTTGATGATGAACAGGGCGTAGTCGATGCCGACCGCCAGGCCCAGCATCGTTGCCAGGATGGAGGTGGTGGACTGCAGCTCCATGAAACCGGTGGCGATGCTGATGCCCAGCGCACCGATTCCGACGCCCACTCCTGCGGTGACCAGGTTCATCCCCGCGGTCACCAGCGAACCGTAGGTCAGCGCGAGGATCACCAGGGCGGCGATGACGCCGATCGCCTCCGCGGGGCCGCCGACCGAGGGTGTGGCCATGACGGCCTGGCCGCTCACTTCGACGGTGAACGGTCCCTGGTCCGCCTGGTCGACGGTGTCCAGCAGCGCCTCGCGCTGTTCACTGGTGACCTCGCCCATGGCGGCGTCGTAGGTGACCGTGCTGTACGCCGTGGTCCGATCGGGGCTGATCGTCGGCGAGTTCGGGTTCAACGGGTTGCTGGCCGTGGTCACCCCGGGCTGCTCGGACAGCTCGGAAACCAGGCTCTTGATCTCGGCGACGTTGGCCGGGCTGGTCAGCTGCTGCCCGTCCGGGGCCCGCAGCACGACCTTGGCGGTGACCCCGCCGCCCGAGTCGAACTCCTCCTGCAGCTTGTCCTGGGCGATGGTGGATTCCTGGCCGGGGATGGAGAAGCTGTCCGAGGTGGGTCCGGACAGCGTCGCCGCTCCCACGCCCGCTCCGGCGAGGGCCACCAGCCACACCAGGACGACGAGTAACCGGTGCCGATGGGCACCGGCTCCCAGTCGGTACAACAGACGTGCCATGTGAAGTCAGTCCTCCAGCGGTTCGGAACCGTACGAAGAAACATCGGCGCCGGCGTGGCCGAGCGCGTCGAAGCAGGTGGCGATGATCCGGGGGCGCCACGTGGTCTTGTCGCCTTCGCGGTTGGCGGTCAGCGTGAGCACGGCCAGCGCGCTCAACGCACCGACGACCCGGATGAACCGTTCCGTGCTCTGCTCATCCGGATCGAGGACGAAGATCTCGTGGATGAGCATGTCCTCCCCGTCGAGCATCACGGGGTGGTCCCCCGGGGCCGTGATCGGCCGGAAGGCCAGCGAGACCAGGCCTGGCCTTTCCAGGGCGACGTCGGTCAGCAGTTCCAGCGCACGCCGGTCCCGATCCGGACCGGGCCGCAGCCGGGTGACGTCCTCGAACACCAGGCGGGCCTGCGCGCGCCCCGTCTCCAGCGCGGCCTCGTGGATCGCTTCCTTGCTGGGGTAGTGGTGCAGCAACCCCGCCTTGGACAGGCCGACCGCCTCGGCCAGCGCCTTCAGCGATGTCTGGGCGAATCCGTGCTGGGCGAACAGCTCGGCCGCGCGGTCGAGGATCTGCTCGTCCACCTGCTCCCGGAACGGTCTTGTCACGTCCGCGATGCTACGCGAGTTACCGACCGGTTCGGTCGGTAAAGCGACCGAATCGGTTTGTGATGCTGCTCCCAGTTCGAGTACCGAGACGCGAGGGGCACCCCCGTCCGCGGCTCAGGGTTCCGCGCAGTTACAGGCAGAACTGGACCGGACACGAGGCGCGGCCGGTCCCCGCACCGGTCCTCCAGTCGCGGGCGAGATCGGGCGACGACATGAGAAACGCCGCCCCACCGTGCGGTTTCCCCGCACGCCGGGACGGCGTAGTCATCCCTCCGACGCGGCGGCGCACCTGCGGCGCACCGCGTCGGACACGGCCGTCCTGCCGATCCGGTCACCGGCGGAAGGTTCCGCCGAGCCAGCGGCGGTCCAGGACGACCCCGGAGGCGAACCTCAGCGCTGAGCCATCTTCTTCTGCAGGTTCTCGTCCAGCGCGTTCAGGAAGTCCTGGGTGTTCAGGTGCCCCTGGTCGCCACCGACCAGCAGCGCGAGGTCCTTGGTCATCTTGCCGCTCTCGACGGTCTCGATGACGACCTGCTCCAGCGCCTTGGCGAACTCGACGACCTCGGGGGTCGAGTCCAGCTTGCCGCGCTGCTGCAGCCCGCGGGTCCACGCGAAGATGGACGCGATCGGGTTGGTGGAGGTCTCCTGACCCTGCTGGTGCCTGCGGTAGTGCCTGGTGACCGTGCCGTGCGCGGCCTCGGCCTCGACGGTTCCGTTCTCGGTCATCAGCACCGAGGTCATCAGGCCGAGGGAACCGTAGCCCTGGGCGACCGTGTCGGACTGGACGTCACCGTCGTAGTTCTTGCAGGCCCAGACGTAGCCGCCCTCCCACTTCAGCGCGGTGGCGACCATGTCGTCGATCAGCCGGTGCTCGTACTCGAGCCCGTTGGCCTCGAAGTCGGCCTTGAACTCGTTCTCGTAGATCTCCTCGAACACGTCCTTGAACAGACCGTCGTAGGACTTGAGGATCGTGTTCTTGGTGGACATGTAGACCGGGTAGCCCCGCTCGAGGCCGTAGCGGAACGAGGCCCGCGCGAACTCCTCGATGGAGCGCCGGTAGTTGTACATGGCCATCGCCACACCACCCTCTTCGGGGAAGTTGGCGACCTCGAGCTCCATCGGCTCGGAACCGTCGGCCGGCGTGTAGGTCACGGTCACGGTGCCCGCGCCGGGAACCTTGAAGTCGGTGGCCTTGTACTGGTCGGCGTGCGCGTGCCTGCCGATGACGACCGGCTTGGTCCAGGTCGGCACGTACCGCGGGATGTTGGAGATGACGATCGGCTCGCGGAAGATCACGCCGCCGAGGATGTTGCGGATCGTGCCGTTCGGGCTGCGCCACATCTTCTTCAGTCCGAACTCGTCCACGCGGGCCTCGTCCGGGGTGATGGTGGCGCACTTGACGCCGACGCCGTGCTTGGAGATCGCGTTGGCCGCGTCGACGGTCACCTGGTCATCGGTGGCGTCCCTGTTCTCGACGCCCAGGTCGTAGTAGTCGAGGTTGATGTCCAGGTAGGGGTGGATCAGCTTGTCCTTGATGAAGGACCAGATGATGCGGGTCATCTCGTCGCCGTCGAGCTCGGCGACGGTTCCGAGTACCTTGATCTTGCTCATGTGGCGGGGTGCTCCTCTCGCACGAGAAACGCAAACGGTACAAGCGTACTGCTAAACGGGCCGACTGTGAGCCCCACCCGTCGCAGCTCCCGCCTCCGGCAGACGTTCCACCACCCGACACGACCCTGCGCAGCAGGCCGCCCCAGCCCCGCGGAACCACCGATCCCGTGAGCAACGACACAACAACGCCACCGGGTTCTCCCACCGCAGCCGGTTTTCCGGCGCGGGTCCCCCGGCGACGTCCACGGGGACGCTACGCTCGACACGTACCGTGATCTTGGAGGAACCTCGTGGCGACCGGACCCACCCACGCGATGAGCGGACTCGCGGCATGGGCCGCCGTGACGGCGTCCGCCGGTTCGCACACCATCGGTCAGCTCACCCCCAAGACCTGGGTGGTGGGCGCGACCCTGGCGACAGGGGCCGCGCTGCTGCCGGACATCGACCACCCGAAGTCCACCGTGGCCCGCACCTTCGGCGGAATGTCGCGCGGCGTCTCGGCCGCCCTGAGCGGGTTCAGCGGCTTCATGTACCGCCTGACCCGGACCCAGCACGACAGCGACCGCTCGGGCACGCACCGGGGCTTCACCCACACCATCGTGTTCGCGATACTGGCCGGGCTGATCACCACGGCCATCGTGCAGAGCAGCAACGGCGCCGCCCTCGGCGTGCTGATGTTCGTCTTCGCCGGGCTCACCGTCCGGGGGCTGATGAACAACTGGTCCCCGCAGAGCGACGCGCTGCTGATCGCGGCCGTTTCGCTGACGCTGACCATCGTGTGCTGGGCCTGGAGCGGCAACCAGCCGCACGACGCGGCCGCGTTCGGGGTAGCGGTCATGATCGGGTGCGTGGCCCACTTCATCGGCGACGCCATCACCGAGCAGGGCTGCCCGATGCTCTGGCCCACCCCCCTCAAGGGCCAGACCTGGTACCCCGTCGCCCCTCCGAAGGCCCTGCGGATGAAGACCGGGGGCAAGGTCGAACTGGCGATCATCGGCCCGGGGCTGACCATCGCAGCCACGATCCTGTCCGCCGTGGTGCTCTACCGGGTCGGCGCCGTCCCGTGGCTCGCCGACCTGGGACTTCCGCCGAAGGTGATGGCCTGGATAACACCGAGCTGACCCCCGCTCCGCCGTCCCGCGACCGGTGTCGGAACGCGCGAAGGCACCTTGCCCGGGCCGGGGAGTCGGTAGGCTGCACGAGGCGGGAGGACTGAGAACCCGCGCCGACGACGGAGGACCCATGCGTATCCGCAGCAAGCTCGTGATGCTCGTTCTGGCCCTTCCCATGCTGACGGCCACAGCGGCGTGTGGCGAGTTGCAGGAGGCCCAGCAAGGCGTGCAGAACGCCCAGGAGGGCATCGACCAGGCGCAGAAGAGTCTGGACACCGCCCAGACCTGCGCCAAGGCCACCGGAGCCGTGCAGTTCGTGCCGAACTTCTCCGATCCGCAGCAGGCCCAGGAGAAGGCCCGCAGCAAGGCCGAGGAACTCGGCAACCTCGCGAACCGGACCAGCGACCAGGCACTGCAGCGAGCCCTGCGCGACATGCAGAGTTCCGCCGAGCGAGTGGCGTCCGGAGAAGTGACCATCGACAACAGCGCCGAGTGGACCCAGCAGAAGCTCGCGCACGCTCAGCAGGTGCTCGACATCTGCTCCGGCGGTTCCGGTGGTTCCGGCGAGTCCGGTGGTTCCGGCGAGTCCGGTGGTTCCGGCGAGTCCGGCGACTCAGGTGGCTCCGAGGGCGGTGAAGGCGGCGAGGGCGGCGACTGAGCCGTGCGCGTCCACCCGCGAAGTCACCCGGCTGATGTGGGCTACTCACTCGACGGAGACCTGCGAAATGTGGCACCGGTCACCTAGCCTGGAGGCACGACCCGTCAGGAGGTGACTACTCATGAAGGCCGCCACAGGAGAACGGTTCTACGTGCACAGCCGCACGGTCGAGCAACCCGATCGCGCCGGGGTGATCCTCGAGGTCCGCGGGGAGAACGGGGAGCCCCCGTACCTGGTCCGCTTCGACGACGGACACGAACGGCTCGTCTTCCCCGGAGGGGACTGCGAGGTGGAAGGACATCCGGCGGGAGCCTGAACCGCGTGCTCTCCGAACAGCTCCCCGGACCGTCCGGAAGCACTTCAGGCTCCTCCGGTCGAGTGACATTCACTCCTTCGAAGGAGGAAAGGTCAGGTACCACACATCGAATCAAGGTCCTGCGTTCGGAGTTCACCCCGTCGGAATGGCACACTGATCGCCAAAGCGATGATCCCGACCCGCCGCTCGCGGCGTGTGGCCGCTTGGTGAGGAGGCGGTGCAGTGCCATGGGAACCCCCGAAGGACGAAACCGCGGCGGATCCGTTCGCAACGCTGCGGATCGGCTTCGCAGGCCGGGTCGAGCTACCGGCCGGTGAACTGCTGGCCGAGCAGTCCACCAGGATCGACGGAAACCACGATCCCGGACCGCTCTGCTGGATGAGCAAGGAGCCCCCCTCCGCACAGCTGTTGGCAACACTGCGCGCCGAGAGCAGCTACAACGGGCTGTGGCCACTGCTGCTGGTGGACGACACCGAGCTGTACGGCGACCGCTGCACCGTCGGCGTGGTCACTCCGGAGCCGCGGGCCCACATCGACAAGTGGCAGCCCGAGCAGGTCATGAGCAGGATCTGGGACGGCCTGTGCCAGGTCGACTCCGAACTCGGCCCAGCCTACGACGCGGAGAGCCTCGCCCCGTTCGGGCACTCCTGCCCCGGCCTCGCGGCGCCCGGCGACCTGCTGGCCGACCCGACCGTGCTCGCCAACCAGCTGACCCAGCGGCTGCTCGAGGAGCAGACCCGGCTCGGCCTGGTACCGGCCCCCCGCGGGGCCGACGTGCTCACCGTGCTCGGGTGGTCGGGAGCCACGAACCACGTCTCCCGCTCGGCCGGGCTGTCCGCGATGCTGCGCAGCTGGGAGAACCGCTTCGGGGCCCGCGTGCTGCGCCTCGGTCCCGACCGGCTGGACCTCAGCGTGGCGGCCCCGCCGATCCGCGCCGAACACGCCGCGGCCGTGGCAGCGGAGCACTGGACGTTCGCCCCGGACCGGATCATGCAGGACACGGGCAGCATCTCCACGTACGCCGAGGAGATACGCGGCCGCAGGCAGTGGACCTTCTGGTGGGACTGATCGGAAGTTCGGCGGCTCGTTCCGCGCGGCAGTACCGACTGCTCGGGTGGTGGTGAGCTGCTGACGCCGCTCGACGGACGGAGCCCGGCCCGTCAACCCGCCAGGGGGCCACCCTTGATCGTGACGGCCACGAACACGATGACCGCCCCGAGCGCCCCGTAGAGCACCACGTCCACCGGGCGACTCCGGATGGCCAGCAGACCGACCCGCTCCGAGGACAGCCCGGCCCTGAACACCGCGGCGAGCAGGAAGGCACCGCCGAGCAGGGTCGCGCCGTCCCTCCAGTGCGACATGGCCACGCGCAGCAGCCCGAGCAGCGCGACCAGCACCACGAGCGCGAACCACAGGTGCACCGAGCCGCGTCCACCGACGAACCGGTCGAACATCGTCCCTCTCCGAAGCCGTTCGCAGGACCTGATCAGTGGGCCGGGGAACCGACGGCTCGCCCGAACCGGGCACTCGCCCCCGGAGCGCGGATTCCGGAACGGGCGCTCGACGCCCGTGGAACGTGGGAACCGCCCGGGGCAGCTCCCCACGTCCCGCGAGCGACTCGCCCGATCACTCCGCCGCGCGCTCCGCGGCCTCGACCACGTTGTTCAGCAGCATCGCGCGGGTCATCGGACCGATACCGCCCGGGTTCGGCGAGAGGAAACCGGCCACCTCGGCCACGTCCGGGTGGACATCACCCATCGGGCCGCTCTCACCGCGGGTCACCCCCACGTCGAGAACGGCGGCACCCGGCTTGATCATGTCCGGTGTGACCAGGTTCGGCTTGCCCGCCGCGGCCACCACGACATCGGCCCTGGCCAGCTCGGCGGCGACGTCCTTGGTCCCCGTGTGGCACAACGTGACGGTCGCGTTCTCGCTGCGCCGGGTCAGCAGCAGCCCCAGGGGCCTGCCGACGGTGATCCCGCGCCCGAGGACCGCGACGTGGGCCCCGTTCAGCTCGACGCCGTAGCGGCGCAGCAGCTCGACGATCCCGCGCGGGGTGCACGGCAGCGGGGCCGGCTCCCCCAGGACCAGCCTTCCGAGGCTGACCGGGTTGAGCCCGTCGGCGTCCTTGCGCACGTCGACCCGCTGCAGCAGGGCCCCGGTGTCGAGGTGATCGGGGACCGGCAGCTGGACGATGTAGCCCGTGCACGCCGGGTCGGCGTTGAGCTCGTCGATCACGCCCTCGAGCTCGGCCTGACCGATGTCGGCGGGCAGCTCCTTGCGGATCGACTCGATGCCGACCTGCGCGCAGTCGTTGTGCTTGCCGCGCACGTAGGAGTGCGAGGCGGGGTCGTCGCCCACCAGCACCGTGGCCAGCCCCGGCGTGCGGCCCTGTTCCGCGAGCGCGGCCACCCTGGGCCGCAGCTCGTCGAAGATGGCGTTCTTGGTGGCCTTACCGTCAAGAATCGTGGCGCTCACGGTTGGTTATCCTCGCAGATCTCGCACGGGAGGACACTCCACCCCTTTCCACGGAGGCCACGGCGACCGCGAACAGCGCCAGGCAGATCCCCAGCACGGTCCCCACGTCCACGTGCGAACCGCTCACGGGCAGCAGCAGGTCCAACGCCAGCGCGCCGATCAGCTGCCCGGAGACGATGCCCATGCTCAACAGCAGCACCCCGGTGTAGTGCACCAGGATCGCCGAGCCCGACACGACGAATATCCCGAGCAACCCGCCGATGTACAGCCAGGGGGTGGCCGGCCACTCGACGGGGAAACCGTGCAGCACGATCTCCACTCCAAAGGCCACCAGCAGCGCGACCGTCCCCGTCCCGAAGTTCAGCGTGGCAGCCGACACCGCCGAGTCCGCCGTCTGCTTGACGAGGCCGTTCATGGCCTGCTGCCAGGCCACCCCGGTTCCCGCGAGCACGGGAAGCAGCACCAACCAGCTCACGTGGGCCGCGCCCAGCCGGGCCGATACGGCGACGACCACGGCCACCAGGGCCAGCAGCGCACCGAGCACCCGCGGAACGGTCAGGTGCCGGGTGACTCCCGAGCCGAGTCCCAGGCGGTCCACCACGAGTCCACTGGCGACCTGCCCTCCGACGGCACCGACGGTGAACAGCGCGACGCCGAGCAGGCTGGCGGCCACGCTCTGGCTGAACACGAGGAAAGCACCGCAGACACCGCCGACGCACTGCCAGGGCCTGATCCCGGTGCCGGCGCGGATGGTGCGCGCGAGCCTGCCGAAGCCGCGGCGCGCGCTCGGGGTGACGGCCACCACGACGAGCAGCACCGTCAACCCGCCCCCGAAGGAAACCACCGAAGCGGCCAACGGGTCCCGCAGCTGGGTCCCCAGCGCACCGTTCACCCTGGACTGCAAGGCCAGCAGGAAGCCCACGGCGGCGGCCCCCAGCACGCCGAGAGCGCGAACGAGCAGTTCGGAACCGGGACTGCGGGAGCGAAGAACGGTCTCGGCACTCACGCGACGACCGTAACGGCTCGCCCCCTCGCCGACCGCGCGGTTGTGACGGATCTGCCAATCGCTCCGCGCGGTGGGTCCCGACTCGACTCACCCCACTCCCCGATCGAGCGATAACGACCGCGAAGGGGTGTCCCGCCGAGCCCGTACTGGGCAGAGTGTGCTCACGAAACCTCGTCCGGTCCGCGCGAAGTCCAATTCGTTTCGACCAGCGGAAACCCGAAAGCCGGGCGACGTCTCCGGGCGTCGATCGAGTAACGTCAACGTGGGGTGGAGTCGGAGGGCCCGGTTGAGAGGGGGAGGATGACACCCATGTCGCGCCCGACAGCGATCAGCCCGGAAGAGCAGGAACAGATAGCACGCAGGATCGGGGTCCTGCTGCTGCAGGAGGCCCCCGAGGACTGGCAACAGGTTACCGTGGAGTACCGCGCCACGGGCGAGTATCACGACCTGCTCGCGGAAGTGACCCTGCAGGACGGCGATAGCCGAGCATGGGAGCCGCCGGAGGAGCTGAACGGAATTTTCGAGCACCTCCGCGAGGGGATGTACAGGCCCGACGTCGGCACATGGCTCAGCGCGCTGTACACAGTGGAGCGCCCGTCGAGCTACCGGATCGACATCAACTTCGACGAGGAACCGCAGTGGCAGCAGCCGCTGCCTCCCGAGTCCTACGCCGAGGAGCTGCGCCGCTACCCGCGTTCCGAGGACAACATCCCGGACTGGATGAGCGCGCGGCTGTCGAGCGTGCAGTCCTCGGACGCCCTCGCGCAGCCCTCGGACGCCCTGCCGGTTCGGGAACCCCGCCGTCCGGAGTCCGAAGCGCCGGGACGGCCCGAACCGCACGAAAGTGCCCCAGCTGGTGAGGAAGCCGCGGGCCCCCGTCTGATCACGGCGCGCGTGTTCGACGACGTGGACGAGCAGGGGCGTCCACTCGTCCACGGTCGTCCTCCGCTCTCCCCGCAGGAGAACGAACCACTGCTGCGCTACCTCGAAAGCGCTCCCGTGGTGCTTCCCGCGGAGAGCTACGGGCCGGACCTGCTGGATCCGAACCGGCCCGAGGCCGTCCCGGACAGCTGGCACAGCGACGGAACCTGGCTCTGGCCGGGCGCCGTTCCCTACTACCTGGCGCAGTACGGCATGCCGCCGCAGCCCGAACTGGTCCAGCACATCCGCTCCGCGAGTTTCGCGGTCGTCGAGCTCGATCCCGCCGTGCGGGAGGCCGCCGAAAGGGCCGCCCGCGCCGCGGAGACCACGGCCGAGGCCGAGCGCTCCGCGAACATCCCGGACACCCCCGAGGGGCTCCCGCTGGGGAACGACGGCGCCGCCCTCGACGGCAGCGGTGGGACCGAAGCCGTCACCACGACCATGGCGGCCACCCCGGAGCAGGCCGTGCCCCACTTCGCCGAGCGACCGGACGAGGACGTTCCGGAGAGCTCTCCGGAACGCGCGGAGGAGGACTTCCACCGGGAATCGATCTCCGAGGCACCGGCACGTTCGTACGACCCGCTCGCGGAGTCCCCGGGAAGCTCCCCGTTCACGGCGGAAGAGCGCGCTGAGCCGAGGTCCGCTCCGGAGGACGAGGACCCGGTCGTCCAGGAGGAACCGCGTTCCTTCGACGAGGTAGTCGCCGCCTCCCGCCACGGGCGCGCCGACGATCAGGAGGAGGACGCGGAGACGATCTTCGCGCAGCTGCGCGAGCGGTTCGACGAACTCGGGGTTCATCCTTCCGAGTACAGCCTCGGGGTCCGTTCGGCAGAAGTCCGGTCGCTGTTCGACGAGGACCCCGACTGGATCGTCACGAGCCCGGAGGACGACGAGGTGATGCGCTTCGTCCGCCCCGACCAGGCCTGCGCCTATCTGCTCGGCAGCCTGCTGCTCGACGGCTCCGCGGACTCCGCCCCCGTTCCTCCCCCGTCCGAGTCGGACTCCGTCGAGGAACCCGCCGTCCGGGAGGAACCCGCCGTCCGGGAGGAGGCGCGTCCCTCCCCCGCGGATGAACTGCTCGGAGCTCCCGAGAGCGCCACCGAGGCGCGGGAGGCGACTCCCGTCGAGAACGACGAGCGGGCCGAACAGGCGGAGGCGGCTCCCGCCGAGTCCCCGCTGGGAGAGCTGCCCAGGCGGCGCGGCGCCACCGATGCGGAGCCCGCCAACGACTCCGGGGGGAACTTCCTGTTCGCGGCCACCGAAAGCCGGGACGACGCACCTCAGCAGCCCGGCGGGCCGGAGCCCTCCTCCGCCGCTGCCGGAAGCGATTCCGGAGTTCCCGCCGCTCCCGCGCCCGAGGAAATCGCGGCCGAGGCCCCGCAGGCCGCTCCCTCCGAACCGGAGCCCCTGGCGGAGCGGACACCCGAGCAGGACAGCGATGCGGCGGGCACTCCTCCGCCCGGGCAGATGCCCCCGCCGCTGCCGAAGCGGCCCCCTCGTTCCGAGCAGTCGGGAGCTGCCGAGCAGCCCGCTCCCGGTCAGGCCGCTCAGCAGCCTCCATCCGCCCCGCCGCAGGCCGCTCCCGGTGCGGAGGGTCAGCAGCCTCCGGGAGTTCCTCCGGCAGCACGGCCGGGCGGAGCCGCTCCACCGCCGCCTCCGCGCCCGCCGCACCCGAACGCGCCCGGAGCTCCGGGGCAGCCACAGCCGGGGCCGGGTGCGCAGGGGCCCGCTCCGGGGCAGGCCCAGCCGCCGCAGAACGGGCAGCAGCCTCCGATGGGTGGGCAACAGCCTCCGCAGCAGGGAGCTCCCGCCGCACCGCAGCCACCTCGTCCCGGCGGGGAGCAGCCCATTCAGCCGCTCCGGGGCGAGCCGCCGCTGACGTTGTACCGCAGCAGGCAGAACATGATGCTGCAGCCGGGTGCCGAGGTGGACCGCTTCGGTGATCCGGAGGGCAACGTCATGTACGCGATCCGCACTCCGTACAGCCAGCGTTCGCTGCCGCCGCAGTGGGCGAGCCGGAACTACTTCGCCTACCGCGTGCAGCGTCCCGTGCAGGTGCTGTGCGGCACGGCGGTTCCGTGGTTCGAACAGCCCGGGGGCGGTACCGCCTACGTGCTTCCCGCCTCGGTCAACGAACTGCTCGCGGACGGCACTCTGGTGGCGTTGAGCGGCAATGAGGCGCGGCGTCCTCCGATGGAGGGCTGACGGCCCCGAGCCGACCGGTGGCGCGCGGTCGCGGGAGGACGTTCCGCCCCGCGACCGCGCGCAGCGTGCTCCCGGACCACGTGCTGGAGCGTTTCGCGCGAAACCGTACGAATCCCGGACCACTACCCGACCTCGGGGCACCCGCAGCCGGGCGCCGACCAAGGTTCCGCCCGGGACCACCTACGCCAAGCCAGTCCCAGAAAAGCCTCCCCCCCAACGCGAGCGCTTCAGCCCACGCAGAACGAGAAGCTCCGGTGCGTGAGTCGGATGCATTGCAAGGCCGGGCCGCTCGCCGCGTAGGTCGCTACTCAAGAGCGTGCCCAACACAGCAAGGCGCCGACTCACGTGCCGGCTGACGGCCAGCCACGCAACTCGAGTTCCCGGAAAACCTGAGCTCTCGGAAACCCGCCGCTCCAACGCGAGCGCTTTGATCCTGCGCAGTCGGCACCGCCGCGGGTTCTCAGTCGAGTGCCCGGCGAGGACGGCACCGACGTTGTGTAGGTCGCTACCCGATGTCGGGGCACCCGCAGCCGGGCGCCGACTGAGGTTCCGCCAAGTGACCACCCAAGCAGAAGGCCCCGCCGACTCTCCTTCTCTTCAGGGGACGACAACAACGGGCCGCACAGCCTCAACCACCAACGTCGCGGGCACTGTTCCGAGCAGTCCGCCGCGTCTGCGGGAGCGGCCGACGACGATGAGGTCGGAGCGGTACTCCTCGGCCACCTGTTCCAGTCCCACTGCCGGGTCACCCCGGTGGTGGACGAAGTCCCAGTCGATGTCGATCCATTTCAGGTGGGTGACCAGTTCCTGCTTCAGATCGGCCACGAGGCTCTCGGCGGCTTCACTGGCCACGGCCACGCCCATCGGTGACCAGTAGGCCACTCCTCCCACCGCTTCGACGTAGACGAGCACCAGACGAGACCGCTCGCGCCGAGCAAGGCCCGCCGCCCATGCCGCGGCATGAAAGCTGGCCGGGCTACCGTCCATCCCTACGACGATACCGCCCAGCCCGTCTTTGCCGATCTCGAAACTCGGCTCCGTGTGATCCATGGAGTCGTTTTCGGCCACGCCCGGATGGTAGCCCTCGCCCGTTTCCGGACAGTGCCGGTACGACATATTCGACATTCGCCGCGTCGCCGACATCGGCGCCCCGGCGTGGCTCCCGGGGAGCGGGACGGCCGGGCACACCCGCGAAGCCGTGGCCGTCCCGCGCGGTGTTCGAAAACGACACCGCAGACGTCCCCGTGTTCCCCGGACCGGTGCCGCAACCCCGAACTTCCGGCACCGGTCACCACGGCGACGACCGTCGTCCACACGCCGCACCCGACACGGCGTGCTCCCCGTGAGGGTGGCCGGCCCCCGACGCCGGCCACCGAATCGTTCGAACGTCTGTTCGAACAGGTCCAGTAAACCGCACCCGAATGCCCGGGTCAAGACGATCACTCGAACTGGTGATCGAACACCGCGGAGCTGCTTGGGACTCGCTCACCGAGATCACGAAACGACAACGAAGTCTTCGATCGGCTGTCCACATCTGACGGAATGGTGGAACGGGGACCCCCTAGCCGCGGGAGGACGTCGAGTGACCGAGAAGGACGCACACCTGGTGATCGGTTCGAACGGCTTCCAGGGGGGCGCCGTGGCGCGCGCCCTGCGAGCGGGAGGTCACGAGGTCAGGGGGTTCACGCGGGGAAGTGGTGCGCCGAACCGGGGAACCGACGGTGTCCCGACCGCACACGGCGACCTGGCCGACCGCAACGCGGTGCGCGAGGCGTTCGAGGGAGTAACCCACGCCTCGGTGGTGCTCCCGCTGGTGTTCGACGTGGCAACGATCGAGACCTACGCCAACAACATCGTGACAGCCGCCCGCGAGGCGAACGTTCGTCGGCTGGTCTACAACACCAACACACCGGTGCCGGACACCGACACCTCGTACGCGGCCTACGACACCAGACGAATCGCGGAGGCCATCCTCCGCGACAGCGGACTACCCGTGGTCACCTTGCGCCCGCCGGTGTACCTGGACAACATATTCAGCCCCTGGAACGGTCCCGAACTGGCCGGGGACGGCGTGCTGTCCTACCCGCTGCCCGCCGACCTGCGGGTCTCCTGGCTGTCCCACGACGACCTCGCCGCAGCCACGGTCGCCGCGCTGCACCGGGAGGGCCTGGAGAACACCACGCTGCGCATCGGCGGTCCGGAAGCGGTCACCGGCGCCGAGCTCGCCGCGGAGTTCTCCCGGGGAATGGGCCGGCGGATCGTCTTCCGGCCGCAGGAGGTCGGCGAGTTCGAGAGCAGGCTCGGCCGGGTGATGGGCCCGGAAGCAGCTTCCGGCGTCGGCGGTATCTACCGCTGGCTGGCCGAGGAGCCGGACTCGGAACTGTTCGTCGCCGATCACGACACCGTGCGGCGCGAGCTCGGGATCACAACGACACCGATCGCGCGGTGGGTCGCCGCCCAGCCCTGGCACATCTGGCTCCAGGGAACGGGCACCACCTGACAGCAGCGCTCTCGATCCCGGGAAGTCCCGGCTCTGTCGGAGGTGGATGCGAAAGTAGCTCCATGATCGATCCGGAACAGCGACGCGAGCGCATGACCCGGAACCTGGCCCGCCACGTGAACACCTCACTGGCCGAACGAATCACGGCTTTCGCGCACACCGGGGTCGAGATGTGCTCGAACAGCGACATCGGCGAACCACTGGGCCTCTCCCGCTTCGGTGGCGACGCGCTGCTACCCCCGGGCACCGGATGGCCGTACGATTACAAGCTCCCGGAAATCCCGCTCGAGCTGGCCGTGGTCGTCGACCTCGCGGTCGTCGGCCCGATGCATCCCGACGGACTGCTGCCCCACCACGGCGTGCTCAACTTCTTCGCCAAGTCGGGTTATAGCTGTGGTGCCAAGGTGATGCACGCGGATCCCGCGACCGCCGTGACGACCTCCCCGCCCGAAGGCGTCCAACGTCACGCGGAAGAAGCACTGAACGGACGCGCCGTGCTCACGGCTCCGGGCGACGAGGATCTCGAAAGACTGGCGCCTGATCTGGCGCAGGAACTCGAGGACCTGGAATCGAGCGGCCAGTTGAACTACGCGCACAAGTCAATCGCCGAGAGCGACAGCGGCGACCCGAAAAAGGACGAGCGGTTCTTCGGCCACCTGATGGGCGGATTCCCGAGCTGGCAACAGGCCACGATGTTCCACGGCCCCGAAAAAGCGCATCTGCTGCTCGAACTGAGCGGCGGAAACCGGCACTTCGACTTCGGCGGCCCCTCCAACTCCCTCTACATCGTCATCAAGGAACAGGACCTACGCGCGGGCGACTTCGACAAGGCTTATGGAGCAACGCAGTGCCGCTGAGCCTCTGACGAATCGGCGGCGGCTCCCCCGGAGAGGGAGACCGCCGCCGACCCCGCGAGCGAACATCGCAAGGCGCGCGGGAACCCGCTCAGTGGGCGAAGTGCCTGGTCCCGGTCAGGTAGAGCGGAACGCCGGCGGCGGCCGCCGCCGCGCTCACCTCCTCGTCGCGCACCGAACCACCGGGCTGCACCACCGCGCGCACCCCGGCGTCCAGCAGCACCTGCAACCCGTCCGGGAACGGGAAGAAGGCGTCCGAAGCCGCCACCGAGCCACGCACCCGGTCCCCGGCGCGGGAGACCGCGAGCCTGGCCGCGTCCACGCGATTGACCTGACCCATCCCGACACCGACCGTGGCGCCGTCGTCCGCGAGCAGGATCGCGTTCGACTTCACCGCGCGGCAGGTGTGCCAGGCGAAGGCCAGGTCCCGCAGCGTGGCCTCGTCCACGGGTTCTCCGGCGGCCAGCGTCCAGTTGGCCGGGTCGTCCCCGGAGGCGTCGATCGCGTCGGCGCCCTGCACCAGCAGTCCGCCCGAGATCGCGCGCATCTCGACCCGCCCACCGCGCGGCGGCTGAGTGGTCAGGATGCGCACGTTCTTCTTGCGCGTGAGCACTTCCAGCGCGCCCTCGGCGTAGCTCGGAGCGACCACGACCTCGGTGAACACCTCGGCGATCTGCTCCGCCATCGCGACCGAGACCTCGCTGTTCGTGGCGATCACGCCCCCGAAGGCGCTGACCGGATCGCACTCGTGCGCCTTGCGGTGCGCCTCGGCGACGTCGCCGCCTTCCGAGACCGCGATCCCGCAGGGATTGGCGTGCTTGACCACGGCGACGCAGGTCCGCTCGTGATCGTGCGCTGCCCGCCAGGCCGCGTCGGCGTCCACGTAGTTGTTGTAGGACATCTCCTTGCCGTGCAGCTGCGCCGCCGCGGCGAGACCGGTCGCCTCCCCGCCCGAGACGTACAGCGCGGCCGGCTGGTGCGGGTTCTCGCCGTAGCGCAGCGCGCTGCGCCGCTGCCACGTCTCCCCCATCCAGCCGGGGAAGCTCTCCTCCTCCGGGCTGTTCTTCCCGGTCATCCAGCTCGCGACGGCCACGTCGTAGGAGGCGGTGTGCCGGAAGGCCTCCGCGGCCAGCTCGGCCCGCTCGGTGAAGTCGAAGCCGCCGTCGCGGACTCGTTGCACCACCCAGTCGTACTTGTTCGGTTCCACCACCACGGCCGTGCTCGCGTGGTTCTTGGCCGCCGCGCGCACCATGGCGGGGCCACCGATGTCGATGTTCTCGACGACCTCCTCCGAGTCCGCCCCGGACTCGACCGTCCGCGTGAACGGGTACAGGTTGACCACGAGCAGGTCGAAGGCGGGAATGTCGAGCTCACTCAGCTGGTCGACGTGTTCCCGCTTGCGCTGGTCCGCCAGCAGCCCGGCGTGCACCCGCGGGTGGAGGGTCTTGACCCGACCGTCCAACGCCTCGGGGAACCCCGTGACCTCCTCGACCGGGGTCACGGGCACACCGGCCTCCGAGATCGTCCGGGCGGTGCCGCCGGTGGAGACGATCTCCACACCGGCCGCGTGCAGACTGGTGGCCAGTTCAAGCAGACCCGCCTTGTCCGAGACCCCGATCAACGCGCGCCGAACCGGCCGCCGTTGTTGCGAGTTCGTGGTCACGCCGATACTCACCTTTCGTCCCCGCACGGTCCAGCCGTGCTCTGCCAGCCGTTCCAGCGTTCGCACCAGCGTCCGCCGTTCCTCGGCCTTGATTCGTTCGTGCAGAGTCCGCTCGTCGTCATCGGGAAGCACCTCGACCGCCTGCTGAGCCAGGATCGGTCCGGTGTCCACCCCTTCGTCGACGACGAACAAGGTACAGCCGGTCACCCGGACGCCGTATTCCAGCGCGTCGCGGACGCCGTGCATACCGGGGAACGAGGGCAGCAGCGCGGGGTGGCTGTTCAGGTAGCACCCCCCGAAGCGGGCGAGGAAGTCGGGGCCGACGAGTTTCATGAAGCCGGCCGAGACCACCAGGTCCGGCTGGTGGGCAGCGCACTCCTCGGCGAGGGCCCGGTCCCACTCCTGCCTGTCCGAGTAGTCCTTCAACCGGCAGGTGAACGTGGGAACACCCGCGCGTTCGGCCCGTTCCGTCCCGGTCGTACCAGTGCGGTCCGCGCCCACCGCGACCACTCGCACCGGATAGTCCGGGTCTTCGACGGCGTCCAGCAACGCCTGCAGCAGGCTGCCGGAACCGGAAACCAGGACGACCACCCGCACGGGGCGGGACGGTCGAAAAATCCGAACGCCGGATTCAGCTTCCTCCGGCGACACGTTCTGCTGCTCCGTGGCGGTGGGGAGTGGGGCGCTCAGTGTGCACTCCTGACGACGGCCTGAGGGTTCCGCTTGATGTCACACGCAGACTAAGCGCCCTGTTCACGACTCTCACAGGCAGGTCCCCACCCGAGTGGTGTCGCCCTCAGCACTCTCCGTGTTCCGGCCCGGCGGGATCGCTCAGCCGGGACCGGCCTCGGAGGTCGCGGCCACGCCGTACGGGTCCGCGCCGCTTCCCGTGGAGGAATCGTCCCCGCGCACGCCCACCGGAACGGCCTCTTCGGACTCCGGAGTGCCCGCGTCGTCGACCTCCTCGACGTCCCGATCCGCATCCGGATCCTCCACTTCGAGCGGTTCCTCCTCGGAGGGATCCGCTTCGGCGGGGCCCTCGTCCTCCGGCGGACCCTGACCCTCCGGAGGCTCCGAAACCTCGGCGGACTCCTCCGCGGGATCCCACTCCGCGGACTCGTCCCGCTCCTCCGAACCGCTGCGCTCCGGGCCCGCCCACGGGGCCCCGACCGCGTCCTGCTCCCGGTCCGCGGGACTCCGCGCTCCGAGCAGCCACACGGTCGAGCCACCCCCCGTGGCCACCCATCCGACCGTGGCCAGGGCCGCGAGCACGGGACGCAGCCCGAGGGGACCGTGACTCCCGCCCAAACCGCCCCCGGCCAGCAGGGCCAGCGAGAGCACGAACAGCGCCACCGGCACCGTCGCGAGAGCGAGCACGCGCATCCTGCCGTCCTCCCGGGTGGTGCCCCGCGTGCAGTGCACCCCGAGCGCCACCCCGACGAGCGCGGGAACCGCGAGCACCCCGGCCAGCCACCCGGGCGGGGGCTCCGCGGGCAGCACGCCGAACAGCGGCAGCACCGGAAGCGGCTCCGGCAGCGCCCCTCCGAACGGGGTGAACGTGGTCTCGCCCATCGTGAAACCCGCGCCGGTGGCGAAGGACCAACCACCGACGACCGCGTTCGGCACGTACAGCACCGCGAGCAGGGACGCCCCCAGGCCTGCTCCCACGCTGCCCAGCTCGGCCGAACGCTCCTGCAGCTCGGGCAGGCTCGCGCAGAAAGCGCCCAGGAACACCAGCGCCCCGGCCGCGACCACCAGGGCCGAGGCCAGCACCCCCGCGCGCAGGGCCAGCCACGTCGGGCGGGAGAGGCGCTGCCACAGCAGGTAGAGGACCCCGCACCTGTCCACGGTGCCCACGAAAGCCGCGAGAGAGGCTGTCGCGCCGCAGTGGGCGAAGGCCCGCCACGGGGCGGCGCGCACCGGCGAACCGTCGGTGCCGAGCAGCAGGGCGAACGAGAGGCCGAGCAACGCGTGGGACAGCCCCATCACGACGATCACGGGCAGCAGCTGTTCCGGCTTGCGCAGTCGTGCCCGCCGCGCCACCTTCGCGGCGGCCCACGCGATCAGCGTCGCCGCCAGCGCGGTGGGCAGCAGCGGCAGCGCCGTCAGGGGCGCCCCCTGGATGTGCAGGGGGATCTGGAAAGCGGCCAGCCACCCCGGCACGGCGGCCACGAGCACGGCGGGCCAGGCGAGCTCGGCCCGCGGGGCACTTCCCACGACGCACCAGAGCAGCACGACCACTCCGAGGTAGCCGGACACCAGTACCAGCACGGACGCCAACAGCGTCTCGCGGATCGCGCGCACCCACTGCCGGGCGGTGACACCGGGCTCGGCAGCGTTGTTCTGGGCAGCGTCGTCGTTCTGAGCAGCGTCGATCTGAGCGGAATCGAGTGCCGTCACACGATCGAAGGTGTCAGTCACGCACCGAGCGCTGGCGACGACGCGCCGTCGCAGCCCCCGAAAGGGTGATCACGGAAGTGTGGGGGAAAGCCCCGCCACCTCACCCGACGGACTCAACCAACACGCGATCGAGGAATCGCCCGTGCGACGACCGCGGCCGGTCGCCGCACGGTGCGGAACCCGGTGCCTTCAGCTCGGAGGCTGCTGCCCGGGATGGGGCATCTGCTGAGTGCCCTGCGGACCTCCCGAGGGATCCCCCTGCTGCTCCTGGGAGGACTGCTGCTCGTGAGGATTCGGCCTGGCGTAGGGGTTCTGCTGGCCACCCTGGTAGGGCTGCTGGGCGAACGAACCGGGCTGGGCGTACTCCTGCGGCTGCGCGGGCTGCGGTTGAGCCGGTTGCGGCTGGGCAGGCTGGGGTTGGGGCGGCTGCGCCGGCTGGGGCTGCCCGAACTGCCCGGGCTGGGCCACGCCCTGACCGGTTCCCGGTGCGAAACCGCCCGACTGGGGGTTCCAGCCGCCCTGCTGCGGTGCCCCCTGCTGCGGTGCCCCGGGCTGGGCCGGGTAGGGGCCGCTCTGCGGGTTCCACCCGCCCTGCTGGGGCTGTCCCTGCTGGGGTTGGCCCTGCTGGGGCTGTCCCTGCTGGGGTTGGCCCGGTTGCCCGGCCGGCCCCGGGTGGGCCACCTGCTGGGTGGCTCCCCCGCCCACGGCGGGCGGTGTGAGGATCCGGTACTCGAACAGCAGCAGCCCCACGACGGAAACCGTCTGCAGCAGGACCAGCAGCACCAGCACGACGGAGGCCGGTCCCCCGCCCGCCCACGGAGCCGCGGAGGTCCACGCGAGGATGAGCGCCTGCAGCAGCGCCAGCGTCGCGTACACCGCGAGCGGAACCATCGCGACGACCGAGCTCGGAACCCGGGGAAGCAACCACATCCCGGCCAGCACGGCAGTGCCGATCACGGCGGCTCCGACCGTGCCGGACAGCATGGTTCCCGCCGAACCGAAGAATCCGAGGAGCCAGCTGATCAGACCGAGCGCGACCGCGGCGAGCGCGAGGATCGACTTCGCGTCCAGCTCGAACTTCGCCCGCTCCGCCGCGGCGGGTTGCTGGGGTGGGGGGTAGGGCGCGGGCATGGGAACTCCATCCTGACCGGAGAATCGTTAGACAGCGGTTCGGCGGTCATTCGTTCGAGGGGCGCGCCGGAACCTCGATCACGACGCTACCGAACCCGCGGGAACCGCGTCACAGGAACGCGCCACCCGAGCCGCCCCGGTGACGCGAACACGCGACACGGCCCCGTGACGCGGAAACGCCGCCCGTCGCACCCGCGTGCGGGCCGACGGACGGCGTGTCCGTCCCACGGCGCGGTGCTCAGCCGTTGATGATCGAACGCATCAACTTGGCGGTCGCGCTCGGCGTCTTGCCGACCTTGACCCCGGCTGCCTCCAGCGCCTCCTTCTTCGCGTCCGCCGTGCCCGCGGAGCCGGAGACGATCGCGCCGGCGTGCCCCATCGTTTTGCCCTCGGGGGCGGTGAAGCCCGCGACGTAGCCGACGACCGGCTTGCTGACGTTCTCCTTGATGTACTCGGCAGCGCGCTCCTCGGCGTCACCACCGATCTCACCGATCATGACGATCGCCTCGGTCTCCGGATCCTGCTCGAAGGACCGCAGCGCGTCGATGTGGGTGGTCCCGATGACCGGGTCGCCACCGATGCCGACACAGGTGGAGAAACCGATGTCGCGCAGCTCGTACATCATCTGGTAGGTCAGCGTGCCGGACTTGGACACCAGGCCGATCTTGCCGCCCGAGGTGATGTCGGCCGGGATGATGCCCGCGTTGGACTTGCCCGGCGAGATCACACCGGGGCAGTTCGGACCGACGATGCGGGTCCGGTTGCCGGTCGCATTGGCGTGCGACCAGAAGTAGGCCGCGTCGTGCACCGGGATGCCCTCGGTGATCACCACGGCGAGGCCGATCTCGGCGTCGATCGCCTCGATCACGGCTTCCTTGGCGAACTTGGGCGGCACGAACACCACGGAGACGTCGGCCCCCGTCTCGGCCATCGCCTCCTTGACGCTGCCGAAGACGGGCAGCTGGCTGCCCTCGATCTCGACGCTCTGCCCGGCCTTGCGGGCGTTCACACCGCCGACGATGTTCGTTCCGGAACGCAGCATCCGAGCGGTGTGCTTGGTGCCCTCGGAACCGGTGATCCCCTGGACGATGACCTTACTGTTTTCGTTGAGGAAGATTGACACAGCAGCTCGCCCCTTATTCGCCCGCAGCCAGCTCGGCGGCCTTGTCGGCCGCGCCGTCCATGGTGTCGACCAATGTGACCAGCGGGTGGTCGGCCTCGGCCAGGATTCGCCTGCCCTCCTCGACGTTGTTGCCGTCGAGCCGGACCACCAGCGGCTTGGCCGCCTCGTCGCCGAGCATCCTCAGCGCCTGGACGATGCCGTTCGCGACAGCGTCACAGGCGGTGATGCCGCCGAAAACGTTGACGAAGACGGACTTCACGTCCGGATCGCCGAGGATGACGTCCAGTCCGGCCGCCATGACGTCGGCGGAGGCTCCCCCGCCGATGTCGAGGAAGTTGGCGGGCTTGACGTCGTTGTGCTCGGCACCCGCGTAAGCGACCACGTCCAAAGTGGACATAACAAGACCGGCACCGTTGCCGATGATGCCGACCTCGCCGTCGAGCTTGACGTAGTTGAGGTCCTTGGCCTTGGCCTTGGCCTCCAGCGGGTCCTGGGCACCCTCGTCCTCGTACTCGGACTGCTTGGAGTTCCGGAACGAGGCGTTGTCGTCGAGGGTGACCTTGCCGTCGAGGGCGATGACCTTACCCTGCGGATCCTTGACCAGCGGGTTGATCTCGAACAGGGTCGCGTCCTCGGCCACGAACGCCTCCCAGAGCTGGGCGACGATGGTGGTGACCTGATCGACGATTTCCGCCGGGAACTTGGCCGCCTCGACGATCTCGCGGGCCTTGGCCTCGTCCACACCGTGGATCGGGTCGATCGGAACCCTGGCCAACGCGTCGGGATTGTTGGCCGCGACCTCCTCGATCTCCACGCCTCCCTCGACCGAGGCCATCGCGAGGAAGTTGCGATTGGCGCGGTCGAGCAGGAACGAGAGGTAGTACTCGTCCGCGATGTCGGAGGCCTCGGTGACCAGCACTTGACGCGTGGTGTGGCCCTTGATGTCTAGCCCGAGGATCGCCTCGGCCTTGGTTTCGGCCTCGGAAGGGGTCTCGGCCAGCTTGACACCGCCGGCCTTGCCTCGACCACCGGCCTTGACCTGGGCCTTGACGACCACGGGTCCGCCGATTTCTTCCGCGACTGCCTTGGCCCCGTTGGGATCATTGGCCACGGAACCGGGCAGTGTCGGTATTCCGTGGGAAGCGAAGATCTCCTTCGCCTGGTATTCGTACAGGTCCACGCGACTCTCCTGCGACGTCGGTGTCGGACTCCGGTAACCATATCGACCTGCGAGAACGACAGAAGCAGCGCATGCGGTGAACTCGCTCACCCTCAACCGGGCACGACCTGGCGATTCCCTCCGTGCGGTGCTGCGGGAGTCGCACGGAGCGGTCAAGCTCACATCAAGAACGGGAGCGCGCCGCCCGGACCGCCGTCCCGAGGGCCAGCACGACACCGGCCAACGCGCACCACAGCCCCGCCCCGGGAGCTGATTCCGGCACCCCGGAGGACGTCAACGGGGCCTGCAGCGCACGCATCGCGAGCACCAGCGCGCACCCGACCAGCAGCCCGGCGGCGCGCTCGCCCCGCGCCAGGGGGACCAGCACCAGCGCCGCCAGCACGGCCAGCACCGCGCAGAGCAGCCCCCACGAGGCGATGCCGAACTCGGCCAGGATTCCGAGCGGGGCGTAGTCCGGCGCGGTCAGCACCGGGAGCGTGAAGGCCGCGACCGTGAGCAGTCCGAGCAGCACCGCGGGCGCGATCAGCACGCGGTCGGCGCTCGTCTCGCTCAGGTCCACCTCGTCGCGCTCGATGCCGCCCGCCAGTCCGGCGCAACAGGCAGCGGCCCCGGCCAGCAGGATCGCGGCGACCGTCAGCCACGTGCCGAGGCCGAGCAATTCGGCTCCGGTGGCGCGGGCCACGTGCAGCACGATGTCCAGGCTCGCGGCACCGGCCAGCACCACGATCACCCAGGCCACCGCCAGCGCGGGACGCGCCGCCCTTCCCCGGCGGAAGAGCAGGGCGGCACCGAGCAGCGCGAACGCGCAGCCGGCGACCAGGGGCTGGCGCAGGTTCACGTACTCGGCCAGGCCGACTTCCCCCTCGGCAGTGCGCAGCTGGGGGGACAGCGCGGCGACGACCGCCAGCGCCCCTGCGAGCACCGCCAGGATCCCGGCGGCCACGGACAACCTGTCGTGCCCGGGCAGCTCGATCTCGGCGGAGGCGGGCGCGCTGTCGACCACCCGTCCCGCGGGCAGGGCCAGCACCGCGAAGGCGACCACGGCCACCAGCTCGAAGACCGCTCCCCAGCCGATCGACAGCTCCGGGTCGAACAGCACGGCTCCGAGCACGGGGACGGTCGTTCCCGCGAGGGCGGCCGCCGAACCGAGCAGCCCTCCGCGCGCGGTGTCCGCGTCCACCGAGCTCACGGCGACGCCCGCGACGAGCGGGAGGGTGATCGCCAGCAGCAGGTCCCCCGCGAAGACCGGCACGGAGGTGTCCGGCCCCGTCCCGGTGAGCACGAAGGGATCGGTGGAGACGAAGCGGGCGAGCAGGGCGCCGATCGCACCCAGCACCGCGGTGCACAGCACCCCGGCCAGCAGGCCCTGTCTCCTGCCCGCGGGACTGCCTTCGCTCGCACCGGCGGGGCCGCGAGCGGTCCAGGCGAGCACTCCCGCAGCACCGATCAACACGTGCCCGGCCGACAACAGCCAGGCACCGCTCGAGGGCGCCAGCGGGTGGAGGCTCTCACGCAGGAACAAGGCGGGATCGGTGACCAGGCCGGGCTCGACCAGCAGTTGGACGTCGTCCAGCAGCGCGCTCGGTGCGAACGCCCCCGCGGCGATCAGCACTGCGCGCGCCGCGGCCGGACGGCCCGAGCGGAGGAAGAGCGCGGACAACGCCGGAAGTAGCAGGCCGAGCAGCAACAGCACCGGCCAGGAGGTGTAGGCGGGCGAAACCGACGGCGAGACCACACCGAGCAGCGGAGCAGCACCGATGCACAGGGCCGCCACCGCGGCGACCCCGGAGGCCGTCCGCAGCACCCGCAACGAGCGGTTCCCCGCTCCGGCGGGAGCACTGTCCGCTGTGGTCCTCATGTCCGATTTTCCGGGTCGACCGGACCCGACCGCGGCATCGGGCTCGGCTCCGGGCTCTTGACCGGAACGGGCATTCACGGCATCGACGCTAACAAGCTCGAGACCCCGGGGCGGGCACGCCCCGAGGGCCCGCGCAACGCAGCGAGCCCCGAAATCATCTTTTCGAGCGAGGGTCTTTCAGCACTCCACACGAGAGTCGGACACTCAGCGTTCCAATTGGACACTTTTCGTGTTCATTACCGCCGAGCCACCCCCGAACACGTCAACGACCACACCGCGAGGCGATCACACCGAGTTGTGACTTGAGACACTTTTCGGTACCCTCGCTCAACCTCGGCGTGCTCGGCCGGATCACGAGCGCGATGCTAATAGGACAGTCCTGCCATCGCGGGAAAAACGCAGGCAAGACCACGTTCGGATCGCTGGATGACACAGCGGGAAAGCCGTTCCGGAACGACGGGCGAAGCAGCGCGCCTCCCACGTGCCGAGCCGCAGCGGACTCGATCGGGATTTGCCCCTAGGGGACTCCCTTGGTTAATGTCCCGGCGTCCGTTGTCACAGTCAGATCACGAACAGGGACAAATACCGGTTACCCCGACGACCGGACCGGGTCTCCCCAACCCGGCCCTGTGGTCCGACTCCCCGAGACGGAAGGTCAAGCATTGACTCGATACCGCTCCCCCGGCGGTCAGACAAACGCCCCGGTAAAACAGCACGACTCGGACGAGGTGTCCACTAAGGACCAATTCCGCAAGCACCGGACCCCGACGTCTTCCTCGGTGTGGCGCGGACGAATCGTCGTCGCGGCCGTCGCTGCAGGCGCCTTCGCAGCCGCCGGACAGGCGATGGCTTCCGAACAGGACCAGTCCGACTCCCAGCAGGACGACTCCACACCGCTGGCTTCCAGCCAGGAAGCCGCCGCCTCGTTGGGAACCGCTACCGAGGACAACAGCACGGGGACCAAGGGCTCGGACGGCGCTAGCGCGGGCGTCGGCGGGGCCGCACCTTCCCCCGAGGTGCTGCCCGTGGCACGCACCGCCAACACCGACGACGAAGTCCGCAAGATAGCCAAGAGCCAGCGCGTCGAGCGCGCCCGCGAAGCGGCCATCCGCGAGGCGCAGCAACCCGACTACGTCGCCCCGGCGGAAGGCACGTTCACCTCCGGATTCGGCGGACGCTGGGGAACCACCCACTACGGCATCGACATCGCCAACAGCAAAGGCACCAAAATCGCCTCCGTCGCCGAGGGCACGGTGATCGAAGCCGGCTCCGCGAGCGGATTCGGCCTCTGGGTGCGGGTGCAGCACACCGACGGCACCATCACCGTCTACGGCCACGTGCACAGCATCACCGTGCAGGAGGGCGAGAAGGTGGAGGCAGGCGACCAGATCGCCACCATGGGCAACCGCGGCTTCTCCACGGGAACGCATCTGCACTTCGAGGTGTGGAACCAGAGCGGCAAGAAGATCAACCCGCTGCCCTGGCTCAACGCCCGCGGTGTCAGCCTCACCTGAATTCGAGAACGGCGGCTCGGTTCACGCAGCGGTGCGGGGGGGCGGAACCTCGGTCGGCGCTCGGCCGCGGGGGCGCGCCCATCGAGCAGCCGCGGAACTCCCCGCGCAAGGCTTCGCGTCCAACGCGAGCGCTGTGAGCCTGCGCGACCCGACCGACCGCGGGTTCTCGCGCCGCACGAGGGGGACGTTTCGCGCGAGACCGCACGCCCCCGGACCGCTACCCGACCTCGGGGCACCCGCAGCGAGAGCCAGCGAGAGGTTCCGCCAAGCACCCCGTCAAGCAAACCGAACCGCCGACTCTATTTCTCCCGCCCCTCCTGAGCACGCCACTTGTCCATGAGCTTGGGCAGCTCGGCGCGCAGGAACTCGAAGAAGCGTCGCGTCTCGTCCAGCCTGCTTCCGGCCGCCGTTTCCGCCCCGAGCGCGGAAACACCCTCCAGCAGGGTGTTCTCCCAGTGCTGGAACTGCTCGTCGCGTTGCGCGAACGCCTCGTACCACATGTCGTCGCGGACGGTGTAGTGATCACGCCTGCTGCCCGGTTCGCGTTCGCGCACGACCAGCCCCACTTGGATCAGGTAGCGCACGGCCCCGGAAATCGCCGCCGCGCTGACCTGCAGGGAGCGGGCGAGCTCCGCCGCCGTGCAGGACCCCTCGTCCGTCACCAGCAGCCGGACGAACACCCGCGCGGCCATACGGGGGAACCCGGCCTCGCTGAAGTCCAGGGCGAAGCGCTCGACGAAGCGCGCCACCTCCTGCTCGTCGCGCCCCTGCGCGGGATTCGGCGTTGTCTCGGACATCCGGAACCTCCCGCAGTGCTCGCTCAGCCGCCCGGACAGCTGATTTACCGATTTGCCAAAGTTCACTGCTTTGTGAAAACAGTGTAGCTTAACAGCGGGTGGCAGCGGGCGAGCATCCGAGCGCATCCGGAGCGTTCCGGAGCAGCCGACGCCGAACAGCTGTGTTCATACTATTCACGAATTTGTGAAAGTTGTGTATCATCGCCACCGTGATACCTGAGGTCGCCACAGCCACTCGGGTGGGACACCCCGGAACCGGGCTCTACTCCTCCCGGGCCGGCGCGCGCACGGCGGACCCCGATCCGCCGACGAGCGCGACAGCGCCACGTCAACGGACCGCGCCACGCTGGCTGAACCGGCGCTGAACCGGCGCGGGACCGAAAGCGCCGACACGCGAACAACCTCCCGAACGGGTATCCCGGAGGAATCGACATGAATTCCGCACCCCCGGCTATCTCCGTCGCCGGACTGACCAAGAACTTCGGAGCCACCCGAGCGCTCGACGGACTCGACCTCGAGGTGCGCTCCGGGGAGGTCCACGGCTTCCTCGGCCCCAACGGAGCGGGCAAGACGACCACGATCAGGATCCTGCTCGGCCTGCTCCGAGCCGACTCGGGAACAGCGGGCCTGCTCGGTGGGGACCCCTGGAACGACGCCACCGCGCTGCACCGCCGGATCGCCTACGTCCCCGGCGACGTGACCCTCTGGCCGAACCTCTCCGGCGGTGAGGTCATCGACCTGCTCGGGCGGCTGCGCGGCGGGATCGACACCCGGCGCAGGGCCGAGCTGCTCGAACGGTTCGACCTCGATCCGCGCAAGAAGGCACGCACCTACTCCAAGGGCAACAGGCAGAAGGTCGGGCTCGTGGCCGCCCTGGCCTCCGAGTGCGAACTGCTGATCCTGGACGAGCCGACCTCCGGGCTGGACCCGCTGATGGAGGAGACCTTCCGCGAGTGCGTCCGCGAGCAGCGGCGGGAGGGGCGCACGGTCCTGCTGTCCAGCCACATCCTGTCCGAGGTCGAGGCGCTGTGCGACAGGGTGACGATCGTCCGCGCGGGCAGCACGGTGGAGTCCGGCACGCTGTCCGAACTGCGCCACCTCACCCGCACCTCGGTCACCGCCGAGCTCTCCGCTCCCCCCGAAGGCCTGGAGGATCTCCCCGGGGTGCACGACCTCGTCGTCGACGGCGCCCGGATCCGCTGCGAAGTGGACACCCCCGCGCTGGACGAGCTGCTGCGCCGACTCACCCGGATCGGCGTGCACGACCTGACCAGCCAGCCACCCACCCTCGAGGAGCTGTTCCTGCGGCACTACGAGCAGGACTCCGGGAACGCGACGCAGCAGGAGGTCCCCCGATGAGCGGAACCGCCGGAACGGGCGCGCTCGTCAAGCTGATCCTGCGCAGGGACCGGATACGCATCCCCGCGTGGATAGCCGGGGTGGCGGTCTTCCTGCTCGGCAGCGTGGCCAGCTTTCCCACCGCGTACGGGACGGCGGCCGAGCGGCAGGCCCGGGCCGCCCTGATGAACAACCCGGCCACCGTGGTGCTCACCGGCCCCGGTTTCGGGCGGGAGGACTACACCTACGGCGCGATGACCGCCAACGAGATGGGCGGGATGACGGCCGTGCTCATCGCGTTGATGAGCATCCTGCTCGTGGTGCGGTACAGCAGGCACGAGGAGGAGAGCGGACGGACCGAGCTGCTGCGCTCGGCCGTCGTCGGCCGCCACGCCCCGCTCGCCGCGGCGCTGATCACGGTGCTGGGGGTGAACCTCGTGCTCGGGCTGGTGCTCGGCCTCGGCCTGCCGGCCACGCTCCCCGAGCTGGGCCTCGCCGGGTCGCTGCTGTTCGCGGCGGGGCTCACCTCGGTCGGCTTCGTGTTCACCGCCGTGGCCGCCGTGACGGCCCAGCTGATGGAGCACGGCCGCGCCGCGAGCGGCCTCGCCGGAGCCCTGCTGGCCGCGTGCTTCGCCCTGCGCGGGGCGGGAGATCTCGGGGACGGAACGCTGTCCTGGCTGTCCCCCATCGGTTGGGCGCAGCGCACCCGGGCCTACGTCGACGGGACCTGGTGGCCGCTGATCCCGGCGCTGCTGCTGACGGTCCTGCTGGTGGTCCTGGCCGGCACGCTCCGCGCCCGCAGGGACGAAGGGGCCGGGCTCGTCCGGGGCGGCCTCGGCAGGACGTCGGCCTCCGGTTCGCTGTCCGGCCCGTTCGCACTGGCGCTGCGGCTGCAGCGGGGGGCGCTGACGGGGTGGACGGTCGGATTCGTCCTGTTCGGCGCCTTCGTGGGGACCATCGCCGAGCAGGCGGCCAGGTTCGTGGCCAGCAACGAGACCGCGCAGCGCTTCTTCGAGCAGCGCGGGCAGGCGGACTCGGCCGAGACCATGATCGCCACCTACGTCTCGTTGATGGCCATGGTCGCCGGCGGGTTCGCCCTGCAGTCGGCAGGCCTGTCCCGCGCCGAGGAGTCGGCGGGACGGCTGGAACCCCTGCTCGGCGGCACACCGCTGTCCCGAGCCAGGTGGGCGGTGGCGAGCCTGGCCGCCACGATCACCGGCAGCGTGCTGGTGCTGGGCGGGGGCGGCCTGGGCGCGGGCCTCGTCCGCGCGGCGGCCAGCGGGGACGGCAGCGACGCGCTCCGCGTGCTCGCCGCTGCCCTGGCGCACCTGCCCGCGGTGTGGGTGCTGGCCGGGATCGCCACGCTCCTGTTCGGACTGGTGCCCGCGGCGAGCGGACTCGGCTGGCTGGTGCTGGCCTGGGCGGTGTTCGTGGGGATGTTCGGACCGCTGCTGCGGCTGCCCGACTGGCTCGCCGAGGTGTCGCCCTTCGCGCACACCCCGATGCTGCCCACCGGCGATCCGGAAGCCACCCCGCTGATCGCGCTGACAGTCACGGCGGTGGTCCTGATGGTGGTCGGGGTCACCGCGTTCCGGCGACGCGACGTCGCGTGACCGAGGCCCGGCACGACCCGCTCCGGCCGTGCCGACGGCAGCGGTGGGGGTCGGCGGTGGGCTCAGCAGCCCCCGCCACCTCCGCCTCCGCCGGATCCACCACCAGCTCCGCATCCGCCGCCTGCGCCACCGCCTGCACCGCCTCCTCCGGGAGCAGCACCGCCGGCACCCGCACCGGGAAAACCCATTCCGGTGGTGTGGACGTGGTCCCCGCTTCGGGAGGAACGGCGGTCCCCCGCGGGAGGTCCCCAGGTGGGAGTCCGCTGCTTACCGCGCTCGACCATGAGCTCCCGAACCATGACGATCACCGTGACGGCCAGGAACAGCGCCAGGGCCAGCACGGGGATCCCGAGCACGAACAAGTTCTGCGGCATGACGGACTCACCCCACTGCGACGACACGTGTTCGAGACCACGAACCATACGCGCACGTCCGCCGATTCGGGGCGAATCAGACGATTCGCAACCCGGTTGTCGTAACCGGTCCCCGCGACACCCGCCTCGGGGGAAGTTCCGCGCGCGTTCCCGGAACGGCTGCGGATCGACGTGCTCCGCGCGGGAAGATCCGCGGCGCGGCGGGCTCCGATCAGAGCTTGACCAGGGGAACGCTGCCGATCAGCATCAACCGCAGGGTCCCGGAGTCGCCGAAGTCGATGGTGGCGGTGGCGCGCACACCTTCGCCCTCAGTGGACAGCACCGTGCCCAGCCCGTACTTGTCGTGGTTGACCCTGTCCCCCTCGGACAGCTTGATCGGCACCGTCTTCTTCCAGTCGGAGGAGCCGGAAGCTCGCTCGGCCGCGCCGCCGGACCTCCGGCCGTCCGCACCGTCCCTCGGTGACCAACTGCTCCGTTCACGCGGTGCCGAGCGCTCGTGCTCGACCCTGCGCCACTCCACCAGGTGCTCGGGGATCTCGGTGATGAACCGGGACGCCGGATTGGTCATCGGCTGTCCCCACGCGGAACGCATCAGGGCGCGGGACACGTACAGCCGCCGCTTGGCGCGGGTGATCCCCACGTAGGCGAGCCGCCGCTCCTCGGAGAGCTCGGCGGCGTCGCCCAACGCCCTGGTGTGCGGGAAGATCCCGTCCTCCCAGCCCACGGCGAAGACCACGGGGAACTCGAGCCCCTTGGCCGTGTGCATCGTCATCAGCGTGACCAGACCGTCCCCGTTCTCCGGCAGCGCGTCCGCGTCGGCGACCAGCGAGACCCGCTCCAGGAAGGCCCCGAGGGAGTCGTCGGGCAACCCCTCGTCCGCGTCCTGCTCGGGGGCCTGCTCGGGGCCCTGCTCCGCGGGTGCAGCTTCACCGGCGGCGGAGTCCCCGGAGGGCTCGGCCGCGGAATCCCTGGCGGCGGCCCGCGTCTCGCCGAACTCCCGCGCCACGGCGATCAGCTCATCCAGGTTCTCCACCCTGCTCGCGTCCTGCGGATCCTCGCTGCTCTCCAGCTCGGCCCGGTATCCGGTGCGGGCGAACAGGGTTTGCAGCAGGTCGGCGACCTCGGTGGTGGGCACGAGCTCGCGCAGCTCGTCCAGCAGGTCCACGAAACCGGCCACCGCACGTGCCGCGCGCGAGTTCAGCCGCGTGATCTCACCGCGCGCACCGTGCCGCAGAGCCGTCGCGAAGGAGATCCGCTCCTGGTCGGCGTACTCGGACAGCATCGTCTCCGCGCGCTGGCCGATCCCCCTCTTGGGAACGTTGAGCACCCGGCGCAGGCTCACGGTGTCCTCCGGGTTGTCCAGCACCCGCAGGTAGGCCAGCGCGTCGCGGATCTCGCGGCGCTCGTAGAAGCGCACCCCGCCGATCACCCTGTAGGGCAGACCGAGGCGGATGAACACCTCCTCGAACACGCGCGACTGGTTGTTGGTGCGGTAGAACACCGCGATGTCGTTGAAGGTGGCCTCACCCGAGTCGACCAGCCGGTCGATCTCGGCGGCCACGAAGGCCGCCTCGTCGTGCTCGTTGTCGGCCACGTAACCGACCAGGGGGTCGCCCTCACCGGCCTCGCTCCACAGCCGCTTCTCCCTACGGCCCGTGTTCGACCTGATCACCGAGTTGGCCGCGGACAGGATCGTCTGCGTGGAGCGGTAGTTCTGCTCGAGCACGATGGTGTGCGCCTGCGGGTAGTCGCGCTCGAACTCCTCGATGTTGCGGATCGTGGCGCCGCGGAAGGCGTAGATCGACTGGTCGGCGTCTCCGACGACGCACAGCTCACCCGGGGGCGTGCCCTCCGCGCTGGTCTCCGTGCCGACCAGCTCGCGGACCAGGGCGTACTGGGCGTGGTTGGTGTCCTGGTACTCGTCGACGAGGACGTGGCGGAACCGACGCCGGTAGTGCTCGGCCACGGCCGGGTGCTCCCGCAGCAGCGTGACGGTGCGCATGATCAGGTCGTCGAAGTCGAGCGCGTTGGACTCGCCCAGCCGCCGCTGGTAGGCGGCGTACACCTCGGCGACCTTGCGCTCCAGATCGTTGCCCGCTCGCTCCGCGGCGGTCTCCGGGTCGACGAGCTCGTTCTTCAGGTTGGATATCTGCCCGGCCAGGGTGCGCACCGGGTAGCGCTTGGAGTCCAGTTCGAGATCCCTGCTGACCAGGGTGATCAACCGGCGCGAGTCGTCCGCGTCGTAGATCGAGAAGTTGCTGGAGAGCCCGAGCACGTTCGCCTCGCGACGCAGGACGCGCACGCACATCGAGTGGAAGGTCGACACCCACATCGCGTTGGCGCGGCGGCCCACCAGCTCGGCCACGCGTTCCCGCATCTCGACGGCGGCCTTGTTGGTGAACGTGATCGCCATTATCTGCCCGGGGTGCGCGCCGCGCGCCTCCAGCAGGTGGGCGATCCGGTGGGTGAGCACCTTGGTCTTTCCCGAGCCCGCCCCGGCCACGACCAGCAGCGGTGATCCGCTGTGCAGCACCGCCTCCCGCTGCTGCGGGTTCATCTCGTCGAGCAACGGTTCTCCCGTCCGTTCCTGCAGCGCCTCGCGCGCGCGGCCGTGTCCCCCGGCGGGGGCCTGCTCCCCCGATCTCGCCGGGGAGTTGGTTCCCTCGGAGTGACCGGGGCCTTCGGCGGGGACGTCGAACAGGGTGCTCATCGGTAGTTCAGAGTACCGCCCGCCCCGGCGGCCACCGACGACAACCGCACCGGAACACCTCGGCCGCGCGCCCCGGGCGCAACGGGATTCAGCGGCGCGTTGTTCCACAGCTCCGCCCGGACGGTCCTCCCGGACGGGACGAACGCGCCCGGAGGAGGTCTCCCCCGAACGGCGGAACACCGTCGCCTTGGCCGCGGAGCGCCTCGGTGTGGCACACTGGTCGTGTGCTTACGCGGCTTTACCAGTTTTTCTACGGGCGCAGGACTCCGGCGCCCGTAGCTGTGTGAGCTCCATATCCACGACGCCCCGGAGTCCTCGGACCCGGGGCTTGCGCGTATCCGGGTCGAGCTCCAGGGCCGACGACCCGGAGGACGAAGTGAACACGCCTGTGGACAGCGATCAGAGCAACGCCGAGACGCCCGAGTCCGAGTGGTCCGCCGAGGAGAGTTCCGGCGAGAACCTTCGGGAGGAGATCGACCACCTCGACGAGGAGATCCTGCGGCTGGTCAAGCGCCGCGCAGAGGTGTCCCACCGCATAGGCACCGAGCGGATGGCGGCCGGAGGCCCCCGCATCGTCTACAACCGCGAGATGGACGTGCTCGCGCGCTACCGCGAGCTCGGCCCCGAGGGGCGTGAGCTGGCCATGATCCTGCTCCGGCTCGGCCGCGGCAGGCTCGGCCACTGAACCCCGTCCCGGGAATCGAGCGGTGAACCCGTTCGCGTCCACCCGCGCAGCCGGCACCGCCGCGAGCTCGCGGACGCGTGGCCGGCGCGGACGTCCCGACGTCGGGCGGTGGTGCTGCCCGACGTCGGGGCCCGCGGCCGGGTGCCGCTCCGGGGTTCCGCCGGCCGCGCCCGGCGAGCCGGGCCGAGAACTCGCGGACCCCGGCATCTCAGTGCTCCGGCACCTCAGTGCGCTGCCCAGCCACCGTCCATCGGAAACGAGGAACCGGTGACGGAAACGGCCGAATCACCGCACAGCCAGACGGCCAGTTCGGCGACCTCCTCCGGCTCGACCAGCCGCTTCACCGGGGTCCTTGCCAGCAGCACGTCGTCGATCACCTGTTCGCGCGGCACCCGGTGACGCACCGCGTGCTCGCTCACCTGCTGCTCGACGAAGGGCGTGCGGACGTATCCCGGGCAGATGCAGTTCGACGTGACCCCGTGCTCGGCCCCCTCCACCGCGACGGTCTTCGACAGCCCCTCGAGCCCGTGCTTGGCCGTGACGTACGCGCTTTTCAGCGGGGAGGCCCGCAGCCCGTGGACCGACGATATGTTGACGATGCGCCCCCACCCCCTGCGGTACATCCCCGGCAGGGCCGCGCGGATGATCCGGAACGGCGCCTGGACCATGACGTCCAGCAGCAGCGAGAACATCTCCGGCGGGTACTGGTGCACGGGAGCCACGTGCTGGAGGCCGGCGTTGTTGACCACTATGTCGGCCTCCTCCCCCAACCCGGCGACGGCCTCGGGTTCGGAGAGGTCCACGACGGTGTGCCGGGCGCCGATCTCGGAGGCGACCTCCTCCACCGATTCGGCCGCCCGGTCGGCGAGCAGCACCTCGGCACCCGCCGCCGCCAGTCTTCTGGACACGGCCGCGCCGATCCCGCTCCCCGCCCCGGTAACGAGCGCCCGTTTGCCCGCCAGTTCTCCCGCGGATCCCGCTCGTGGCCGGAACGCGGCAGCCGAGCTGTCACCCATATCAGCAAACTAGTGGTGATTCCGGCGCTGTCCAACAGCCGCACAGGGGTTTTCACTGCGGCATCCGATGGTCGTCCCACCGGCTCAGGACGAACGGGAAACACCTTCCCCGGGGAAATCCGTTGTACCCAACGGGCGCGGCAGCGGGCAGACTGAACGCATGGGCACGATTGTCGATGTTGTCGCTTTTCTGGTCACTCTCCTGGCCGTGCTGGCCGCGGCGGGGCACGCGGGTTATCTCGCCCTGCTCTCCAACGCGGCCCGGAAACGCCCCGGCGGGCAGAACGCGGTGAACTTCACCAAGAAACGCGCTCCCGTCGCGGGAGTGACGCTGGGGCTGGGCCTGCTGGCCCTGCTGATCTCCAGTGGCGGTGTCGCGGCCGACGTCTTCGCGATCCTGCTCGGTGGCGGAGCGGGCATCGGATCGATGACGGCGCTGCGCAGCACGCAGGCCGACTTCCACGCGGGGCGCTACTGAGGCGGGGTTCTCGGCTCGGTTCGCCCGGGCGGTGCGGAGGGCAGCGCGAACCGCTCGGGAACGCCCCGCGAGTGGCCGCGCCACCGGTCTGCGAACCGGTCCCGCCGGAGCAAGCGCTCGTCCCGGACCGAACCGGGGACCCCACCGTCGCTCGGTCCCCGGTGGACACGAGCGGGTTGTCCGCCCCAAGCGTGCCCGCGCTCGCCCATCCGTCGTCCGCCGCGACCGCGCCGGTGACGGCTCCTCTCCACGGGGGCGCCAGCGGTCACCGCGCGAACACCCATCGGCGCCCCGCTCCCGCTCGGGGGACGCGTTGCTCAGGAATGCGAGCAGCCAACCGAGCGGTAATCACCGATCGTGCCTAGGCCGACCCGTTGCGCAACGGATCACGGTTGCCTCTAGCCTGTCTCCATGACCGCCAAGCAAGATCGTCCTCCCGCTGCGCCCGGGCACGAGCTCGTGGCCACCGGCCGTCCCGGCCACGTCGACTCCGATGACCCGGGAACCGGCGCAGAACGCCGCCACGGTTCGACGCGCCGACTGCCCGGCTCCCTCCGGAGCGCGGGCGCGGTCTGAACGCGAGACGGGACGGAAAGTCGGTTGCGATGGACAGCGCCAAGCCGAACGGCTGGTCGGGAGAGCTCGACGACGCTCCCGAGGAAACCCCCGCTCCGCGGGGCGGCGCCCCGGAACGGCGGTGCGTGCGCCTGACGGAGTGCCGCGCGGCGAGAGCGGGAGCGCCGCCCGCCGGGTCCTCCTCCGCGGAGGAGGACGTGCTGCAGAAGTTCGACCTCGGCATGGTCCCGGCGTCGGTGACCCCGCCGCAGAGCTGGCGACGAGCCGGCTGGTTCGCCGTGCTGTCCTCCGCGGCCACTCTCGGCGGGATCGTGCTCGCCACGGTCGCCCTCGCCCCGCAGCAACCGATCCACCACACGGCCGAGGTGCCGCACATGCCGCGCGGTGACGACTACCCCCGCCCCGCCGCGCTGAGCGATCCGAGCGTTCCCGGCGGATGCGTCCCGGTTCCCCCGCCGCGCACACCGCGCTCCTCCTCCGAGTCTTCCCCCGCGGACCCGAGCACCTCGTCGAACAGCACCGACGTCCGGGCCGTCTCCCCACGACACGGGGATTCGGAGCTCCCCTCGGGGGAGCAGTTCGCACCGCAGTCCACCGAGAGCGACTCCGGATCGCCGGAAGCGGGGCCGGACGCGGACTCGCCCCCGGACCGACAGGTACCGACGAGCACGGGCAGCACCAGCTCGCGCCCCACTCCCGCGGAGTCCGCCACCGCACTGGCGGAGCAGCAGCACACCGCGACGACGAGGTGGTCCCGGATGCGCCGGCTCACCGAGCGGTACTTCTCCGAGATCGCCGCGGGCGATCTCCGCAGTGCCCACCGCATGACGGGAGGAAGACTGCGCCGCGCGGACTTCGCGGAGTTCTCCGCTCCCTACCGGGGCGCGGAGGAGATCGAGATCGTGGCCACCACCGCGGCCACGGACAGCACGGTGACCGAGCTGCGCATCGAACGGGACGGGACGCCCCGGACCACCCACCGGCGCCTGAGATTCGACGAGGACCGACGCCGGGTGATCGCCGACGTCCCGCTGTCCGACGGCGCTCCCTCCGGCCGGTCCTCATGAGCCGCCGCTCGGGTGGAGCGCGACGGCCGCTCCCACCGAGGCGGCGAGCTCGACAGCAGCAGGAACCGCCTGGACAACACCACCTCACCGGAGGGGAGGACGACATTCCGGCAGCACCGGAGCGGGAAACCGCGCAGCGCCCGGAGCGGCCTCAGGTGAACGGAACCGCCGGCCGCTCGACGTCCGACACGCGCTTCCCGCGCTCGGCGCGAGCGGCGGCCGGGGCGCTGGCCGCGTTCCTCGCTCTGGGGGGCGCCGGGATCATCGGCACCGTGCTCTCCGAGTCGGTCACGCGCCCGTCGGGGTGGACCGCCCGCAAGGGGGCGGCCGGTTCCACCGCGCTCCGGGTCGACGTGCTGTTCGAGCAGGCCGGCTGGTCCCCACCACGACTTCCGCCCGAGACACCCCGGTCATCCGCGAGCCGGACGCGGGCCGCGGACTCCTCGGCCGATCCCCCGCCCGAAAGCGCGCGGGAGTCCACCGGGGTGGTGCGCGAGTTCTACCGTCTGCTGAGCAGCGATCCGGCACGGGCGCTGAGCCTGGTCTCGGCGAGCCTCACGGACCGCCAACGCCTCCGGATAGCGCGCGGTTGGCGTGCGCTGAGCTCGATCCGCCCGCAGGAGATCGTCCCGACCGGGAACGGAGAGGTGCTGGCCACCGTGGCGGCGCGCGACGAAGCGGGGACCGGCATCGCGCTGCGGCACTCCTTCTCGATCACCCGCGGCAGCGACCCGCGGATCTCCCGGGTGCGGCTGCGGGCGGCCCGGCTGCAACGCGCCGGCGAGCGGGGCTGAACGGCCCCGCTCCATCCCCGCACGGAGCGCAGTGAGCGGCTTCACACGCTTCCGCCCGGCGCACGCGGCTTTCACGCACGAAGACGGGACGGCTACCGCCAGAACACGTTCCGGCCGGTATTCTCACAACGATGCGGCAACGACCGCCACATCTCCGGTGCCTGCCGGTCCGGGAGGAGTGGGTGGGATCCGCCGTCGACACGAGCACAGCGACGCCGCCGTGCTCCGCCGATTTCGAGAACTTCGGGCCGCGACCGGTTCCCCGTGGACTAAGCTGCCGCATCACGGGCGGTCGACTTCGGTAGCCGGCCGGGCCCGCACAGTGAACGTGTACATGTCGGAGGGCCGCGCACGGCCCGCGAAAAATCCACCGATCCCGACGAACCACCGGACCGGCACAGCCGGCTCGGCAGGGAGTGGGACCGAGAGCAGTACGGGGAGACGTCGGTGAGCGACGAAGGTCGCCTGGTCGCCGGACGCTACCGGGTGCAGCGGCGCATCGGCAGCGGCGCGATGGGTGTTGTGTGGGAGTGTGTCGACGAACGCCTGCAGCGCACGGTCGCGGTCAAGCAACTGGTGATGCAACCCGGCCTGGAAGCGGCCGAGGCGGAAGAAGCACGGCAACGGGCGATGCGCGAGGGGCGCATAGCGGCGCGGTTGCAGCACCCGCACGCGGTGTCCGTCTACGACGTGGCCGAGGAGGAGGGGCAACCCGTCCTCGTGATGGAGTACCTCCCCTCCACGAGCCTGGCCGCGATGATGTCCGAGCACGGCCCGCTGCCCCCACGTGAGGTCGCCCGCATCGGTGCCCAGGTGGCGGACGCCCTCGGCGCCGCGCACGCGGTCGGGGTGGTCCACAGGGACATCAAACCGGGCAACGTCCTCCTCGGCGAGGACGGCACGGTCAAGATCACGGACTTCGGCATCTCGCGGGCGCAGGGAGACATCTCGGTCACCCAGACCGGGATGCTGGCTGGCACCCCCGCTTATCTGTCCCCCGACGTGGCGTGCGGCAAGGAACCCAGCGGGGCTTCCGACGTGTTCTCCCTCGGGGCCACGCTCTACGCGGCCATCGAGGGGCGTCCGCCGTTCGGGCAGAGCGAGAACACCCTCGCGCTGCTGCACGCCGTGGCAGCGGGCAAGGTCGAGCCCCCGCAGCAGGCGGGCCCGATGACCGACCCGCTCATGGCCATGTTGCAGGCCAACAACGAGGACCGCCCGGACATGGCCCAGGTCAGGCAGATGCTGCAGGCCGTGTCCGAGGGGCAGGCCGTCACCTCGGTCCCGAGCAGACCCGTTCCCATCCCGCCCGCGATGTCGCCGGGCACGGCAGCGGCCACCGAAACCACCCCCGCGAACAACGGGGGCGGCACCATGGTCGCCGGTTCCCCGCAGGAGGACGATCTCTACAGCGGTGGGGACACCCGCGCGACCAACGCCTACCTCGGCTCGGACACCCGGGCGGACTCCGCGGTGAACAAGCGCCGCGGCAAGGGGCCGCTGGTGGCCGCGGGCGTGCTGCTCGTCGCGGCCGTCGCCGCGGGGATCCTGGTCGTGACCTCGTTGCTCGGCAACGACAGCGGAGGTGACCGGGTCACTCCCGCCGGCGGGGAGACCAGCAGCGAGCGCACCACCACCTCCACGACCACCTCGGAGCCGACCACCTCGGAGCGGCAGTGGGGCGGCTACACCGAGGACGAGGACTACTACGAGACCACCCGGGAGCAGGAGACCACGGAGGAAGAGGAGACCAGCACGACCACCTCCCCGACGGAGACCTCCACGTCGACTCCGAGCTCCGAATCCTCGACTTCCACCACTGAAACGCAGGAGACGGACACGACGACAACCACCACGGACACGGACGCGGGCAGTACCGTCGACGAGTCGACCGATTCTCCGAACGGAGCGGACTCCAGCGCTGAGTGAGTCGGTTCGCCAACCGCCTTGCGGGGGCTCGTCGTTCACGCAGTACGGTTGGACCCGTCGTGTGACGCTGGCCCGTCCGCGGGCCCAACCAGTCCATCCAGTCACCGACACCGCCAGTACCGGGGAGAGCTGTGAGCGACGAAGGTCGTCTGATCGCGGGACGCTACCGGCTGCACAAGAGCATCGGCAGCGGTGCGATGGGGGTGGTTTGGCGCGCGGTCGACGAGCGCCTGCAGCGCACCGTCGCGGTCAAGCAGTTGTTGCTGCAGCAGGGGCACACCGAGGCCGAGACCAGGGAAGCCCGCGAGCGTTCGATGCGCGAGGGCCGCATCGCGGCCCGGCTGCAGCACCAGAACGCCATCGCGGTTTTCGACGTGGCCGAGGAGGACGGGCAACCCGTCCTCGTGATGGAGTACCTGCCCTCCACCAGCCTGGCCTCGCGGATCTCCGACGGCGGGCTGCTTCCCCCGGTCGAGACCGCGGGCATCGGAGCTCAGGTCGCCGGGGCGCTGGCGGCCGCGCACCTGGCCGGGATCGTGCACCGGGATCTCAAGCCGGGAAACATCCTGATCGGTGAGGACGGCACCTCCAAGATCACCGACTTCGGCATCTCGCGCGCCGTGGGCGACGTGGCCGTGACCAAGAGCGGGATCCTCGCCGGCACCCCGGCCTACCTCTCCCCCGAGGTGGCGCTGGGGCGGGATCCCGCTCCCGCCTCGGATGTGTTCTCCCTCGGTTCCACGCTCTACGCCGCCATCGAGGGACATCCGCCGTTCGGGATAGACGACAACGCCATCAGCCTGCTCCACCGGGTTTCCCGCGGCCAGGTGGAGTACCCGCGTCACGCCGGGCCGATGACCCCCGCGCTGATGGAGCTGCTGCGTGCCGATCCGGTGGAACGTCCCACCATGGCGCAGGCCAGGGACATGCTGCAGGCCGTGCACGACGGCAGACCCGTTCCCGGTGTCCAAAGCAGACCTCAGCCCCCAGCAGCACCACCGCCCCACCCGGGCGGCAATCCCTCCCCGTCGCCTTCACCCGGGATGATGGGGCCCTCCGCTCCGCCCCCTCCCGCGCAACAACCTCCCTCGGCCGCTCGACAGCAGCAGCCCACCGCGGCCGCCCCCGCCGCCGGTCCCTCCGCCGCGTCTCCAGCCGCATCTTCCGCTGCCTCTCCGCCCGCGGCGAGTCCCCCCACGCGAGTGGGATCCCCCGCGCGCAGCGGGGTTGATTCCCCCCGGGTCAAGCGGGCGCTCATCGGATGGGCCGTGGCCGTGGTGCTGGCCGCCCTGGTCGGAATACTGGTCGCCAACGCGGTCGCCTCGGAGGAGAGGAACGGTTCTCAAGCGGTTTCCGCCGGAACGCGGAGCAGCTCCGTGAACAGCTCCGGCCCGGCGAACGAGGCCGAGTCCTCCGCGAGCGCGGAGAGCAACGGGACCACGAGCACCACCTCCACCGAGACCACCACGAGCACCACCGAGTCGACGAGCTCCTCGAGCCCAAAGTCCGCGAAATCCTCGAAGACCTCGAAGTCCGTTTCGGACAAATCCCTGGCCCGGACCGTCCGCAAGTACTACGCGAAGGTGACCGAGGACACCGACGCGACGTGGAAGATGCTCGGTCCGCAGCTCAAGTCGGTGGGCAAGGAGGACTACGAGGAGTTCTGGGACTCCATCGAGGACGTCAAGATCGTCAACGGACCGCGGGTCGACGGGGACGACAGGGTGCATGTCGTGCTGCGCTACAAGCGGGAGGACGACAAGAGCAGCACCGAGAGGCACGTCCTCGGCATGATCGTCCGGGGCGGAGAACCGCTGATCAACACCGACAGCGGGGTCAGCTGACGGACCCCGGCGGCTGAGCAGCCCTTCGGGGCGTTCCGCGGCGGCAGCGAGCGCCACCGCCCTCACCCGGCCGCTTTGGAAAGCGTCTCCAGCAGAATCCGCGTGCTGGACAGCCGCGCCACCGATTCCCGCACCGCGACGTGGATCCGTCGGACCGGCTCGGGTTTGCGCAGCGAGCGCACCGCGACGTTCGGGTGCACCGGGTCCAGGCCGAGTCGCGGGATCAGCGACACCCCCAGCCCGGCGGCGACGAACCCCTGCGCGGCCTGCGGACTGTCCGGTTCCAGCGTGACGTTGGGCGTGATCCCCGCGGCGGCGAAGGCGTCCTGGAGCGATTCGGCGCAGGGCCCCTGCGTGAACGACTCCTGGACCCACGACTCCCCGGCGAGGCTGCCGAGGTCGACGGGGTCCTGCGCGCACAGCGGGTGCCCCTCCGGGAGCACGAGCCGGTAGGGTTCGTCGATCAGGTGGGTCACGCGAATCCCGCTGAGCGCGGGAACCTCCCGCCCGACCACGAACACGGCCACGTCGGCCGCCCCCTCGACGAGCTGTTCCAGCAAGCCGTCCTCCCGCATGCCCAGGTCGAGCCGCACGTCCGGGCAGCGCGCGCGGAACCCGGCCACGGCGGGAGGTATCAGGGCGATGCCCGCGCTCTGGAAGAAGCGGACCCGGAGCACGCCGGTACGCCCCGCCCGTCGTTCCGCCAGCTCGGCCTCGGTCTCGGTCAGGATCTCGGAGAGCTTCCTGGCCCGTTCGGCGAGCATGGTGCCCGCCTCCGTGGGGCGGATCCCGCGCCCGGCCTTCTCGAACAGCGGCAGGCCCGCCTCGCGTTCCAGGACCCCGAGCTGCTGGCTGACGGCCGAGGGCGTGTAGCCGAGGTTGTCCGCCGCCGCGCTCACCGAACCGCTGTTGACCACCGCACGCAGCACCTGCAGCCGTCGGACGTCCAACACGTCCACGACCCTACAGCAGAACTGAAAGGTCGGTGAAGCAAAATCCACTTGTCCTAATCGGTAGGGACCAGCATGGTGGTTCCCGGGCCGAAGCCGCCCGGGAGCACGACCGTGGAGGAGATCTTGAACAACCGCGCCAATTACGTGCGGCTGATCGTTCTCGCCCTGCTGTGGGGGGCGAGCTTTCTGTTCATCAAGGTGGGGCTGCAAGCGCTGTCCCCGACCCAGGTGGCGTTCGCGCGGATCGCCCTCGGGGCCGTGGTGCTGACGGCGCTGTGCGTGCTCGGCGGTGGACGCCTGGTCGGGTTCGGCTCGAAGCAGGAACGCCGCCTGTGGCGGACCATCGCCGTGGCCGCGGTGTTCAGCAACGTGGCGCCCTGGATCCTGTTCGGACTCGGTGAGCGCACAGTGGACTCGGGCCTCACCGGCGTGCTCAACGCGACCACACCGCTGTGGACCGTCCTCTTCGGCCTGCTCTACGGAACGGAGCGCTCACTTCCGGCCGCCCGGCTGCTCGGGCTGCTGCTCGGCTTCTCCGGGGTCGTGGTGATCCTGGCCCCGTGGCAGGGCGCCGGCGGCCTGCTCGGCTGGGGCGTGCTCGCCTGCCTCGCCGCAGCCGCCAGCTACGGCATCGGTTTCGTCTACATCGGTCGGAGCCTCAGCGGTGCCGGGCTGTCCGGCCGCCCGCTGCCCCCGCTCACGGTGGCCGCCATGCAGATGACGGCCGCCACCGGGATCGCACTGCTCACGCTTCCGGTCGGCGGGCTGGCACCGATCAACCCCGCCCCGCTTCCGCTGCTGGCGGTGGCCGCGCTCGGGGTGTTCGGCACCGGAGTCGCCTTCGCGCTGCACGTCCGGATCATCTCCGACGAGGGGTCCACCACCGCGTCCACGGTCACTTATCTGATGCCCGCCGTCTCGGTGGTGCTCGGCTGGCTGGTGCTCGACGAGGCCTTCGGTCCCCGCATGCTCGCGGGCATGGTCGTCGTACTGCTCGGGGTGGCGCTGAGCAGGACCAATGCCCGCAGCCCGCGCGGGAGGAACCGCGCGGCCGCGGCCGAGCCGAGCGAGCCCGCCCGCAGCTGACCCGGTGAGCGTCATCGGCACCCGGCCCCCTGCCCCCACGCGCGAAACGTTCTCCCTGGGACGGCTCCAGTGACAGGCGCTCCCAGCAGAAGGGCCGCTACCCGATGTCGGGGCACCCGCAGCCGGGCGCCGACCGAGGTCCCGCCACCGGCACCGCCACGCAGAGCAAGTCCCCGAAAAGCCTCCACCCCAACGCAAGCGCTCTGAGCCTGCGCAGCCGGCACCGCCGCGGGTTCTCTCGTGGTGCTCTCGCGAGGAAGGCCCGACGTTGTGTAGGTGCCTACCCGATGTCGGGCCTCCCCGGAGCGAGAGCCCGCGAGAGGTTCCGCCACGCAACCACCCACGACAAGCCAGTCCCCGAAAAACCTGTCACTCCAACGCAAGCGCTCTGATCCCGAGCAACCGGCACCGCCGCGGGTTCTCAGTCGAGTGCCCGGCGAGGACGGCCCCGACGTTGTGTAGGTCGCTACCCGATGTCGGGGCACCCGCAGCCGGGCGCCGACTGAGGTTCCGCCACGCAACCACCCGAGCAACAGGACCCCCACACACCCGCGAACTCAAATTAGGCGGCGATCGGAGGCCCACTTCGACAACTCGTACCTGTTCGACAGCTGCGTCTTGCGCAGGACGCTGGAGACGTGGGTTTCGACCGTCTTCACCGAGATGAACAGCTCGGAGCCGATCTCGCGGTAGGCGTAGCCGCGCGCGAGCAGCCGCAGCACCTCGCGTTCCCTGCGGGTCAGCTGGTCCAGCTCGGGGTCGCCCACCGGGGCGGAGTTCGGGCCTTCCGCGAAGGCGTCCAGCACGAAGCCGGCCAGCCGGGGTGAGAACACGGCGTCCCCGTCGGAGACCCGGCAGATCGAGTCGGCCAGCTCCCGCCCGGAGATCGTCTTGGTGACGTAGCCGCGCGCTCCACCGCGGATCGTGGTGATGACGTCCTCGGCCGCGTCGGAGACGGACAGCGCGAGGAAAACCACTTCGGGGCACCGCTCGCGCACCCGCCGCAGCACCTCGACACCGCCGCCGTCCGGCATGTGCACGTCCAGCAGCACTACCTCGGGACGCAGGTGCTCGATCCCGGCCACGGCCTCGGCCACCGAACCGGCCTCGCCGATCACCCGCACCCTGTCGTCGGCCGTGCCCAGTTCGGCGCGAACCCCGGCGCGGAACAGCGCGTGGTCGTCGACGATGTAGACCCGCACCGCGGACCGCTCCTGCTCCGCCTCCCGGCTTTCCGGGGACTCGTCGTGCTCTTCGGTCATGGATCGAGCTCCTTCACTGTCACCTCTCGGGGGAGCGCGGGAGGTCGAGGTGTATCTCGGTCCCCGCTCCGGGTGAGGTGCGCAGGCGCACCCGCCCCCCGTTGCGTTCCATCCTGCCCCGGATCGAGTCGGCCAGACCGTGCCGATCCTCCGCGACCTCGTCCGGGTCGAATCCCGCTCCTCTGTCCCGCACGAACAGCTCGGCCCGTTCCGGTTGCAGTTCGGCGTAGACGCTGACCTCGTCGACCCCGGCGTGCTTGGCCGCGTTGACGACGGCTTCCCGCGCGGCCGCCAGCAGCGCCCGCAGCGAGTCGTCCAGCCGACCGTCCCCGACGACCACCGGTCGCACCGCGACGTCGAAGTCGTCCTCGATCTCGCCGCAGATGCGCCCCAACTCGGTCGAGACCGTCTCGGCGACCGCGGCTGGTTCCACGGTCTCCTCCGCCCCGGTGTCCGGGCCGGAGGAGGTGGGCATCGCCACCGGGGCCTCGGTCATGCGCCGGGAGGTCCGGCTGTAGCCGCCGGGACCGTAGAGCCACTGGCGCAGCTCCCGCTCCTGGCTCCTGGCGAGCCTGCGAACCTCCCGCTCCGAGGAGGCCTGCTTCTGGATCAAGGCCAAGGTCTGCAGCACGGAGTCGTGCAGGTGCGCCGCTATCTCGGCCCGCTCCTGCGATCTGATCCTGGTGGAGCGTTCCACGTCGAGGTCGCCGACCAGCCTCATCCACCAGGGCACGGTGAGCACGGCCATCCCGACCAGGGTGGCGCTCACCGCGGCGAGAACCACGGGAATCTCGCTGCCCGCCGCTCCCCGGACGAAGAAGAACAGGCCGATGACCACCAGCAGCGCCCCGGCCAGCACCCGGAGTCGCGCGGCGCGCCCGCCGTCGGCCAGCGTGCCGAGCACGCTCGACCTGGCCTCCCGGCGCCACTGGTCGCGCTGGGACTCGTCCGCCTCCCGCCAGAGCACGGCGCCACCGACGAGTATCGAAGCCAGGGTCCCGACCAGCCACGGGGGGACGGCACTGGCCGAGGCAACCACCACGGCCAGTCCGATGCCGAGGACCAGCAGCACCAGCCCCTGCTGACGTTCCCGCACCGAGGCCTGCCCGCCGGTGTCCGCGCGCTGGCGCACGAACACCCACAGCAGGCCGTAGGCCAGCACCCCGGCACCACCGAAGGAGGCCAGCACGGCGAACGCGGCCCGCACCCACAGCACGGGGAGTTCCAGGTGCCGCGCGATCCCCGCGGCCACCCCGGCCACGATCCGTCCGGAGCGCAGGCGGTACAGCCGGGGCTCTTCCTCCACCGAGGAGTGGTAGGGCCGGGTCCGTGCCTCCGGTCCGCTCGCGTCCCCCACACTCGGGGAGCGCTTCTTGGGACGTCTGGATCGGACCTGCACGACATCGATGGTTGCACGCGCTCCCACGGCCCGACATCGGGGAAGCGCGCGATCGTGTGCGGGGGATTTCAGGGGATTCCCCGAGGACGAGGGGACGGATGCGCACGCAGGGTGGAAGCATGAGCGGACCAGTGGGCGACGACGGGACCGAGGCCTCCGGACGGAGCGGCGGCCCCGGGAGAGGTGCCGAATCCGGCGGGGAGGGATTCCAGGACGTGCTGCGGCGGGTCTGGAGCACTCGCCCCACGCGCACGGACGGGAACCGCAAGATCGCCGGGGTCTCGGCCGCGCTGGGTGAGCGCTACGGAATCGACCCCGTGCTGTTCCGGGTCGGTTTCACGGTCGGCACCTTCTACGGCGGGGCCGGGCTGCTGCTCTACGTTCTGCTGTGGCTGGCCCTGCCGAAGCTGGATTCGAGAACGGGCAGGGTCCGGGACAACTCCCCGGTGCTGCTGGTGCTGGCCGCGCTGCTGCTGGTGCCGACCATGTTCGCGATGTTCGACCTCCCCAGCGTGTTCGGTCTGCTGCTCGGCCTGCTCCTGCTGTACCTGCTGCACCAGCACTACAGCGGTCGAACTCCCCCGTCCCCGCCGGCCGGGACGGCCGCGGCGCCGAGCGGTCGCACCACCACGAACGTCGCTCCGAACCCCGCGGCCGACGAACCCGCCACCGCCTGGGTCTACCCGGGCGGGGAAACGACGGAGACGACGGCCGCGCACAGCGCGGCGCCCGCCGCGGAGCCCCCAGCTCCCGCCGCGGCGCACACCCCTCCTCCGGAAGGTCCGCCCCCTTCCACGCCCCCGCCGGTTCCGGAGCCACCACGCTCCCGTCCGTCCGGGAACCGCTCGCGCCGCTCGGTGACGCTGATCACTCTCGGGGTCGCGCTGCTGGCTGGAGGCTTCGCGGTGGCGCTGAGCCTGTCCCCGGTGCAGGTGGGGGCGCTGATGCTCGGCGTGCTCGGTTGCGGAATGCTGGTGGGGGCGTTCCTGCGCGGAGGCAGGGGACTGATCGCCTTCGCGATCCCGCTGGCTCTGCTGAGCACGCTGGCCGGCTTGCTGCCTGCCGATCCGTGGCAGGGGGTCAGCAGGGTCACCGCCACTCCGAACACGGCTGCCGAGCTGGCGCCGAGGTACTCGGAACCGATGGGCAGCATCACGCTGCACCTGGACCACATGAGACTGCGAACGGACGAGCAGGCGCACTCCGCGGTGCACTTGGGTGCGGGAACCACGACCGTCTACCTGCCGCGGAACGCGGACGCGCACGTCACCTGCTCCGCGGACTTCGGTTCGGTGAACTGTCTCGGCCAGCACGGCTCCGGCCGCCACGTGCTGCTCCACAACACCGATCTCGGAGCGGACGGCCCCGGCGGGGGCACGATCGAGCTCGATCTGAGCACGAAGACAGGCACCGTGGAGGTTTTCCGTGACTGACGACCGACCTGACCAGCAGAGCGGCCCCGAGGCTCGGCCCACCGGAGCGCGGCGTTTCGGGCTGGACCCGATCGCGCTGACCGCGGGGATCCTCACCGTGGCGACTTCGGTCTACCTCCTGCTCGGAGGGACGTTGACCGCCCAGCGGATGCTCGCCTTCGGCGCCGTCGCCGTCGGGGTGCTCATGCTCGCCAGCGCGCTGCGGCGGCACTGACGCCGCCTGCCGGTGGTCCGGGCCCGTGCGAGCGGGCCCGAACGCCACCGGCGGTCACTCCCACTCGATCGTCCCCGGCGGCTTGGACGTCACGTCGAGGGTCACCCTGTTGACCTCGGACACCTCGTTGGTGATCCGGGTGGAGACGCGTTCGAGCACCTCGTAGGGCAGCCGGGTCCAGTCGGCCGTCATGGCGTCCTCGCTGGACACCGGGCGAAGCACGACCGGGTAGCCGTAGGTGCGCCCGTCCCCCTGCACGCCCACCGACTGCACGTCGGCGAGCAGCACCACGGGGCACTGCCAGATGTCGTGGTCCAGACCCGCGGCCGTCAGCTCCTCGCGGGCGATCGCGTCCGCGGCGCGCAGCGTGGCGAGGCGCTGCTGGGTGACCTCGCCGATCACCCGGATCGCCAGTCCCGGCCCGGGGAAGGGCTGGCGCTGCACTATCGTCTCCGGCAGGCCGAGCTCGGAACCGACCCTGCGCACCTCGTCCTTGAACAGGGCGCGCAGCGGCTCGACGAGGTCGAACTGCAGGTCCTCGGGAAGGCCGCCGACGTTGTGGTGGCTCTTGATGTTGGCGGTTCCGGTTCCCCCACCGGACTCCACGACGTCCGGGTACAGCGTTCCCTGGACCAGGTACTCGATCCGCTCCCCGGCCTCGCCCGCCTCGGTCTGCAGGTCCCGCGCGGCCTGCTCGAAGGTCCTGATGAACTCGCGACCAATGATCTTGCGCTTCTCCTCGGGGTCGGTCACCCCGGCCAGCGCGTCGGTGAACTGCTGCACGGCGTCGATCACGACGAGCCGGGCGCCCGTGGCGGCGACGAAGTCGCGCTCCACCTGGGTGCGCTCACCGGAGCGCAGCAGCCCGTGGTCCACGAAGACGCAGGTCAACCTGTCCCCGATGGCCTTGTTGACCAGCGCGCCCGCCACGGCCGAGTCCACCCCTCCGGAGAGGGCGCAGATGGCCCGCGCGTCACCGATCTGCTCCCTGATGGCGGACACCGTCTCGTCCACGATCGACGTGGTGGTCCAGCGCGGGCGGATCCCCGCGATCTCGTGCAGGAACCTGCGCAGCACCCCCTGGCCGTGCGGGGAGTGCGCCACCTCCGGGTGGTACTGCACCCCGGCCAGCCCGAGCTCGGGGTTCTCGAAGGCGGCCACCGGGGTGTCGGCGGTCTCGGCGATGACCCGGAAGCCGTCCGGGGCCTCGCTCACGGAGTCACCGTGACTCATCCAAACCGGGTGGTGCTCGGGCAGCTCCTGGTGCAGCGTGCCCCCCGCGGCGCAGACGGTGAGGTCCGTCCTGCCGAACTCCCTGGTCCCGGTTCGCTCGACCGTTCCGCCCAGCGCCTTGGTCATGGCCTGGAATCCGTAGCAGATCCCGAAGACCGGCACGCCCGCGCGGAACAGCGCGTCGTCCACCTCGGGGGCGCCCTCCTCGTGGACGCTGGCCGGACCACCGGACAGCACCACGGCGGCGGGATCCCTGCGCAACATCTCCTCGACCGGGGTGTCGTGCGGGACCACCTCGGAATATACCTGCGCCTCCCGTACCCGGCGGGCGATCAGCTGCGCGTACTGCGCGCCGAAGTCGACCACCAGGACGGGGCCGCTGCCGGATCGTCCTTGCGCGGAATCCTGTCCGGCGGGGTCGATGCCCCCTGCGGTGTCGGACACGACGTCGAACCTCCAGGTGAGAAAACTACGCTGGTCAGCGTATTGTCCCAGGTCCGCCGAATGTGGCGGCATCACCCCCTGCGGTCGACGCGTCCCGCGCGAAGCGCTCCTCCCGGAGGGGTTCCGGGAGGAATCGTTCCGCGCGGAACCGCGCTCAACGGCGCAGCGCGGCCGGCGCCTCGGCCGGCACTGCCGGGTGGCGCGGTTCCACCGGTTCCACCGGGCGGTACTCCGCGGACTGCGCGGCGCGCGGATCCGTCTCGCCCTTGTTCGGCCACATGGAGAAGGCTCGCTCCGCCTGCGCGGTGATGGTCAGCGAGGGGTTGACCCCGAGGTTCGCGGTTATGGCCGAACCGTCCACGATCGACAGATCGGGGTAGCCCCACGCGCGGTGGTACGGGTCGATCACTCCGCTGCTCGGGTCCGAACCGATCGGGCACCCTCCGATGAAGTGGGCCGTCAGCGGAATGTCGAACAGCTCGCCCCAGGTTCCCCCGGCGATCCCGTCGATCTTCTCCGCGGCCAGCTCGTTGGCGCGCTCACCGGCGGGGATCCAGGTCGGGTTGGGAGCGCCGTGCCCCTGGCTCGAAGTCAGCTTGCGCCTGCCGAACAGCCCCTTGCCCAGCCTGGTCCGCAGCGAGTTGTCCAGGCTCTGCATCACCAGCAGGATCACGGTGCGCTCGCTCCAGCGCCGCACCGACAGCAGCCGCAGCGTGGTGAGCGGGCGCGTGACCGCCGAGCGCAGCCACTGCCTCCAGCGCGGAGCGCTCTTCCCGCCGCTGGTCGGCAGGGTCTGCAGCAGCCCCATCGCGTTGCCGCCCTTGCCGTAGCGGACCGGCTCGATGTGCGTGTCCTCGTCCGGGTGGAACGAGGAGGTGATGGCGGTTCCCTCGGAGAAGTTCTGGTTCGGGTCGACCGAGTTCCGCTGTGCCCCGATGATGGCTTCCGAGTTGGTCCGGGTCAGTTCGCCCAACCTGGGGGACAGCGCGGGCAGGTCCCCGTTGTCCCTGCAGCGGTGCAGCAGGTTCTGCGTCCCCCACGTTCCCGCCGCGAGCACGACCTGGTCGGCGGTGAACGTGCAGGGGCGCTTCGCCAGCACGGCCCCGGTCCTGCTGGTGCGGACCCTCCATCGCCCGTCCGCGTCCTTGCGCAGCCCGTCGACCGTGGTCATCGGCCACACCTCGGCGCCCTTCGACTCGGCCAGGTAGAGGTAGTTCTTCATCAGGGTGTTCTTGGCCCCGACGCGGCAACCGGTCATGCAGGCACCGCACTCGGTGCAGCCGGTGCGCTCCGGTCCCGCTCCGCCGAAGTAGGGGTCGCTCGTGCGCTCACCGGGCTTTCCGAAGTAGACGCCCACGGGGGTGGGGTGGTACGTCTCCTCCGCTCCCATCTCCGAGGCGATCTGCTTGATTACGCGGTCGGAGGGGGTCACGGTCGGGTTCGTGACCACGCCCAGCATTCGGCTGGCCTGGTCGTAGTGCCGGTCGAGCTCCTTCTCCCAGTCGGTGATGTGGGCCCACTGGGAGTCGGTGAAGAACGGCTTCATGGGGCGGTACAGGGTGTTCGCGTAGACCAGCGAACCACCGCCCACTCCGGCACCGGCGAGGATCAGCACGTTCCGCAGCATGTGGATGCGCTGGATGCCGTAGCAGCCGAGCCGCGGGGCCCACAGGAAGCGGCGGAAGTCCCAGGAGGTCTTGGGGAACTCCTCGTCGGCGAACCGTCTGCCCGCCTCCAGCACGGCGACGCGGTAGCCCTTCTCGACCAGGCGCAACGCGGCCACGCTGCCGCCGAATCCGGAACCGATCACGACCACGTCGTAGTGCCCGCGAGCCGAGCTCTCCCCGCGAGGGTGTTTCCGATCACTCATGCCGGAGAGAGTAGAGCAACTTACTCGCTAGTAGCCATAGTTCGCGGCAAATGCGTTCACCCGTTGGACACTTCCCGAGGCAGGTTCGGTCACCGAACGATCGGTCCGGCCGCTCGCCACCCCGAGCAGCCGGACCGCCGAGCAAGGGACTCTCCCCCAAGAGCTCCCCACCGACGAAAGTGCTTACGAGCCTACGCAGTCGGCACCGCCGCAAGCGCCCCGAGCCGTCCTAAGCCCCGAACCAGGACTCCCACGCGAAGGGCGTCACCCCAACGCAAGCGCTCTGAGCCTGCGCAGTCGGCACCGCCGCGAGCCAACCAAGCCGACGCGAAATCCCCGACCAGGAACTCCCGACCAGGGCATCACCCCAGCCCAAGCGCTGCGAGCCCGAGCAATCGACACCGCCGCAAGCACCCCGGGCCGCCGGGTCCCCGGACGGGAACTCCCGACCAGGGCGTCACCCCAACGCGAGCGCTGTGAGCCTACGCAACCCAACCGACCGCGGGTTCTCTCGTGGTGCTCTCGCGAGGAAGGCCCGACGTTGTGTAGGTCGCTACCCGATGTCGGGCCTCCCCGCAGCGAGAGCCCGCGAGGGGTTCCGCCACCCGCACCGCCACGCAAACCGAGCCACCGAACCGCCCAAAAACATCAGCGGCACAGCATCAAACCGACCTTCTGAAACTCCTTGAGCTCCGAGTAACCGGTCTTGGCCATCGCACGGCGCAGCGCGCCGAACAGGTTCAGCGTGCCGTACGGATCGCTGCTCGGGCCGAACAGCAGCGTCTCCAGGTCCACGCCCGCGCTGTTGAACCCGACGACCTCGCTGCGCGGCAGGTTCGGATGGGCCGCCGCGGCGGTCCAGTAGTAGCCGTGCCCGGGGGCCTCCGAGGTCTCGGTGAGCGGCTCGCCGAGCATGACCGCGTCCGCGCCGCACGCGATCGACTTGGCGATGTCTCCCGAGTAGGTGAGTCCACCGTCGGCGATCACGTGCACGTAGCGGCCGCCGGTCTCGTCCAGGTAGTCCCGGCGCGCGGCGGCGGCGTCCGCCACGGCCGTGGCCATGGGCACGCCGATCCCCAGCGTCTGCGTGGTCGTCGCCGAGCGGGACTGCCCGAACCCGACGATCACACCGGCGGCTCCGGTGCGCATGAGGTGCATGGCCGTGCGGTAGTCGCCGACACCGCCCGCGATCACGGGGACGTCGAGGTCGCCGATGAACTGCTTGAGGTTGAGCGGATCGCCGTCCCGGGAGACGTGCTCGGCCGAGACGATGGTGCCCTGCACCATCAGCACCTCGACCCCCGCCGCCAGCAGGGTGGGCGTGAGCTCCTCCGCGTGCTGCGGGCTGACCCGCGCGGCGACCGTGACCCCCGAGTCCTTGATCTGCTTGACCGCCTCGGTGAGCAGGTCGGTGCGGACGGGGGCCGCGTGCAGCTGCTGCAGCATGGCGATCGCCGCCTCCGGACCCTCGCCCTCCTCGGCGACGCGCACGATCTGGTTGAGCTCGCCCTCGACGTTCTCGTGGCGCGCCCAGAGCCCTTCCGCGTTGAGCACCCCGAGACCGCCGAGCTCACCGATGCGGATGGCCGTCGCCGGGGACACCACCGCATCGGTCGGATGGGTCACCAGCGGAATGTCGAGTCGGTAGGCGTCGATCTGCCAAGACAACGAGACGTCCTTGGAGGAACGAGTACGCCGCGACGGCACGATCTCGACGTCTTCCAAGTCGTAACCGCGCATGGCCGTCCGGCCCATGCCGATTTCCACAAGATCCCGCACGTGTGTCCTTCCCGCGGTGCCGCTGTACTGTCCGAGGGGTCGGCCGCGCCCCGTCCGACCCGGCGAGGCACGCTACCGCGTCGTGTAGTTGGGGGCCTCAACGGTCATGGTGATGTCGTGCGGGTGGCTCTCCTTCATGCCCGCAGTCGTCACCCGCGCCAGGTACGCCTGCTGCAGCTCCTCGATCGAACCGGATCCGGTGAATCCCATTCCGGAGCGCAGTCCGCCGACGAGCTGGTGCACCACCTGACCGAGCGGTCCACGGTAGGGGACCCGGCCCTCGATGCCCTCCGGAACCAGCTTGTCCTCGGAAAGCACGTCGTCCTGGAAGTAGCGGTCCTTGGAGTAGGACTGCCCGTCGTCCTTGGAGGACATGGCTCCCATGGAGCCCATGCCCCTGTAGACCTTGAACTGCTTGCCGTTGACCAGCACCAGGTCGCCCGGGGCCTCCGCGGTCCCGGCGAAGAGGCTGCCCAGCATCACGCTGCTCGCACCGCTGGCGATCGCCTTGGCGATGTCGCCCGAGTACTGGATCCCTCCGTCCGCGACCAGCGGGACTCCCGCCGGGCGGCAGGCCTGGTCGGCTTCGTAGATGGCGGTTATCTGGGGGACGCCGACCCCGGCCACGACACGGGTGGTGCAGATCGAGCCCGGGCCCACACCGACCTTCACGGCATCGGCCCCCGCGTCGATGAGGGACTGCGCCCCGCTCCTCGTCGCGACGTTGCCCCCGATGACGTCGACCGAGTCCCCGAGCTCCTGCTTGAGGGTCGCCACCGTCTCGGCGACCGCCTTGGAGTGCCCGTGCGCGGTGTCCACGACCAGCACGTCCACGCCCGCCTCGACCAGGGCCATCGCCCGTTCGTGGGAGTCGGCACCCACACCGATCGCCGCGCCGCAGAGCAACCTGCCGTCGGAGTCCTTGGTCGCCTCCGGGTACTGCTCGGTCTTGACGAAGTCCTTGACCGTGATCAGGCCGCGCAGCTTGCCGCTACCGTCCACGATCGGGAGCTTCTCGACCTTGTTCTCCCGCAGCAGGTCGAGCGCCTCATCGGTGGTCACCCCGACCCTGGCCGTGATCAGCGGGGCCGTGGTCATGACTTCCCGGACACGCTTGGTGTGGTCGGTCACGAACCGCATGTCCCGGTTGGTGATGATCCCCACCAGGGCGCCGTCCGGTTCGGTCACCGGCAGCCCGGAGATCCGGTACCGCGCGCAGAGGGTGTCCACATCGGACAGGGTGTCCTCCGGCGAGCAGGTCACCGGATCGGTGACCATGCCGGCCTCGGACCGCTTGACGACCTCCACCTGCGCGGCCTGCTCCTCAGCGGGCAGGTTGCGCTGCAGGATGCCGACGCCGCCCAGCCGGGCCATCGCGATGGCCATCCGGGCCTCGGTGACCGTGTCCATGGCCGCGGAGATCAGCGGCGAGCGCAGCCGTATGTTCCGGGAGAGTCGCGTGCTCGTGTCCACGGCGCTCGGGACGATGTCCGACTCGCCGGGCAGCAGGAGCACATCGTCGAAGGTCAGCCCGAGCGTCGCGAACTTCGTCGGAAAGCCCGGGGCGGTGAGTTCGCTGGTCATAGCGCGAAGGAGTGCCTTCCTCGATCAGTTTGAAGTGCCTGGCGTCCCGTCCGGGAGTGGTCCGTGCCGCTCGGGTGCTCACAAGCGAAGCGGTGAGAACGTTTCACGTCTCACCGAGCATCCACACGAGGGCACTCCCTGAGGCGAGCGGAACCCGCGAGCCCTTCCGACGAAGACGCTCGGCGACCGCGGAAGGACTGCACCACAAACGCCTCGACACGACTCACGGGCGATGTCCTCCCATGGTATCGATTGCGCGCGCCCGGGAAGTCCCCGGCCACGGGACCGGAGGGGTGGACCGTACCGGTACCGTGCGGGTCGTGCCGCATGACCCATTGCCACCAGACCCGTTCGCGGGCGATCCGGAAGACCCGAGCATGGCCCTCGGCGATCAGGACGAGCAGGACCAACAGCTCGGCGACGAGGAACGGGCCGAACTGCTCTCGGACCTGGCCGACCTGGCCGTGTATCAGGCGCTGCTGGAGCCGCGCGGTATCCGCGGGATCGTCGTGGACTGCGCGGACTGCGGCGAAGCGCACTACCACGACTGGGAGCTGCTGCGGTCCAGCCTCGAACAGCTGCTCAACGACGGACGGATGCGCCCGCACGAACCGGCTTACGAACCGAACCCGGGCAACTACGTCAGTTGGGAGTACTGCCGTGGCTTCGCGGACGGAGTGATCGAGACCGAGGACCAGCGCAGCCGCTGATCGAGGTCGAGCACAGCCAGGGCGGCACCGCCACGCGGCGGTGCCGCCGTTCTGATCCTGGAAGGCCCGGCGAACCCGCCGGACGGGCGACCGACCACCGACCGGTGTTGTCGTGTCCCGTCCGACGACTCACAGCGGAACTTCGCGCCGCTGGTCGGCCGGCCCCGGGAACGTGAGCTTCGCCTCCCTGGCGGGCTCGAAGCGCTCGGGCCGCGAGCGGCTCCGTGCGACCCGCGCCGAGCCGCACGGAGCGTCGATCAGTCGAAGATCGAGTTCGTCGAGTCCTCGCTGCTGCTGCCAGAGGTGTTCTCCCCGTCGTCACTGCTCGGACTCTCGCTCCCGGTCGAGCTCGACTCCCCGGACGAGGAAGTGGGCGGCTGCTTCGAGGTACTGCTCGGCACGCTCGAACTCGTGGGCGGCGAGGTCGGCTCGGAGCTCGGGGAGGTGGTGCTCTCCGAGGACTCCTCGGAGGAACCGGACGGGGGCGCACCCTGCTGCTCCGAACTGCTCGACTCCGTGGAGGAGCTCTCCGGCGGTGTCGGCGGTTCCTGGAACTTCGCGCTCAGCGAGGCGTGCGCGGCACGGAGCTCGGAACGCCGCTCACCGGGATCGATGGTGCTGAACTGTTGCTTGGCCTGCTGCAGCGCCGTCTCCGCGGCCTTCTCCTGCCCCTGCTGCCAGGCCTGGCTGGCGTGCTCCAGCTGGGTTTCCGCGCGGGAGGCCGCCGCCGCGGAAGCGGCGCGATCGCTGTAGAGCACCTGGGTGACGCCCCACAGCGCGTCCCCGGGGCCCGCGTCCCGCGCCGCCAGCCCGACCCCGGTGAAGGTGATCATCAGCACGGCCGCGGCCGTGGCCACCGGCACCAGGTGCCTTCGCTTGCGAGCGCGGCGCTTGGGTTTGCCCTCCTCCAACGCAGCGACGGCGCTGTCCGTGTCGACGAGCTCACCGACGGGTGCGGAGTCGACATCGCGTCGCCATGCCAGCAACAGGGCCTCGACATCGACACCTGACTCGTCGGAGAGGGACTCGCTTCCGGACTCCACTCCACCGAGCGTGTTCAACAACTCGTCATCGGCTCGCAGTTGAGCGATGTCCAGCGGTTCCTCGTCCTCGTCGAGGTCCTCGGTGAGATCGAGGTCCTCCCCCGAGTCGACCTCGGCGCGATCCGAACCGTGCTCGTCCGGGGCACCGGACCGATCACCGGCGTCCTGGCGGGGCCGGAACTCGAGCACCTCGGCGCCTTCCGACTCCGGGACGCCCGCCCGGGTCGTGCTCTCCGTCCCACCGGACGAAGTCGTTTCGGCCCCGTCCGACCCACCCGCTCCGGACTGCTCCGAATCGGTTTCCGAACGGGAGAACCGGTCATCCGACTCGGAATCCCCGCCTGCGGGAGCGGTGGAGCTCGTTCCACCTTCCCCGACGTTCAACCGGTCGTCCTGCTGGCCGGGCTCGACGGAGTCACGCTCCTTGTCGTCTCCTCCGGAGCCTCTGTTTTCCGCCATTCAGACCACCTCCTCCGCGGACAGCGTCTTTCGCAGCCGGGCGAGCGCACGGTGTTGCGCCACACGCACAGCTCCCGGCGTCGAACCGACCGCTTCGGCGGTTTCCTCCGCGGACAACCCGACGACCACCCGGAGCAGCAGGATCTCCCGCTGCTTGGCCGGCAGCACACGCAGCAGTTGCGCCATCCTGCCCGAAAGCTCGCCCTGTATCGCTCGCTGTTCCGGTCCGGCCTCGGACTCCGGGGTGTCCGGAGGATCCGCGACCGGTTCGGACCGGTTTCGAGCCGATGCACGGTGCGCATCGGCCACTTTGTGCGCGGCGATGCCGTACACGAACGCCAGGAATGGACGACCCTGGTCCCGGTAGGTCGGTAGCGCCGTCAGCACGGCGAGACACACCTCCTGGGCAACATCGTCAGCCGAAGCGAACGAGCGTTCGTTCCGGCCCACCCTGGCGCGGCAGTACCGCACCACCAAAGGACGGATTTCGGCGAGTAAGCGCTCGATCGACTGGCGGTCGCCGTCGATGGAGGCGCTGACCAGAGCGTCCAGCCCGTCCCCCACGTTGCTCATCGCAGACGCCAGCCTCGGTGTTACGCGTTGACTCGAATCGAAGTTGCCCGGATCCAATGACGTGCCGAGCACGCCGATCCCGTGGTCACACTACCGGCCGGATGTAGCGACCCGTACACCGACTGGACATCATGCGGGGCCGGGGAAGCACCGCGACGTGCGGGCGGTCCCCCGCCCGCAGCCCGGTCCGCTCGACGCCCTCCCGGCGCTCCAGTCGCGCCGGAGGATGCGAAAAAATCCGCTGACCTGCCTCAACGGCAGACGAGGCAGCTCGTGGAGGCGCGCTTCCTGGCGCGCGCACGAGCGCGCGGGGCGCCGCGGAACGCCGCTGCTCCGACGGCCTTCCGCGCCCACCCTCGCTCAGCAAAAGTGAGTGACTTTCAGCACAGATCAGTTGTGCTGCGGAATCCCGCATCGGGAGACTCGTCACAAGTCTCGTCGGGTTTCGATGAGCGACCGAAACCCCACGAGGAGGACGCCCCGAGGAGCACGCGAGGCGATTCGCCCCCGGACGCGGGCGCCCGCGCGTCCCGAACGGAGGACCTCGCTCAGGCGACCAGTCCGCGCCGGAAACCGTGCGCGACGGCTTGAGCCCGGTCACGCACCCCCAGCTTCCGGAACAGCCGTCGCGCGTGCGTCTTGACCGTGTCCTCGGAGAGATAGAGCTCACGCCCGATCTGCCCGTTGCTCTTGCCCTGCGCCATCCCGCGCAGCACCTGGAGTTCGCGGTCGGTGAGCTGCACACCGGGGTCGGAGGGCTGACGCGGAGCGGGCACCGAGGTGCTCGCCAGGGTGTGCGCCAGGGCAGCGACCAGTTCGGGGCGGGAGGCGTCCCAGCGCAGATATCCACGGGCCCCACCGGCGATCGCCGCGGCTATGCTGCCCGCGTCGTCCGGTGCGCCGAAGACGATCACGTTGGCCTGGGGGTGAGCGGACACGAGCCTGCGGGTGGCCTCCACTCCGTTGGGCACCGCGCGCTGGGTGCCCACCAGAACGACATCGACCGCCTGCCGGGCGAACCGGGAAAGCAGCTCGTCACCGTGGGCCACACAATCGATTCGACTCACTCCCGGTACGGCCGACATCACGCGAGTGAGCCCCTCCCGGACGCTCCGCCGGTCATCGCAAATCAAGACCGTCGTCACGGGAACTCCCTTCCTACAGGCGAGTGAACGTTCCACCTCCCCCATCGGACACAAACCGGCGGAGCTTGACCCGCACGACGAAGTCTCTCTCCACTTTCGGTCGATACGCCCACCGCGCAGGCTTCACCGGAACGGAGTAACCGAGCCGTAAAAATTTCACCCGTTCCGGGGTAGGCAGCTCAACACGCCCGATAACCTGCGAGATTCCTCCGCACCACTTCCCATTGATCATCCCTTTAGGACAGAGCGAAGATCCCGAATCACCTCGAGCAGACCTTCGTGTGACTTACATCACCCCCCGGTCTCCTTTCGTCCCCAACGAGCCCGCGCCCCGAGAGGCCGACTCGAGCGACGACCGCCCGCCCCGCGAAGCAGCGCTCCGCCGCACGTCCTAGAAGTCGTCCGCGGGGGCCAAGCTCTCGAGCTGGGTGAGCGCCCCCTCCCAGGAGTCCAGGTGATCGACGTGCTCCGGCAGGGCCTCGGTCGACCATCCCGGTCCAGCGGCGAACACCCGCACGCGCTGCCGGGGACGGGGCAGCCCGGTGAGCACCTGGGGATCGGCGAAGACCGAGTGCGCGGACCAGACGAGCACGGCGGCCGGGGCCGCCCTCCGGATGGCCGCCTCCAGCCCCTCTCTGGGCAGCGCGGAGGCGAACAGGCGGTGCCCCACTCCTCCCCGGGCCAGTGCGGCCGCCAGCGCGACCAGGTCGAGGGACTGCTGCTCTCCCGGAGCGGTCGCCAGCAGCACGGGACGCGGATTGTGCGGCGGACCGGAGTTGGCGATCACCGAGCGCAGCACCGTCAGCGCCGAGTCCTCCAGCAGCTTCGGCATCTCGGCACCGGTCCCCGTGCGCTCCCGCAGCTCGGTCAGCGCCCTGCTCACCGGGCTCAGCACTTCCCGGCGCATCGCACCGACCCCCTGGTCGGTGACGCTTTCCAGCAGGATGCGCTGCGCGCCCGGGGAATCCAGTGCGAGCACGGCCCGCCCCAGTCCCCGCGCCAGCGGAGTCGCCCCCGCCAGGCGCAGGCCACGTCCACCGGTGTTGGCGGTGTCGACGGGTTCCTCCGCGGTTTCCCCGTCGCTGTCGAGCACCCCGGACATCAGCACGGCGCCCTCGGTGTTATCCACCGGGTGCTCCTGGACGGGCTCCCGCCTGGATCCGCGTTGAGCGGTTTCCCCTCCGGACGCCGCCTTCCCGTCCTCGTGCCGCGCGGAGGCCGCGTGAGCGTAGCGGGCCGCCTCCGCCGGGGAGGCTCCGCGCAGCAGGGCGTGCTGCATCAGCTCGAGACGGGCCACGTCCTCCGGTCCGTACCGCCGGTGACTCCCGGAGGAGTGCTCCGTGGGGCCGAGCCCGTACCGGCGATCCCAGGTGCGCAGTGTCGCGGGGGCCACTCCCAGCCGGCGAGCCACGGCCGCGACTGAGAGCTTCGGAGCGGTTTCCGACTCGGTTCCCTCCGAGCACGCACCCCCGTATCCAGCGAAATCACTGCCTTCGGGCTCGTTCGCTGTGGCGGAGCCCGTTCCGCACGCGGACGATTCGGCGTCCACAGCCGACCACCTCGTCACCTCGACCACATCATCACGGGACATGTTCGTGGTAGCGCACGCGTCGAGGCAAGCCGTGCCCGGCCAACTCATTGTCACTCCAACGTGAACCATCTTTACCAGCAAAAAGGGTTGAACAAGCTTTGACTCGGTTTTACTGTGATCCGTGCGAGGCCGCGGTGACACACCGTGGCAGGGAGGGGACCCACCGAATTGGAGGTGGTTGTCGCAATGGCGGACACACGACGTCTTCCGGGGCCGAACGCCGATATCTGGGATTGGCAGATAGAGGGGCTGTGCCGGGGGATGGACAGCGCGTACTTCTTCCACCCGGACGGAGAGCGCGGCCCTGCCAGGGCCCGGCGTGAGGCGAAGGCGAAGGAAGTGTGCCATCGCTGTCCGGTTCTGGAGCAGTGCCGAAAACACGCACTGACGGTTCAGGAGCCCTACGGGATCTGGGGCGGACTGTCCGAGTCCGAACGCGAGGTCATCATCAAGAACAACCGCAAAACGGACGCACCGATGCCCGCGTGATCGGACGCAGCCGGGCGGCACTACCAACTGTGATCGAAGTTGGCCCAGTACCGCTTGACGGTACTTCCAACACGGGGCTCGCCCGACTCGGGTGCTCCGCCGACGCGGTGTGAGCTTCTGGAGTGCGTGGGCTCGGCGGCCTCACGAGGCGCCGAGCGCGCGGGCGGTCACCCGGGCGGGGGCGAGCCGCTGCTGCGAGTTCCCCGGGCCACCGGGAAACGTCCGGTTCGAACCGGTGGCACCGCGAGCCGTGTCGCGGCGCGCAGGGTTTCCGACGTGTCGGAGTCAACGGGGGGAGCGCGTCGGAGACCACCCGAACCGCGACACGAAATCGGGGCGGCACCCACGAGGTGCCGCCCCGATTCTCATGTGTGGCTCTCACAGCCCGCCGAGCAAGTCAGTGGCTGTGGCCGCCGGAGGAGTTCTCCTCCTCTTCCGGCTTGTCGACCACGGCGCTCTCCGTGGTCAGCACCATGCGCGCGATGGACGCGGCGTTGGAAACCGCCGAACGGGTGACCTTCAGCGGGTCCACCACGCCGGGGCCGTTCAGGTCGCCGAACGTGAGGTCGGCGGCGTTGAAGCCCTGGCCCCACTGCATGTCGCGGACCTTGGAGACCACGACGGCGCCTTCCTCGCCCGCGTTGTTGGCGATCCAGAACAGCGGGGACTCCAGCGCACTGCGCACCAGCTGGACACCGGTGGCCTCGTCGCCCGAGAGCCCGAGGTTGTTGTCCAGCGCCTTGGAGGCGTGCACCAGGCTGGAACCGCCACCGGGGATGCTGCCCTCCTCCGCGGCGGCCTTGGCCGCGGAGACGGCGTCCTCGATGCGGGACTTGCGTTCCTTCATCTCGGTCTCGGTGGCCGCACCGACCTTGAGGACCGCGACGCCGCCCGCGAGCTTGGCCAGCCGCTCCTGCAGCTTCTCGCGGTCCCAGTCGGAGTCGCTCATCTCGATCTCGTTGCGGATCTGCTTGACGCGACCCTGGACGTCGTCCTTGTCGCCGCCACCGTCGACGATCGTGGTGCTGTCCTTGGTGACGGTCACGCGGCGGACCGAACCCAGCACCTCGGGACCGACCTCGGAGAGCTTGAGCCCGACGTCGGGGGAGATGAGCTGGGCACCGGTAACGGCGGACAGGTCCTGCAGGAAGGCCTTGCGGCGGTCACCGAAGTACGGGGCCTTGACGGCCACGACCTTGAAGGTCTTGCGCACGGCGTTGACCACCAGCGTGGACAGCGCCTCGCCCTCGACGTCCTCGGCGATGATCAGCAGCGGCTTGCCGTCGTTGGCCACGCGCTCCAGCAGCGGGAGCAGCTCCTGCATGTTGGAGATCTTGTCCTGGTGCAGCAGCACCTGGGCGTTCTCCAGCACGGCTTCCTGCCGCTCGGAGTCGGTGACGAAGTAGGGGGAGACGTAGCCCTTGTCGAACTGGACGCCCTCGGTGACCTCCAGCTCGGTGGCCAGCGTCGAGGCCTCCTCGACGGTGATGACACCGTCGTCGCCGACCCGCTCCATGGCCTCGCCGACCAGGGAACCGATGTTCTCGTCCCTGGAGGAGACCGTGGCGATCTGGGCGATGTTGTCCCTGCCCTTGACCGGAGTGGACTGCTCCTTGAGGGACTCGATCACCGCGTCGGAGGCCTGCTGGATGCCGTTGCCCAGCGAGGCGGGGTTCGCGCCCGCGGCCAGGTTGCGCAGGCCGCCGCTGACCAGCGCCTGCGCCAGCACGGTCGCGGTGGTGGTGCCGTCGCCGGCGACGTCGTTCGTCTTGGTCGCGACGTTCTTGGCGAGCTGAGCACCCAGGTTCTCGTACGGGTCGTCGAGCTCGACCTCACGAGCGATGGTCACACCGTCGTTGGTGATCTGCGGCCCGCCGAACTGCTTGTCCAGTACGACGTGACGACCACGCGGCCCCAGAGTAACCTTCACGGAGTCGGCGAGCTGGTTGACACCGCGCTCGAGCGCGCGGCGCGCCTCCTCCTCGAAGCTGATTTGCTTAGCCATGTTTCAACAGCCCTTCAGCGTGAATGCCAGGATGTCTGTTCGCCGAACGGGCGCGCAGTCGAACGCGAGCGCGCGGTCGTTCCCCGACCGCCTGCCTACGTCCGGCGAGCAGTGACTCGCAGGTAAGCCGCCCCGGAGGTCCGCACCTCGGGACCGCCGGGGCGGCACTTGCCCACGAGGACGTTCACGTCCCCCGTCGATTGGACGAGAAACCCTCGTCAGTCGGACGAGCCGGTCGTCAGTTGACGACGGCCAGCACGTCGCGGGCGGAGAGCACCAGGTACTCCTCGCCGTTGTACTTGACCTCGGTCCCGCCGTACTTGGAGTAGATCACGACGTCACCCTCGTTGACGTCGAGCGGGATGCGGTTGCCTTTGTCGTCCACACGACCAGGACCGACAGCCAGGACCTTGCCCTCCTGCGGCTTTTCCTTGGCCGTGTCCGGGATCACGATGCCGGACGCCGTCGTCGTCTCGGCCTCACTTGCCTGGACAACGATCTTGTCCTCAAGCGGCTTGATGCTCGCCACGGTCTTGACCTCCACCTTCTGGGGCCTTCGAAGCGTTGGCTGGATGTCTGACGGCTCCGTGACTCCCCGCCGTCGCGGGTGCCGGGGCGCTCCGGCGCCGTTCATCTAGCACTCTACCGATGAGAGTGCCAACGTTCAACACGACCCTCCCGAAAGCGCGAAAATTCGCCCGGCGGTGTTCAACCCGCCTGGACACGCGGCCATCCCCGGAACGTTCACCCCGTGCTCACGCAATACATGAACAGAGCTCACTTTTGTTCGGGATCGTGATCCCCGACGCTCGAGCCGGGAGGCCGCGCGGACCGGGCGATCACTGCTCGCTCGGTCGAGTCGTCCCCGGGAAGTCGGCTCCACGGCCTTCCACCCTTCCACCGCGCGACCACCCGCGCGAACCGAACCGCGCACTCTCCGAGGAGGACGCATGAGCGGGCCGCCACACCACCGGGAGCAGTCCCACCTCCCCGACCGCAGAACGCTGCTGAGCACCGCGCTCGGAGCCGCAGCCCTGGGCTCGGGAACGGGCAGGGCCGCCGCCCTCGCCCCGGGAGCGGGGCACGACGGCACCCGCGACCGCGGGAACCCCTTCAACCTGGGCATCGCCTCCGGAGACCCCTCCCCCGACGGATTCGTGCTGTGGACCCGCCTGGCCCACGAGCCGCTGGCCGAGGACGGACGCGGCGGAATGCCTGACCGGGTCATCGACGTGGACTGGCAGATCGCCGAGGACGAGGGGTTCCGGCGGGTCGTGCGCAGCGGAACCGAACAGGCGCTGCCCGCCCGCGCCCACTCCGTCCACGTCGAACCGACCGGACTCAAGCCGGACCGGGAGTACTACTACCGCTTCCGCGCCGGACGGCACACGACGCGGACCGGGCGAACCCGGACCGCCCCGGCCCCCGGCGCCCCGAGCTCCTCCCTGACGGTGTGCACGGCCTCCTGCGCCGCGTGGGAGCACGGCTTCTTCACCGCCTACCGCAGGATCGCCGAGGAGGAACCCGACCTCGTGCTGCACCTCGGCGACTACATCTACGAACTCGGCCACCTGCAGTACCCGGTGCTGTCCGGGATCGCGCGCGACGTCGCCGGCTCCGAGGCGCGGACCCTGGCCGACTACCGCAGGCGGTACGCGCAGTACAGGACGGACCCGGACCTGCAGCTCGCGCACGCGGTCGCCCCCTGGGTGGTGGTCTGGGACGACCACGAGCTCGACAACAACTGGGCCGGACAGCACCCCGAGCTCCCCCAGCTCGGGTTCGACGAGCGGCGCGCCGCCTCGTTCCGGGCCTACTACGAGAACATGCCGCTGCGCTCCGCAGCCAAACCTCAGGGCACGGACATGCGGCTGTACCGCCGGATCGAGTGGGGCGGGCTGGCCAACTTCCACGTGCTCGACACCAGGCAGTACCGCGACGACCAGGCCTGCGGCGGTCTGGTCGGGCCCTGCGGCGCGGAGTCCGCCCCGGAGCGCTCCATCACCGGTGACCGGCAGGAGAACTGGCTGCTGGACGGGCTGCGCCGCTCCGGGGCGCGCTGGGACCTGCTGGCCCAGCAGGTGATGTTCGCCCGGAACGACACTCTGGACGGTCCGCTTACCTCGACCAGCATGGACACCTGGGACGGCTACACGGCGTCCCGCAGGCGGATAACCCGGGGATGGATCGAGGCCGGAGTGCGCAACCCCGTGGTGCTCACCGGCGACATCCACGAGCACTACGCGGCCGACCTCAGGACCGACTACACCGACCCGGCCTCGGAGGTGGTCGGCTCGGAGCTCGTCACCACATCGGTCACCTCCGGCGGGGACGCGGAGGAGGACGAGTTCACCGGAGATCCGGACAACCCGCACATCCGCTTCCACAGTGGAATGCGCGGCTACCTGCGCACCAGGATCACCCCGGAGGAGCTCCGCGCGGACTTCCGCGTGCTGCCGTACGTCTCCCGCGCGGGCGCGCCGGTCGACACGAAGGCCTCCTTCGCCGTGGCCGACGGTGTTCCCGGCCTACAACACGGAACCGGGTGATCGGTATGCGAGAGATCTCATCGCCACCCCGGGTGCGTGCACCGTGATCAACTGTGTGCCCTAGGTTACCGGGTATGCCCGCACCGACCAGGCCGACGAACCAGCCCTGGAAGCGTCGTCCCCGTCCGTCCCGCCCGCCCGGTCCGTTCGGTCCACCCCGGAGGCCCACCAATCAACGAATCTGAGCCGCCGCACCGGAATTCCTCGGCTCGGTTCGCGGGGCGGTGCGCTTCGGGGCTTCGGGGAGGCTTCGGCGGTGCCGCTCCGCGAGGTATCCCGGAACTCGGAACGTTTCGCGCGAAACCGTCACCCCCGCAACCACTCCGGAGAGGACGTTTCGCGCGAAACCGTCACTGCCTCACACCATCGGGTGGCCACACTGCTCATCCTCACCCAAACAGGTGGTGACTTTCCCGTCTCCGAGAGTTAACCCGATGACCACCGGATCGCGGTGGCCCACCCCCTCGGCGCACGAGAGGGTGTCCGCCGGTTGGTTCTCGAACTGCTATCTGGAGGAGCGGGATGTCCGAATCCACCACGTCCGGTTCGCACAGTCCACTCGGTCGTCGCTCGGTGCTGCTGGGCGGGGCCGCCGCGGTCGGCGGTGCCGCGCTCGCGGGCACGACGGCGGGAATCGCGCACGCCGGAAGTCACGGCCGCCCCGGAGCGGGCGTGGGCAGACTGAAGGAACCGTTCGCCCTCGGGGTCGCCTCGGGCGACCCACTCCCGACCGGCATCGTGCTGTGGACCCGTCTCGCCCAGGACCCGACGGCCCCCGACGGCATGGGCGGCATGCCGAACAGGACCTACCCGGTGCTCTGGGAGATCGCCGAGGACGAGAGGTTCGCGCGCCCCGTGCAGCGCGGACGTGCCTGGGCCAGCCCGGAGCACGGGCACAGCGTCCACGTCGAGGTCGACGGACTGCGTCCCGGTGCCGAGTACTTCTACCGCTTCCGCGTGGGCAACGAGGTCTCGCCCACCGGGCGGACCCGCACGGCCCCGCCCCCGGGCCACCTGGGTGATCTGACGCTGTGCTTCGCCTCCTGCTCCCACTTCGGTCAGGGCTACTTCACCGCCTACCGCAGGATGGCCGAGGAGGAGCCGGGCCTGATCATGCACCTCGGCGACTACCAGTACGAGTACGCCGCCGCGGACGACGACGTGCGGACGGTGGCCGGCCCGGAGACGAAGACGCTGGCCAACTACCGGCAGCGGCACGCGCAGTACAAGACCGACCCCGACCTGCAGCTGGCCCACTCGGTGGCCCCCTGGCTGGTGGTCTGGGACGACCACGAGACCGAGAACAACTGGGCCGACGAGGTTCCGGAGGAGCCGCAGGAGAACTTCCTGAAGCGCCGCGCCGCCGCGTTCAAGGCCTACTACGAGAACATGCCCCTGCGCAGCGGTGCCCGGCCCGACGGCATCGACATGCAGCTCTACCGGCGGATCCGCTGGGGCGGGCTGGCCAACTTCCACATGCTCGACACCAGGCAGTACCGCGACGACCAGCCCTGCGGGGACGGTTACAACAAGGAGTGCCCGGAGCGCTTCGACCCGGACCGCACCATCACCGGGCAGCGCCAGGAGAACTGGATCCTCGACGGCTTCCGCAAGACGGACGCGCGGTGGGACGTGCTCGGCCAGCAGGTGTTCTTCTCCAAGCTGGACCTGACCGCAGGCCCGGGCGAGGGCTACAACATGGACTCCTGGGACGGCTACGTCGCCAACCGGGACCGGATCGCCCACGCCATGGCGGACAGCAACGTGCGCAACGGAGTGGTGTTCACCGGTGACGTGCACCAGCACTGGGCCGCCGAGATCCGCGACTCGCACGAGCACCCCGACTCGCCCCCGGCGGGCACGGAGTTCGTCACCACCTCGATCACCTCGGGCGGGGACGGCAGCGGCGAGCCCCAGCAGGGCGTGGTCGACGACAACCCGCACGTGAAGTTCAACCAGGACCTGCGCGGCTACGTCCGCACCCGGTTCAGCTCGGAGGAGCTGCGGGTGGACTACCGGACGCTGGACTACGTCTCCGAGCGCGGGGCTCCCGCCAAGACCGAGGCCACCTTCGTGGTCAACGACGGGGAGCCGAGGCTGAACCGGCGGAAGTGACACGACTCCGGCGGCAGTGACCGCGCTGGTCGCGGGTGCTTTCCGGTTCCGCTCGAGCCGGGAAGCACCCGCGGCGGGTCGAGGTCGCCGGTGCCCTGCGGACGAAGGTCCTGCCCGTCCGCGACGACCTCGCCGATGCCCCCCCAGCTGGGCAGCGACCTCGCTGCGTGCTCGGCCGGAGCGGACTACCCGGCGTCGTTGTCCTCGCGGCTGGCGGAGAAGGCCCCGAGCGCGAACGCGACCACGCCGAACACCACGGAAGTCAGCCAGTGCCCGGTCCACGGGAATCGCTCGGTGAAGCTGTCGGCGACACTCGCGCGGTTTATCACTATCATGAAGAGCATGCAGGCGCACGCCCCGACGAAGGCGAGCCTGCGCGCGAAAGTGGAACGCCGCCGGGGCTGACTCATGGGGTCCCTCCTGACCGAGGTCTTCTGCTCAGCTGGTCACGGGTGCTCACTCGGCGGGGCCTCGGACGTCCCCGTCAGGCACTCGATCGAGTCCCCCACGCCGCCGCGAAACCGCCGCCCGAGATCGGGTCCGCGCACGAACCGTGAGTCTTCACCACGCGAGCATCCGCGTCAACCGACCGGGGGACCCCGTCAGCGCACCACCGCGGTGTCCACCGGCAGGCCGGGCACGGCCGAGATGCCGAGCGGTGAGGGGTCGAGCTCCGTGGCCATCACGTGCGCTCCGACCGCGGCGATCATCGCCCCGTTGTCCGTGCAGAGCCGCGGGCGCGGCACCCGCAGCGTGATCCCGGCCTCCGAACAGCGCTCCTTCGCCAGCGCGGAGATCCGCGAGTTCGCCGCCACGCCGCCGGAGAGCACCATGGTGTCCAGCCCGAGCTCCGCGGCGGCCAGCACGGCCTTCCTGGTGAGCACGTCGGCCACGGCCTCCTGGAACGAGGCCGCGATGTCGGCGATCGGCAGCTGCATCCCCGCCTCGCGGGTCTGCTCCACCCAGCGGGCCACGGCCGTTTTCAGGCCGGAGAAGGAGAAATCGAACTTCGCGTCCCGCGGGCCGGTCAGCCCGCGCGGGAACGCGATCGCGTTCGGATCGCCCTCGCGGGCCATCCGGTCGATCGGCGGACCTCCCGGGTAGGGCAGCTCCAGGATGCGCGCGACCTTGTCGTAGGCCTCCCCGGCGGCGTCGTCGATGGTCGAACCGATCTCGGTGACCTCGCCCGCGATCCCGGACACCGAAAGCAGCTGGGTGTGCCCACCGGAAACGAGCATGGCCAGGCAGCGGGAAGGCAGCGGGCCGTGCTCGAGGACGTCCACGGCCACGTGGCCGAGCAGGTGGTTGACCCCGTAGAGCGGGACGTTCAGCGCGGCGGCGTAGGCCTTCGCCGCGGACACCCCCACCATCAGCGCACCGGCGAGCCCCGGACCGGCCGTGACCGCGACGGCATCCACATCGGACAGGCTCAGCCCCGCCTCGTCCAGGGCCCTGCGGACGGTCGGCTCCATCGCCTCCAGGTGCGCCCGGCTCGCGATCTCCGGCACCACGCCGCCGAACCGCGCGTGCTGCTCGACGCTGGAGGCCACCGAATCGGCCAGCAGCCGCATCGAGCCGTCCGGCTCCAACCGGACCAGCCCAGCCCCGGTCTCGTCACACGACGTCTCGATACCGAGCACGATCCGGCCGGGGCCACCCTTCGCACTCATACCGCTCCACCTTCCTGCTCAGCCGACTGCGCCGGGCGCCGCATGGTGTAAGCGTCGGCCCCGGACGGCTGGTAGTAGCGCTTGCGCACCCCGACCACCTCGAAATCGTGCCGCCGGTAGAGCGCTATCGCCGCTTCGTTGTCAGTGCGCACTTCCAGGAACACCTGCGCACGCTCCTCGTCGGCACGGTCGAGCAGCCTGCGCAGCAGCTTCTTCCCGACGCCCCCGCCCTGCACCTCCGGGGTCACGGCGATCGTGTGCACCTCGGCCTCCGCCCTGGGGCCCTTGGCCACGAAGGCCAGCCCGGCGTAGCCGATCAGGGCGTCGGCGGAGTCGTAGGCGCCGATGTAGAAGTCCCCGCGGTCGAGCGCCGCCGTGAAGGCACCCTCGGGCCAGGGATCGTCCGTGGGGAAGAGTCCGCGTTCCAGCTCGGCGCAACGCGCGACGTCCTTCCTGCGGAGCTTCGCCACGAAGGGGTCGATCCCGCCACGCGCCGTCGAGGTCCGGGCTCCACCGGTGTGCTGATTCTCGGTCACGTCTTCCCTCGCTCGACCGTCACCGTCTTGGGCGGGCCCGGCGTGGCCGCATCCGGCCTGCGCAGGTACATCGGCACCAACGGTTGCGGATCGGCCCCGGACCCGAGCTCCTCCCGCGCGACGGCCACCAGCCCCTCCGGCGTGGGATGGGCGGGTTCGACCACTTCGAGTCCCAGTTCCGCCGCGTGCGCGGCGGCCGACTCCCCCGCTGCGGAGACCACCGGGCTCCCGTCCAGCTTCCCCGGCAGATCGGAGGGGCTGTTCACTGCGGGCGCGGTCAGCCGTTGCCGCGCGCCGTGCTCCCCGGCGGATCCGTAGGTGGCCCAGTAGACCTCCTTGCGGCGCGCGTCGGTCAGCACCAGGACCGGGGAGGTGTCGGCGACCTGGGCCGCCATGGCGTCCAGGCTGCTCACGGGGTGGACCCTCTTCCCCGCCGCGTGGCCCAGCGCCGCGGCGGTGACCATGCCGACGCGCAATCCGGTGAACGGGCCCGGGCCCGCGCCGACGACGATCGCGTCCACATCGGCGAGGCCGTGCCCACCTTCCGCGAGCACCTCGAGCAGTTGGGGGGTCAGCAGTTCACCGTGGGCGCGCGGATTGACCGTTACGCGCTCGGCCAGGGAACGCGGCCAGGAGTTCGCGAGCTCGACCAGCCCCGCGGTTACCGCGGGGGTCGAGGTATCCAGCGCGATGACGAGCACGGTGCTCCAGAGTACTCCTACTCCAGGTCACCGAGGTAACGCGGGTCGGAACCCGGATGCGCCCGCACCGAACCGGCGCGGGCGGGTTCGGTGGGGCGATCGCGCCACCCCACCGAACCCGGCGGCTCACCACGTCCTCCGCTCGGAGTCCCCGCGACGAGGAGAGCGGAGAACCTCGATTACCGGGTGGGCCGCAGCGTCACCGAGTAGGTGTGCGGACGGTCGGCCCGCACCTTGTACTTGTCCATCACCGAGTTCGGCGTGTCACCGAGCCCGGTGACGTCGGCGGAGACGTGCAGGGTGACGAACGGATCGGTGCGCAGCTGGTGCGCGAAATCCGTGCGCTGGGCGTTGGAGTGCCGGTCGGCGGAGACCGCCAGGGAGTCGCCCTCGACGGAGATCCCACCGCTGCTCCCGGACAGCTCGACCCATTCGGTGTCCGTCTTCACACCGTTGTCCTGCGGGGGCAGGAAGTCGAACCACTGCTCCTCCACGCTGCCCGACCAGGTGCCCATGTGCTGCGCGTCCTTGCGATCGGGGTACGACTCGCCGGGACCGCGCCCGTACCAGGTCATCTCCCCGAAGGACTTCGGAACGCGCATCGACATGCCGACCCTGGGCAGCCAGGGCAGCGAACGCATCTGCTCCCCGTAGGCCTCGACCCGGTGCTCGAGCTTCACCCCGCCGGAACCGTCGATCCGGTAGGTCCAGCGGCTGTCGAAGCCGTTGCCCTCCACGTCCGGGGCCGAGGACCGCGTGTTGACCACGACCCGCACCCCGTCGGACGAGGACCGGTCCACCTCGAGGGAACGCACCTCGGTCTCCAGCCGGTCGAGACCGACCGAGCGGAACTTCGCCTCGGGGTTAACCCCGCTCCAGTTGCTCCACTCGTTGCCGAGCGGAGCGCGGAAGACGTCCAGCTTCGGCCCCTGCAGGACCCGTCGCTGCCCCTCCGCGTTCATCGAGCTCAGCGAGCCGGTGGAGCGGTCGAAGGAGTACGCGAAGTCCGCTCCCCGCACGTCGAGCTCGTCCGCGGAGCGCTCCACGGACAGCTCCTCGGTACCGGAGGCCGCTGCGTTGCTTCCCGGCGCGGCCGGCGTGACGCTGCCACCCGCGTCGAACTGCTCCGTGGAGACCGCGTGGCCCTGCGGGATGCTGCGGGACGACTCGGCGAGCCGGGCCCGCAGTTCGAGATGACGTTGCTTCTCGCCCGCTTCCGGCAGGTCGAGGTCGACCTCGCGGCTCTCGCCCGGGGGCACGGTCACGTCGACGGGCCCCTCGGCCACCTTCTTGCCGTGCTCGGTGAGCTTCCAGCTCAGCTCGTAGGCCGAGCTGTCGAGGGTGTGGTTGAAGTTGCGCACCACGAACCTCCCGTCGGCCGCGTCGGAGGCTCCCTCCACCTTCTCGAACCGCACCGGGGCGTGGCTGTAGGCCAGCTGCTTCAGCTCGGGCTGAGGCGTGCGATCGGCGTTGACCAGACCGTTGACCACGAACTGCGAGGAACCGTACGTCTGGTACCGCCCCTGGCGGCGCTGCTCGTCGAAGTTCAGCGCCAGCACGGCGTCCTCGGCCGGGTCCTTGCCCGCCACGATCTGCCCCGGCGGCAGCGCCCGGTCGTAGACGCGGGCGTTGTCCACCACGGCGTGCGCGGTGCGACCGGCGAAGCTGTCGTTGTGCTTCTCCTGGTTGCGGCCGACGGCCACCGTGTACATCGTGTTCTCGGCGATGCCGCCGTCGTAGGCCTCGGAGGCCACCCGCTCACCGTCGAGGAACAGCCGAACCTTGTTCCCGTCGTAGGTGCCGGTGATCCGGTGCCAGTTGCCCCACCAGTCCTCGGGGACCTTCACCTTGGCGGTGTGCCAGTCCCCCTCGCCGTAGACGAAGAACTCCACGTGCTCGCGATCGGACATCTGCAGCGCCCACTGCTTGTCCCCCTTGGCGAGGAAGGTGTTCGACCCCTCCCAGGAGAGCGGTTTGACGTTGATGTCCAGCGACACCGCGTCGCCGGATATGTCCAGCTTCGGATCGCGGTAGGCCTGGGCCCAGTCGTCCAGCCCGGACAGCTTCAGCCCTTTGCCGTCCACTCCCTCCACCAGGGAGGGATTTCCGTTGACGTGCACCGGGATGTCGTTGCCGGAGGAGTCGGGCAACTTGCGCAGGGGTCTGGACAGCCCCTGATCGACCCAGTCCCAGACGAATCCGCCCTGCAGCGCGGGTTCTCGCCTGATGGTCTTCCACATGTCCTCGTAGTTGCCGAGGCTGTTGCCCATGGCGTGCAGCCACTCGCCCATCACCACCGGCTTGTCCGTGGTGCGGGCGTAGTCCTTCAACGCCCCGGGTGAGGCGTAGCGCGGCCCCATCACGTCCGCGAAGGGGGCGTCGCCGTGGTGGCCGTTGGCCTGGTGGTACAGCAACCTGCTCGGATCGTGGGAATCGGCGTAGTCGGCCATCTTGTAGTGGGCCTCACCCAGACCGGCCTCGTTGCCGGTGTCCCAGAAGACCACGCTGGGGTGGTTCTTGTCGCGCTGCACCATCGCGGCGAAGCGGTCGGCGAAGGCCGCCTGCCACTCCGGACGGTCCGCCAGGCAGTCCCGTTCCGGTTCTGCCGAGCAGTCCTCCCTGTAGTGGGTCTCTATGCCGACCTCGTCGGCCAGCAGCAGGCCGTTGCGGTCCGCGAGCCGGTACCAGTACGGATCGTTCGGGTAGTGCGAGGTCCGGACGGCGTTGATGTTGTTGCGCCGCATGAGCTCGACGTCCCGCCGCTGGCTCTCGCGGCTGACCGTCCGTCCCGTCCTGGGGTCGTGCTCGTGGCGGTTGACCCCGCGCATGTAGACGGGTTCGCCGTTGAGCAGGATCTGCTCGTTCTTCGTGGTGACCTCGCGGAAACCGACCGGCTGCTGGGTGGTCTGCAGCACGTTCCCGTCGGGGCCGAGCAGTTCCAGCACCACCGTGTAGAGCGCGGGGTTCTCGTCGCTCCACAGCTCCGGCGACTCGATCTTGCGCTGCAGCTCGACTTCGGCCGAGTCACCGTCGATCCCGGTGCTCTTCCCGAAGCGGGCCACCCGCTGGCCGTCGGGACCGTGCAGGCTCGCGCGCACCCGGTGCTCACCGCTGGTGCCGCCGGTGACGCGGCTGAGCTCCACCCCGACCCGGAAGTTCGCGTCGGTGTAGGAGTCATCCAGTTCGGTGTGGACGGTGGCGTCGGACATGTGCGTGCGCGGCACGCTGTACATCTTGACGCTGCGGAAAATCCCGGACAGGTGCCAGAAGTCCATGTTCTCCAGGTAGCTTCCGGAGCCCCACCGGTGCACCCGCACGGCGATGGTGTTCTTGCCCGGCTCGAGGTGCTCGGTCACGTCGTACTCGGCCGGGCTGTAGCCACCCTGGTCGTAGCCGATGTACTCCCCGTTCACCCACACGAAGGTCCCGCTGGTGGATCCTTCGAAGCGCAGCAGCTGTCGTCTGCCGTCCCAGTTCTCGGGTACCTGGAACTCGCGCACGTAGGCGCCAGTCGGGTTGACGTCGTCGGGGACCTTCGGAGGATCGTAGGGTGAGACCTCCGAGGGCACGTTGCGGTATATGGGGTTTCCGTGCCCCTGTTGCTGCCACACGCCGGGCACCGAGATGTTGCCCCAGTCGTTCGTGGAGCTTCCCGTCTGCCAGTTGTCTCCCAGCTCGCGGTAGTGCTTCGCGTACTGGAACCGCCACTCGCCGTCCAGGGACTTCGTCCACTGCGTCGGGCGGTCCTCCTTAGCAGCGGTGTCCTCCCTGGCGCTGCGCAGTGCCTGCTGCGCGTTGTCGTACGGCCGCAGATAGGCGTGATGCGGCTGCTGGTTCTCCCCGACCATGGTCGGGTCCTCCAAGTAGGACTCGACCGTCTTCGGGTCGACGGGTCCGTTCGGTGGCTGCTCCGCCTGAGCCGCGGCTGGCAGCAGCGGAAGGATTATCGCCACTGCCGCGGCGGGGACCAGCCAACCGGAAGGACGTAATCGACGCGTCCTGTCCATGTGTCCTCCTGCCCGAAAACACAGTGTGATCTTGTTGTTTCTTGTTTGGAACTGTGTTTTCAGCAGGATCTTGTAGGGGAGCACCCCTTCGATCAATACCTACTGGTCGGTAACCTCCAAACAGGGTAGTTCACCCGAAGCGGGCGAAATTCGCGGAGAGGCGCTCCGCCGCTTCCCTACCCCGCGGCCACGTGCTCGGCGAAGGTCGGCACGACCTCGCGCAACGCGTAACGCATCCCGGGGACCGAACCGCTGGAGAAGGCCTTGACCAGCCGCGGGTCGTCGATCACCACGAGGTTGCCGGACCGAGCGGCCCCGGTCCGCTGCAGCAGCGGGTCCGCGCGCAACTGGCTCGAATCCCCGTTCACGGCGAAAACGACGGTGAGATCGGCGCTGAGCACGTCCAACCGCTCCTGCGAGATGTCCACGTAGAAGCTGCCCGAACCGAGCTCGGCTATCTCCGGCTTGTTGCGCATCCCCAGCTCGCGCATGAAGCGCACCCGCGAGTCCTCGCCGAGGTAGGCGCCGTAGCCGTTCCCGTAATGGGCCCCCACGCCAACGGTCTTGCCCTCCAGCGCCGGGTGCTCGGAGACCGCTCGCTCGAACGCCTGCTCCGTCTCGGCCAGCAACTGCTCCCCGCGCTGCTCCTCACCGACGGCGGTGGCCACCATCCGCAGCTGCTCCCGCCAGCCGGTTCCGTACGCGGCGGTGTCCTTCGGGGGACCGACGGTGGGAGCGATCCCGGACAGCGTGCTGTGCGTCTTCGCGGAACCGGCCGAACGCGTGTTCAGGATCAGGTCCGGTTCGAGAGCGGCAACTGCCTCGTAGTTGATCTCGTTCGTGCCGACCAGCTCCGGCGACTCGGTGTACTCGTCCGACGACCAGGGCCCCACGCCGTTGCCCCCGAAGTCCAACCAGTCGCTGGCCCCGACCGGCTGCACCCCGAGTTCCAGCGCGGTCGCCGCGTCCGACCAGCCGAGCGCCACGACGCGCTCCGGTCGTTCGGGTATGCGCACCTCGCCGAACTTGGTGGAGACGGTGAGCGGGAACGGACCCGCCCCCTCCGCCGCGTCGTCGGAGCCCGCCCCCGAAGGACCGCAGCCGACCAGCACCAGCCCCAACAGCGCGGCGCCGAGCAGCGCGCCGACCCTCCGTGCGCGTCCGTGCATCCTTGCCCCTCCCCTGCTGGACCGCGGCCTCCCGCGTGCACGGGGCGTGCAGGGGGACGACGGCCCACGATGAACCGAATTAAGGCTAGCCTAACCTATTCGGTCGAGCGGGGAAGGGCGCAGGGGGCGGACACCGGCGGCACAGCGATTCCGCGAGAAGTCGACATCCGTACTCGCACCGGCACCGCCCCCTGCTGAAGGCCCGGATCAGACCTCCAGCAGCTCCCACAGCTCGCGCGGGAGCCCTTCACCGGCCGCGAACGGCCTGCGCGCGAGCAGCTCCTCGACGGCGGTCCCGTCGAGTCCGCCCTCGGCGGTGAGCACCGCCCGCGCGTGCTCCGGAGGCAGCCGGTCGAACCAACGTGCCGCCAGCTCGCGCATCCCGCTCTCGGCGGCCCGCCCGTACAACCGCAAACGGGCCATGCCGCCGTCGGGGAAGACGTCCAGCCGCACGTGGGTCACCTCGCTGCGCACCGGAAGCCTGAACCGGTGCCGGGTGTCCGGCTGCAACCGGGTCCGCGGCAGCAGCTCGGTCCACGAGCCGGGATCGTCCGGATCGGACACGCGCGCGTCGCACCCGGACAGCGCGGCCCACCCCGGAGAGTTTCCCTTGAAGTGACTGGTGTCCAGCTCCGCCCGGTCGACGGTTCCGACCGCGGCGAGCCGCACCGCGACCCAGTCGTTGCCGTCGTCCCTGCGGCGCGAGGTCTCCCACCCCTCGCCCATCACCCGGGCGAGACCCGGGGCCAGCAGGTTCGCCGGGGAGGAGAAGAACATGTTGCTGCACCCGGTGACCGTGCCGCCGTTCTCCAGCGCGGCCAGGTCGAACCGGTCCGAGGTCCACCGCGGATCGGCGACCGGCTCGCCGTGCACCCGCAGTCGCGCCACGCCGCCGTCCGGGTGCATGCACAACCGCACGTGGGTGTAGCGGTGCTCGGGGTCGACGTCGAAGACGTTCCTGGTGTGCCCCTCGACCGGCGTGGGCGGCAGGATCTCCGCCCAGCCCGCCTCGTCGAACCCGGCCGGATCGGGGTGGTCCTCGGCTGCCCGCGCCTGCACCGAGACCTTCGGCGGGTAGTTGCCCTTGAAGAACGAGGTGTCCACCACGATCCTGCGGATCAGCCCGGGCAGCCCCAACCGGACGACCGCGTGGTCGAATCCGGGCTCCCTGCGCCTGCGGGTCTCCCAGCCGTCGTAGATCTGCCCCTTGTGCCCGAAGCTGTAGGGCTGGAAGACGGGTTCCTCCGGCTTGACGAGGTTCTCCCGCTCGGCGAACAGCTCGTCGTTGGCGTGTCCCACCGATCCGCCGAAGGCTCGCGAGGCCAGATCGGGCAGTGCCGAGCGGTACGAGTCGTCGGCCGCGGCGGAGTCCTGGTGCTGAGTCATGCTTCTCCTCGGTTGAGCAACTTGCCCGTCGGGGTTCCCCCGGCTTCCGGGCCCGCGATCGGTGTGCCGCGCAACCAGGTGGAGCGCACCACACCGGCCAGCGCGCGACCGTGGTAGGCGGTGACCGCGTTGCGGTGGTGCAGCTGGTCGGCGTCGACCACGTAGGCGGAGTCCGGCGCGAACACGCACAGGTCCGCGTCCCCTCCGACGGCGATGGCCCCCTTGTTCCGCAGCCCGGCCACCCGGGCGGGACCCGCCGACATCCACGAGACGACCTCGGCCAGCCCGAAGCCGCGCGTCCGGGCGTGGGTCCAGACCGCCGAGAGCCCCAGCTGCAGGCTGGAGACGCCGCCCCAGGCGACGCCGAAGTCCCCGCTGTCGAGCCGCTTGAGCTCCGGGGTGCACGGCGAGTGGTCGCTGACCACGCAGTCGATCGTCCCCTCGGCCAGCCCGCGCCAGAGCAGCTCGCGGTTGCCCGCCTCCCGCACCGGCGGGCAGCACTTGAACTGGGTGGCCCCGTCCGGGACCTCCTCGGCGATGAAGGACAGGTAGTGCGGGCAGGTCTCCACCGTCACCCGCACCCCGTCGGCCCGCGCCGAGGCGATCATCGGCAACGCGTCCGAGGAGGACAGGTGCAGGATGTGCACCCTGGCCCCCGTGCGCCTCGCCGCCTCCAGCACCTGCGCGATCGCCGTGTTCTCCGCCCCGCGCGGGCGCGAGGCCAGGAAGTCGCGGTAGTTCTCGCCGTGCGCGCTCGGAGCGTGCTCGATCGCTGTCGAGTCCTCGGCGTGCACGATCATCAGCGCGTCCAGCTCGGCCACCGTGCGCAGGGCCTGCTCCAGCTCGCTCGGGTCCAGCGGCGAGAACTCGTCCACTCCCGAGTGCAGCAGGAAGCACTTGAAGCCGTAGACGCCGCTCTCGTGCAGCCCGCGCAGCTCGTCGAGGTTGCCGTGCACGGCTCCGCCCCAGAACCCGACGTCGACGTGCACGTTGCCGCTCGCGACGCCGCGCTTGGTCTCCAGGGCCCCGGAGTCGATCGTGGGCGGCAGGCAGTTCAGCGGCATGTCCACGATCGTGGTGATGCCGCCCGCGGCCGCGGCGCGGGTCGCGGTGGGAAAGCCCTCCCACTCGGAGCGTCCGGGGTCGTTGACGTGCACGTGGCTGTCGACCATGCCCGGCAGCAGCACTTCGTCCTCGGCGAGCTCGACCGTGCGGTCGCCCCGCATGGGGGTGTCGAGGGCTTCCACGGCCGCTATGCGACCGTCCCGGACCCCCACGCTGCCGGAGCCCTCCCCGTTAGGGCCGATCAGCCTCCGCGCGCGGAACACGACATCGAATTCCGGAGCGGAGGGGTTGGCGGATTCGACCACCGCGGCTACCTCCCAACTCGATTTTCAACAAAATGTTGAACCCGGGCGTGGTGTCCGGTCAACCCCGGATTTCACGCGGACCGGCGAAACCAGCAGTGCTCCGTCAGGTTTGCTCGTTCGGCCGCCCCGGCACCGGAACGGCCAGCTGAGCAGCTCGCGGCCGCCGCGGGAGCCGCCCCGCGCACCGCTGCGCGAACCGAGACGGCGAAGTCCCGCTAGAGCCAGTCCTCGGCCAGGTGCTCGCCCAGGACGCGCAACAGCCCGGAGGCCTCGCGCAGCGAGCGCCGCGCGTCCGGCTGCACATGGGAGAGCGCGTACACCGCCGAGAACCCGCCCTCGCCCAGCTCGCGCGCCGACAGCGAGCACCTGCCGGTCACCGCCACGGCCGGCACCCCGCCCTCCACCGCGCGGGAGGCCACCGCAGCGGGCACCTTGCCGCGCAGCGTCTGCTCGTCCAAGGCCCCCTCGCCGGTGACCACCAGGTCGGCCCCGTCGAGGTGCCGGTCGAATCCCGCCAGCTCCAGCACCACGTCGCTGCCGGGCCGGGAAACCGCCGACAGCACCGCCATCGCCCCGTACCCGACGCCGCCCGCAGCTCCCGCACCGGCAGCCTCCGCGAGCGAGCGCCCGGTGGCGCGGTCCACCACGGCAGCGAAGCGTTCCAGCGCCGCGTCGAGCGCACGCACCTCCTCCGGACCGGCCCCCTTCTGCGGACCGTAGACCCGCGCCGCCCCACCGTCGCCGCACAACGGGTTGTCCACATCGGAAGCCAGTATCAGGTCCACCTCGGACAGGCGGGAATCCAGCTCGCTCAGGTCCACTTCGGCCAATCGGCCGAGCGAGCCCCCACCCCTGGGCAGCGGCTCCCCCGCCGCATCGCGGAAACGCGCCCCCAGCGCGGCGAGCATGCCCGCTCCCCCGTCGGTGCAAGCGCTGCCGCCCACCCCGAGCACGATCGTGCGCACCCCGCGGTCCAGCGCCGCCCTGATCAGCTCCCCGGTGCCGAAGCTCGAAGCGGCCAGCGGGTCGAACTCCCCCGGTGTGAGCAGCTCGAGCCCGGAGGCGGCCGCCAGTTCCACCACGGCGGTGTCCGCGTTCACCGCGGCCTCGGCGCGGACGCGCCTTCCGGTCGGCCCGGTCACCCGGACCCGCAGTCCCTCGAACATCCCGGTGGCCAGCGCGGCCCGCACCGTGCCGTCCCCGCCGTCGGCGACGGGCACGCACCGCACCTCCACGTCCGGGACCCTGCCGCGCACCCCGGAAGCGACCGCCTCGGCCACCTCGGGGGCCGTGAGCGAGCCCTTGAACTTGTCCGGCGCGACGAGAACATGACCAGTCACAACACGCTCCGCATCCTCGGCTGGTGGGGCAACGGGACGGGCACCCCCTGCCATTGAGCCCGGCACCGCGGCAGGGGGCACCCTGGGGTTGCGCGCCGCTGGGACGAACAACCCGGTCGAGGCGTCCCGCCGCGGCGCACGCGGGACGCGGGACGTAGGCGACGCTCAGTCGAGGGGTTCCGGCTCCTTCACGGCGTCGATGCGCACCCCGTTGGCGGTGTCCGCCTCCCGCTCGATCATCACCTCGACCAGCACCGGCCTGCTCGTGGACACGGCCTCCTCGCGGGACCACTGGATGGCCTCGCCCAGCTCACCCGGCTTGTACACGCGCCGACCGGAGCACCCGTAGGCCTCCATCACCTTCACGTTGTCCGTGCCGTGATCGTCGTAGTGCAGGTCGACCTCGGTGTTCATCCCGTAGCCCCGCTCGGCCATCCTGATCAGTCCGAGGTACTCGTTGTTCAGCATGATGATCACGAATCCGACGTCGTACTGCGCGGCCACGGCCAGCTCCTCGACGAGGAACTGGAACGAGTAGTCCCCGACCACGGAAACCACCTCGGCCTCCGGGCGGGCCGACTTCACCCCGATCGCGGCGGGCACCTCCCAGCCGAGCGGTCCGGCCTGACCGCAGACCTGGTAGTGCCGCGGCCGGTAGGTGCGCTGGAACTGGCCGGACCAGATCTGGTACAGCCCGATGGCGGTGGTGAAGTAGGTGTCCGGCCCGAAGATCTCGTTGATCTCCTTGAACACCCTGGGCGCCTTGATCGGGACGCTGTCGTAGTCGTCCGGCCTGGTGCCGGTCCTCTTCAGCTCGTTGACCCGCTCCACCCACGAGCGGTGCCGCGGCTGCGCGCCGCGTCGCCTGGCCGCGTCCAGCAGGGCGTCCAGGAAGGGGCCGGTGTCGGAGACGATCCCCAGATCGGGCTCGAAAACCTTGCCCAGCTGGGTCGGCTCGATGTCGACGTGGATGAACTGGCGCTCACCCCGGTACACGTCCAGCGCCCCGGTGTGCCGGTCCCCGAAGCGGGCGCCCAGCGCCAGCACGAGATCGGACTCCAGGAAGGACCGGTTGCCGTAGCGCTGGCTGGTCTGGATCCCGGTCATGCCCGCCCACAGCTCGTGGTCCTCGGGGAAGGTGCCCTTGCCCATCAGCGTGACCTGGACCGGGATTCCGAGCAGCTCGGCCAGCTCCCGCAGCTCCTCGTGCGCCCGGCCGAGCACCACACCCCCGCCGGCCAGGATCAGCGGGCGCTCGGCAGCGCGCAGCATGTCCAGCGCGCGTTCCACGCGCGGCCGGTACGGTTCGACGCGCTGCACCGGCAGCGGCGCGTCGATGCTCGGGTCCCACTCGATCTCCTGCTGCTGGACGTCCAGCGGGAGATCCACCAGCACCGGCCCCTGCCGTCCGGAACGGGCGACGCGGAAGGCCTCCCGGAAGATCCACGGGGCCTGGGCGGCCTCCTTCACCTGCACCGACCACTTGGTCACCGGCCGGGCGACGTCGACGATGTCCACGGCCTGGAAGGCCTCCTGGTGCAGCTTGGCGGAGGCGGCCTGGCCGGTGATGCACAGCATCGGCACCGAGTCGGCCTGCGCGGTGTAGAGCCCGGTGATCATGTTCGTTCCGGCCGGGCCGGACGTTCCTACGGCCACACCGACCTTGCCGTTGGTGCGCGCCCAGCCGTCGGCCATGTGGGTCGCGCCCTCCTCGTGGCGCACGGTCAGGTGCTCGATGTCGCGGTGTTCCAGGGCCGCGTACAGCGGCAGGATCGCCGCTCCGGGACAGCCGAACGCGATGTCCACCCCCTCGGACTCGAGGACATCGACGACGGCCTGCATGACGGGAACCTTGGGCATGTTGGATCCGACCTCTTTCGCAGCGGGGCCCGCACTCGAGGGCGCGCTGTTGCTTCCGCGCGCCCTCGGGTGCGAAGCTCACCGCGGTAACGCTCGGTGCGGGTTGTTTCTCGACAACGCCGGTGCGGTCGGTGACCGCACCGTTTGGACCGCGGGCGACGGCCCGCGGCGGCCTGTCCGGGTGTTTCCGGCGCACGGGTGGCCCTGGTGCTTGGCGGCGCGGAGCCACCCGCTCGCCCGCCGGACTCACGTTCCGGGGGCGCCCCGGAAGATCCGCCGCGGCGCTCGGGTCATTCCATTCCGTTGAGCTTGGCCAGCTGCTTGAACAGCCCGGAGTGGTCCAGCGAACCGTCGCCCTGCACCACGGCGGCCTCCATCAACTGCGCGAGGAGACCGCTCAGCGGAGCCGAGACCCCGGCCTCGCGCGCGGCGCTCTGCACGATCCCGAGGTCCTTGTGGTGCAGCTCGATGCGGAACCCCGGTTCGAAGGTGCGCTCGCGCATCCCCTCGTTCTTGGCGTCGAGCACCTTGCTGCCCGCCAGTCCACCGCCGAGGACCCGGAAGGCGGACTCGGTGTCCACTCCGTGCTTCTCCAGGAAGACCAGCGCCTCGGCCACCAGGGCGATGTTGCCCGCCACGATCAGCTGGTTGGCCGCCTTGACGGTCTGGCCCGATCCGGCGGGGCCGACGTGCACCACGGTCCTGCCGACGACGTCGAGCACCTCCCCGGCCGCGGCGAAGGCAGCGGCGTCACCGCCGACCATGATGGACAGCGCACCGTCGATGGCGCCCTGCTCCCCACCGCTGACCGGGGCGTCGAGCGCGCGCACCCCCTGGCGCTCCGCCTGCTCGGCCACCTCGCGGGAGACCTCGGGGCGGATGGTGCTGCAGTCGATCAGCAGCGCGCCCTGCCGCGCGTTGGCCAGCACTCCGTCCTCGCCGAGCACTGCGCTCTCGACGTCGGGGGAGTCCGGCAGCATCGTCACGATCACGTCGGCTCCGGAGACGGCCTCCGCGATGCTGCCCGCCGCCTTTCCGCCTTCGGCGGCCAACTTCTCGGCCTTGGCGCTGCTGCGGTTGTAGCCGGTCACCTCGTAACCGGCCGCAACCAGGTTGGCCGCCATCGGGCCGCCCATGATGCCGAGTCCGATGAATCCGATCCTGGTCATCGAAGGTCCCTTCTTCTCGTCGAGGTTTCTTCGTTCGCGTTGTCGTGGGTGTTCACCGGCCGGACCCTGCTGAGCCACCAGGCGAACCGAGCCACCGAGCCCCGGCCGGAAACTCCCAACCAGAGCCTTCACATCAACGCAGGCGCTTTGAGCCTGAGCAGTCGGCACCGCCGCCAAGCGACCCGCCAAGCAACCGGCACCGCCGACCTACCCCTCACATCCAGGTGAAGCTGTCGTTGGTGGTCCTGCTCGGCTTGTACTCCAGGGCCACGTGCCCGCGGTATCCTGCCTTCTCCAGCGCGGCGAAGTGGCCGGCGAAGTCCACCTCACCGGTTCCGGGTTCGTTCCGGCCGGGGGCGTCGGCGATCTGCACGTGCCCGATCCTGTCCGCGTACCTGTCGATGGCGGCGCTCGGGTCGTCGCCGTTGGTGATCAGGTGGTAGAGGTCGAACAGCAGCCGCAGGTTCCGCACGTCGCCGGCTTCGCGCACCCTGTCGATGACGGTCACCGCGTCGGCGGCGGTCTTGAGCGGGTAGCTGGGTGTTCCGCTGACCGGTTCGATCAGCACGGTGCCGTCGATCCGGGCGGCCGCCCGCGCGGCCGCGGTGAGGTTCTCCACGGCGGTCACGTCCTGGTCGGCGGGCAGCATCCCCTCGATGCGGTTGCCGTAGAGGGCGTTGAACGCCGTGCAGCCCAGCCGGGCCCCGATCCCCACGGCCACGTCCACGTTGTCCCGGAACTCGGTGGAGCGCTTCGGGTGCGAGAGCACACCGCGGTCTCCGGCGGGCATGTCACCGGCGAAGAAGTTCAACCCCACCAGGGAGACCCCGGCCTCGTCGACCGCGCGGACGAACTTGTCCACCTCACCGTCGGTGGGCACCGCCTCGCCGAAGGGCCACCAGAACTCGATCGCGTCGAACCCGGCCGCCTTCGCCGCGGCCGGACGCGCGAACACGTCCAGTTCGGTGAACAGGATCGAGGTGTTGACGGCGTACGGGAACCGATGCATCCATACCTCTTTGGTTTCGCGAAGTGAAATTTTTATTTCGTACAGCGATAGATTAATGAGTGTCCGCCACAGGGTCAACACCACGAGCGCGGTCACGGGCTACCGTGACGGACGAGCACGCGGAATCGAACCGGAAGCGGCAGGTGTCCGATGAACCTCAGGGCCGAGTTCACGACGGAACCGTTCGAGGGCGAGGGCGAGCCGCCCACCCACGCCGCCGTCGCGCGGGACGTGCTGCGCGAGTCCGGTCTGAACCCCGAGTTCGGGCCGCTGGGCACCGCGATCAGCGGGGAACGCGAAGTGGTGCTCGACGCGCTGTCGAACGTGCTCGAACGGACGCTCGACGCGGGCGCGGACCGGATCACCATGCAGGTCAGCGTCGACGACACTCCCGAGGACAGTTGAGGTTATCCGCGTGCACCCGCTGACTTCAGCGATTCAGCCCCTGCTCAGCCGCATCGGCGCCACGACCGTTCCCGTCGAGGAGCGCGAGCCCGGTGACGTGCTGCTCTACTGGGAGGGCAGCCCCGCCGTGGCCGTGCGACTCCCCGGGGAGGAGCTCACCAGCGCCCTGGACAGGCTGATCGCCCAGGTGGAGTCCGAGCTCGGCGCGAAGCTGTCCGAGCTCTCCCGCGCGGACAAGCAGCGCGCGGTCCGCCTGCTGGAGGAGCGCGGCGCCTTCGCGCTGCGCAAGTCCGCCGAGTCGGTGGCCAAGGCCCTCGGCGTCAGCCGCTTCACCGTCTACAACTACCTCAACCGCGAGCGCTCCTGAGCGAAAGGGGCGCCGCACCCCCACGGTTCCCGGCGGGCCGCCCGCCTCACGCGTCCGGCTGCGAACGAGGTCGATCCGGGGCACACTGCGGCCGTTGTGCGAGTGCACAACCTCCGAGCCGCAAATTTCAACAAACTGTTGACACCTCTGCGGGGCCGGACTTAGCTTTTCCCATCAACCGCTCCGAGGGGTCATCCAGGTGAACCCGAGGAGAACGACCACGCGAACCGTGGGGTTTTGCCAATGTCAGCACCATCTTCCACCGAGGCCGATCCGGGGCTGGCCAAGCTGAACGGTCTTCCCCGTCCGGAGCTGATCAAACAGCTGCTGGCCTGCCTCGACGTCCAGCGCTGGGCCGACGAGATCGCCGACCGGCGCCCCTACCGATCGGACGACGAACTCTACGAAGCCGCCGACCGCGCCGCGGCCGAGCTCACCGAGGAGGAGATCCACGCGGCGCTGGCCGCTCACCCGCGCATCGGGCAGCGCTCCACGGGCAAGGGCACCTCGGCGTCCTGGTCCCGCAGCGAGCAGTCCGGGGTCGACGCCGACGACACGAAGCTGGCCGTGGAGCTCGCCGAGGCCAACGAGGAGTACGAGCGCCGCTTCGGGCACGTGTACCTGGTGTGCGCCAGCGGTCGCAGCGGGCCGGAACTGCTGGAGATCCTGCGCTCCCGACTGGACAACGACCCGACCACCGAGATGCGCGTCGTCGCCGACGAGCTGCGCAAGATCGCACGACTGCGACTGGCGAGGGTGATCGAAGCGTGAGCGCAACGAGCAGGAGCGCCGTCACGACGCACGTCCTCGACTCCTCCCGGGGGCTGCCCGCGGCGGGGATCGCCGTCGCCCTGGAACGGGCCACCGACAACGGGTGGAGCCGGGTCGGCGAGGCCGTGACCGATGACGACGGCCGGGTCGGTCAGCTCGGACCGAGCCGCCTGGACGCGGGGACCTACCGGCTGACCTTCGAGACCGGCGACTACTTCCGACGGCTGAACGTCGACTCCTTCTACCCGCAGGTGCAGATCGCCTTCCACCTAGCGGACCCGGAGCAGCACTACCACGTGCCGCTGTTGCTGAGCCCGTTCGCCTATTCCACATACCGAGGGAGCTGATCAGCTCATGGGCATCGTCATGGGCCCGAACCAGTACGGAAAGTCCGAGTGCCGAATCGTCACCGTCGACAGGGGCAGCAGCAGGCACAGCATCAAGGACCTCAACGTAAGCACCTCGCTGCGCGGCGACTTCGACGACACCCACCACACCGGTGACAACGCCAAGGTGCTGCCGACCGACACCCAGAAGAACACCGTCTACGGGCTCGCCAAGGAGCAGCCGGTCGGCGAGATCGAGGACTTCGCCACGCGCCTCGGCCGCCACTTCGTCGACACGCAGCAGCCGGTGACCGGAGCGCGCGTGCTCATCGACGAGTACTCCTGGGAGCGCATCCCGGTCGGCGGGGCCGGGCACGACCACTCCTTCGCCCGCTCCAGCGACGAGAAGCGCACCACCGCGGTGACCATCGACGGCTCGGAGACCCACGTCGTCTCCGGTCTCAAGGACCTCGTCGTGCTCAAGTCCACGGGTTCGGAGTTCTGGGGATATCCCAAGGACCGGTTCACCACCCTCGCCGAGACCGAGGACCGGATCCTGGCCACGGCCGTGACCGCGCGCTGGCGCTACCTCGGCACCGACGTGGACTGGGCGAAGAGCTTCGCTGCGATCCGCGAGATCATGCTCGAAACGTTCGCCACCACCCACAGCTACGCTTTGCAGCAGAGCCTGTACGAAATGGGGAGGGCCGTGCTGGAAAAGCGTTCCGAGGTCGCCGAAGTCCGGATGTCACTGCCGAACAAGCACCACTTCCTGATGGATCTCGAACGATTCGGCATGGAGAACGACAACGAAGTGTTCTTCGCGGCCGACCGCCCCTACGGCCTCATCGAGGGCACTGTGACCCGCGACGACGTTGATCCGGCCCCCGCGGCCTGGTACAGCCTCCCCGAATTCTGATTTCCCGCGGGGCCGTCGGAACGAGAACCGGCGGCCCCGTTGTCACCCGCCATTCCCGGCACTTTTCCCGGAAACAAAAACTTCACTCGGCAGCAACACCTGATCCGAGATCCGGAAGCAGAATTGATTTAGCAAATCTCATTCCTTCTCCGCCACAGGAGTACCTATTATGCCCCTGTTCATCAGCAGGCGAAATCGCGGCACGAGAAGCGGAAGAAGCGACGTTCACCCCGTGGACGAGGTACTGCCGCCGGGGAAGCTGCTCGCCTACGGTGTGCAGCACATCGCCGCGATGTACGCGGGGGTGGTGGCTCCCCCGCTCATCATCGGACAGGCCCTGGAGCTCGGGCCGCTCGACATGACGCTGTTGATCGGGGCGAGCCTGCTCACCGCGGGGCTGGCCACCCTGCTTCAGGCGGTCGGGGTGTGGCGCGTCGGCGCCAGGATGCCCTTCGTCAACGGTGTCACCTTCGGCTCCGTCGCACCGATCCTGGCCATCGTCGCCCAGCACGACCAGCAGAACGCCCTGTCCATCGTGTACGGATCCGTGCTGGTGGCCGGTGTGCTCGCCTTCCTGGCCGCACCCTACTTCTCCCGGCTCGTGCGGTTCTTCCCGCCGCTGGTCAACGGAACCGTGATCACGCTGATCGGGTTGTCGCTGTTCCCCGTCGCCATCGGCTGGATAGCGGGTGAGGACTCCGAGGCCCCCGACTTCGCCTCACCGCTGCGCATCGGCCTCGGAGCGGGAACCTTCCTGCTGGTGCTGGTGCTGAACCGGGTGCTGACGGGCTTTTTGAACCGAGTCGCGCTGCTGATCGGCCTGATCATCGGAACCCTCGTGGCCTGGCCCCTCGGCGCGGTGGACACCAGCACCTTCGCCAGCGCCCCCGTCTTCGACGTGCCGATGCCGTTCGAGATGGCGGCCCCCTCGTTCAACCTCTCGGCGACCATATCCATCTGCATCGTGATGCTGGTGGCCATGATGGAAAGCACCGCCGACATGATCGCGCTGGGCGAGATCGTCGAGCGCCCCGCAGGCGAGCGGACCATCGCGGCCGGGCTGCGCGCCGACGGCGCGGGCAGCGCGCTCAGCGCGGTGTTCGGCGGTTTCACCTGCAGCGCGTTCGCGCAGAACATCGGTCTGGTCGCGCTGACCAGGGTCAAGAGCCGCTTCGTCGTGGCAGCTGCCGGCGGGGTGCTGATCGTGATGGGGCTCTTCCCGATCGTGGGCGGCGTGGTCTCCCTGGTGCCCAAGCCCGTGCTGGGCGGGGCCGCGCTGGTGCTGTTCGGCTCCGTGGCTGCCAGCGGGATGAAGACCCTGGGCAAGGCCGACCTGGGCAACTCGCTCAACTCCCTGGTTGTGGCCGGTTCCCTCGGCATCGGCATGATCCCGATCGTCTCCCCCGACTTCTACGAGCACTTCCCCGCCGCGCTGCGCACCGTGCTGGACTCCGGCATCAGCACCGGCTGCCTGGTGGCGCTGGCGCTGAACCTGCTGTTCAACGGCGCCCGGTCCGCGGGAGCGGAGCAGGAACCGTCCTCCGCGGAGGAATCCCCGGACACCGCTTCCGAGGCGGAGGAGGCGGAGGGCGCCCGAGCGGAGTCCCTGCCCCTGCCCCGCTCCGGCGAGGCGCACGGCGAAACCGAACCGAGCGAGCGCCCCCTGTAGCGCGGGCGGAGCACTTCCCCCCGCGGGCCCGATCGAGTGCGACCGGGCCCGCCTCGCGCGGGCGCTCGCCCCTCCGGACCACTCCTCCGGGACCGAACGACCGAGAGCGCTCGGCCGGGCGCCCGAAAAATCGGACCACTTTCGGACACTCACTTGTTCGTCCCATTCGATTCCGGGAAGAATCCGCTTCCGTCGGCCGCCGAGCTGAAAATCATCCACTCCCGACCTGGCTGGACCGCGCGACTTCCCGGAAAACCGCTTCCGGATCCAGCCGCCGGTGCCAGAGCGCGAAAGAGACGCATGTCGGATCCGTCCCGTGAATCAGCGCCACGTTCAACGACCGACCCGAGCAGGCGGAGCCTGCTCGGTGCCGCCCTCGGAGGCGGCGCCGGACTGCTGCTCCTCGACCGGCGAACGGCCACCGCGGCCGCGGTGCCGCGCGACTCGGCGATCGCGGACACCGCGACCTGGGGTGCCAGGGATCCGAGAGCGACGATCGACGTGCTCGACCACGCCCCGTCCAAGATCGTCGTCCACCACACCGCCACCCCCAACGGCACCGACTACTCCCGGGCGCACGCCTTCGCCCTGGCACGGTCCGTCCAGGACCACCACATGGACGTCAACGGCTGGATCGACACCGGGCAGCACTTCGCGATCAGCCGCGGCGGGTACGCGACGGAGGGCAGGCACCACAGCCTCGCGGCGGTGCGGGACGGCTCGCGGCACGTGGTCGGGGCGCACACCGCCGGGCAGAACCGACTGGCCGTCGGCATCGAGAACGAGGGCACCTACGACGAGCTCGACCCGAGGGACGCGCAGTACACGAGGTTGGTCGAGCTGTGCGCGCGGCTTTGCCGCCGGTACGACATCGCGCCCCACGAGATCTACGGTCACCGGGACTTCAACGCCACCGACTGCCCCGGTGATCGGCTCCACGCCCTGCTGGGGCGGTTGCGCTCGGACGTGGCGGCCGAGGTCGGCGGGGACCCGACCGGCGTGAGCTGGCCACTGCTGCGCTCCGGGGACGCGGGCGATCCGGTACGCGTGCTGCAGTACCTGCTCAGCGAGCACGGAGCCTCCCTGGCCGCCGACGGGGTGTACGGCCCCGCCACCGAGAGCGCGGTGGGCGACTTCCAGCGCTCCACCGGTGCCGTCGTGGACGGTCTGGCGGGGAACCAGACCTGGAACCAGGCCGTCCGGGAACGCGGCAGCGGTGATCGCGGTCCGGCCGTGCGGGCGGTGCAGCACCGGCTCGGCACGGCGGTGGACGGGATCTTCGGGCCGAACACCGCGACGGCGGTGCGCTCGTTCCAGGCCGACCGCGGGATCACTACCGACGGAGTCGTCCGGGTCCGCACCTGGCGGGCGTTGCTCCGCTGAGTCCCGCCGAAGCCGCGGGTCCGCCACCGCAGTGGACTCGCGAACCGAACCAACCCGATCGTGGAGGTATCCGTGGGATCGAGACGAACAGCACGTGGCGCGATGAGCCTGCTCGGCGCGTTCGCGCTGAGCCTCGGCCTGGCCAGTGGGGCCGGCCTGGTCGAGCCGGCACCCGCCGCGGCCGACTCCTGCTACACCTGGGGGCAGACCCTGTCCCGGGGTGACAGCGGAAGCGACGTGCGCGAGCTGCAGGTCCGCGTGGCGGGCTGGGCCGCCTCCGGAGACCCGGTCAACATCGACGGGGTCTACGGTCCGGAGACCGCGAACGCGGTGGAGCGGTTCCAGCGCGGCTACGGCCTCTCGGTCGACGGGGTCGCTGGCTCGGAGACCTACGGGCAGATCTACGCCCTGCAGGACGGTGACTGCACCCCGGCGCACTTCGCGTTCTCCGAGTTCACCTCCGGTGACGGCAGCGGCTTCTCCGGAGGCAACACCAGTGCCTCCAACGTGCGCACCAACGTGCTGCGCAACATGTGGAAGCTGGAGGCGATGCGGCACAAGCTCGGCGACAGCCCGCTCTACGTCAGCTCCGGCTTCCGCAGCGTCGCGCACAACGACGCCGTGGGCGGAGCCCCGAACAGCAAGCACACCTACGGAAGCGGCGTCGACCTGACCGGTGCTCACTCGCTGTGCGACCTGGCCCGCGCGGCCAGGAGTTCCGGCTTCAACGGCATCATCGGCCCCGGAGCCTCCGGGCACAACGACCACACCCACCTGGCCACCCGTTCGGGGCGGTACTGGAACGCACCCGACTGCTTCTGACCGAGGTTCGCCGTTCGGGTTGACCGGAGCGGTCGCTTGGCCGAACCTCTCGCGGGCTGTCGCCGCGGGAATCCCGGCAGCGGGTGGCCGCGAAGCGCCTCGAAACGACCGTGCCGCACCGGGCGGCGCGGTCGTCACCGCCCCGGATCGTCGATAGTGTCAGTTCTCGTGAAGAGCACCGCGCGGCACGACGGGCACCTGCCGCACCACCTGGCTCTGGCGTGGGCCCTGCTGTTCGCCGCGCTGAGCGTGTTCTGGGCACTCGGCGGGGAGACCGGCCTGCACCCGCTGGAAACCCCCGATCCGACACCGCTGTTCACACTGGTCAACATCGGCGCCGCCGCGCTCAAGGCCGGCCTCGGCCTCGTCGCCTGGCTGGCCGCCCGCGAGTGGCGGCGGCGCGCGGTGCGCGGTCTGCTGGCGCTGGCGCTGTGGGCCTCCGGGGTGGTGTGCGCGCTGTACGGCGTGTTCGGCCTGGTGGGCAACGGCCTGGTGCTGGCCGGGGTCGTACCGGTCGCGGGCGGGGTCAGCAGCTGGTACTGGTACTACGTGCTGCTCTGGGATCCCTTCTGGGTGCTGGGCGGAGCGCTGCTGCTCGCGGCGGCGCTGCGCTCCGGCCAGCCGCGCGAAACCGGGGAGGCCGGATCCGGGTGGCGCATGTTCTGAAGGGCGCTCCGGGTGCCCGTCGTCCGGGGGCGTAGGGCCCGACTTTCCGTAGAATCCGCGTCGACCGGCAGCACCGACGATCCGGAGCGGACGCCCATGCCGACGGACTCGATCGCGGAGATCACCAATCCACTGCGGAGTCTCGATCCCGCTTCCGACGACGCCGACCTGGAAGTGCTGCGCGAGGTGGTCGGGCGGGCCAGGGTCGTCTTCCTGGGCGAGAGCGCGCACTTCACCGCCGAGTTCAACCGGATCCGGGACCGGGTGCTGCGGTTCCTGGTGCGGCGGATGGGGTTCTCGGCACTGGTGCTCGAGTCCGGATTTCCCGAGGGGATCGCGGTGGACCGGTGGGTCCGGGGCGGGCCGGGTGAGCTCGCCGACGTCGCCCGCGAGGGCATCACCTACGAGTTCGGTCGCTGCGTCGAGATGCACGAGCAGCTGAGCTGGATGCGGCGGTGGAACGTCGAGCACGAGCAGCAGGTGGGCTTCCACGGCATGGACGTTCCCGGGTGGTGCGCTTCGCCCGGCCCCGGGGTCGCGGCGTGCCTGGACCGGCTGCCCGCCGAGCCCGGGGACCGCGAACTGCTGCTGGCGGCCCACCTGGCCCCCTCCGGCAAGTCTGCTCCCGCCCCGGACGCTTCCGGGGCACCGAGCGTGCCCGCGGGCCTGGCGGAGTCGATCGACGGACTGATCGGGCGCGCCACGGCGGTGGGAGACGTCGTGGCCGCGCAGTGCGCCCGTGGCGCGGCGCGGGTCGTGGAGTTCCTGGAGCGCGGGCTCTACCCCGGTGCGGACCGAAACCTGCGCAACGAGGTGATGGCCGAGAACCTGGAGCGGATCCTCGAGCACGAGCAGCGCGTCCTGGTGGCGGGGCACAACGTCCACCTGCAACGCGCGCTCTCCTTCGACGGCACCACCACGGTCGGCGGCCTGCTGGCCCCCGCGCTGGGCGAGGACCTGGTCGTCATCGGCGGTACGCACGCCTCCGGGCGCGTGCCGGACCTCGCTCCGGAGGCGCCCCCCGAAGGGCGTTACTTCGCGGCGGGAGAGCAGCCCCCGCCTCCGGAGGGGCACACCCTGGAGGCCGCGCTCGACGCGGCCGGGCACCGGGCGCACCTGGTCGACCTGCGCCGCCTGCCGGAGGAGACCCTCGCGGGCACCACCGCCCTCCGGGCGCAGACCCCGCACCACACCGTGCTGCTGGACACCGCCCCGCGCGAGGCCTTCGACGCCGTCTGCCACGTGCACGCCGTCCACCCCGCCCGAGGGGCCGCGGACCTCCCCTGACGACGCGGCAGCGCCGGCCCGGGAACCCGCGCTTGGGGCCACTCGACCGGGGGAGACCGGAGCCGTCGAACGAACCCATCCGCCGAACTCCTACTAGGGTGTCGAACGTGAACCCGCTGCCGGCAGGCAACACGTTCGCACCGTACGGCCCTTCCCACTGGACGATCCTGGGCGTGGTTCTCGTGGGGGCGCTGCTGCTGGTCTGGTGGGGACGCCGGAGCGGTGGTGTGGCGTTCGCACGCGGGTTCGCCTGCGTTCTCGGGGTGTTCGCACTCGCCATGCAGGTCTACCGACTGCTGCCCTCGCAGTGGAACATCGGCGACTCGCTGCCGCTGCACCTGTCGGATCTGGCCTGGATCGTGGCCGTGTACGCCCTGTGGTCCCGCCGGCGATGGGCCTGTTCGCTGACGTACTACTGGGGCCTCACGCTGAACACCCAAGCCATGCTCACCCCCGCCTTGGACTCCCCCGGTTTCCCGCATGTCGATTTCCTCGACTTCTGGGTGCAGCACACCCTGGTGCTCTGGGCGGCCATTTATCTGACCTGGGGGCTGGGGATACGGCCGGACTGGCGCAGCTACGCCACGACCGCCTCGGCCACCGTCGCGTGGGTGCTGGTGATCCTGGGGTTCAACACGTTGGCCGGCACCAATTACGGCTTCCTCAACGCCAAACCGGCCAACCCCTCACTGCTGGACCTCCTCGGCCCCTGGCCGTGGTATCTCGGGGTCGAGCTCGCCGTTGGACTCGCCGCGTGGGCCCTCATCACCTGGCCGTGGACGCGGACCGCGCGAAGCACCGCCGCCGGCGGTGGTGCGCTGACGCAGCGGTGGCGGTGAAACGAGCCCGGGGTGACGGCCCCGGTGCCTCGGCGGTTCCGGGGGTGGCCCGAGAACACGTGCGGACCGCGACAACGGGGGCGGGAAGGCCGGGGAACCCGCGCTCGTGGTCAACGGAGGCGGTGGAGCCCGTCGAGAACGCGGCGCATGAGCACCAGCTCCGGGTGATCGGGACCGTGGTCGGCGCCGCCCCGGTTCGCCGCCGGGTCCGGAACTACCGGTTCCCGCGGCTCCTGCGGGGTTCCGGCACGCGGTGGATCGAGTCCGAACAGATGCGGGTGCCGATCGGGGTCGTGCGGCGGCCAGCGGATGAGCTCGGTGGTGGGCTGCTCGGGGCGGAGGAGCGATTCCGGCTGGAGCGCTGCCAGGCGGCGAGCCGCGCCCCCGCTGCCGCACGCGTGACGCGGTCGGTAGCTGACGCGGTTTCCCCAGGTACCGAGCACGATCGCCGTTCCCGCCAGCAGCACCACCGTGCTCAGCAGCATCGCGGGATGCGTGCTCATTCCGGCTCACCTCGCCCGCCCGGCTCGTCCGGCTCGTCCGGGTCCACTGTGGTGGGCGGCTGACCGCCGCCGAACGAGAGCGTCGCCGCGTAGTCGCGGAGCTCCCGGGCCAGGCGTTCCAGCACCCCGGCCGTCTCGGCGCACCCCTTGGCCGTGGCCCTGCCCGCCGCGATGTCGTAGGAGGCCTGCTCAAGCTCCCACTGCTCGTGGGCCAGCACGATCGCCAGCTTTCCCGCGTGCGTGGTCACGACGCCTCACCTCCGGCCCGCAGCGCCGCGTCCAGCACATCGCGCAGCTCGCGCGCCTGCTCCACCGTCCACAACGTCCGGTGGTAGATCGTCGGCGTCCGAATCCGGATCCGCTCACCCACCCGGGAGACCCACAGCGCCGACGGGCCGGACTCGTCCCGGCAGGGCACCCGCACCCCCGGGCCCGACAGGTCTCTGGATCTCGACGACATGACGCGACCTCCTCGCAGTGCTGTATCGCTGTATCTCAATCCAGAGTGCTGGATTGAGTTACATCCGTGCAATCGCACGTTCGAGTGATGATCTCCGCAGCCGCCATCGGCTACGGTTGGTTCATGAACCGATCCAAACCGAGCAGCCCGAAAGCGCGTTCATTGGCCGCTGAACTGCGTAAAGTTCGTCAAGACACCGACGTTGGCGTCCGCGAACTGGCTCGCAGGATCGGAACATCACACGGCTGGGTAACCAGAACAGAATCCGGCAGCCGTTCGATCAGCGTCGATGACGTGACCAGCATCCTGGCAGCGCTGGAGATTTCCAGCGGCGAACGCGAACGTCTCGTCGACATGGCGCGCGAGGCGGACCAGCCGGACTGGCTGCGCCCCGGTATCCCCGGAGTCAGGGAAGAACTGGTGACGCTGATCGAGTACGAACGCACGGCTACCCACATGATCCAGGGCGCTCCCCTGCTGATCCCCGGCATCCTTCAAACAGCCGACTACGCGCGGGCGATCATGGCCGGGCTACCGGTGGGCGAACGTGAGGCCAAGGTCGGAATGCGCGCCGCTCGACGCGATGTGCTCACCAAAGTGCAAGCACCGGTCTTCGAAGCGTTCATCCTGGAACACGTCCTGCGTGACTCGGTGTGCGATCCGGCGGCCCATGCCGACCAGCTGCGTCACCTGATCAAGATGTCCGAGCTGCCGAACGTCTCGATCCGGGCGCTGTCCAAGGAATCGGGCTGGACTCCCCTGCACAGCGGTCACTTCATCCACTTCGAATTCGGCGACGCGGCACCGATCGTGCACCTGGAGACGCTCGGTTCCGGGGTGTTCCTCTCATCTCCCGGAGCTATCTCCAGTTACGCGGGGGCCGTAGGTAGCCTCCGGCAGGCAGCGATGACCGAGCAGGAGACGATCGAGTTCATCACTTCCCGGCTTGAGCAACTGGAGGAGGAGACCGCATGACGACACGTGTCGAAGGATGGCGCAAAGCGAGCTACTCGTCCCGCGAAACGGATTGCGTCGAAGTAGGACGGTTATCCGACGGCGCTGCCGTCCGGGACACCAAGAACCGCGCGGCGGGCCACCTCACCACCACAGCGCAGCAGTGGGCGGCGTTCATCACCGCCGTCAAGGCCGAGCGCTTCGGCTGAACCGACCCGGCCCCAGCCAACCATGGCCGGAACGCGGCGAGCACGGACGAGGCGCCTCCGGCAGAACCACGAAAACTCCGGAGGCGCCGTCCGTCCCCGCCGAACCTCCGCCCCGGGCGCGGCGGCGAACCGGGAGAGCTACACCCGACCGAGCTGCCGCAGCTCGGACTCGGAAGCACCGGTCATCCGGGCGGCCTCCGCCGCGTCGGTGGCGCCGTTGTCCAGCGCCCGCACGAAGGACGCGGCCAGCGCCCGCGCGGTGGCGGGCTCGTCCAGCACCGCTCCCTCGGCGGCCGAGAAGTAGGCCGCCAGCCGGGCCGCCGCGGAATCGGCCGAGTCCCGGAACTCGGCGAACACGGCCGCGTAGCGCGTCACCAGCTGCGCCGGGTGCAGGTCCCACCCCTGGTAGAAGCCGTGCTCCAGCGAGCGCCGCACCAGCCCGTAGTGGGTCCGCCAGCCGTGCCGCACCTGCTCGGCGTCGCCCACCGGCAGGACGTTGGTGGACCCGTCGGACAGGAAGATCCCCGTCCCCGCCGCCGAAACCTGCATCACGTGCCTGGCGAAGTCGCAGGCCCGGTGCGCCAGGTGCTGGTGGGCGGCCGTGAGCCCGCACCCGGCCGTGTAGTCGTAGGTCCCGAAGTGCAGCCCGCTGATCCTGTCCTCGCCCGCACCGATGAACTTCGGCAGCGCCAACCTGCCCTCCGTGTCCACTATGGACTGCGTCGTCTCCACCTGGATCTCGAAGCGCAGCGCCCCCGCGGCGAGCCCGAGGCTCCGCTCCAGCATCCCGAGGACCCCGACGAACGCCTCCACCTGGCGCACGTCGACGACCTTCGGGAAGGTCAGCAGGACCCCCTCCGGCAACCCGCCGTGGCGGTCGATCAGCTCGGTGAGGAAGACGTCCAGCGTGCGCACCGAGCGGGCACGCAGCTCGGGATCGTCGAAGGACTTCACGCGCAGCCCGAAGTTGCCGGGGGCGGTTCCGCGCTTCAACCACTCGGCGACCACCCCCGCGGTGCGCTCGGCGTCTGCGTCCTCCGCCTCGTCGCCGGGCGCGCCGTAGCCGTCCTCGAAGTCGATCCGCAGGTCCTCGACCGGCGAGTCGTGGAGCTTGGCCCGCACCCGCGGCAGCACCTCGGCGGCGCGCTCGGGCGGCAGTTCGAGGATCGCGGCGAACTCCTCCGGAGCGGGAGCGTGCTCGTCGAGCGCGGCCAGGGCCCCGTCTCCCCAGTTCCGCAGGACGTCGGCGTCGACCCGGCCCGCCGGGACGTAGCAGGTGTGCACCGGTTGGCGCGTCGCTGCGGTCCTGCGGAACCTGGCCGCGACCCGGGCATCCACATCGGCCAGCGGAGCCAGCCGCGCGTCCACATCGGACTGGTTCAACGAGGTTCTGGGCACTTGTCCTCCTCCGAATTCTTGGCCCCACAGCGGAGCTCTGCGTGCGTGCTCGGGTAGCCGTCACGTGAGTCGGCGCCTTGCTGCGTTGGAGGGCACCTCGAGTAGCGACCTACGCCACGTGCCCTCCCGCCTTGCAATGCATCCGACTCACGCACCGGAGCTCCTCGTCCTGCCTGGGCTGAAGCGCTCGCGTCGAACGGATCCCCTGTTCGGGGGAGTTCCGGGGCGAGTTCTTCCGGCCCGGCGCTGACGGGCGCGCTCGGTGGCCGCCGGAGCCCGGGGACGGCCACCGCAGCGCTCGGTTCAGTCGATCTGCTCGTAGGCGGGCAGCGTCAGGAAGTCGACGAACTCGTCGGCCACCGCCACCCGCTCGAACAGCTCCACGGCCCGGTCGAGGTTCTCGCTCGGGAAGCCCTCCTCGTCCCGCAGCTGCTTCTCCGTGTCGGCCAGCACCTGACGCACCAGGTCCTTGGTGACCTGCCTGCCGTCGTTGAGCACGATGTCGTTGTGCAGCCACTGCCAGATCTGCGAACGCGAGATCTCGGCGGTGGCGGCGTCCTCCATCATGTTGTGGATGCCGGCCGCACCGTTGCCGCCGAGCCAGGACGCGATGTAGCGCACCCCGACGTCCACGGCCGAGCGCAGTCCCTCGAAGGTCTTGTCACCGGGGGTCTCGGCGGTGTTGAGCAGGTCGGCCGCGGACACGGAGACGTCCGCGCGGTCGCGGTCGAGCTGATTGGGCTCGTCCCCCAGCACCGCGTCGAACTCCTCCTTGCACACCGACACGGTGTCCGGGTGGGCCACCCAGGAGCCGTCGAAGCCGTCGTTGGCCTCGCGGCGCTTGTCGTCGTGGATCTTGGCCAGCGCCCGTTCGGTGACCTCGGGGTCGCGCCGGTTCGGGATGAACGCGGCCATGCCGCCGATCGCGAAGGCACCGCGCTTGTGGCAGGTGCGCACCAGCAGCTCGGTGTAGGCCCGCATGAACGAGGCCGTCATGGTCACGCTGTTGCGGTCGGGCAGCACGAAGTCCGACCCCGCCGAGCGGAAGGTCTTGATCACGCTGAACAGGTAGTCCCAGCGCCCAGCGTTGAGCCCGGCGCTGTGCTCGCGCAGCTCGTAGAGGATCTCCTCCATCTCGAAGGCCGCGGGGATGGTCTCGATCAGCACCGTGGCGCGCACCGAGCCCTGCGGCACGCCGAGGTCCTGCTGGGCCTGCACGAACACGTCGTTCCAGAGCCTGGCCTCGAGGTGGCTCTCCATCTTGGGCAGGTAGAAGTACGGCCCGGTGCCGCGGCGCTGCCCCTCCTGCGCGTTGTGGAAGAAGTACAGCCCGAAGTCGACCAGCGCACCGACGACGGGCTCGCCGTCGACGAGGATGTGGCGCTCGTCGAAGTGCCAGCCGCGGGGACGCACCAGCGGAACCGCGTGCTCGACGTCGTCGCGCAGCTTGTACTGCTTGCCGTTCGAGTTCAGCTCGACCTGCTTGCGGATCGCGTCGTACAGGTTGACCTGGCCGGACACGACGTTCTCCCAGTGCGGGGTGTTGGCGTCCTCCAGGTCGGCCAGCCAGACCTTGGCTCCGGAGTTCAGCGCGTTGACCGCCATCTTGCGGTCGGTCGGGCCGGTGATCTCCACGCGGCGGTCCCGCAGCGCGGGCGGGGCCTCGGCGACCTGCCAGTCGGACTCGCGGATGTGGCAGGTCTCCTCGAGGAATTCGAGCTTGCCGGTGCGGGCGGCCTCGTCGCGACGCTGCTGGCGGCGGGCGAGCAGCTCGTCGCGCCTGGCGCCGAAGGACCGCTGCAACCGCGCGACGAACTCGAGCGCTTCCGGGGTGAGGATCTCGTCGCCGCGCTCCACTGGACCGCCGCGGACCTCAACGCCCTGTGCCGGGGTCGTTCGGGACATGAGTCCACCTCTTTCTGGTGCCGGGTTACAGACGGTGGCCGGGGGCACAGCTTGCCGTGCCGAGGGCTCCCTCGCACCCCTCGGAGCGAGTTCGCTGCTGGCTGGCGGTACACCCGTTATGTTTTTTGCATCGTGGAGGTTAGTTTCCACATAACGTCACAGACAAGGTGAACTGGACCACCCGGGGAGGCGGGAACACGCGGAGCACCGGTCACCGAGCACTCAGCGGGGCCTCCGCCGAACGGCGGACGGCTACACTGGTTCATCGCCGTACGGTGGGCGGAACCGAGCCACCGACGAGGCCGAGCACCACACGGGAAGAGGAAAACTGGGATGGCGGCTGGACAGGACGCGAACGGCACCGGCACCGATCGCGCCAAACCCACTCAGGGCGGCGTTCAGTCGGTCGAACGCACCTTCGAACTGCTGGAACTCATGGCCGACGCGGGAGGCGAGGCGACCCTCAGCGACCTCGCCGAGGCCTCCGCGCTGCCGCTGCCCACCATTCACCGGATCATGCGCACCCTGGTCCGCGCCGGGTACGCGCGCCAGCAGCCCTCCCGCAGGTACGCCCTGGGGCCGAACCTGATCCGACTCGGCGAGACGGCCAGCCGCACGCTCGGTTCCTGGGCTCGCCCCTACCTGGCCGAGCTGACCGAGGCCACCGGCGAGACGTCCAACATGGCCGTGCTCGACGGGGCCCAGATCGTCTACGTGTCGCAGGTGCCCTCGGGGCACTCCATGCGGATGTTCACCGAGGTGGGCAGGCGGGTGGACGCGCACGCCACGGCCGTGGGCAAGGCCGTGATGGCGACCATGCCGGAGGAGAACGCGGTCCAGGTGCTCAACCGCACCGGCATGCACCCGCAGACCGAGCGCACCATCACCGACGTCGAGGCGATGCGCGCGGAGCTCGAGCGCATCCGCGAGCTCGGCTACGCCCTCGACGACGGCGAGCAGGAGGTGGGGGTGCGCTGCTACGCGGTGGCGATTCCCGACGCGCCCACGGCCGCGGCGATCTCCATCAGCGGCCCCGAGGCGCGGATGAAGCGGATCGCGGCCGAGGACGTGGTCCCGCTGATGCGCAGGCTGGCCACCGAACTGGGCGACGAGCTCAGCGCTGCGGGGGAGCCGACCTGAGCACGGCGCCCCGAGATCCGCGGGCGGTCTCGGGGCGCCGTCGTGGCAGTGCTCTCCGTCGGACGAGCGACGGAGGTGGCGGAGTCAGGCCTGGCTGACCGGGGTGACCTTCAGATCGGCACCGTGCACCGGCTCGTCGGGCCAGGCCACCTCGACGTGGTTCCGCTGGACACCGGTGGGCGCCCGGAACTCGACCGAGCCGACCGCGTTGTGCTGTCCGGTCGCGGGCTGGAGGAAGTAGGACACCCCCGAGTGATCGGCGTCGATGGTGACCGGCTCGGCCACGGTGTGCTCCGCGGTGGCGAAAATCCCCGTCGCGATCTCACCGTTGGGCTGGTAGAACCTCACGCTGGTGGGAAATCCCTGCATCACGCAGTGGGTGTCCGCGTCGGCTGCGGTGTAGTGCACCGCGAAGGCCTGCTGCCCGGCCCCGCCGTGCGGGTCCTTGGTGATGTCGATGGACAGATCCCCGGCAGTGCACGAGGAAACCGGCGCGGCGGACCGCGAGGAATCCTGCTCGTTCTGCGTCGCGGCCGTGGAACCGAAGGCCGTGCTCACCATCGCCCCCGTTGCCAGCAGGGCAGCGGCGATACTGGTGGTAATCGTCGAACGTCTCACGAAAAGAACTCCCTGTCGCGAAATTTCGGAACGATCTGTTCGATCGAATTTCGCCCCGGAGGACGCCAATTCGAGCAGAATGGTTCATCGATGGTGAAACAAGTCACATCAAAACAACCCGATCGGGCAATCGATTTTCGCGGCAAAAAACAGGGACGCCGCGATACGATTCGTCCCTTTTCGGGGAGAATCATTCCGCGACGCCCCCGTCGCACTCCTCCACCTGAGGGAATCGACTCACTCGAAGGCGGGCGGCAACCGGTCCCACCAACGCCGCCCCTGCGGCAGCAGGGAGAGCTCGCGCGTGTCGTCCCCGCGGCGGCTCATCCGAACCAGCAGGTGGTCCTCGGACAGCCGCTCGGCGAAACCACCACCCCACTCCACCACCACGGCGGCCTCGGTCAGCTCCGTGTCCAGGTCCAGATCGTCGAGCTCGGCCAGGGAAGCGAGCCGGTAGGCGTCCACGTGAACCAGCGGGGTGCCCCGCCAGTCCGCGGGGTGATGTTCCCGGGCCAGCACGAAGGTGGGCGAGGTGATCCGCCCCTCCACCCCCATGCCGGTGGCTATCCCACGCACGAGCACCGTCTTGCCCGCCCCGAGCGGACCGTCCAACAGCACGAGGTCGCCCGGAACGAGCAGCGCCCCGAGCGCGGCGCCGAAGCGCCCGGTCTCCTCCTCGGTCGCCAGCTCGAAAGTCCAGGTCGCAGAATCGGAAGTCAACTGCCGCTCACCTTCTCCGCGGAATCCGCGGCCCGCGCTCTCCGCGCCGCGCGCCGCACCAGATCTCCCAACCGGGCGGTGACCAGCTCCGCCCGCTCGAGAACCACCATATGCCCGGCCCCCTCGACCCGGACCAGCTCGGCCTCGGGCAGCTCGGCCGCTATCGCCTCCGAGTGGGCGAAGGGGGTGAGCCGGTCGGCGTCACCGGCGAGGACCAGCACCTCGCAGCACCGCAGCCCGGCCAACGCGGCCCTGCGGTCGTGCGAGCCGAGCGTGTCCAGGAAGTCCGTCACGGTCTCCACCGTGGTGCCCGCGATCATCGCGTCCGTCAGGTCGACCAGCTCCGCGCTCACCTCCCGACCCCCGAAGGCCAGCCCGCGAACCAGGCTCCGCGCCACCCCCGCACCGGTGCGGCGGACCTGCTCCACCAGGCCGGGCTGCCAACCGGCCAACGCCCCCAGCGTCCTGGTGACCGGGTTGTGCTTGGACAACCACGGCCGGGGCAGCCCGCTCGCGCCCACCTCACCGGCCGAGGTCCCGAGCAGAGCCACACCGCGCACCCACCGGCGGAACAGCTCGGGGCGCTGCTCGGCCAGCGCCATGATCGCCATTCCCCCCATGGAGTGGCCGACCAGCACGACCGGCCCACCTCCCGCAGTCGCGCGCAGCACCGCGTCCAAGTCCCTGCCCAGCTGCTCGATCGTGCTGTTGGCCCGCGTGGAACGGCCGGAGCGGCCGTGGCTGCGCTGGTCGTAGAGCACCAGCCGCACCCGGGGATCGGTCGACAGCGGCATCTCCGCGCACTGGAAGCGCCAGCAGCGCGAGTCCAGGCTGTAGGCGTGCACCAGGACCACGGTCAGCTCGGCCCGCCCCCCGTCGGCAGGCTTCACCTCCCACACCGACAGCGGAACCCCGTCGTCGGCGGCGACCGTGGACCTGCGGACGGAGTCCGACTCGTCCGGCGGCACCGCACCGCGGTCGTCCCCGCCCGGTGCCGTTCCCCGCGCGCCCCGGGAGGCGAGGCTCACCGCGGTGCCGGTCACCGCGGCACCGAGCACGCCGGCGGACCAGGCCAGCGCCCGCCGGGTCCTCATGCCGCCTCCTCCGCGACCAGCGTCCTGCTCACCCTGGGGCGATACATGCCGGTGACTATCTCGTAGTGGATCGTGCCCACCTCACGAGCCCACTCGGCGACCGTGGGCTCGCCGTCGTCCCCCGGGCCGAACAGCACGACCTCGTCGCCCTCCTCGACCTCGTCGTCATCGCAGCAGACCACGAGCTGGTCCATGCACACCTTGCCGACCACGGGACGACGCTTGCCCCGCAACCAGACGGACATGCGCCCGGACAGCGAACGGGGAACCCCGTCGGCGTAGCCGACCGGGACCAGGGCGAGGTTCGTCTCCGCGGGAGCCACCCACACGTGCCCGTAGGAGACTGCCTCCCCCGCCTGGATCCGCTTGGTCAGCACCACGGTGGACCGGAAGGTCATGGCCGGGCGCAGGTCGTGGGCCCCCGCCTGGGGAACGGGATCCAGCCCGTACAGCGCTATGCCGGGACGGACCATGTCGAAGTGCAGGTCGGGCCGGGTGAGCAGCGCGGCCGAGTTCGCCAGGTGGCGCAGCGGGCGCAACCCCGCGTCCACCGCCTGCTGGTGGGCCAGCCGGAACCGCTGGGCCTGCATGTCGATGGAGGGGTGCCCGGGTTCGTCGGCGCAGGCCAGGTGCGACCAGACCGCGAAGACCTCCACCGACCCGTCGGCCTCGGCCTTGGCCGCCTCCTCGACCAGCCGGCCCCAGTCCTCGGGGAGCGCGCCGTTGCGGTGCAGACCGGTGTCGATCTTGAGGTGGATCCGGGCGGGTCCGCCGACGGCACCGACCGCCTCCACGACCGCGTTCAACTCCCGCGAGCTGGACACGGAGAGGTCCACGCCGGCGGACACGGCGGCGGCGACGTCGTCCTCCCGGAGGTAGAGCCAGCACAGCACGGGGGCCTCGACACCGTCGGCGCGCAGTTGCAGCGCCTCGGCTATCGAGGCCACGCCCAGCCACTCGGCCCCGGAGCGCAGCGCCGCCGAGGCCACGGCCGACGCTCCGTGCCCGTAGCCGTCGGACTTGAGCACGGCCATCGTCCGGGCCCCGGAACGTCGAGCGCGGTCGGACAGCGTCCCCACGTTGTGCCGGATCGCGGCTAGATCGATGCGCACATCGGCACGGTGCGCGGCCTGGTCGTTCATCGCGGCTCATGGTCGCACAACACCGGTGCGCTGTCGGTTTCTACCTCGCCGAACCGGTCGCGGCGGCACGAACCTCGCGAATCGCGGCCGGCACGGCGGCCAGCAACGCCGAGGCGCCGATCGGAGCCCCCACCGGCGGCTCCGCGAGGTCCCGCTCGGCACCTCCCACGCGGGGAGCCCGCCCACCGCGCTCGACGCCCCCGGCGGCCGCGATCTCGGCGGCCCTGGCGTGCACCAGCACGGCGCAGCCGCAGGCCCACAGTGGGTCCACACCGGCGGCCAGCAGCTTGCCGAGCACGCCGGTGAGCACGTCCCCCGAACCGGCCGTGGCCGGCCAGGCCTGCCCGGAGGGGTGCACCAGCACCCGCCCGTCGGGCGCCGCCACGACCGTGGAGTTGCCCTTCAACAGCAGCAGCACGTCGTAGCGCCGGGCCGCCTCGCGCGCGGCCGCCACCCTGTCCTCGGGGTGCTCCCCGGCCAGCCTGGCGAACTCCCCGTCGTGCGGGGTGAGCACCAGCGGGGCGTCCGGGTCCCGCGCGTCCCACAGGGCCGCGTCGCGGGCGAGCAGGGTGATCGCGTCCGCGTCTGCGACCACCGGTCTGCCCTCCTCCAGGACCCTGGCCAGCACCTCGCGCCCGTTGCTCCCCGTGCCGATCCCCGGTCCGACGGACCACGCCTGCACGCGCCCCGCGTCCCCGACCGACCCGGTGGCCACGACCTCGGGCCAGCTCCCCCGCACCGCGTCGGCGGCGGGCCCCGCGTAGCGGACCATCCCGGAGGCGGCCCGCACGGCCCCTCCGGCGGTGAGCACCGCGGCCCCGGGGAAGTTGGCCGAACCGGCGGCCACCCCGAGCACGCCCTGGCTGTACTTGTCGTCCTCCGCGGAGGGGACGGGCCACGCACCACCGGCGTCCTCGGGGTCGAGCACCCCGAGGTCCGGCTCGTCCAGGTAAGGGGTCAGGCCGATATCGACGAGCCGCACCCGGCCGGAGCGCTCCCGCCCCGCCTCGAGCACGTGGCACGGTTTGAGCCCACCGAAGGTGACCGTCACCTCGGCGGAGACCGCGGTTCCCCCGACCAGCCCTGTGGTCGGATCCACCCCGCTGGGCAGGTCCACCGCCACCACCGGGGCCGCGACGTGTTCCACCGCTTCCGCCGCGAGCGGCCGCAGCCCGCCGCGCGCGGAGAGCCCCACCACCCCGTCGACGACCACGTCGCCACGGTGCAGCGCCCCGACGGCCTCCGCGGTCAGACCGGACTCGCCCTCCGCTTCCAGGGCGCGACCACCAGCCGCGCGCAGCGCGCGCAGGCCTTCGCCGTGCGTCCTGTCGGGGGCGAGCAGCACCGCGGTGACCCCGACCCCGCGACCGCGCAGCAGCGCACCGGCCCAGAGCGCGTCACCACCGTTGTTGCCCGCCCCGACGAGCAGCGTCACGTGCCTGCCCGCGACGGCGCCCGCGCGCTCGCCGAGCAGCCGCCGCACGTGCAGGGCCACCCCGTGCGCGGCGCGGCGCATGACCACCGGTTCCGCCACGGTTTCGAACAACCGCTCCTCCGCGGCCCTGATCCGGTCCGGTGTCCACACTCCGCGCATGGGCTGCTCCTTCAGATCCTTCCGAGGCGCTTCGGGCGAGTCCCCGACCCGACCGCTCTCGCTCGGGTCGTCCTGGAAGTTTAGTGTCCGCGCGGGCAGGGCGAGTGCTCACCAGGCCGGGTGATCGACGGGCCAGCGAAGCAAGCGCTTACGAGCCCGAGCAGTCGGCGCCGCCACGCAAAGCTCCGCCGTGAATCGCGGAAAGGACTACTCCACGGTCACCGACTTGGCGAGATTGCGCGGCTTGTCCACGTCATACCCGCGGTTGCGCGCGACCTCGGCCGCCAGCACCTGCAGCGGGACCGCCGAGACCAGCGGTTGCAGCAGCGTGGGCACGGCGGGCACCTCGATGAGCTCGTCGGCGAACGGGCGGACCGCGTCGTCGCCCTCCTCGGCGATGACGATGGTGTGCGCGCCGCGCGCCTGGATCTCGCGGATGTTGGACACGAGCTTGGCGTGCAGCTGCGAACTCCCCTTGTTCGAGGGCATGTTCACCACCACGGGCAGCCCCTCCTCGATCAGCGCGATCGGCCCGTGCTTGAGCTCGCCCGCCGCGAACCCCTCCGCGTGCATGTAGGCGAGCTCCTTGAGCTTGAGCGCTCCCTCCAGAGCCACCGGATACCCCACGTGCCTGCCGAGGAACAGCACCGCCTTCGACTCGGAGAACCGCGCGGCCAGCTCGCGCGTCTTCCCCACCGTCGACAGGGCGGAGCGCACCGCCTCCGGCATGGCCGCCAGCTCCTCGAACTCGCGCTCGAGCTCCTCGGCGTACTTGGTGCCCCGCGCCTGGGCCAACGCCAGCCCCACCAGGTAATTGGCCGCGATCTGGGCCAGGAACGTCTTGGTCGCCGCCACCCCGATCTCCGGACCGGCGTGGGTGTAGAGCACGGCGTCCGACTCGCGCGGGATCTGCGCCCCGTTGGTGTTGCTGATGGCGAGCACCCTGGCGTGCTGGGTGCGCGCGTGGCGAACGGCCTCGAGGGTGTCGGCCGTCTCCCCGGACTGGGAGATGGCCACGACCAGCGTGTCCCGCCCGAGCACCGGGTCGCGGTAGCGGAACTCGCTGGCCAGCTCGACCTCGACGGGGATCCGGCACCAGTGCTCGATCGCGTACTTGGCGAGCAACCCGGCGTGATAGGCGGTTCCGCAGGCCACGACGAACACCTTGCCGATGTCCCTGAGGTCCTGCTCGCTGAGCCGCTGCTCGTCGAGGACGACCCCGTCGGAGAAGTGCCCGCGCAGCGTGTTAGCCAGCGCCTCCGGCTGCTCCTCGATCTCCTTGAGCATGAAGTAGTCGTGACCGCCCTTCTCCGCCGCGGACAGGTCCCAGTCCACGGTGAAGGGCTTGGTCTCCACCTCGGCGCCTGCGAAGTCGGTGACCCGGTAGCCCTCCCTGGTGATGGTGACCACCTGGTCCTGGCCGAGCTCGACCGCGTCCCTGGTGTGCTCGATGAAGGCGGCCACGTCCGAGGCCAGGAAGGTCTCACCCTCACCGACCCCCACCACCAGGGGCGAGGAGCGCCGGGCCGCGACGATCCGCTCCGGCTCGGCGGCGTGCGTGACCACCAGGGTGAACGCACCGGTCAGGCGATCGGCGATCCTGCCGAGGGTGGCGGGGAGATCACCGGCGGTCTCGCCCGCCTCGTAGGCCCGGGCGATCAGGTGAGCGACGATCTCGCTGTCCGTGTCGCTGCTCAGCTCGACCCCGTCGGCCTCGAGCTCGGCGCGCAACGCCGCGAAGTTCTCGATGATCCCGTTGTGCACCACCGCGACCCGTCCCGAGTGGTCGCGGTGCGGATGGGCGTTGCGATCGTTCGGGGCCCCGTGCGTGGCCCAACGCGTGTGCCCCATGCCGCCGCTCCCCGCGAAGTGTTCGCGGTCGGAGGCGGCGAGCCGCTCCTCCAGGTTCGACAGCGCTCCCGCGGAACGCTCGACCGCCAACGAGTCGGAGCCGTTCAGCAGGGCGATGCCCGCGGAGTCGTAGCCGCGGTACTCCAGTCGCCGCAGCCCTTGAAGCACCACGTCGAGAGCAGGGCGATGTCCTAGGTAACCCACAATGCCGCACACTCGACTCAGCATAGCCACGAGATGTGGTCTGAACCTGATACGCATCCACCAGCCGGGTGACGGAGCACCCGTCCGACCGGTCGCTGGCACGGTGCGCGAGCAACATCCGCTACCGTTGCGAGCCATGGCCCACAACGCCAAGAAGGTGCTGCACGAGCTCGCCGAGCGCGGACCGCACGACGTACTGCACGGGGATCTCGCGCTGATCGGACTGCCCGGCGTCGTGTGCGCACCGCGCAGCGGGCGCGGGCTGGCCGCCATCGCGTTCGGGCACGGCTGGCTGCAGCCACCCCGGCGCTACGTCCGGCTGCTGCGCCACCTGGCCTCCTGGGGATTCGTGGTGGCCGCTCCCGCCACCCACACGGGGCCGTTCGCCTCGCACCGGATGTTCGCCGCCGATCTGCGCACCGCGCTCGACGTCTGCGTCGGGGTACGACTCGGCGAAGGCGGGATCAGCGTCGACGAGCGCAAGCTCGGAGTCGCCGGACACGCGATGGGCGCGGGCTGCGCGGTGCTGGCGGCCGCCGAGGACCCCCGCGTCCGCGCGGTGGCCGGCATGGCCCCCGCCGAGACCATGCCCTCAGCGATCGGAGCGGCACGGCAGGTCACGGTGCCCGGACTGCAGCTGGCCGCCGAGAACGACCTGCTCGCCCCCGCCCGGGGCAACGCGGAGCCGATCTCCTCCGCCTGGGGCGGGCCGGTGCAGCTGCGGAGCCTGCGCAAGGCCGGGCACCTCGGTTTCACGGAAGGCAGGCACTGGAGCGAACTGCTGCTGCAGGGCAAGTCGCACTACGGCACGCAACGGCTGTCCCGAGCGCTGCTTACGGCGTTCTTCCTGCGCACGCTCGTCGGGGACAAGCGGGGGCAGGTGCTGCTGTCCTCCGACGTCGGAGGGTCGAGCATCGACGAGCAGCACAGCACGGGAGCACTGGCCGCGGCCTGAAACCGGTGGCGGTGATTCGGGAGGATCGTCCCGGAATCCGAAGCGATTCATCCACAATGGCCAACTATGAGCACGCCGCAATCACCTCACGGACCACACGGCCCGCAGCAGCCACCCGCCGGTGGTATCGCCCCTCATCCACAACCGTGGGGTAGAGCACAGCCTCCCCCAGGGCAGGCACCCCTCCCTGGGGATTTCCACCCCGGCCGAGCGCACGACGGGTCAGATCACCGCGTTTCCGAGCAGCAAAGCGCTCCCCCGGAAACGGCCGGACCACTGCTCCTGGTCGCCGCGGTCTGGGGTGCCGTAGCAGGACTACGCGAGTTGTCCATGTCCCTCTACGACACGGTGTTGAACTACTGGATCAACTACAGTGACCGTGAGTACCACCGCTCCGTGTCAACGGAGATCTTCAACCACTTCCAGAGCCTGCTCCTGCTGGCGAGCGGAATCGCGCTGATGACGCTGTCCTTCCTACTGCTCAAACGTTCCAAAAAGGCACTTCTCCTCGCCACGGCCGGAATCATCGTTCTCGTGCTGTCCTACGTGAGCCATGCAGGCGAAATGATCTTCCACTGGTACTCGGACAGGAGCACAGTTCTGCTGAACAGCCTGGTCACACAGCTGCTCAACGTGACGCTCTTCCCACTCGTCCCCGCTCTGTTGGTGTTCGTCCCCGGAGTGCGGAATGCGCTGCGCGGAGCAGAACCTCCGCCTGCTCCTGCCGTTCCCCTCGACCGGCCCCAAAACTGAGAAACTGAAGGAGCACGGGAGAGCTCCCGATCCGGCGCCACCCATTCCGCACGACTCCTTGGAACGGCCAGACCATGAACACACCACAACCGCGGTACGGATCACCACAACCGCTACCGAACGATCCCGCGAGACACCAGCAGCCCCCGCCGTACCCAGCAGCGGGTCAGCAGCAGTGGCCACACTACCCCGGAGCCGTCCCCCCGGCGGCGCAGTACGGACAGCAGCCCTGGCACACCCCCACCGGAGCGCAGAATCGCCCCCAGTCCAGGAGGAAAACCCCGGGCAGAGCCCGAACCGTGATAATCGCGAGCATCACGCTGCTCAGCGCGCTCTGCCTGAGCGTGCTCAGCGTCCCGAGAATCGCAGGCCTCATACAGCTGATCAGTCGAGATTCCGGCACACTGCTCTACGATGTAACGCAATCCGTGCTGGTCATCGGCTGGGTGCTGAACGGACTGCTGTTGTTCGTGCTGGCGGCCCTGCTGCTGACACGTAGGCGTTCCGCACTCGTACCCGCTGTCGCGGTGCTGATCAGCACGGGGACAGCGCTGCTGGTGGTTAGCATGGGGCCCGGAGTCCTCCGAGGTTTCTGGTACTCCCTGTTCCGTCCTCCGCTGGACCTCCTGGAGAGTGTGATGTTCTATCTCTGCACAGGACCACCGATACTGGCACTGCTCCCGTCCACCCTGCGGGCATTGCCTCCGAAACCGGTGAAAGCCACGCCGTGGTCCCCTTACGGGGGCTCCACCGGATACTGATCCGAAGCGCCTCCGTAGCACGCCAGGACCAGCTTCCGAGCGCTCTTCGGGTTCCCGGTCCGCGAAGCAGGAGCTCGCGAACCGGGAACCACGCGGCCCCCGAACTCACTGCAACCAGCTGCGCTGGGAGAAGTCCTCGTCGTCGTCCCAGTCGTCCTCGAAGGAACGACGCCGCCGCGGAGGCGTCGGGGCGGCGGGCGGAGGAGTAGCCGTCGCCGGAGCTGGTGGTGGAGCGGAAACCGATTGTCCCGTTCGCGGCCCCTCAGCTCCTTCCGGAGCTCTGCCGAAGCGGCCGGCCTGGACGCTCCGATCCGCAGGCGGTTCCGCAGTGGCACGCTCACCGGTAGCCCCGGGTGCGGTCCCGTCGAAACCACTTCTCAACACCTGATCGGCGAACGGATCTTCCTCCTCCTGCTCACCGATGAGGATCTGCTCCTGACGAGCACGCGCCCCCAGAGCAGCCTGCTCGGCAGCACGCTGCTCCTCCCGTGCACGTGCGGCCTCTTCTTCCTGCTCCCGAAAAAGCCGTTCTCGCTCGTCCACCTCGGCCTGAACGGCAGCAGCTTCCGCCTCGTACTCGCTTTCCAGCTCCCGCCTGCGAAGCCGTGACTTCTCCAGCACGGCTTCGAGCTCGGCGGTCGACATTCCCGAACTGTCCATCACGAACTCCACATGATCAGTGGCAATACCTGGCGGTCACTTGCCCTCCTGGTCCCCCAGCACGGCGCTGTACTTCCAGTTGGCCGAGGTGTCGATGCCGTCGTCGAACAGGTTCCCCTCGGTGCGCCACGGGCTGTCGTTGCTGCGTTCCTCGTCGCCACCCTGCTGTCCAGCACCGCCACCCATGCCTCCCATGGGCATCATTCCGCCACGTCCGGACCCCTGATCGTTCTGTCCCGACCCACCGGACTCGCCCATGGAGGCCAGACCGGTCGATCCCTGGGATTCCGTCCGGCTCGAACCGTCCTCCATACCCGGCAAGCCCGCCGATCCGGAGACCTCGCCCACCTTGTTGTTCGGGCGCTCGCCCCACACGCTGCCCCCGCTGTCCTCCGGGGAACTGAACAGATCGCCGGAGAAGGCGGTGAACGTGCGGCGCGGACCGGAATCGGACTGGGACTCGGTGAACATGTTGTCCCCGGCCCACTGCGAAGTGGTCTGCGCGGGCGTGTCGAGCGGATCCGCGCTCTGCGATCCGTTCGGTGTCGCCTGAACACCCCCGTCCGAGGGCGCGGAGGTCGGCTGCGCGTAGGTCTCGCCTCCGCCCGTCTCCCCCGCTGAGCTCGGCATCCCGCTCGCGGCGTCCACCGCCGGGCCCGCGGCGCCACCCGCACCGCTCGCGGCGGAAGCAGCCGCGCGCTGTGCGCCGTCGCCGCTCGGCTGCGCGGTCGTGCCGTTCGCTTGCTGCGCGTTCTGGCCGGAAGCAGCGGGCTGCTCTGCCGCCGCGTTGGCGGATGCGGAACCGGGCGCTTCCGCGGAACCGCTGTCCTGCCCGAAGTCCACGGTCCTGGTCTCGGGGGGCTGATCGCCTCCGTCGTCCACGGAGAGCTGCAGCTGCCCGTCCGGGGTCCGCTCCACTTCAATGGTCCGGTCACCCTGCTCGATGACCGCGGTTCCGTCCTCGTTCGGGCGAATCGTGGTCACCTCCTCGACAGCGTCCGGGACGGAACCACCGGGCTGATCTCCGATCGTTTCCCTCGACTGGCCAGGCATCGTCCGCTGCCCCTCGCTCTCATCCGGAGTCGGGGCTTCCGCTCCGCCGGGAGTCAACGGCGTCCCGGCGCGCATCCCCTCTCCCCCACCTCCTGAGGTGGTTTCCCGCACCGTTCCTGCCTCCGAGGTGGGCCGTTCCTCCTGGGAGTCGTCGAAGGCGATCTCGTAGGTCCGCTCCCTTCCCTGCTCGTCGAGCAGGGTGACCTGAGCGTTCCCCTCCGGGGATGGTTCCCGAACCGTTATCCGATCCGTTCCCTCACCGAAAGTCACCTCATCCCGGGAGAGAGCGTCTCCGGAGTTCGCCGAACCGCTCGAAACGCCGGGTCCCTGTTGTTCCATCCCCTGTTCGGAGTCGGCACCGGCGTCCGTTCCAGCACCGGCACCCGATCTCGGCACGTCGCCCGGGGACACTCCACCCCGCTCCGTGGCACCGGACCCGCCCGGTGCTCCGGCGGTCCCGGCGGTGCCGCCGCTGCCAGAACCGTTTCCGACACCACCGGAGCCGTCGGTACGAGAGTCGCTCCCCGGTCCGGATCCGGTTCCCCGCGTATCCTGCCGGTCCTGCCCTCCCTCGTTCCGGGACTTCTCCGTGGCTCCGGAGTCGGAGTCGTCCAGGTTCGTCAGCGTCTCCCCGTCAAGTTTGTCCAGCTGCTTCTTCAGCTCCGTGAAGGCGCTCTCGGTATTCGTGTAGGCTTCGTGAATCTGTTTGCGCAGCTGCTTGACGTCGTGCGCGTACCAACCGCAGAAAGTGTCCAGCCACTTGATCCGCTCATTGCTCGGAGTCTGGCTCCAAAATGTCCCCCGGCACGCCGGCGCCCCGGAAAGTCGGAGATCTTCCCAGGTCAAGGATATCGTCTTGTCATCATAACTACTGTCACCCTCCCCCATCTTCTCCCGTACTTTTCTTTCCGCGAGCTGATCGAAGGGAGTTTTTTCCGAGTTCACCAGAGCACTCAAGGAAATCGAGTACCCTTCGTTTATCACCTTCTCCATCCCCGCGATGTCCTGAAGAATGTCCTCGGACTGGTCGTCATTGCCGTAGTGCTGGAAGAACCTGCTCTTGTCCTTGAAATCGGACAGGCCACCGGGGCCGATCTCCTCGCGCGGAACCCGCACCGCCGTGTCCAGAGCCCTGCTGGTCCTTTCCAGGATGTCGCAGTACTCGTTCAGCGGCTTCTTGACGGCCAGGTACTGCTCGCGAGCCGCATCCGCGGCCTTGCCCTGCCAGGCCTGGTCCAGCTGCTTGTCCAGCGAGCTCAGATGCCCCTCCCAGGCCTCCCTGTTGCTCGCCAGCTCCGAGAGCTTCCCCGAGGCGGACTCGAGCATCCCCCACTTTATGCCGCGCAGTCTCGGCAGCTCGTACGCCTCGTTGGACCCGGTACCGTAGACCGCGTACTCCGAGGCGGGGTACTTCCTGGCCGCACCCTCGTGCTCGCGCCACTTCTTGAAAACCCTGCCCCACGCCTCGTGGCGCATGGAGTCCTCGAGCTCTTTCAGCTTGTCCAGATGAAAATCGGAGGTTTCGGGAGACCCCGACCCCGAATCGGACCGGTTCGACGACTCGGAATCATCCTTCGACTGGCTTTCATCGAGATTTCTGGCGTGTACTGTGCTGTCGCCTCCCGCTACCACGGTTTACATCCCCTCCCCGGACTTGGATATACCCTCTGCCGCCGACTCGTCCCGTGATTGCATTTCCTTCAACGAGGATTCGACGTTGTCCGCCAAATTCTCCATGTGCGCACGGGCCTGCCCCAACGAGTGCTCGAATCCGCTGCAGGCAGTCTCGAAGGCCCTGTCCACTCCGATTTCCTCACCTATCCGACCGAAAGTACCGTTTCCCGATTCGATCGACTTAGCAAGCTTCATCCCTGTGTTCAGGGCGTCGGCCAAGTTGCGCGTACTGCCCGCGACGTGCTTCATCAATCCGTCGTCATAACTCGCGGGTTTTTCCGGTGACCCCATAACGTCCTCCCCCTAGACAACTCACGCGCTCGTCACGACTTCGTGCTCCGAATCACGGATTACACCGAATACTTCCCGCTGATCATCCCAGATCGCCAGGATTCGGTGTTTTCACTTGGACAGGCGATTGCACGAGCAAAGGCTTCGAAATGCAGGAGCGACTCGATGCCGCCGTGGAGGGGGCAGGGCTCGGCCCGTTCTGCTGGTTCGCCCGCCAGCGGGGTTGCTGCCACTGTTGGGCAGGCTGCTGCTGATACGGCGACGCGACCTGGGGAACATCCCCGGACTGGTAGTAGTACCCGGGCTGGCCGCAGTACTGGGCCGGCTGGACTCCGCAGTACTGGGCCTGCTGAGGCCCGTTGCTCAGCCACTCGCTCCTTCGCTCCCAGCGCACCACGAGCGCGAGCACCGTTCCCGGAGTCCCCAGCACAACCAGGGGCAGCAGTAATTCCCGGCCGTCCATCACGCACCCCCTCCGAGAGCTTCACGCAGTGCGCAGCATCCTATCGGAAACGAGGGAACTGATGATCAGACGAGCACGACCACGAGGATCGCGCCGATCACCATCACGGCGACGGGCAGGAAAAGTACGTAGAGCAGGTCACCGAGGAAATAGCGCATGGCCGAGCGACACCTCCGCCGAAACGGGAGCAGCGGAAACGACTCGGCTCTCAGTGTTTCGCACGACGCGGCCAGTGCTCAAGCACCCAGGTTCCGCCGTCCTGCGCCAAGGTCGCCGCCTTGGCACCGGCCACGGCGAAAGCCGCCAGGACCACGAGGCCCACTACCAGCCCGACTGCGAACAGTGCGATCAACATGGTGAAAACGATGGCACCCATGTGTGAAGGGTCTCACACAAAAGCCCGCCAAGCGAGACTTGGATCACATATTCATCAGATCGAGCCAACGACCTCGGCCAACTGCTCGGCCGTGCTCCGCGCGCGGTCAGCCGTCGGCGCCTCCACCATCACGCGCACGAGCTGCTCGGTTCCCGAGGGGCGCAGCAGCACCCGACCGTGCTCACCCAGCTCAGCCTCCGCGTTCGCCACGGCCTCGGCGACGGCGGGGGCGTGGACAGCGGTCGTCTTGTCCGTCACCGACACGTTGACCAGGCTCTGCGGCAACCGGGTCATGGACGCGGCCAGTTCGGCCAGCGAACTACCCGTGCTCACCATGCGATCCATCAGGCGCAATGCCGTGAGCAGGCCGTCTCCGGTGGTCGCGTGCCCGGGAAGCACGATGTGACCGGACTGCTCCCCGCCGAGAGCGAATCCGCCCGCGCGCAACTCCTCCAGCACGTAGCGGTCCCCCACCGCCGTGGTGCGCAGCTTGAGCCCGTTCTCGCGCATGGCCAGGTGCAACCCGAGATTGCTCATCACCGTGGCCACCACGGTGTCCTCGGTCAGCTCACCCGCGTCGCGCATGGCCAACGCCAGCACGGCCAGGATCCGGTCACCGTCGACCAGCGCACCGGAGGCGTCCACCGCCATGCACCGGTCGGCGTCCCCGTCGTGCGCGATCCCCAGGTCGGCCGCGTGCTCGACCACGGCTTCCTGCAGCCGCTCGGGGCGGGTGGAACCGACCCCGTCGTTGATGTTGACCCCGTCCGGTTCGGCGTGCAGCGCGACGACCTCCGCACCGGCCCTGCGATAGGCCTCCGGAGCCGCCTGCGCGGCAGCACCGTGCGCGCAGTCCACCACCACGCGCAGCCCGTCCAGGGAACGCGAGGTCGAGCTCAGCAGGTGATCGACGTAACGGTCCAGCGCATCGGGCAGCTCGCGGATCCTGCCCACGTGCTCACCCGTCGGCCGGCCCCACGTCTCGTCCAGGCGCGCGGCGATCTCGTCCTCGATCGCGTCGGGCAGCTTGTGCCCGCCCGCGGCGAACAACTTGATGCCGTTGTCCGGCATCGGATTGTGCGAAGCCGATATCATGACCCCGAGATCGGCACCGGTGTCGGCGACCAGCTGCGCCACGGCCGGGGTCGGCAGCACACCGACCCGCAGCACGTCCGCACCGGCCGAGGCGAGCCCCGCGGTCACGGCCGCGTCGAGCATCTCACCGCTCGCCCGGGGATCCCGCCCCACCAGCGCGACGCGCCGCCGGGAGTCGTCCCGCTCGTAGAGAACCCGCGCGGCGGTGCTCGCCAGCGACATCGCCAGCTCCGGGCCGAGATCGGCATTGGCGAGACCACGTACACCGTCGGTGCCGAACAGACGGGACAACCGTTTCCTCCTGCTGAATCACGGCGCGCCCACGCGGCCGGGTGCCTCCGGACCAAATACTGCGGGAGCAGCCTCCCGCCCGACGGGCGGAGACTGCTCCCACAGAGTTCCTCGTCTTCCGGAGAGCCGCAACACGAGCGCGCCCGACCGGAAGGGGCGGGCCCGCCGACCACGACGGGCCCGGAAAAGTCACCGCTTGCTGTACTGCGGGGACTTCCTGGCCTTCTTGAGGCTGTACTTCTTACGTTCCTTGGCCCTGGGGTCGCGGGTGAGCATGCCCGCCTTCTTCAGCGTGGGACGGTCGTCCGGCTGGTAGGCAACCAGGGCGCGGGCGATGGCCATCCGCAGCGCACCGGCCTGACCGGAAGGCCCGCCACCGGTCAGGTTGGCGAAGACGTCGAAGCCCTCTGTGCGCTCCAACAGCTCCAGCGGCTCGCGGGCGATGTTCTGGTGCACCCGGTTCGGCATGTACTCGTCCATCGACTTGCCGTTGAGGACGAACCGACCGGTCCCGGGAACCAGCCGAACCCGCACGATCGCCGTCTTGCGCCGCCCGACGGTCTGGATCGGCCTGCCGGACGGAATCGGTGCCATCTCCTGCGGGAAGGCCTCAGGAGCCGGCTCGTCCGCCGGGACCTCTGCATCGAGGACCTCGGGAGCCGGGGCTTCGTCGGTCTCTGGAGTGCTCACGTGCTCTTCCTCGTATCCCTCGGTCACTTCTTGGCCCTCGTTTCGATCTCGAAGGGCTGCGGCTGCTGCGACTGGTGCGGATGCTCCGGCCCGGCGTACACCCTGAGCTTCTTGCCCATCGCGCGGCCGAGCTTGCCCTTGGGCAGCATGCCCTTGATCGTCCTCTCCAGCAGACGCTCGGGCTTGTTGTCGAGCATCTCGCCGAAGGAGTGCTTCTTCAGGCCGCCGGGATAACCACTGTGCCGGTAGACGAAGGCCTGATCGCGCTTCTTCCCGGTGAGGGCGACCTTGTCGGCATTGACGATGACGACGAAGTCGCCGGTGTCCATGTGCGGAGCGTAGGTCGGCTTGTGCTTGCCACGCAGCAGCGTGGCGGCCTGGGTGGCCAGCCGGCCGAGCACCACGTTCTCGGCGTCGATCACATGCCAGGCGTGGGTCACCTCGCCGGCCTTCGGGCTGTACGTGCGCACGGGTCTACCTCGTCGTCGTTCGCGTTGGAATCTCGGTGCGGCAGTCGTGTCCCGTCGCCCATTACGTCGGGGCGGATCGCGATCCGATTCACCCCGTGGGAACCAAGCACATCCCACAAGTGACCGAGACCGCAACCTCCGGCGGGTCACCCCCGGGGCATACCGCGTCAGTCGGTCGTCGAATCATCTCGCGGTCGTGCACACCCACCGCACAACAACGGATGAGAGTACTCGGTGGCTGACGAACGGGTCAAAACGGGTCCCCTCAAAGCCCCGCGAGGGGCTCTCGCTGCCGACGGTACCGCTTGGACCTGCCTTCAGCACCGAACTCATGGTATCGGACGGTGTCACCGGACGAGACGTGCCCCCTGGATCCCGTTGCGATCCAGGGGGCACGCGCGGCGGTCACCGATGCTTTCCGCTCGGATCCTCGGTCGGCTCGGGCCTTCCTTCGGCGCGGGCAGCGCCGAAACAACCACGCTGCCAGGCCGAGTGACCGCGGGTTCTCCCGTGGTGCTCTCGCGAGGACGGCCCCGACGTCGTTCCGGGACGCCACCCGATGCCGGGACACCCGCTCACGAACCCGCGAGCGGAGAAGAGCCCCGGTCGTCAGCCGCCGAACTTCGCGGCGTTGGCCCGCTCCCCGGCCTGGTAGGACTCGTTGGCCGCGTTGACGGCCATCCCCATCTTGGCCGCGATCTCGCGCATGTTCTGCGCGGACTCGGTCCACTTGCGCTGGGCCTCGTAGTACTGCTCCTTGGCCGCACCGTCCCAAGTCTCGATCAGCGGCTTGAGCATCTGCTCCAGCTCGTCCAGCTCCGACTGGATCTTGGTAGCGGCCTGGTTCAAGCTCTCCGCACCCGCGCTGAGCTGGCCAAAGTTAACCTGAATTTCCGGCATGGTTACACCCTCTCCTCTACGTGATCAACCCGACGGACGAAAAATCTCCGGTGAGGTGACAGGGAATCGCTCAGCCGTTGAGCATGCCCTCGATCTTGGAGACCTCGGCGGCCTGCTCCTCGTCGCGCTGGGCGTAGTCCTGCCCGGAGCTCTTGATGTTGTCGCTGATTTCCTGCAGCTGCGTGGTGATGGTGCTCGCGTTCTCGCGGAACTGGTCCATCAGCTTCTGGAAGGTCCGGCTCGCGTTGCCGTGCCAGGAGGCGATGACCGGGTCGATCTCGCTCTGCAGCTTGTTCACGGCCTGGTCGACGTTGTTGCGGACCTCCTCGACCTGAGCCGCGGACTTCTGCATCAACTCCGAGTCGGTACCGAATCCCTCGGCCATGTGGACAACCCCCTTCGAACTGTGGTCAAAAGATCGATCGAACTTCCGACGCAAACATTGCCAGACACGGTTCCGTCGTGTCCCGGTTTTCGTTCGATCACGTTGCTCATGTAAATACTTCCGGTCCCGGGCGACCCCGTGCGAGCGCGGTCCCGCGTCCGGAAGTGAGCAACGCCTCACCGGACGGCCACGGTGCGCACGACCTGCGCGCAGGCGCTCCGAACCGGCTCCCCGCGCGACGGCCCGTACTGGCACCCGACGCTGATCCGGATGTGCCCGCGGTGCAGCAGATACCAGTCCACAACGGCCTCTCCGAGGCGCTCCTCGTAGTGGACGACCCGCTGCCCCGCGAACTCACCGTCCGGCTCGAACCCGGACAGATCGTCCCCTTCGGACACGCGCCTGTCGAAGCTGCCGCGCAGTTCACGTACCGAGCGCTCACGTCCGGCCTCGACGTCGTAGTTCAGCTCACCCGCGCGAACCGAGATCAGCCGGTTCGGATCCGGCCCCGATCCGGGAGGACGGATGCGCGTTTCCCACAGCTCGGGAGATCCCCCGCCCTGGTGCCAACCCTTCGGGTACTCGAACTCGTAGCCGTAGCGCACCGCGCGGCCGTTCGGCCCCCCGCTCTCCCGACTCGCGGGCGAGCGCTCCGCACCACCCCAGAGGGTCCCGCCCCCGAAGCGGGGCAGGAACACCCAGCTCAGCGCGGCCGTGATCCCGAGCAGCAGCACGACGGCGGAGCCCCCGATCCACCGCGCGGTCCTGGAGCGCCGCCCGGAACCGGTTCCGGCGGGCACTCGCGTGGTCGGGTCTTCCGACCCCGCGACGTTCGGCCCTCCCGGTGCGCCCCGAGCGCTCGGGAGATGCCGAAGGGGCGGGCTCGTGGGAGCCGCTCGGGTCGGTCCCGATGCCGCGGGCACCGCGCGGGCCGCGGATCCGCGCCCTCGTCCATCGCGCACCGGTGGAGCGGGCCCGCCCCGCGGGGACTCCGCGCCCGTCGCGGAGCCACCCGGTATCCGCAACGTACTGGTCCGCCCGTGACCTGGATCCGTGCGCACCGCGCGCAGCGCGCCGCGTGCGACCACGGTCTCCGGTTGGTCCAAAGTGGTCGGTACTGTTCCGAGCCGCTCGTGGATCAACCGCGCCACCAGCGGCACCCTGCTCGACCCGCCGACGAGGAACACCCCGGCCCGCTCGTCCGCGGTCACCCCGCCCTCCCGCAGCACCTCCCGAACCAGCTCGACGACCCCGCCCAGCGAATCGACGATCAGCGATTCCAGGTCCGAGCGGGTGACGTGGGCGTCGGAGAACGGCGGAGGCAGCGGAACATCGGTGTAGCTGTGCCTGGACAGCGTTTCCTTGGCTCCCCGAACGTCCTGACGCAGCACCCTCCTGCGCCTGCGGTCGACCATGTCCCCGCCCTCGACGAGCTCTCGCCAGGCCTCCGGATCGGAGGGCTCCGCGATGCCGCCGATGTGCTCGAGCAGGGCCTGGTCGATGTCCGCCCCGCCGAAGTCCGGTTCACCGCGGGTGGCCCGCACCCGGAAGCCGTCCCCGGACCTGCGCACCAGGCTGGCGTCCACCGTCCCTCCGCCGAGGTCGAGCACGGCCAGCGCCGCCCCCTCGGGCAGCCCGTAACCGGCGGAGTGGAACACCGCGGCCCCCACCGGCTCGGGAACCAGCACGACCTCGGAGCCCATGCCGCCTGCGGCCCTGCGCAGTCGATCGGTCCGCACGGCACCCCACTCCGCGGGGTGGGTCAGCACCAGCAGGTCCACCCCGGCACCGCCCGCGTGGCGCCGCGCCTCCTCCACGACCCTGTCCAGCACGGCTCGAACGGCGTCGACGACGGTGAGCACGGTTTCACCGAGCAGCAGCTCCCCCTCGTCGATCCGCCGCTTCGGGTGCGGTTCGAAGCGGGCCGGGTCCACGGCGGCCTGCCGCTCCGCCTCCTGCCCCACGAACAGCGCGCCGTCCTCCGCGGCGAACACGGCCGAGGAAACCAGCGGCTGCCCGTCGACGGCCACGACGTGCGGTTCACCGCCGTCGCGGGAGACGACGGTGCAGGTGCTCGAGGTGCCGAAGTCCACAGCGACGTGCAGGGTCACGCGCAACTCCTTCCACCGTCGCCCGTCCGGTGCCTGCGACACCGCCACGTGGCGAAGTGTCGACCCGTCGGAACTCTACAGAGCTCGTCGGTGCGGGACGGTGGCCGACTGGCGCGATCCGACCCGGATCCGAGCGACCGCGCCGCGCCGAACGGAACCCGCGCCCGTGCCGCGTTCCGGCGGAAAGCGGGCAGCGGGCCACCGGGACGCGCACCCGGCGGCCCGCACCGCGAAGCCCGTCAGTCCGGCTCGATGTAGGCGGTCTGGATGAGCTGGGGACCGCCCTTGAGACTGCGACTGACCAGGGTCCCCCGTCCCGGGGGAAGCTGGCGGGACTTGATGTTGCCCACCAACTGCCCGTCTTCCTTGTTCGCGCTCATCGCCAGGCCGGGAGCCGAGGCCTCCCGCATCTTGCCCAGCACCGGCTCGAACAGCGCCCTGCTCGCACCACCGGAGTTGCGGGCGATAACCACGTGCAGCCCGACGTCACTGGCCTGGGGGACGAACTCGGACAGCTGCTGCATGGGGTTGTTGCCCGACGTGGGAGCGACCAGGTCGTAGTCGTCGGCGACCACGAACAGCTCCGGACCCGACCACCAGGAGCGGTTCTTCAGCTGCTCCTGGGTGACGTCCGGCCCCGGGAGGCGCTTCTTCAACGCGTTGCACACGTCGTTGATGTTGCTGCGCAGCTGATCGGCCGAAACCGCGTACTCGAGCAGGTGCCCCGAGTCGAGGAAGCCGAGCATGGTGCGCCGGTAGTCCACCAGCAGGATCAACGCCTCCTGCGGGGTGTAGCGGGTGGCGATACCGCGCACGATGGTGCGCAGCAGCGCCGTCTTGCCCGCTTCCCGCTCCGCGAACGCGTAGAAGTGCGGCTCCGCGTCGAAGTCGAGGTAGACCGGGTGCAGGCCGTCCTCGTTGATGCCGATCGGAACCAGCCGCGACTTGGGCTGCTGCTCCGGGGTGGGCAGCTGGTCGTAGGACAGCACGTCGGGCAGCAGCCGGACCTTGGGGGCCGGTTTGCCCTGCCAGGAACTGCGCACCCTGTTGACCAGGTCGGCGACGCCGTCGGAGAGGTCCTCGTTGTAGGCCTGCCAACCGACGCGGTCCCCGAGGTTCTCGCTGTCCACCCGGGGCACGGCGGTCAGGAAGTGCAGCTTGCTCGGGTGCAGCCCGCGACCGGGCCTTCCGGAGGGCACGTTGACGGCGACCTTGCGGTCCACCTCGGACTCGCTCGGGTCACCGAGCCGGAGCTCGAAGCGGGTCCCGATCAGGTCCTTGAGCGCGGGACGGATCTCGGCCCACCTGTTGGCGGAGACGAACACGTGGACCCCGAACGTCAGGCCCTGCGAGGCGAGCTCCAGCACCTCCTGCTCCAGGGTCTCGAAGTCGTTCCGGAAGGCGCCCCAGCCGTCGATCACCAGGAAGACGTCCCCGTAGGCGTCGTCGGTGATCTTGCCCTGACGCTTGCGGTTGCGGAAGTCGGCCATCGAGTCGATGCCGAGCTGCTGGAAGCGAACCTCGCGCTCGGTGACCAGCTGCTTGAGCTCGGCGACGGTGCGCCGCACCACGTCCTGGTCCCTGCGCCCGCCGAACCCACCGACGTGCGGCAGGTTCTGCAGCGCGGCCATCGAGCCACCGCCCAGGTCGATGCAGTAGAACTGCGCCTCCTGCGGGGTGTGCGTCAGCGCCATCGAGGCGACCAACGTGCGCAGCAGGTTGGACTTGCCCGACTGCGGACCGCCCACGACGGCGCCGTGCCCGTTGGCGCCCCCGAGATCGACGATCATGTGGTCCTGGCGCTGCTGGTAGGGCATGTCGATGATGCCGACCGGAACCTGCAGCTTGCCGTTGCCGGCATTGCCCACGGGGGTGTAGCCGCGCTCCTCCGTGGCGGACAGCGGGGGAAGCACACTGTCCAGAGTGGGCGGAGCGTCCAGGGGCGGCAACCACACCTGGTGCGCGGGCGGCCCCTGCCCCTGCATCTTGTTGATCACCAGCTGGAAGTCGGTGTCCGGGAGCCCGTCACCGTCGTTGTCGACACCGGTCTCGCCCTCCGGCTCCGGTTCCGGCTCGACGGGCTGCTCCGGCTCCGCCGGGGGTTCGATGTAGTCCGGCACGAAGAACCGCGGCCGCTTCTCACCGGTCACCGGGGAGGCCGCCACCGTGCGGCGCCGTCCACCCCCCTGGTGCATGTGCCCCGAGACGTAGGCGGCCCGGAACCGGTCCATGCCCCCGGGATGCTTCAGGTAACCGTGCCCACCGGTGGCGGGCAGGTCGCCCGCGTCGGGAACACCGATGGCCGCCCTGGACTCCGAGGCGTTGAAGGTCTTCAGACCGATCCGGTAGGACAGGTGCGACTCCAGACCGCGCAGCTTGCCCTCCTCCAGGCGCTGCGAGGCCAGCAGCAGGTGCACCTGCAGCGAACGACCGAGCCGCCCGATCATGTTGAACAGCTCGGAGAACTCCGGCTTGGTCGTCAACAGCTCGGAGAACTCGTCGATCACCACGAACAGGGCCGGCATGGGGGCCAGATCGGCCCCGGCCTGCCGGGCCTCCTCGTAGTCCCAGACGTTTTTCACCTTCGCCTTGTTCAGCTCCTCCTGCCGCCGGTTCATCTCCCCGGCGAGGGCGTCCTGCATGCGGTCGACCTGGGTCAGGTCGTCGGCGAGGTTGGTGATGGTGGCCGAAACGTGCGGAGCCGCCTCGAAACCGTTGAACGTGGCACCACCCTTGAAGTCGACCAGCACGAAGTTCAGCGCGGTCGACGAGTGGGTGGCCATCAACCCGAGCACGATCGTGCGGAGGAACTCCGACTTGCCGGAACCCGTCGCCCCGATGCACAGCCCGTGGGGGCCCATGCCGCCCGAAGCGGTCTCCTTGATGTCCAGGGAAACCACCTGACCGTCCTCGCCCGGACCTATGGCCACCTTGTAGCGCTCGGGAATCGGGCGCGGACGCCAGGCCTCGTTGAGGTCGAAGGAGATCGGGTCCCCGCTCAGTCCCAGCTGCTCGATGTAGTTCAGCGGGGTGGTGAGCGGTTCCTGACCGCCGCTCTCCGTCTCCGTCTGGGTGCGGGCGACCATGCGGTACGGCGAGAGCTGCCGCGCCAGCGCCGTCGCCTCCTCCTTGCTCATCGAGTCGGGCACGCCGAACCACTCGACGTTGTTGCCGCTGCGCGCGCCGACCCTGTCCTGCTCCACGACCATGCGCATGCCGCGCTTGGTCGTGACAGCACCGAGCACATCGGACAGATCGATGAGGGTCACACCGGTCATCCCGCCTTCCAGCATGATCTGCTCCTCGCGGCTGATCTCCGCGTCGTCGAGCACGATCACCACGTGCGGTCCGTCCGGGGGCGCGTTGTTCCTGTTGAACCGCGGCCTGCCCTCCAGCTGGTCGGCGAGCATGTCCTCGATGGCCCGCAGGGAACCGGCCATCAACCGCTGCTGGCCGATCCCGTCGGTCAGCTCCGGGTGCTGCGAGTGCGGCAGCCACTTGACCCAGTCCCACTCCGCGCGGGAACGCCCCCCGCTGGCCACGGCGATGACCACGTCGTCGGGAGTGTGGAAAGTGGCCAGCTGGGCGATCAACGCACGCGTCAGACCGCGGGTCAGCTCCCGCTCCCCCTGCAACCCGACGGCGGCGAAACCACGCAAGGAGGTCGCCACGGGCAGCTCCGAGACCAGCGAGTGGGCCCGGACGAAGCGACGCAGCGCGAGCGTGGTGATCGGCTCCAACTCGTCGACGGGACCGGTCTGCGGCGGAACCAGGCGCGTCTCCAACCGTTGCGACCCCAGTCCGACGCGGATCTGGCAGAAGTCACCGTCCCCGGTTCGGCGCTCCCACATCCGGCGACTCGTCGCGATGGACCACAGCGTGGACGGTTCGGGATGAACCCAGGTGCGAGCCAGCCGCTGCTCCTCCGCGGCCTGCCTCGCCCGCTCCCTCATCTGACCGAGGTACCGCAGGTAATCCTTGCGGTCCTCGTTCATCTCCGCCTTGCTCTGGCCGCCTCCCTGATTGCCACCGGCCATCATGCCCACGGTGGAAACCAGCATCATCATCGGCATCATCATCATCATCGGGTTGCTCTTGGCCCGCTGAAGCATGAAAACCATCATTCCGAGAGATGCCACGATCATGATGGCCGGAAGGAGTTTCTGCACGATGTTTCCCGGCACCGCCCGCGGAATCTCCGGTGGCGGTTCGAGATGCACCTCTCCGCCCGGCGGCTTGGGAGCGGCCATGCGTGGCGGTCGCTTGAACTGCAGCGTGCTCACCGGACGCGGCACCCTTCCATGTTGTCGGCGATCTGACGTCAACTGCGCAAGCAGCATTCTGTAACCGGCAGTGTTCCCAGCCCCGCCGGGGTGGAGGTTCGCGGCACAGCCGCAGGGCAGCCGCGCACGAGAAGCCGTGCCGGACCCGAGTCGACGAGTTCGACCAAACCCACCCCGCGAAGCGGCTGTTGCCGCCATACTAGAAGGGTCGCGCGGCAGGATGGGGCGATTTCGCGGAAATCGACCCCGGTTGGTTGGATCGGACCGAACGCGCACAGACACGTATCGACCGAACGGAACGAAAAACGAGGGAGTAGGGGGCCCAAGTGGCGACCGGGACCACGGTGTTCAGCCGCGTGACGGTGGTGGCGCCGAAGACTCGCATCGACCTCGCGCTACCCGCTGACGTCTCGGTGGCGGACCTGCTACCGATGCTGCTGGACATGGCTCACGAAGCCACTCCGGACGGCGGGGCGCGACACGGCGGCTGGTGTCTGGCCAAGTTGGGGGACGCGCCGCTGGACACCAGCCAGACCCTGGCCGCGCTCGGCATCGTCGACGGCGACATGCTGCAGTTGCGGCGCAAATCGGACAATCCGCCACCACCGCTGTACGACGACGTCGTCGACGCGCTGGCCGAGGCCGAACCCGGGAGCTACCGCCCCTGGACGAAGGAGACCGCGGCCAGGACCGGCCACGCCGCCGGCGCGATCGCCATGATCGCCTCGGCCGTGGCCCTCGGAATGGCGACGCTTCCGCAGGGAATCATCTTCCACGTCATCGCCGCGGTCACGGGGCTGGCCGTGGCCGTCTTCGCCACCGGCATCGGCGCCATAGTCACCAGGGCATACGGGGCGGCGACCACCGGAACGGTCATCGCGGCGGCCGGTGGCCTGCCGATGGCCTTCGTGGCGGGACTCAACATCGTTCCCGGCGATGAAGTACGCCCCAAATTACTGCTGGCCAGCGCACTGGTACTCATATTCTCGGCGGTGTCGATCATGGTGATCGGCGCGGGGATCATCACCTTCATCGCCGCCGCTACGTTGGCGTTCTTCGCCGTCATCGGCTTCGTGGTCGCCACGCTGGTGCCGGTCGCCACGCTGCCCGGGATAGCGGCCGGGGCCTCGGCGGTGGGACTCGCCGGGATCTCGCTGCTCCCCCGCATAACCATCCAGCTCGCCAAGCTCCCGCTGCCGCACGTGCCGGGCAGCTCCGAGGACCTCAAGGAGGACGGCGGCTTCCCCGACTACTACGAGATCCAGCGCCAGTCCGGGCTCGCGCACAAGTACATGACCGGGCTGATCGTCGGTTGTGGAGCCACCGCCGCGCTCGGCGGGATCCTCGCCGCCGCCGCCCCCAACATCTGGGGCGGAGTGCTCGCGATCGTCGTGGCCGCCGTGCTGATGCTGCGGGGACGCAACTACGCGAACGGCAGCCAGGCGATCGCCCTGCTGCTCAACGGGCTGCTCGCCGCCGTCGGCGTGACCGCCGGGCTGCTGCTGCCGACCACCACCACTCCCACGCAGAAGCTGACCTGGGTCTTCTGGCCGCTGCTGCTGCTCGGCGTGGCCGCGCTCGTGTTCGGCGTCGTCTTCCCGAACAGGCGCTTCTCCCCGGTGCAGCGCCGCAGCGTGGACATCCTCGAAGCGGTGCTGATCGCGCTCGTGCTGCCCCTCGCGCTGGGAGTCATGGACGTGTACATGGCGATCCGCGACCTCAACATCAGCCTCTTCTGACGTGGTCGTTCCGGACAGCCGCGCTCCCGTTCGAACGGTTTCCCGACACCGGCGGCCCCACGTTCCTCACTCGGCTCCGCGGGCACGCAGGAGGACGTGCCCGCGGCGAGTGGGTCGATCGCCCCGTCGCCGTGACCTCTCGACCACTCCCGGAGGGGACAAGTGATGCGCTCAACGACATTCGCGCGTCGTGACGGCCTGCGGCGCACACTGGCGATGTCGGCCGCACTCGGCACGTTCCTGCTGTGCGGCGCGGTACCGCCTGCCGCGGCCCAGGACGCGGGCAGCACCGAGACGAGTGACCAGCCCTACGCACCGCCACCGCTGAACCCGGGGATGACGGCAGGAAGCGGACTGCAGGTCGACGAGGGCTTCCAGCAGCAGCAGGCCTGCATGCAGGCCAGCAATTCCGGGACCACCATCGAGGAGCAGCCCTGGAGCCAGCGACTGCTGGGCTTCCAACGCGCCCACGAGCAGGGGCTGCTCGGCGCCGGCCAGACGGTCGCGGTGATCGACACGGGGGTGAACGAGCACCCGCGTCTCCAGCCCGGGCTCGAGGCCGGCGGCTCGAAGCTGTCCGGCGGGGCGCTGCAGGACTGCGACGGTCACGGCACGATCGTCGCCGGGATCATCTCCGCAGAAAGCTCCGACGAGACCGGCTTCGTCGGCATCGCCCCGGAGAGCACCATCCTGTCCCTGCGGCAGTCCTCCGCGCTGTACAAGAAGCAGGGCGACGGAAGCACACCCGGCACCACCGAGACGATGGCTCGGGCCGTCAACAGCGCGGTGGACAGCGGTGTCGAGGTGATAAACATCTCGCAGTCCTCCTGCCAGTCGCTGGCCCGGGCGAGCAACCCGGCCGACAGGGGCAACCAGAAACTGCACAACGCGGTGAAACGCGCCTACGAGCAGGACGTGGTCGTCGTGGCCGCCGCGGGCAACACCGGCGGGCAGTGCCAGAAGAACGCCCCGGGCAGCCCGAGCACGGCCGTGCTCCCCGCTTGGTTCGACGAGTACGTGCTGACCGTGGCCTCGGTGAACGAGCACGGCGCCCCGTCCGAGTTCACCGTCCCCGGCCCGTGGGTGGACGTGTCCGCTCCCGGGGAGAACCTGGTCTCGCTCGATCCGGGCGTGAACGCCTCCGGGCTGGTGAACCGGGTCGCGCACGGCTCGGACAGCGAGCCGCAGCCGATCCAGGGCACCAGCTTCGCCGCACCCTACGTGTCCGGCCTGGCCGCGCTGATCAAGGAGAAGTACCCGAGCCTGACCGCGGAGCAGGTCATGCACCGCATCATCGACACGGCCCAGCGCACCGGAAGCGACAACGACATCGTCGGGCACGGGATGATCAACCCGATGGCCGCCATCAACAACGTGATCCCGGCCGAGCACGACGCCGCCGCCCCACCGACGCAGCAGCGGCAACTCCAGGCCCACGTCTTCCCCGAGCGCAACTGGGCCGCGGTCGCGGTGGCGCTGGGCGGAGCCGTCGGCGGCCTCGCGACCGTCCTGTTCACGGCTTTCCTCGTCAACGCGGTGCGCAGGGTACGCGCCCGCAACGCGGGAACCACCCCGGAGTGAGGCCCCGGGCGGATCCCGATCCGCCGCGGGAGCCTGCTCCGCAGCGGGTGGTCGCCGCGAACGCGACCGCCCACTGCCTGGCGGGGCACCACGCCCCGGGCAGCGAGTGCTCTCCCGAGCGGTGTCCCGCACCGAGCCGGTGGAGCACTCGCTCGGCACCACCCCGGGACGCCGCCGCGGACCGCCCCGGCGACGCGAGCACGCGGTCCCCGCGCCAGTGACGCGGGGACCGCATCTCGCTCAGCTCCCGGGGCTCAGCTCCCGGCGGAGACCGAGTTCCCCGCCGCGGACTCCGAGTCCTCCTCCGGAGGCCGGTTCACCCCGGCCTCGGAGTCCATCGGAATGGAGTCGTACACGAGACTGGCCTGAGCCGGATCCAGGAAATCCCCGGACGGCAGGGCACCGAGCACCGAAGCCGGAGCTGACTTGATGTCACCGGCACCGTTCACGACGCCGAGCCCCTTCGCCGTGGCGAGGTCCTTGATCCCGTAGGTCACACCGCGGTCGGAGACCAGGTAGATCGGCCCGCCCTCGGCGGTGTCCGGCCCCGTCGTGCCGCGCACCACGGCCGCCTTCCCCGGGGGCATGTAGAAGTAGTCCACCCGCGGTCCCTGGCCGTCGTACTGCGCCAGTTTGACCGGGGCCTTCGGCGCGGGAGAGCCCGATCCCACGGTCACGGTGACCTGCTGCTCACCGGAGCGGTCGCTCCAGCTCAGGCAGGAGCTGTCCGCCTCGGAGAACGGAACCGGCTCCGGCACCCCCTTCGGGAAGTGCTGAACGGCGAGCTCGTCACTCGCGTCCGCGTCGTCCACCTCGGTCAGCATCCCCGTGGCATTGGGAATCTCCTCGGAGGAGTACCGGGACGCGTGCAGCACGGCGGCGGCACCGCGAGTGATCCGCTGCTTACCGCTGTCCAGCAGCACGAAGTACTCGTGCTCGTTCTCGTTCTGCCCGGGAACGCTCCGGGAAACCACGTCACCGAGCTGGTAGGTCCCGCTGCGGTAGTCCGGGCTCCCCTCCGGGAGGTCCGGGACCTCCAGGGAATCGACCTCGGGGATCGCGTTGAGCATGTTCGTGCTGATCGCTCGCGGCTCCGCACCGCTCAGCCCGAACATCTCCAGCACGGCGGGATCCGCGTCGGTGACGTTCGCGCGGACCACGCGGGTTGCCGAACCGTTCCGCGAGTCGTCGCGGTAGACCAGGTAGCGCTGCTGCGAGCTGTTGTCCTCCACGTACAGCGCCTGGTCGACCCCGAGCTCCTCACCCCGATCCGCGACACCGCCGACGACAGTGGTCTCCACAGTGGCCGCCGCCTGCATCTTCGACGGACTCAACGCCTTGTTCAGCTCGGCCACGTCACAGATGGCCCAGGCCGGGGAGACGGTCTCGTCCGGGGAGGGGAGAAGGTTCGGTGCGTTGGGAATCCCCGTTTTCGGACCGCGGGGCAGCTCGGCCAGCGCGGCCTCCTTGACCTTCGTCGGCTCGATAGCCTGTCCTTGACCACCTCCATTGGCCATGACCAGCAGTTTGGCCGAAGCCATGTTCAGCATCGGAATCAACCGCTTGTCGGTCCGATCATCGGAAGTGACGACGTAAACGCTGCCGCTGCCCTTCGCGATGACCACCGAACCCGGTTTGGGAACGGTTCCCTGCCCACTGAACAGTCCCCAGACCAGGAAGCCGATCATTCCGATGCAGGCGAGGATCGCGCCTGCGATCGTCGCTCGTTTGTGCGAGCCCAACGGATCGTGCAACATCACCGCGTCCTTGCGGGCGAGCGCGGACTCCATGCGGCGTATGACGAACTTGTAAGCCTGGACTTGTGATTTCGTCGTGGGTGTTGATGCCATTCTTCGCCTAAAGCTCTCCCGTCCGAGGTACCGTTCAGCAGGGTAGCCGGGAAAGGGTGCCGCGTGGGTACGGTTCGACCGACTCAGCGCAGTATTCTCTTCGATCGGTTACCGGTACCTACACTCGCCCGCACCCACAGTGGGCAGACGCATCTACCTGCGAGGGGGAGAGACCCAACGGATGTCCGTGACCACACAGCATCCGGCCCAGCCGAAAGCGTCAGGATCATCAGGCGCCGGGCCCACGAACACACCGCGGGCGCGAGTCCGGGCACGGCGACGCACCAACGGAGCAAGCCTCGGCGCGCTGCCCGTGTCGAACCTAGTTGTCATGGAAATCGGCCTGGCGGCTGGTCTCGTCATCATCGCCGTCGACCAGACGCTGTGGCCGGTCGCTGCCGGAGTCGCCGGGTTCATGCTGATCCTCGCGCTGCTGCGCAGGCGCGGCCGCTGGTTCACCCAGTTGTTCGGGCTGGTGCTGGAGTACAACTTCCGCAACCACACCAGTGCCGTACAACCCGTCACCCCCGGTCTGACCGAAGGCGGGGACGAGAACGGCGACGGAGTGATCGGCCCCGAGGAGAACCACCGCGTGTCGCTGCTGCGGCTGGTCGTTCCCGACCTGGTCGTCGCGCACGGCCAGGACCACGATCGCAACCACGTGGGAATGGCGTTCAACGACGGGAAGTGGACCGCCGTGCTCATGGTGGAGCCGACGCCGTCGCTGGTGAACGAGATCGGCAAGGACCCGAACCTGCCGTTGGGAGCGCTGACCCCCTGCCTGGAGGACCGCGGGGTGGTTCTCGACGCGATCCAGGTGATCTGGCACTGCTATCCCGGAAGTGCGACGCTGCCTTCCAACTCACCGGCGCTGAACTCCTACCTGGAGGTTCTCGGGCCGCTTCCCGCCGCCGCGCGCCGCACCACCTGGGTGGCGGTTCGCCTCGACCCGAAGCGCTGCGCCAAGGCCGTCGGCGAGCGCGGTGGCGGCATCGTCGGCGCCCACCGGGCGCTGATCGGGGCGCTGTCCCGCGTGCGCAGCGCGCTGGAGCAGGAGTCCGTGCCCACCCGGCCGCTGGACCCGGACGAGTTGCTGCAGGCCGGGATCGCCTCGGCCGAGCTCCAATCGGTGCTCGGTTCCCAGCGTTCCGTCGGACTCAAGGAGCGGTGGGACGGCGTCACCGCGGGCGGAGTCGGGCACTCCAGCTACGCGATAACCGGCTGGCCGTCCCAGATGAGCCACAGCCTCAACGCGCTGACCGGTGTCCGGGCGCTTTCCTCCACCGTCGCGATCTCCATCTCCCCCACCGGTGAGGAGAACGAGGTCGGCATGCGTGGTCTCGTGCGCGTCAGCGCCCGCACCCCGGCCGAACTCGACGCGGCCGACGAAAGGCTGCGCACGATAAGCAACAGACTCGGAGTGACCTTGACCCCGCTGCGTGGAGTACAGCTGGCAGGGTTCACCGCCACTCTCCCGTTCGGAGGTGCGGTATGAGCCGCAGCAGGACCATCGACACGCCGGACGACCTGCGCGACGCTGTTCCGGAGTTCCTCGTACCGCCCGAGACCCTCGACACGGTGAGCCCCTCCGGGGACCGCGGCGGGATGATCATCGGTTCCGGCCCGCAGGGCGAGCCGATGTCCACCTCGATCCTGCGTCCGCAGCCGACTCGCATGGTCACGGTGGGCGGGCTGTACCTGGCCCGTCAGATCGCGCTGCGCGCGATGGCGACGGGGGCCTGGGTGATCGTGGCCACCGGCCGTCCAGAGCCGTGGAAGATCCTGGAGCAGGCCGCGGGGGAAACCCCCGACGGGCAGCCGGTCCCGCTCGTGCAGATCAGGCGTCTGACACCGTTCGACCTTCCGCGTTCCAGCGAGGACGCCCCGCTGCTGGTCATCCACGACGGCGGTGCGGTTCCGCAGGAGCTCTTCCCGCCGCGTTCGGCCTGGCAGACCACCATGTACGTACTGCCCTACCTGCACCCGCAGGTGGGCAACGGTACGGCTGCGAACACGGCGGACCTCGTGCTGCTGCAGCGCCTTCCCGCCAACCAGGCGCAGTTGGCAGGCCGGATATGGCACCTGCACCCGCCGCAGGTCCAGCAGCTGACCACGCTCAAGGACGACGGAGTCATCGCGCTCGGCAACATGGTCTGGAACCCCATCCAGCTGGTCACGAACAAACGCGAGCAGGAGATCCTGGGGCCCATCCGCCGCGGGGACTGAGCGGTTCACACAGTTTTGCCTAAAATTGGGACTTTCCCCAGGGGCCCAATTTTAGGCAAAACTGGACGACCGTTCGTGCAGCTTCGCCCGCACCCGCTGAACCAGCTCCCGAGGACTGCGCGTCAGCTCCTCGGAGGTAACCACCATCACGTGCCACCCGCTCGCGCGCAGCGCGGCCAGTCTGCGCTGGTCCCGGTGGTAGTGCGCGGCCCTGAGGTCGGAGTCGGTCAGCCCGCTGCGCAGCGCCTGCACCCGGGTGAACAAACCGCTGGACTCGGGTTCGAGGATCTTCCGCTCCATGGGCCCAGCATGCTGCGAGCGGGCCCGGCGGGCACTACCCGATCGACGGTTCTGTGGAGGAACGACGTCGCTGGGGACAACTGCCAATTATGGGCAAAATCGGAAAAGCTCAGAGGGAGCGGCGCACCCGCGTGGTCCGCGCGCGCTCCGCGAGCTCCTCGTCCGGCGGGTACTCGACCTCGGCCAGCGTCAGCCCGTGCGCCGGGGCCACGGCGCTGGTACGCGTCTCTGAACGAAGCATCTCGCCCGGCCACTCCTGAGCGCGCCTGCCGTCACCGACCATCAGCACCGATCCGACCAGACTCCGCACCATCGAGTGGCAGAAAGCGTCGGCGCTGACGCGCGCCTGCAAGGAGTACCGCCCGACGCGTTCCCACTCGAAGGACAGCAGCTCCCGGATCGTGGTCGCCCCTTCGCGCTTCTTGCAGAAAGCCGCGAAATCGTGCAGCCCGAGCAGCTCGGAGGAGGCCCGGTTCAACCGATCCACGTCCAGGGGCCTGTTCCAGGCGAGCGTGTCCCGCCTGCGCAGCGGATCGACGCCCCACGGCGCGTCGGAGACCCGGTAGAGGTAGTGCCGCCGCGCAGCGGCGAACCGCGCGTCGAACCCCTCGGCCGCCACGCGAGCCCGCAACACCCGCACGTCCGGGGGGAGAATGCGGTTCCACCGCCCGCACAGCCGCTCCAGGTCCGGAACACCGTGCTCGTCGAGCGCCAGCCTCCCGGCCTCATCCGGGGCCAGCGGGACCGCGTCGACGTGCACCACCTGGTGATCGGCGTGCACCCCGGAATCGGTACGACCCGCGACCACCACGGAACCGACGACCTCCCGGCCGGGAGGTTGCTTGCTCAGCGCGTCCTCGAGCAGCCCCTGCACGGTACGCAGCCCGGGCTGACGAGCCCACCCCGAGAAGTCGGTGCCGTCGTAGCACAGATCGATGCGAATACGAACGAACCCGCCGTTCCCGGAGGAAGTGGCGGGTTCGTTCACAGCGTGTTCGGAAGAGATCAGGACTCGTCCTTTTTCTCGTCCTTGTCTTCCAGGCTCTCCTCGACGGTCTCCCTGGACCCCTCGGCGGGTTCCATGTCGGAGGTCTCCTCCTGGGAGACCTCGGAGGACTCGGCGGGAGCCTGCTGCTCCGCGTCCGCCGCGGACTGCTGGTCCTTGGCGAACTTGGTGCCGCGCGCCGCTTCCGCCTCGGAAGTGGCCGTCTTCTCGTTGACCAGCTCGATGACCGCCATCGGGGCGTTGTCGCCCTTGCGCGGCATCGTCTTGACAACCCTGGTGTAGCCACCGGGGCGGTCCGAGAAGAACGGACCGATCTCGGCGAAGAGCTTGTGCACGACGTCCTTGTCCCGGATCGTCTTCAGCACCTCGCGACGATTGTGCAGGTCACCCTTGGTGGCCTTGGTGATGAGCCGCTCGGCGAGCGGTTGAACCCGCTTCGCCTTCGCCTCGGTCGTGGTGATCCGCCCGTGCTCGAAGAGCGCGGAGGCCAGATTCGCCAGGATCAGCCGCTGGTGCGACGGCGACCCGCCGAGACGCGGCCCCTTCGTTGGGCTGGGCATCGGTTGCTCCTCTCAAGGTGCGGCCGGAAACCAGTCCGCGAAGCGGTTAGAGCTGTTCCGTCTCCGCGTAGTCCTGACCGTCGTCGTCATAGCCGTTGTCGAAGCCGCTGTCGTATCCACTGTCGAGACCGGTGTCGAAACCGCCCGTGGACATCTCCTGCGGCATGCTCGTCTCTTCGGACCAGCCCTCGGAGGGGTACTCGGCGGCAGCGGCCGACGGGTCGAATCCGGGCGGGCTGTCCTTCAGGGTCAGCCCCAGGCCGACCAGCTTCATCTTGACCTCGTCGATGGACTTCGCACCGAAGTTGCGAATGTCCAGCAGGTCGGCCTCGCTGCGCGAGACCAGTTCCCCGACGGTGTGGATCCCCTCACGCTTGAGGCAGTTGTAGGAACGCACCGTCAGATCGAGGTCCTCGATCGGCATGGAGTAGGCGGCGATCGTGTCCGCCTCCGCCGGCGAAGGACCGATCTCGATGCCCTCGGCGTCGACGTTGAGCTCCCGAGCCAGCCCGAACAGCTCGACCAGGGTGCGCCCGGCCGAGGCGACCGCGTCCCGCGCGGTCATCGAGGGCTTGGTCTCGACGTCGAGCACGAGCCGGTTGAAGTCCGTACGCTGTTCGACGCGAGTAGCCGTCACGTCGAACGAGACGTTCCGCACCGGGGAGTAGATCGAGTCCACGGGAATCCGACCGATCTCGGCACCGGACTCCTTGTTCTGCGCCGCGGGCACGTAACCGCGTCCCCGCTCGACCACGAGCTCGATCTCCAGCTTGCCCTTCGAGTTGAGGGTAGCGATGTGAAGATCGGGATTGTGTACGGTCACACCGGCGGGCGGAACGATGTCGGCGGCGGTGACGTCACCGGGGCCCTGCTTGCGCAGGTACATGGTGACCGGTTCGTCCTCTTCGGAACTGACCACGAGTTCTTTGATATTCAGGATGACGTCGGTAACGTCCTCCTTGACCCCCGGAATCGTGGTGAATTCGTGGAGCACACCGTCGATACGCAGGCTGGTCACGGCCGCACCCGGAATCGAGGACAGCAGGGCACGGCGGAGCGAATTGCCGAGGGTGTAACCGAAGCCGGGCTCCAGCGGCTCGAAGGTGAACCGGGAGCGCGTCTCCGAAATAGGCTCCTCGGACAGTGAGGGTCGCTGGGAGATGAGCACTGTCGTTTTTCCTTTCCACACGGCGCCCGCCATTTTACGCCGAAGGGATGGCGTGCCCGCTGCGAACAGTGGGCGAGGCGGGGACGCCTTCGCGCCCCCACCCGTACCGGGCTACGGAGCAGCCATCGACACGGTAGCCGCTCCGTCCGGTATCACTTCGAGTAGAGCTCGACGATGAGCTGCTCGGTGACCGGCGTATCGATCTGCGCCCGCTCGGGCAGCTGGTGCACGAGAATGCGCAGCGAGGACGGCACCACCTGCATCCAGGCCGGACAGGGCCGCTCGCCCAGGGTCTCCTTGGCGATGATGAACGGCGTCGTGTTCAACGACTTCGGCTTGACGTCGATGATGTCGAACTTCGATACCTGGTAGCTCGGAATGTCGACCTTCCTGCCGTTGACCAGGAAGTGACCGTGGTTCACCAGCTGACGGGCCTGCCTGCGGGTACGTGCGATCCCCGAGCGGTAGACCACGTTGTCCAGCCGGCTCTCCAGCAGCTGCAGCAGGTTGTCACCGGTCTTGCCGGGCCTGCGGTTGGCCTCCTCGTAGTAGGAGCGGAACTGCCGCTCCAGCACCCCGTAGGTGAAGCGGGCCTTCTGCTTCTCCTGCAGCTGCAGCAGGTACTCGGTCTCCTTGATGCGACCGCGGCCGTGCTGCCCCGGCGGGTACGGACGACGCTCGAACGACTGGTCGCCGCCGATGAGATCAACCTTCAACCGGCGGGACTTGCGGGTCGCGGGACCGGTGTAACGCGCCATTGGTGTCTACTCCTTTCCCGCTGTCAGACCCGGCGCCGCTTCGGCGGGCGGCAGCCGTTGTGCGGCTGGGGGGTCACGTCCTGGATGGTGCCCACTTCGAGGCCTGCCGCCTGCAGTGAGCGGATCGCCGTCTCACGTCCGGAGCCCGGTCCCTTGACGAAGACGTCGACCTTCTTCATGCCGTGCTCGGCGGCCTTGCGGGCAGCGTTCTCCGCGGCCATCTGAGCCGCGAACGGCGTCGACTTCTTGGAGCCCTTGAAACCGACGTGCCCGGCGGAGGCCCAGCTGATCACCGAACCGACGGTGTCGGTGATCGAAACGATCGTGTTGTTGAAAGTGCTCTTGATGTGCGCCTGTCCGTGCGCTACATTCTTTTTCTCTTTACGCCGGACCTTCTTGACGGCGCCGGCGCGCCCCTTCGGTGGCATCGCTGTTCAACTCCTCGCGAGGCTTACTTCCTGGCCTTCTTCTTGCCTGCGACCGTCTTCTTCGGTCCCTTCCGGGTACGGGCGTTGGTCTTGGTCTGCTGCCCGTTCAGCGGCAGGTGACGACGGTGCCGCATGCCGGCATAGGAACCGATCTCGATCTTCCGGCGAATATCGGCCTGGACCTCGCGGCGAAGGTCACCCTCGACCCGGTAGTTGTTCTCGACCTCGGCACGCAGCGCCGAGATCTGGTCGTCGTCGAGGTCCTTCGCACGGGTGTCGAAGGAGATACCCGTCGTCTGCAGAATCGTCTTCGACCTGCTGCGGCCGATGCCGTAGATGTAGGTCAGCGCGACCTCGACGCGCTTGTCGCGCGGGAGGTCGACGCCAGCGAGCCTTGCCATTTGGCAGGTACTCCTCACTCGTCGTTCCAGGTCTTCTCCCCGACCGTCCTCGTGCGCCCGGTTCCCGTCGGACGTCCGCGCTGGAGCGCCCGTCGGGACCACGCCTTGCACGAAGCCCCGGCCTGGTTCCGGAGGTGAACCGACCCAACTCCCGGGCCGGCAGGTTACGGGGAGGTCCCTTGTCGGTCTGTGGTTTTGTCCGCGACCGCGTTACTGCCCGGTCAGCCCTGGCGCTGCTTGTGCCGCCCGTTGCTGCAGATCACGAGGACCCGTCCGTGACGACGGATCACCTGGCAGTTGTCGCAGATCTTCTTCACACTCGGTTTGACCTTCACGGCCGTGCTCTCCTGATCGCGAAGCGTGTCCGTAAACCCGGACACCGTGGAGGTCACTTGTAGCGGTAGACAATGCGCCCACGGGAGAGGTCGTAGGGAGACAGCTCCACGACGACCTTGTCCTCGGGCAGGATGCGGATGTAGTGCTGGCGCATCTTGCCACTGATGTGCGCGAGGACCTTGTGGCCGTTCTCCAACTCGACACGGAAGGTCGCGTTGGGGAGCGGCTCGATCACCCGACCCTCGACCTCAATGGCCCCGTCCTTTTTGCCCATGTCCTCCGCGTTTCGTGACGGTGACAGTTCATCTTCTCGGTAGCGTGTACCGCTTCATTACCGCTGGACGCCGGAGCCGGCACCTAGGGCAGACCCACTCCACGCGCGGTCCGCAGGCCCCACCGCCCCCGACGCGTTAGCCTCGACGGCACAGCAGGAACCACGGCCGTTCCGTAGCGAAACCGTGCCCTGACCCGCCCAGCGGACCATGGCCGCCCCTGCGAGCAGAACGGCATGACGAACCGACGCCACGAGTGCGCCGGTACTCCACTGTACGCGCACGCGCGAATGCCACCCAAATCGGGGCTGGACATCGCCACGCGCCGCACCAGGAGTCGCCCCACGACCACGAAGAGTATCAGCCGAAAAGGCCCCAAAACATTTCTCACCACGGCACGGCCTGTCGGTATGATCGAGTTTCGGCCGGCACATCGCGCCGGGGACGCGTATCGAGGAGAACAGTGACCGCCCAGCACCACGGCCGACGCGCACCGGAACGTCGCACACCCGGCGGAACCCCCCTGGCGGAGTACGGGCGGTTCTTCCGCACCGCGCTACGCAGCCCCACCACCGTGGGAGCGGCCACCCCCACCTCGCAGGTCGTGGGCAGGACCGTGGCTCAAGTCGTCCCCCGCTCCGGCGCTCCCGTGGTGGTCGAGCTGGGCCCCGGCACCGGCTCGCTCAGCGGGGCCATCCACCACCGGCTCCCGGGAGCGGGCAGGCACATCGGAATCGAACTCGACGAGGGGCTCGTGCGGCACCTCCGCACCAACTACCCCCGGATGGAAACCGTCCACGCCGACGCGCGCGACCTGCGCGGCGTCCTGGACCGGCTCGGGGTCGAAGCGGCCGATGTGATCGTCACCAGCATACCCTGGTCCCTGCTTCCGGAAAATGCGCAGGGCGACATCCTGCGGCAGTGCCACGAGGCGCTGACTCCCGCGGGGGTCTTCACGGCCCTCACCTACCTGCCGATGCAGCACACCCCGACGGGGCGCCGATTCGGCACCCGGCTGCACTCCGACTTCGACGAGGTGCTCACCCACGTCACCTGGCGCAACCTCCCCCCGATCCTGCACTACACCTGCAGACGCCCGCTGGTGACGAACGAGGGGTGAGCCGAGAAAGCCCCCGGCGCGCCGCGGAGCTGCGACCGCGGTAACTCCGCGGCGGGGATCGCGCACGTCTCCGGCTCTTCTCCCCGCGAGGACGCGGCAGGCGCTGCTCGAGCTCCGAAAAACCCGCTCACGAGTCCGCCCGCCCCGCCCCGCGGCGGGGAGGGCGGCGAACTCAGTCGGCCGCGGTGAGCACCCAGGGACCGTCCTCGGTGATCGCCACCGTGTGCTCCCAGTGCGCGGCACGCGAGCCGTCGACCGTGACCACGGTCCACTCGTCGTCCAACTCCTCCGTGTCGGGCGGGCCGAGCGTGAGCATGGGCTCGACGGCCAGTGCCATGCCCGTCCGGAGCTTCGGCCCCTTGCCCGGCTTGCCCAGGTTCGGCAGGAAGGGCTCCATGTGCATCCTGGTGCCGATCCCGTGACCGCCGTACTCGGCGATGATCCCGTAGTCGATCCCGTCCGAGGAAGCAGCGGCCCGCGCGGCCGACTCCACCGCGTGCGAGATATCGGTCAGCCGGTTTCCCTCGGCCACCTGGTTTATGCCCGCCCACATGGCGCGCTCGGTGGCCGCGGACAGCGCCAGCTCGCGGGAACCGACCGAACCGACCGGGATCGTCACGGCCGAGTCACCGTGCCACCCGTCCAGGATCGCCCCGCAGTCCACCGAGATCAGGTCGCCGTCAGCCAGCACCTCCGTCTCGGAGGGGATGCCGTGCACGATCTTCTCGTTGATCGAGGCGCAGATCGAGCCGGGAAAACCGTGATAGCCCTTGAAGGAGGGGATCGCACCCGCGTCGCGGATCACGCTCTCGGCCACGGAATCGAGTTCAGCGGTGCTGACACCGGGCTCGGCCCGCTCGGTCACGGCCGAGAGGGCCTTCGCGACCAGGAGCCCCGAGGCGCGCATCGCCTCGATCTCACCCCTGCTCTTGAGTTCGATTCCCTTACCTCGACGCAACATTGCGCCCCCTCCCGTCAAGTCGACGGCTTCTCACGAACATTTTTCTGCTTGAGCGCGTGTCGTCCCGGAGACCGCGAGCGCGGGCTCGGACGAACCGAGTGGCCGGGTCCGTTCCGCGGCAAGCCGGCATCCGCTCGCGAAGGCCCGGTTGCCGGGTGCCGGTCCCCGCACCACCCGGTCGTCCGCACCGAGGACGATGCCCCGGAGCAATCAGCCGTCAGCTGCGAGCGCGCAGGGCTTCCAGCGCCCGCGAGGTGACTTCCTCCACCGGGCCGAACGCGTCGATCGTGAGCAGCTTGTCCCGGTAGTAGTCCAGCAACGGGGCCGTCTCCGAGTCGTACACATCCAGCCTGCGCCGGATGAGCTCCTCGGTGTCGTCGGACCGCCCGCGCTCCAGCAGTCGACGAACGAGCTCTTCACGCGGGACCTCGAACTGTACGACAGCTGTCAGCTGCATGCCGTTCTCGGCGAGGATGCCTCCGAGGACGTCGGCCTGCGGAGTGGTGCGCGGGAATCCGTCGAGCAGGAAGCCCTCGGCCGCGTCGGCCGCGGTGAGTCGCTGACGCACCATCTCGTTGGTGACCTCGTCCGGTACCAGTTCACCGGCGTCGAGGTAGCTCTTGGCCTCCTTGCCCAGCGGCGTGGCGTTGTCGATGTTCTCCCTGAACAGGTCGCCACTGGAAATGTGGGGGACCGCGAGATGTTCACTCAGCACGGCCGCTTGGGTGCCTTTGCCCGCACCGGGCGGGCCGACCAGAACCAATCGCACCAAGGGTCTGCCTCCGAATCCGTGATGATGGCTTGCGCCACCGTTTGGCGGGCGCTTGCGTCCCGTCTGTCATCGCACGTCCGCATCACCGTTGTCGCGGGATGGACTCCGCGGCAGTAGCCGGTTGTGCGGACATCGAGCGATCGACACCGTAACCGAACCTGCCGATTCCGCCATGGGTGCCGCTCGAAGTGTGGGAAACCACTCCCGTGGTCACCATCACTCGCGGGACGAGCGGCACGCCCGGAGAACGGAGGGGAAACCACCCGCACGGACTTCCCGATCCTACCGGAGGAACCCTTCGTAGCTGCGCTGCGTGAGCTGGCTCTCCACCTGTTTGACCGTGTCCAGCCCCACGTTGACCATGATCAGCACCGCGGTGCCGCCGAAGGGGAAGTTCTGCGCACCACCCTGTCCACCGGTGACTCCGAGGAAGAAGTTCGGCAGGACCGCGATGATGCCCAGGTACAGCGCACCGGGAAGCGTGATCCGGGACAGCACGAAGCTGAGATACTCCGCCGTCGGGCGCCCCGGACGGATGCCGGGGATGAAGCCCCCGAACTTCTTCATCTCGTCGGCACGTTCCTCGGGATTGAACGTGATCGAGACGTAGAAGTAGGCGAAGAAGATGATCATCGCCATGTACAGCAGGATGTGCACCCAGCTGGACGGGTCGACGATGTAGGTCTGGATGAACCGCGACCACCAGGTGTTCTGGTTGCCGGCGAGCTGGCCGAGCAGCTGCGGCAGGTAGAGCAGGGAGGAACCGAAGATGACCGGGATGACACCGGCCTGGTTCACCTTCAGCGGCAGGTAGGTGGAAGTGCCGCCGTACATCCTGCGCCCGATCATGCGCTTGGCGTACTGCACCGGTATGCGCCGCTGCGCCTGCTCGACGAACACGACGCTGGCGATGATGACCAGTCCGAAGGCGCAGATGACGGCGAAGACGAAACCGCCGCTGTTGTTCAGGATCTTGCCGCCCTCGGAGGGGATGCGGGCCGCGATCGAGGTGAAGATCAGCAGGGACATCCCGTTGCCGACACCGCGTTCGGTGATCAGCTCGCCCAGCCACATCAGCAGCACCGCGCCCGCGGTCATCGTGACGACGATGACCACCATGTTCAGCACGGAGTTGTCCGGGATGACCTGCGCCTGGCAGCCGGGGAAGAGCTGTCCGCGTACGGCCAGCGCGACGATGCCCGTCGCCTGCAGCACAGCCAGCGCCACGGTGAGGTAGCGGGTGTACTGCGTCAGCTTCGCCTGGCCGGACTGCCCCTCCTTCTTCAGCTGCTCGAACCGCGGGATCACCACCTGCAGCAACTGCACGATGATGCTGGCGGTGATGTAGGGCATGATCCCGAGGGACAGCACCGACAGCTGAAGTAGTGCTCCGCCGCTGAAGAGGTTCAGCAGCGAGTAAACGCTCTGGTTCTCGCCTTCCAGAGCCTGCACACACTGCTGGATGTTCGGGTAGGAAACCCCGGGGGAAGGAATCGTGGCACCGAGCCGGTACAGCACGACGATCCCCAGTGTGAACAGGATCTTGCGGCGCAGATCCGGCGTTGTCAGAGCCGAGCGGAATGCGCCGAGCACGCAGACCTCCTGTGCGCGAGCCGGTAGTCACCGGCCGGTGTCGGTGGCCGACTCACGAGTCGCCCACGGCTGGATTCCGTCAACAGTGCCGTCTAGCACGGAACTGCCGCACGGACTCTAACAGCATTCGGCCGATCTTTCGTAGCCACCTACACACAGCGGCGACAAACCGACAACCGTCCGATACCGACAGTGTTCACCGAGTCCGCGGCCGACGGTTCCACCACCGGGACGTCCGGGCGGGGAACGGGCGCGTTCCCCGCCGCGCACCGGCCGCGGCAACTCGGTCGTGCGGACACGAAAACGGGGCCGGCCACCCATGAGGTCGACCGGCCCCGTTCGAGACCGACGATCACGCGCCACCGATTCGGGCGGGCGCACCGCCCGAATCGCGGTCGCGGATCTTCAGCGCTCCACCTTGGTGGCACTGCCACCGGCCGAGGTGATCTTCTCCCTGGCGCTGCCCGTGAACGCGTGCGCGGTCACGTCCAGCTTCACACCATCGAGATCACCATCGCCGAGGATCTTGACGCGCTCGCCCTTCTTCACCAGACCGACCCCGATCAGCTCGTCGATGCCGACCGTGCCGCCCTGCGGGAAGGCCTGGGCCAACCTGCCGACGTTGATCCCCTGGTACTCGACCCGGCTGGGGTTCTTGAAGCCACGCAGCTTCGGCAGCCGCATCTGCAGCGGCATCTGGCCACCCTCGAAGCCGGGAGCCACTGTCTTACGTGCCTTCGTGCCCTTCGTACCGCGGCCCGCGGTCTTGCCCTTGGAAGCCTCACCACGGCCGACACGAATCTTGCCGCGATTGGACCCCGGGGCAGGCCGCAGATCATGAATCTTGATGACCATTACTCGACCTCCTCGACCGAAACAAGATGGCCAACCGTGTCGACCTGGCCGCGAACCGTGGAAGTGTTCGGACGGGTGACGGTCTGGCCGATCTTACGCAACCCGAGAGTACGCATGGTCTCCCGTTGATTGGGCTTGCGACCGGCCAGCCCACGCAGCTGGGTGATCTTCAACTGGCTCATCGGTTCAGACCTCCTGACCCGCGCGCTGACGCAGCATCCGGGCCGGAGCGACGTCCTCCAGCGGCAGACCGCGCCGAGCGGCGACCTCCTCGGGGCGCTGCAGTTCCTTCAGCGCCGTGATGGTCGCCTGCACGATGTTGAGCGAGTTACCGCTGCCCAACGACTTGCTCAGCACGTCGTGCACGCCTGCGCACTCCAGCACCGCACGGACGGGACCACCGGCGATGACACCGGTACCCGGACTGGCCGGACGCAGCAGCACCTTGCCCGCGGCATCCTCACCCTGCACCGGGTGAGTGATCGTGCCGGCGACTCGCGGAACACGGAAGTAGTTCTTCTTGGCTTCCTCGACGCCCTTGGCGATGGCGGAAGGCACTTCCTTGGCCTTGCCGTAGCCGACGCCAACGAGGCCGTCGCCGTCGCCACAGACGACCAGCGCGGTGAAGCTGAAGCGCCTACCGCCCTTGACGACCTTCGCGACCCTGTTGATGGTCACGACACGCTCGAACTGCGGGGATTTTTCCTGGGCCGCCCCGCCACGGCCACCGTCGCGGCGGTCCTTGCGGTCTTTGCCGCCGGATTCCGAACCGCCTTCACGCCGAGTGCGTCCAGGCATCAGGCGTCCCTTCCGTTACGTGCTGTCATCCTTCGTGCGACGACGATGTGGTTATTGCGCACTTCTCAGAACTCCAGACCGCCGTCGCGTGCGGCGTCCGCGAGGGCGGCCACGCGGCCGTGGTAGGCGTGACCTCCACGGTCGAAGACCACCTTCTCGATCCCCGCTTGGCTCGCGCGCTCGGCGACCAGCTCGCCGATCCGTGTGGCCTTGGCCTTCTTGTCGCCCTCGAACGTGCGGAAACCGGCTTCCATCGTGGTGGCCGACGCCAGGGTGTGCCCGATCGTGTCGTCGATGACCTGCGCGACGATGTGCCGCGTCGAACGGCTGACGACCAGACGGGGGCGCTGCGGCGTGCCGCTGATCTTCTTGCGAATCCGGACGTGCCGCTGGGTGCGGGCACGGCGACGCACGGTCGCGATGCTCTTGCCCACCGGCTTGCGCTTCCTGGTGGCTGTGGTGCTCTCGCTCATGGTCACTTACCCGTCTTCCCGACCTTGCGGCGAATGGTCTCACCCGCGTAACGCACGCCCTTGCCGTTGTAGGGCTCGGGCAGGCGCAGCTTGCGAATCCTGGCGGCTACCTCGCCGACGAGCTGCTTGTCGACACCCTTGACCGACAGCTTCGCCGGACCGTCCGTGGCGAACTCGATGCCCTTCGGGGGATCCATGACCACCGGGTGGCTGTACCCCAGCGAGAACTCGAGACTCTCGCCCTTCTGGACCACGCGGTAACCCACACCCTGAATCTCGAGGTCCTTCTGGAAGCCCTGACTGACCCCGAGGACCATGTTGTTGATCAGGCTGCGCGAAAGGCCGTGCAGCGAGCGGTTGGCCCGCTCGTTGTCCGGACGCTTGACCAGCAGCGAGCCGTCGGAGTCCTTCTCGACCCAGATCGGCTCGGAAATACGCTGGTTCAGTTTTCCCTTGGGACCGCTCACCGTAACCGCCTGGCCGTCGATATCGACCTCGACGCCGGAGGGAACGGTGATCGGCAACTTACCGATGCGCGACATACCGTGGTCTCCTCCTTCACCAGACGTAGGCGAGGACTTCCCCGCCTACACCATTCCGCATCGCTTGCCGGTCCGTCTGCAGACCGCTCGACGTCGAGATAATGGCGATGCCGAGCCCCCCCAGAACCTTCGGCAGGTTCGTGGACTTGGCATACACCCGCAGTCCGGGCTTGGAAACCCGGCGCAGCCCGGTAATGGACTTCTCGCGGTTGGGCCCGAACTTGAGTTCCACGACCAGTTCCTTGGTCTTGGCCCCTTGCTGCACGCGAGAGCCAGCCACGTAGCCCTCGCGCTGAAGAATGTCGGCGATGTTCGCCTTGATCTTGGAGTGCGGCATCACGATCTCGTCGTGGTAAGCGCGACTCCCGTTGCGCAGACGTGTCAACATGTCTGCGATCGGATCGGTCATCGTCATGGTGACCTTGTCAACCTTTCTCGTTCGGTTCCCCGGACCCGGATACCGCGTTTCCCGCACGATCGGTGAACGTGCCCAGGTGCACGCGGTCTGGATCCTGGCCTAAACGAAGTCGTGGATACTGGCTCCACCCGCTCGGAACCTCGTCCCGGGAACGAGCGGACCGTTGTCGTCGCGAGCCTGTTGCCGGGCTGCCGCCACTGGTTCGGAAGGACTCGACGAGACACCCCGCACACGGGTCGTCCCGTCGTCACGACCTCACCAGGAAGACTTGCTGATCCCCGGCAGTTCGCCGCTGTGGGCCATCTCGCGGAAGCAGATCCGGCAGAGGCCGAATTTGCGAAGGACCGCACGGGACCGCCCGCAACGCTGGCAACGAGTGTAGCCACGCACCCGGAATTTCGGCTTGCGTGCCGCCTTGTTTATCAGTGCTTTCTTGGCCATCGGCTCAGTTCTCCTAGTCTCGATCCGCAGCGACGGCCACGAGTCACTGTTCCCGGAACGGGAAGCCAAGCTGCCGCAGCAGCGACCTGCCTTCTTCGTCGGTGGTGGCCGTTGTCACTACCGTGATGTCCATACCACGCGCCCGATCGATCGAGTCCTGATCGATCTCGTGGAACATCGACTGGTCGTTGAGACCAAACGTGTAGTTGCCGTTACCGTCGAATTGCTTCGGCGACAAGCCCCGGAAATCACGGATACGCGGCAGGGAGATCGAGATCAGGCGATCGATGAACTCCCACATCCGCGCGCCGCGCAGCGTGGCCCGTGCGCCGATCGGCATGCCCTCGCGAACCTTGAACTGCGCGATGGACTTGCGCGCCTTGCGTACTTCCGCACGCTGACCGGTGATGATCGCGAGATCGCGGACGGCACCCTCGATCAGCTTGCTGTCCCGCGCGGCATCGCCCACACCCATGTTGACGACGACCTTGACCATACCCGGAACCAGCATCGGGTTGGAGTACCCGAACTCCTCGTTCAGGGCCGGGACGATCTCGTCGCGGTAGCGGGCCTTCAGCCGCGGGACATTCCTCTCGGTGTTCTTCTCCGTGGTAGTCACGAGTTAGATGTCCTTACCGTTGCGGCGAGAGATCCGAACCTTCTTGCCGTCCTCGCCGGTGCGATAACCAACGCGAGTGGGCTTACCGTCCGAGTCCAGGACCATCACGTTGCTGACGTGGATCGGCGCTTCCTGCGTCACGATGCCGCCGGACTGCGCGCCCCGCTCGGTCCGGGAGACGCGGGTGTGCTTCTTGATCTGGTTCACGCCCTCGACCAGCACGCGCTCCCGGCTGGGGAAAGCCTGGATGACCTTGCCCCTGGCGCCCTTGTCCTTTCCGGCGGTAACGACGACCGTGTCGCCCTTCTTCACCTTCATCACAGCACCTCCGGCGCGAGCGAGATGATCTTCATGAACTTCTTGTCACGCAGCTCGCGTCCGACGGGACCGAAGATACGGGTACCGCGCGGATCACCGCCCGGCCTGATCAGGACGGCGGCGTTCTCGTCGAAACGGATGTAGGAACCGTCCGGACGACGCTTTTCCTTCTTCTGGCGGACGATGACCGCCTTGACCACATCGCCACGCCGGACGCCGGCGGCCGGGATGGCCTCCTTGACCGTGGCCACAACCACGTCACCGATGCCCGCGTAGCGTCGACCCGACCCACCGAGGACCCGGATCGTGAGGATCTCCTTGGCCCCGGTGTTGTCGGCGACTCGCAGTCGCGACTCCTGCTGGATCACGTTTACTCCTGACCCTAAGTTTCCGCGCCTCGTGCGCGGAGACACTCTGGCATGCCCGATTTCCGACCCGACATGCGCGGTCACAACAACCTGCGGGGGGCTTTGGCACCGCCCCCCGCAGGTGGCGTCACTTGGCCTTTTCCTGGATCTCGACCAGTCGCCAGCGCTTCGTGGCCGACAGCGGGCGAGTCTCCATCAGCAAAACCCGGTCACCGACACCCGCTTCGTTGTTCTCGTCGTGCGCCTTGACCTTGGTGGTCTTGCGCATGATCTTGCCGTAGAGCGGGTGCTTCTTGCGGTCCTCGAGAGCCACCACGACCGTCTTGTCCATCTTGGACGAGACGACATGCCCCTCGCGGGTCTTGCGCTGGTTGCGCTGCTGGTTCTGCTCTTGGGTCACTGTTTCGCTCATGCCGCGCCCTCCTCGGCGCCCTCAGGAGACACCGACAGGCCCAGTTCACGTTCACGCATGATCGTGTAGATCCGAGCAATGTCCCTGCGAACGACGCGCAACCGTCGGTTGTTCTGCAACTGCCCAGTCGCCATCTGGAAGCGAAGGTTGAACAGTTCTTCCTTCGACTCACGCAACCGGGAAACGAGCTCCTCGTCGTTGAGTTCCCGGAGCTCCGTAGCGGTGACACCAGCCGCCATCAGAAGTCACCACCCTCGCGGGACACGATCTTGCACTTCATAGGAAGCTTGTGGACCGCGCGCCTCAGTGCCTCGTAAGCGATTTTCTCGTTCGGGTAGTTCAGCTCGAATACGATCCGACCCGGCTTGACGTTCGCGATCCAGTATTCCGGCGAACCCTTGCCCGACCCCATGCGGGTTTCCGCGGGCTTCTTCGTCAGCGGGCGGTCCGGGAAGATGTTGATCCAGACCTTGCCGCCACGCTTGACGTGCCGGGTGATCGCGATACGTGCCGATTCGATCTGCCGGTTCGTCACGTAGGCTTGTTCCAGCGCTTGGATGCCGTACTCGCCGAAGTTGATCCGGGTGCCGCCCTTGGCGAAGCCCTTACGCTTCGGCGCGTGGCTCTTGCGCCACCTGACCTTGCGTGGGACGAGCACGTCTCAGTCCTCCGTCTTCTGTTCAGCGTGCGGCTCGCTGACAGCCGGAGCGTTCTCGACGGCGGCGTCCGTCGCCGTCTGCTCCTGCTGCGGGCTCTCCGAGGATCCACCGGACTTCGAGCCGCCCTTGGCGGCACGGCCGCTCTCGGTACCCACGTTCGTCGTGCCGGAGGCACCCGAACGACGCCGGCCACCGCGCTCGGAGCGGCCACCACGGCCACCCTCGCGGCCGCCACCGCCCTCACCGCGCGGCGGGCGCACCTCGGACTCCTGCTGCTTCTGCTTCAGGCCGCCGATGAGCTCGCCCTTGTAGATCCAGACCTTCACACCGATGCGGCCGAAGGTCGTGCGGGCCTCGAAGAACCCGTAGTCCATGTCCGCACGCAGCGTGTGCAGCGGCACCTGGCCCTCGCGGTAGAACTCCGAGCGGGACATCTCGGCCCCGCCGAGCCTGCCACTGCACTGCACCCTGATCCCCTTGACCTGGGACGAGCGCATGGCCGACTGGATGCCCTTGCGCATGGCCCTGCGGAAGGACACCCGGTTGGACAGCTGCTCGGCGATGCCCTGCGCGACCAGCTGGGCATCGGCCTCGGAGTTCTTGACCTCGAGGATGTTGAGCTGAACCTGCTTACCGGTCAGCTTCTCCAACGAACCGCGAATCCGGTCCGCCTCGGCACCACGCCGGCCGATGACGATTCCCGGACGAGCGGTGTGAATGTCCACCCTCACCCGCTCGCGGGTGCGCTCGATCTCGACCTTGGAGATCCCGGCGCGCTCCATCCCGCGGGAGAGATGACGGCGGATCTTGACGTCCTCCGCGACGTACTCCGCGTACTGCTTGTCGGCGTACCAGCGAGACTTCCAGTCCGTGGTGATGCCGAGCCGGAAGCCGTGCGGGTTGATCTTCTGACCCACTACCGGGCACTCCCCTTCTGGCTGCGCTTACGAGACTTGCCCTGCCCCTTCGGCTGGCGCGACTCGACCTCGACCGTGATGTGGCTGGTCCGCTTCCGGATACGGAAAGCACGGCCCTGGGCGCGCGGACGGAACCGCTTCAGCGTCGGGCCCTCGTCCACATACGCGCGGTGCACCCACAGCGTGCTCGGATCGAGCGCGTTGTTGTTCTCCGCGTTGGCCATCGCACTGGCGAGCACCTTCGACACCTGACCGCTGGCGGTCTGCGGAGCGAACTTGAGCACGTCCAGGGCTTCACTGGCGCTACGGCCCCTGATGAGATCGACCACGCGGCGCGCCTTCATGGGCGCCACGCGGACGAAGCGGGCCCGCGCCACCGCACGCGGGTTTTCCGCGGCACTGTCGTCGGTACGGGCATTCATCCTGTTACCCCTTTGCCCCGGGTCGTCGAGCTCTGCAGACGACCCGGCTCGTTCGTGTCACAAACCCGCTCAGCGGCGGCGAGACTTCCTGTCGTCCTTGACGTGACCCTTGAAAGTGCGGGTCGGGGCGAACTCGCCGAGCTTGTGTCCAACCATGTTCTCGCTGATGAACACCGGCACGTGCTTGCGGCCGTCGTGGACGGCGATCGTGTGCCCCACCATGTCCGGAATGACCGTGGACCGGCGCGACCAGGTCTTGATCACCGTCTTCTTGTTGGACTCGTTCAGGGCGTCCACCTTCTTGAGCAGGTGGTCGTCCACGAACGGGCCCTTCTTCAGGCTACGTGGCATCGGTCGTTACCTCCTGGCTCAGCGCCGCTTCTTCTTACCAGTGCGACGACGCCGAACGATGAGCTTGTCACTGGACTTGCTTCGGCGACTGCGGCCCTCGGGCTTGCCCTTCGGGTTGACCGGGTGCCGGCCACCGGAGGTACGTCCCTCACCACCACCGTGCGGGTGGTCGATCGGGTTCATGACGACACCGCGAACGGTGGGACGCCTGCCCCTCCAGCGGCTACGTCCAGCCTTGCCCCAATTGATGTTGGAGTGCTCGGAGTTGCCGACCTCGCCCACCGTGGCCCGGCAGCGCACGTCGACGTTGCGGATCTCGCCCGAGGGCATCCGCAGCTGGGCGTGCGGCCCTTCCTTGGCCACCAGCTGGACCCTGGTGCCCGCCGACCGCGCGATCTTCGCTCCGCCGCCCGGCCGCAGCTCGATCCCGTGGATCACGGTGCCGGTGGGGATGTTGCGCATCGGCAGGTTGTTGCCCGGCTTGATGTCGGCACGCGGACCGCTCTCCACCATGTCGCCCTGGCGGACCTTGTCCGGGGCGATGATGTAGCGCTTCTCGCCGTCCCGGTAGTGCAGCAGCGCGATGCGCGCACTGCGGTTGGGGTCGTATTCGATGTGGGCGACCTTGGCCGGCACACCGTCCTTGTCGTTCCGGCGGAAATCGATCACGCGGTAAGCGCGCTTGTGACCGCCACCCTGGTGCCGGGTGGTGATCCTGCCGTGTCCGTTCCGACCGCCCTTGCCGTACAGCGGACGGACCAGCGACTTCTCCGGGTGAGATCGGGTGATCTCGGAGAAATCGGCCACGCTCGAACCGCGACGACCCGCGGTCGTCGGCTTGTACTTGCGAATGCCCATCTCTATCGCAGTCCTCAGTCTCCTTCGACGTGCCCTCTACCGCCCGGTTCAGGCGGTCTGGCCGCCGAAGATCTCGATCGGCTTGCTATCGGGGGACAGCGTCACGATCGCCCGCTTGGTGTCCTTGCGCTTGCCGAAGCCCGTGCGGGTGCGCTTGCGCTTACCCTGTCGGTTGATCGTGTTGACACTCTTGACCTGCACGCCGAAGATCTTCTCGACCGCGATCTTGATCTCGGTCTTGTTCGAGCTCGGGCGGACCAGGAACGTGTACTGGTTCTCCGAAAGCAGTGCGTAGCTCTTCTCGGAGATCACCGGCGCGATCAGGATGTCTCGCGGATCGGGGATCACTGGTCTGCCTCCTCAGCCTGACTCGAAGTCGCGTCGGGGGTGACCGCGGTCTTGGCCGACCGCTTCGGCGACCGCTCGGCGACGAAGCGCTCGAAGGCGGCCTTGCTGAACACGACGTCGTCGTTGACCAGGACGTCGTAGGTGTTCAGCTGACCCGGGTCGAGGATGTGCACGTGAGGCAGGTTCCGCAGGCTCAGCCACGCGGTCTCCTCGGTGCTGTTGAGCACCACGAGCACACGCCTCGCGTCGGTCACACTCCGCAGCGTCGCTTTGGCTTCCTTGGTGGACGGCTTCTCGCCGCTGGTCACCTCGGTGACGACGTGGATCTGGTCCGCGCGGGCACGGTCGGACAACGCACTGCGCAGCGCGGCCGCCTTCATCTTCTTGGGCGTGCGCTGCGAGTAGTCCCTCGGGGTGGGGCCGTGCACGGTACCGCCACCGACGAACTGCGGGGCACGGATCGAGCCCTGCCGGGCGTTGCCGGTGCCCTTCTGCCGGTAGGGCTTCTTGCTGCCGCCTGCGACCTCACCGCGGGTCTTGACGGAGTGCGTTCCCTGGCGGGCCGCGGCCAACTGCGCCGTGACGACCTGGTGCATCAGCGGGACGTTCGCCTTCGCGTCGAACAGCTCCGCCGGCAGGTCGACCTGCCCGTCGGTGTTCCCGTCCGGTGTGCGGACGTCGAGCTTAGCGGCCATCACGCACCACCCTTCGTAGAGCTCTTGACCAGCACGAGGCCGCCGTTCGGACCGGGGATCGCTCCCTTGATCAGCAGCAATCCGGACTCGTCGTCGACCCGGTGCACCTTGAGGTTCTGGGTGGTCACGCGCTTGCCGCCCATGCGACCCGGCATCTTCTTGCCCTTGAACACCCGCGCGGGGTAAGCGCAACCACCGATGGACCCGGGCTTGCGGTGCACGGCCTGCGTACCGTGGCTCTGCCCCTGGCGGGCGAAGCCGTAGCGCTTGACCGTACCGGCGAAGCCCTTGCCCTTGCTGGTGCCGACCACGTCCACGTTCGCGCCGGACTCGAACACGTCAGCGTTGAGCTCCTGACCGAGTTCGTAGTCCTTGGCATCCGAGGTACGCAGCTCGACCAGGTGACGCCGCGGCGTCACACCCGCCTTGGCGAACTGGCCGCTGCGCGGCTTGCTCACCTTGCGCGGATCGATGGCGCCGAACGCCAGCTGGACGGCCTGGTAACCGTCGTTCTCCTTGGTACGGACCTGGGTAATCAGGTTGGGCCCGGCCTGCACGACCGTCACCGGGACCACCCGGTTCGAGTCGTCGAAGACCTGGGTCATCCCGAGCTTGGTGCCCAGAATCCCCTTCATCTGCCTTTCAGACATGGCTCTCGTTCTCTCCGCCGCCTGTCACTGAACCGAATGCGCGTCGACCGCTCACTGGATATTCACATCGACACTGGCCGGAAGATCGATGCGCATGAGCGCATCCACCGTCTTCGGCGTCGGCTCGACGATGTCGATGAGCCGCTTGTGTGTGCGCATCTCGAAGTGCTCCCGCGAGTCCTTGTACTTGTGCGGAGAGCGGATAACGCAGTAGACGTTCTTCTCGGTGGGCAGCGGCACCGGCCCGACAACCGAAGCGCCGGTGCGCGTCACGGTCTCGACGATCTTACGCGCGGACGCGTCGATCGCCTCGTGGTCGTAGGCCTTGAGCCGGATGCGGATCTTTTGTCCCGCCATAGTGGCTTGCCGTTCCTCTAGTCTCGTGCCGCTAGTACCTAGCGCGGTGCGTAGACCCGACGTCGCTGCTTTCTCACCTGCGACCACGTGTGGAACACACGCGTCCGGCTATCTCACAGCGCGGCGCCACGGTCCGCAGCCCGCCCCTGTTCAGGTGTCTGGGTGCCCGGTACACGCGGTCGGGCGTGTCGCCCTCGCGATGCAAACCGGTCCCATCGATCCACGCCGATGAGATGGATCCACAGGGATCCGTACACCTCGGGTTGCCACCTATATCGGCCCCGGCCGGAACGTCTGTCCGGCGGCACCCGCGCAACCGGAACGCCGGTCCGCGAAGTGAATCACGGGCACGGCGTGCCCACATCAGGGCGGCCGGTCCGAATCACGATCCCGCTCTCACGGATTCGTCACCTCGGCCCAGCCGCCCTGAGAGGCAACCCATTCAGGGTGACACACCGGATGTGCCACCCCGAACCGGGGGTGGGGTTTCGAGCCGGTGCCGTTCACCGGTCGAACCCCAGCCCGTCACTTATTGATCTTGACGACGCGGCCCGCGCCGACCGTGCGGCCACCCTCGCGGATCGCGAAGCGCAGCCCTTCCTCCATCGCGATGGGCTGGATGAGCTGCACGGACATCTCCGTGTTGTCACCGGGCATGACCATCTCGGTGCCCTCGGGCAGGGTCACCACACCGGTCACGTCGGTGGTACGGAAGTAGAACTGCGGGCGGTAGTTGTTGAAGAACGGCGTGTGCCTACCGCCCTCGTCCTTGGACAGGATGTAGACCTGCGCCTCGAACTCGGTGTGCGGGGTGGTCGTCCCCTGCTTGATGACGACCATACCGCGCTCGACGTCCTCGCGCTTGACGCCGCGCAGCAGCAGCCCGACGTTGTCGCCGGCCTGACCCTGGTCGAGCAGCTTGCGGAACATCTCGACACCGGTGACGGTGGTCTTGATCGGCTTCTCCTTGATGCCGACCATCTCGACCTCCTCGTTCACCTTGATGACACCGCGCTCGACACGGCCGGTGACCACGGTCCCGCGGCCGGTGATGGAGAAGACGTCCTCCACCGGCATCAGGAACGACTGGTCGGTGGCCCGCACCGGGTCCGGGATGTTGGCGTCAACGGCGTGGAGCAGCTCCATGATCTTCTGGCCCCACTCGTCGTCGCCCTCGAGCGCCTTGAGCGCGGAGACCCGGACGATCGGAACGTCGTCGCCGGGGAAGTCCTGCTCGCTGAGCAGCTCGCGGACCTCCATCTCGACGAGGTCCATGATCTCGTCGTCGTCGACCATGTCGGCCTTGTTCAGGGCGACGAGGATGTACGGCACGCCGACCTGCTTGGCGAGCAGCACGTGCTCACGGGTCTGCGGCATCGGACCGTCGGTCGCAGCCACAACCAGGATCGCACCGTCCATCTGGGCGGCGCCGGTGATCATGTTCTTCACGTAGTCCGCGTGGCCCGGAGCGTCCACGTGGGCGTAGTGCCGCGCCTCGGTCTGGTACTCGACGTGCGCGATCTGAATCGTGATCCCGCGGTCCTTCTCCTCCGGCGCCTTGTCGATGTCCTCGAAAGGCGTGTAGGGGTTCAGGTCCGGGTGGTTGTCGTGCAGGACCTTGGTGATAGCCGCGGTCAGCGTGGTTTTGCCGTGGTCAACGTGACCGATGGTCCCGATGTTGACGTGCGGCTTGTCCCTCTCGAACTTCGCCTTCGCCACTGGAATGTCCTCCTGGACTTGTCATCATTTCCGCCGTACGACGAGCTCCGACCGCGCGCCCTCCCGCGCGGCGACCACGTATCGGGCGGAGTCCTGTCGGGTTGTCACACCGCTCCACTCCTGCCGACGCGGAGGTGGACCGGTGCCGGACTACGTCGGGAGTTACTCCCCCGTAGCCTTCGCGATGATCTCCTTGGCCACGTTCGCCGGAACTTCGCCGTAGGAGTCGAACACCATCGAGTAGTTCGCGCGGCCCTGCGTCTTGGAACGCAGATCGCCCACGTACCCGAACATCTCGGACAGCGGCACCAACGCCTTGACGACGCGGGAACCGCCACGCTCCTCCATGGCCTGGACGTGACCACGGCGGGAGTTGAGGTCGCCGATGACTTCACCCATGTATTCCTCGGGTGTCGTCGTCTCGACCGCCATCAACGGTTCGAGCAGCGCCGGGCTGGCCTTGGCGGCCGCCTCCTTCATCGCCATCGAACCGGCGACCTTGAACGCCATTTCCGAGGAGTCGACCTCGTGGTACTGGCCGTCCACCAAGGTCATCTTGACACCGACCATCGGATAGCCCGCCAGCACACCGATCTGCATGGCGTCCTGGGCGCCTTCGTCCACCGAAGGAATGTACTCGCGGGGGATGCGCCCACCGGTGATCTGGTTGTCGAACTCGTAGGTCGCACTGTCCGCGGACTGCTCGATCGGCTCGAGGTTGATCACCACGCGGGCGAACTGACCGGAACCACCGGTCTGCTTCTTGTGGGTGAACTCGTGCTTCTCGACCGTCTTGCGAATCGTCTCGCGGTAGGCGACCTGCGGCTTGCCGATGTTGGCCTCGACCTTGAAATCGGTCTTCATCCGATTGACCAGGACCTCGAGGTGGAGCTCACCCATGCCCTTGACAATGGTCTGACCGTTCTCCTCGTCGTACTTGACCTGGAAGGTCGGGTCCTCTTCGGCGAGTTTCTGGATCGAGGTCGACAGCTTCTCCTGGTCGGCCTTGGTCTTGGGTTCGATCGCGACCTCGATGACCGGATCCGGGAAACTCATGGACTCCAGGATGACCTGGCTCTGCGGATCGCAGAGCGTGTCACCGGTGCTGGTGTCCTTCATCCCGACCACCGCGTAGATGTGCCCGGCCTGTCCCTCGTCGACCGGGTTCTCCTTGTTGGAGTGCATCTGGAAGAGCTTTCCGATGCGCTCCTTGCGGCCCCGGATCGGGTTCATCACCTGGGCGCCCTGCGAGATCTTGCCGGAGTAGACCCGGACGTAGGTGAGCTTGCCGTAGAAGGGATGGACAGCGACCTTGAACACCAGCGCGGAGAACGGCTCCTCGGTGCTCGCCTTGCGGGAGGTCTCCTCACCGGAGTTGGGCAGCGTGCCCTGCACGGCGGGGATGTCCAGCGGCGAAGGCAGGTACTCGACCACGGCGTCCAGCATCGGCTGCACGCCCTTGTTCTTGAACGCCGTCCCGCACATCACGGGGAACGCCTCTTGGTTCAGCGTGAGCGTGCGGATGCCCTGCTTGATCTGCTCGGTGGTGAGCTCCTCACCACCGAAGTAGGCCTCCATCAGCTCTTCGCTGGACTCCGCGACGGACTCGAGCAGCTCGCTGCGGTACTCCTTGGCCGTCTCGAGGAGGTCCGCGGGGATGTCCTCGATGTCGTAGGTAGCCCCCTTGGCCACGTCACCGCGCCAGGTCAGCGCCTTCATGCTGACCAGGTCGACAACGCCCTCGAAGTCGGACTCGCTACCGATCGGCAGCTGCAGTACCAGCGGCTTGGCGTCGAGCCGCTCCCGGATGGTGCCGAGCGTGAAGTAGAAGTCGGCGCCCATCTTGTCCATCTTGTTGACGAAGCAGATGCGCGGAACTCCGTACTTGTCCGCCTGGCGCCACACCTGCTCGGACTGGGGCTCGACCCCCTCCTTGCCGTCGAAAACGGCGACGGCACCGTCGAGCACGCGCAGCGAACGCTCCACCTCAGCCGTGAAGTCGACGTGCCCGGGGGTGTCGATGAGGTTGATCTGATGCTGTTGCCAGAACGTCGTGGTAGCAGCCGAGGTGATGGTGATACCCCGCTTCTGCTCCTCCGACATCCAGTCCATCGTCGCGGCGCCGTCGTGCACCTCACCGAGCTTGTAGTTGATCCCGGTGTAGTACAGCACACGCTCGGTCGTGGTGGTCTTGCCCGCGTCGATGTGGGCCATGATGCCGATGTTGCGGACCTTGGTCAGGTCGGTCAGCACGTCGCGTGCCACGAGTTCGTCCCCGTTCCTACAGCAAGCCTGAAGCTGTCGAATCGGTGAGCCGAGGCGGGCAATATAGCCGACCCGGCGTCACCACCGATAATGAGCGAAAGCCTTGTTCGACTCCGCCATCTTGTGCGTGTCCTCGCGCTTCTTGACACTCGCACCGAGACCGTTGCTGGCGTCGAGCAGCTCGTTGGTAAGGCGCTCGATCATGGTCTTCTCACGACGCTGACGGGCGAAACGCACCACCCAGCGCAGGGCCAGCGTGGTCGAACGACCGGCGCGCACCTCGACCGGAACCTGATAGGTCGCGCCACCGACACGGCGGCTGCGCACCTCCAGCGAGGGCTTGACGTTGTCCAGCGCGCGCTTGAGCGTCACGATCGGGTCGGTGCCGGTCTTCTCACGGCAGCCTTCCAGCGCCGAGTACACGATACGCTCGGCCAGCGAACGCTTCCCGTCCACGAGAATCTTGTTCACCAGCTGGGTCACCAGCGGCGAACTGTAGACTGGATCGGAATCGACTGACCGCTTGGGGGCGGGGCCCTTGCGGGACATCAGCTCTTCTCCTTCTTCGCTCCGTACCGGCTGCGAGCCTGCTTGCGATTCTTCACACCCTGGGTGTCGAGCGAACCGCGAATGATCTTGTAGCGGACGCCGGGGAGGTCCTTCACACGGCCGCCACGGACGAGCACGATCGAGTGCTCCTGCAGGTTGTGCCCCTCACCGGGAATGTAGGCGGTGATCTCGACGCCGCTGGTGAGCTTGACACGCGCAACCTTGCGCAGCGATGAGTTGGGCTTCTTCGGAGTAGTCGTGTACACGCGTGTGCACACTCCGCGGCGCTGCGGGCTTCCCTTCAGCGCCGCTGTGGTGACCTTCGAGGCCTTGTCGTGGCGGCCCTTACGGACCAGCTGCTGGATGGTGGGCATGGACCGGCTTTCTTCTCGAGCGTTCGTGTCTTGGTGGTACTCGTTCACGGCAGCGCTCGTCCGAGCACCGTTCGCACCCCTGGCGCCGAGCACCGCTTACCCAGGTCTTTGTTGTACTTGGGTCTCCTCACGCCCCACATCCGCGACACGAGGTCGGGCGTGTCGCCCGTTCCTCGGCCGTTTTGGCGGGGCGGCGTCCCAGCGGGTGCGCACCCCGGTGGGCCGTCAGGAGAGTTCCGCACCATCCACGGGCGCTCCCCCGCCGACCACGCGGGCGGTTCTCGCGCACGGACATGCGGAGTGACCCGAGGGGTTGCGGGTCCAAGTCATAAAGATACCTGCCCCGTTTGCAGGGGGTCAAAACGGGGGTGTCCACCTGCGCCACGAACGTCTCTCCCGCGACTCTACCCACCGGGGCAAGAGTCGCCCCGCCGCCACCACCGGCGGTCCCGGACACCCGTCGCTGCGGAACGCAGACCGGAACCGAGCGGTGACGGTCACTTCTCCGTCGGCTCCCCCGTCAGGTCGAGTTCCCCGGTGCTGACGCTGTTTATCCTGCGGGGAGCGGGTTTGGGATGACGCTCCTCGGCCGGCATCGGCTCGGACTCCCCGCTGTGCCACCCCTCCGCAGGAGGACCCGCCGACTCCGCCACCGGCTGCGCGGAGTCCTGCCGTCCGTCAGGAGCCGCGGGGGGCTCCGCACCGCTCCGCTCCCGCGCACCGAACTCCTCCGCGACGGGGTGGTCCTCCTGAGCAGCGGCGCCGGGCGCAACTTCCTCCTCCGCCTCGGCGGGCTCGTCCCCCAGTGGTTCGGTCACCACGGGGAGGACGTTCGTCTCCCGCGCGTCACCATCCGGAGCGCCCTTCGGAGGAGCACCGTCCGCACTCACACCTTCCGGTGAACTCGCTTCGGGCGGAACCGCTGCCGCGGCAGCGCTGCCCTCCGTGGTGTCCTCCGGTTCCGTGAACGACCCCGGTTCCGTGAACGATTCCGGTTCCACGGCCTCCGCGCGTTCCTCGACGACCGAGTTCGCAGCCGCGCCGCCCCGCTCCGCGGGCTCCTCCGGCTCCTGCCGACCGGACGGCTCCGCGCGGGAGGGGCGCTCCTCCGCGAACGCTCCCCGCCGTTCCTCCGAGCGGGGGACCTGCCACTGCCGCGGACCATCGTCCTCCTCGGACGCGGAAGTGGGATCGCCGCGGAAAGCGCCAGCGGGTTCCCGTGCCGACTCCTGGACGGCCGCGGTCTCCTCCTCCGCACTCGAAGCGGTTTCGCCCCGCTCCGGGAGAGCCGTCCAGGAATCCGCGCCCTCCTCGGCGAGGAGCTCGGGGTCCGTGACGCCCCGGCTCTCCAGCGGGGACTCCGGAACACGGTCACTCGACCGGACCGGATACCTGCGCCGCCAGTCGCTGTCGCCCTCGGTGGTGTCCGCGGTGCTCTCCTCCGGACGCAACCGGGAGTCGAACGCGGCCACGCAGTCCATGGCCATGCGCTCCACGGTTCCCCGCAGCTCCAGCTCGGCCATCCAGTCGACCGGCAGCGCCCCGACTCCCAGAGCGGCGCCGACGATGCTTCCGCATACCGCGCCCGCGGCGCTGCTGTTCCCCGAATGAGTGACCGCGGTCCGCAGGGCCGTCCGCACGTCCTCCGCGGTGAGGGCCGCGCACACGGCGATTCCGAGCGCCTCGTCGGCACGCCTGCCCTCGCCCAGCTGCTCGCCGAGCTCCTCGGGACCCGGGGGTCCGGAGGCGGCCAGTTCCGCCGCCCCCGCCAGAGCAGCGGTGGTGTCCTCGTGCCCCTGCCAGGTCTCCAGGACCTGCAGAGCCAGCCAGACCCCGTCGTCCAACCCCCTGCCGAGCACGACCTGCTGCACGATCACCGCGAGCGCCCCGGCGGGCAGGTAACCACTCGGGTGACCGTGCGTGAGCGTCGCGATCCGCACCCCCAGCTCGAAGACCTCGGCCGGTTCGGACGACCAGAACGCCGCCGGGGTGGCGCGCACCAGTGCTCCGCACCCCGTGGAGTTGTCCACCGGAGCGGACTGATCGGCGTGCCCCGAGCGCTCCCCGAAGGCCTCCAACTCCGCGTACACCGACGCACCCGGCGAGCGCGCGGCGAACAACTCGGGCTCCTCGACGAGCCAACCGTCGGGAGCGGGGTGGTCGACGCTCAGCTCGCCCACGGCCCACTGCCAGTCGACCCCCTGGGTGTACAGCCACCGCTGACTCGCCAAGCGCACCTCGCGGAAGGGGTCCGTCTCCCGAACCGAGCGCGCCTCGCGGGCGCGGATGAGCCCCTCGCAAGTGAACAACGTCGTCTGCGTCGCGGCCGTGGCCGCCCCGCGCGTTCCCGCGTACTCGGGCAGCCCGGTCGGACCGCGCGGGCCGTACCGCTCGACGATCTCCGCGGCCGAGGCCTCGGTCAGCCCCGCCCCCAGCGCGTCCCCCGTGGCGCTGCCGAGCAGGCAGCCCAGGATCCGCTCGGTCGCGGAAGGCACCTCGGCGGTGGACTCCTCCACCACCGCGTGCTCTCCCCCGGTTCCGGCGGACGCCGCCACGGGCTGCTCCTCCGCCCGCGGCGCCGGCTCCTGCTCCTGCGACTCCTCCTCCCCGTCGACGAGCCGTTCCACGGCCCCGCTCTCCATGTACGGGACCGAGGCGAACGGCTCGAAGGTGATCGGCAGGGGTGTGTCCTCAGCGCGGGAGCGGGCCCGTTCGACGGGGTCCTCGCTGCGCTCCCCGAGAGCCGCCGTCGAGCCCGCCTGCTGCTCGTCCTCCGCGCCGGGGGCCGTTTCCGCCGCTCCTCGATGCGGACGGTGCTCCGGCAGCGGAGGGAGCTCGTCGATCCCGGGAAGCTTGATGCGGGGCGGCTCGCCGTTCTCCCCGTTCGATTCCCCGGCGGAGTGCCAGCCCGGGGGCGCGGTGACGACTCCGAAGATCTCGCCGCCCTCCCCGCGCTGCACGCGCGGTTGCCGGGAGTCCTCCTGCTCGGGTTCGCCGGCGGAGTCGCCGCTGTCGGTCCCGCTTTCCGCGGAACCGCTCTCCCAGCCGCCCTCTCCCCGCGCGGAATCCCTCCGCGGGTGAATTTCCTCCGCGAACTCCTCCTCCGGAGCGCCCTCCGGAACGGCCTCCGACGCCGGGGGCTCGCCAGGTTCGGCGGCCGCGAAACCGAAGTCCTCGGGCAGCCCCTCCTCGCCCTGAATACGTCCCGGGGAGGAGGACGCGGGTTCGTCCCCTTCTCCCTCCGGAGCCGAGCGCCCCTCGGAAGGAGCAGGAACTTCACCCCCGCCCGCTGCGGTGACTTCCTCCCCGCCGGCGGGCCGGCTCAACGACGTGGTCCGCACCAGCATGATCCGATCGGTGTCCTGCCCGGTCTCCTCCGGTTCGGACTCCCGGTGCTGCTCCGCGGACTCAGCACCGGACTCCGCTGCCGGGGAGCCGCCGAACCGGCGGGGCTCGTCCCCTTCGGGAGCGGAGCTCTCCGTCTGCTCGCGCTCCCACGGGGCGGCCACTCCGCCCGCGAAGGGGACCTCGCCGCGCGGCTCGGCGTCGGCGGGTTCGGCTCGTTCGGGTTCGGCGGCGTCGCCGACGGGGGTGCTCTCCGCCGGCTCCGGCCCGCCGGACGGCTCGGCACGGGTCCCGGAAGCCTCCGCATCGTCGACCACGGCGGGCAGCACCTGGGTCGGCGGGGGTGCTTCCTCAGCGGGACCGACCTCCTCCGCCCTGCCGGTGAAAGCACCGCCACCGGCCTCCACGGTCCAGTCGGGCGAGTTCAGCTCGCGCCGTCCCCGTCCGCCCTCGGCGACGTAGCGGCGCGCCCACCTCGGTGGCGGCGGTGGCGCGAAGGCCTCCGCGGCGTCGAAGGCCAGCGTCTCCAACACCTCGCGGAGCTCGAGCTCGGCCATCCAGCGCCCCGGGATCGCCTCCGGGCCGTGAACGGCTCCGGCGAGCTGCCCGGCGAGGGCACCGGCCACAGCGCTGTCCGCCGAGTGATTCACCGCGGTGATCACGGCATCGGTGAAGTTGCCGGCCGAAGCCACTGCGGAGAAGGCGATGCCGAGCTCGCCCAGGCCTTCGGACGGGCAGAACTCGATGTCCAGCATGCGCGGGTCGGGTGGCTGTCCCTGCTGCGCGATGAACATGGCGGCGTGCACGGCCCGCAGCACGGCCGCGGGAGGTGTGCCGTTCTCCAGGTGCGAGCGGTTGACCTCCCAGGAACGCACCGCTTCCCAGAGCGGCAAACCGTTGAGCAGTCCGCCCAGCACGTCCGCGTGCAGCGCGCCCGCGGCCCGCGTCTCGTAGCGCGTGGTCAGCAACCGCGGAACGCGGGAGGCCACCCCGGCGACCCGGCGGGGGTCACCGCTCCAGACCATCAGCGGGGCGGTCCACACGAGACAGTCCGCGAAGGCGCGTTCCCCCGCGGGGGCGTCCTGAGCCGGGTGCGCTCCCGGGTCCCCCGGAACCCGGTCGACCAGGGTGGACAGCAGCCGCAGGGCGTTGCCGCCCGGATTGCGCGTGGAGAACAGTTCGGGCCGCCGCAGCAGCCAACCCGTGGGTTCGGGGTGGCTGCGCCAGTACCCGGCCATCGCGTAGGGCCAGGGAACGCCCTGGGTGTGCAGCCAGGCGAGGTGGTTCGAGCGGATGACCGGCAGCGGGTCCTGCTCCCCGGTGGCTCGCGCCCGCAGCAGGGCGTCCATGGTGAACACGGTCAGCTGCGACAGGTCCGACACGGCGCCCCTGCGCCCGAAAACCGGCAGGAAGTCCAGCACACCACGCCCGCCGAGCCACTGGCGGACAGCGGACAGACTCCACCCCCGCACACCGGATCCGAGCACGTCGCCCACCGCGCCGCCGAGCAGCGCGCCACGCAGTCGATCGGACCAGCTCAACGGCCGGGAAGCGGCGAAACCGCCGCCCACCTCGCCCGTACGGGACCGGTTGTCACTCATCGGTGGTCTCTCCTGATCGGTTCGGCACTACCGGACCGGAACCCGGAAAAGCGCGGCACGCCCCCGGTGTGCCGAGGCCGAGCGAACGTGTGCGGGCCGCCCGGCGCTCGTGCGATCACACAGGCCGTCCCCGGGGAGGCTCACCCGTTCCCGCCGTTCGTTCCGTGCGGGGCAGAGAGTACCAACCGTCGGTGCTCCGGGAGGATCACTCGGGAGGCCGGGAATCCCGCCGCGGAGGTTGCGCCCGCGAGGTGATGGCCAACCTGTTCCAGGTGTTGATGGTCGTGGCCGCCCAGACGAGCCCGGCCAGTTCCGTCTCGGAGAACACCTCGCCGGCCCGCCGCCACGTCTCGTCCGACACACCGTCCCCGTGGATGAGGGTGACCTCCTCGGACAGGGCTAGCGCGGCGCGCTCCCGCTCCGAGTACAGCTCCATCTCCCGCCAGGCGGCCAGCACGTCCAGGCGCTGCTCGTCCACACCGGACTTCCTGGCATCCTCCAGATGCATGTCCAGGCAGAAACCGCACCCGTTGAGTTGCGAGGCCCGGATCTTGACCAGCTCGTAAACCTCCTTCTCGACCCCGGCCTCGCTCAGTTCGGTGGCGACGGCCTCCTCCAGGCGCTTCATCTCCCGGTAGACCCGCGGAGTCAGCGCGGCCAGATCCATGCGTTGTTGCGTCATGGCTCCAAGCTAGCGACGACGGCGGCCGGTATATGCTCCAGTTCGATGTCCACGAACGAGTCCAGTTCGTACCGCTCCGGCTCGCTCGGACTCGACCTGCACCTGGAACTGCCCGCCCGCCCGGGAGCTCTCCGGTTGGCGTCCGCGCTCAGGGACGCCGTGCGGAAGGGCAGGCTTCCCGCGGGCAGCAGAGTTCCGTCCACCAGGGCCCTGGCCACCGACCTGGGAATCTCCCGGGGAGCGGTCACCCGCGCCCACGAGCTCCTCGCCGCCGAGGGGTACCTGGTCATCCGGCAGGGCTCTCCCACCACGGTCGCCCCCGGCCCCTTCCACGCACCGGAACCCACCGATCTGCCCGCCACCCGCAGGGGCACCGAACTGCGCTGGGACCTGCTTCCCGGGAAACCGGACCTCGGCACGTTCCCCCGCCAGGACTGGGCCGCGGCACAGCACCGCGCGCTGCGCGCGGCACCTGCGGCGGAACTCGACTACGGCAACCCCCGCGGCCACCCCGCGCTGCGCACCGCGCTCGCCGAATACCTGGGGCGTGTGCGCGGGGTGCGCACCACGCCGGAGCAGGTCGTCGTCTGCGAGGGCCACCACCGCGCGCTCCACCTGCTGAGCACCGTGCTGCGGCAGCGTGGCACGCGCTCCGTCGACTACGAAGACCCGACGCTGCCAAAACTGCGCGGGATCCCCCGCGCGGCCGGTCTGGAAGTGCGCGCCGTCCCGGTGGACGCGGAAGGCATCGACGTCACCGGGCTCGAAAGCCCGGCCGCGGTGGTCACCCCCGCGCACCAGTACCCGCTCGGATCGACCATGTCCGAGCGCCGCAGGAAGGCGCTGTGCGAAACGGCCACGTCCGAACAACGATTGATCATCGAGGACGACTACGACGGAGAGTTCCGCTTCGACCGCGAACCCGTCGGAGCCCTGCAGCGGATCGCTCCGCGCAACGTCGTCTACGCGGGCACGGCGAGCAAAACCCTCGCCCCCGGCCTGCGACTCTCCTGGTTGGTGCTGCCTCCGGCCCTGGTGGGACCGGTGGGGGAAGTCAAAGCGCACACGGACAGCAGTCCTGCGGTGTTCGATCAACTCACCCTGGCCGAAATGCTCCGCTCGGGCAGCTATGATCAACACGTGCGGCGCTGTCGCGCGATCTACCGGCGCCGAAGGCAGCAGCTCGTTTCCGCCATTCGCGAGTCGGACACGCGGCACGAGCTCTACCCCGCCGGTATCGCGGCCGGTTTGCACCTGACGCTACGCCTCGATCCGGACGGTCCCTCGGAGGAACGGATGTTGGAGCGTATGCGACGGCATTCGGTGGCGCTGGAAGGACTGGCCGAACACTGGATCGACGAAAGGCGGCGCCAGGACGGCTTGGTGATCGGCTACGCCGCCCCACCGGGGCACGCCTTCGAGAACTCCCTGCGCGCACTGTTGCGGGGCCTGGCGCAACCCCGGAACCGCGGCGCCCCCCGGGAAGCGTGACCCCCGGTCGGGTTCGTCAACGGCGTGCCGCCGCGCACGGGACTTTCGGAACAGGTGATCCGTCCCGACCTTTTTCCCTCGGTGTGATTCGAGAGAGGAACAGTGAACGAACAACAGGACACATCCGCCGACCAGTCCGTGACCGAGCAGACGGTCGAGCAAAACCCTTCCGGGACGAACTCCTCCGAGCCAACCCCGTCCGAGCAGCAGCCCGCGGGCAACACCGCCCAGAGCGGTAACGGCGGTTCGGAGGAGCAGTCGACGCAGAAGAAGACCAAGGGGCGCAAGCAGAGCTCCGCGCGCAAGACGCGCTCGGTCGAGCTCACCCTGACGGTCAGCGGCACCGCCGAAGGAGAGTGGCAGGCCGATCTGACCCACGGGGGCAAGAAGATCGTGCAGGGGCTGCCCATCTCGTCCTCCTCCGTCTCCAAGGCGGCGGGCGAGCTGCACGACGACATCTCCGAGGCGATCGAGTCGGTGATCACCGAGGCCAGGCAGCAGCACGAGGCCAGGCTGGCCGAGCTGGAGGCCGAACTTCAGCGGGTGCGCAAGACGCTGGAGGACTTGGAGAGCTGACCCCGGTCCCCTCCGCGCCGATCCCCGCCGCGGCTCACGTCTCCGCCACCGGGCCTGCCCGGCTCGCGGGGACGCACGAGAAGGGGCTCCCTGCTCTGAGGAGACGAGCAGGGAGCCCCGGCGGGTAAGAACGCGATCACGGGGCGAACCGAGCTCAGCCGGTTCGCCCCGTCCCGCCTCAGCGGTAGTCGCGTCCGAAGTCGAAGTCGTCCAACGGGACCGCGGCACCGGTTCCGGGACCGAACACGTCCGGCGCGTAGTACCCGTCGTCGTAGGACGGGATCGCGTAGGCGGCCGCACGTGCTTCCTCAGTCGGCTGAACCTGGATGTTGCGGTACTTGTTGATGCCGGTACCCGCCGGGATCAACTTACCGATGATGACGTTCTCCTTCAGGCCGATCAGCTTGTCGCTGGCGCCCTCGATCGCGGCGTTGGTCAGGATCCTGGTGGTCTCCTGGAAGGAGGCCGCCGACAGCCACGACTCGGTGGCCAACGAGGCCTTCGTGATGCCCATCAGGACCGGACGGCCGGATGCGGGGTCGCCGCCCTCGGACACGACGCGGCGGTTCTCCGACTCGAACTGGGAACGCTCCACCGGAGATCCGGGGAGGAACTCGGTCGCGCCGGAGTCGATGATGATGACCCGCCGCAGCATCTGCCGGACGATGACCTCGACGTGCTTGTCGTGGATACCGACGCCCTGGGAGCGGTACACCTCCTGCACCTCGCGGACCAGGTGCAGCTGGGCCTCCCGCGGCCCGAGAACCCGCAGGATCTCGTGCGGGTCGACAGCACCCTCCATGAGGCGCTGGCCGACCTCGACGTGGTCGCCGTCCTCCAGCTGACGCTCGGTGCCACCGACGTTGATCACCGCGAGCCGCTGCCGCTTGGACAGCTTGTCGTAGGTGATCTCGTCGCTGCCGTCGTCCGGCGTCAGCGTCATCTTCCAGTAGCGGTCGTTGTCCTCCAGGCGGATCCGTCCGGAGGCGTCGGCGATCGGGGCCTTGCCCTTCGGCAGCCTTGCCTCGAACAGCTCCTGGACACGCGGCAGACCGGCGGTGATGTCGTCGCCACCGACACCGCCCTGGTGGAAGGTACGCATGGTCAGCTGCGTACCGGGCTCACCGATGGACTGCGCCGCGACGATGCCGACGGCCTCGCCGACGTCGACCAGCTTGCCGCTGGCCATCGAACGCCCGTAGCAGTAGGAGCAGACACCGGAACCGGATTCGCAGGTGAGCACGCTGCGGACCCGCACGGTGCTCACGCCTGCCGCGAGCAGGCTCTCGATGGCCGGGTCACCCAGATCGGCGCCACGACTGAGCAGGATGTTGCCCTCGGAGTCCTTGACGTCCTCGGCGGTCATCCGCGCGTAGACGCTGGTCTCCACGTTCTTCTCGCGGATGAGCTTGCCGTCCGGGGTGGTCTCCCCGATCGGCATGCGGATACCGCGGTCGGTTCCGCAGTCCAGCTCGCGCACGATGACGTCCTGCGAGACGTCCACCAGGCGCCGGGTCAGGTAGCCCGAGTCGGCGGTACGCAGCGCGGTGTCGGCCAGACCCTTGCGGGCACCGTGGTTGGAGATGAAGTACTCCAGCACCGACAGACCTTCCCGGAAGTTGGTCTTGATCGGGCGCGGGATGTACTCACCCTTCGGGTTGGAGACCAGACCACGCATGCCGGCGAGCTGGACGATCTGGGACATGTTCCCGGCCGCGCCGGAGCGCACGATCATGCTGATCGAGTTGTCGTCCGGGAAGTTGTTCTCCATCGCCTCGGACACGTCGTCCTTGGCCGCGTTCCAGACCTTGACCAGCTCGGCGTTGCGCTCCTCGTGGGAGAGGGCACCGCGCCGGTACCTCTTCTCGACCTGGTCGGCCTTGGACTCGTAGGAGTCCAGGATCTCCTTCTTGTTCGGCGGAACGAGCACGTCGGAGATCGCGGTGGTGACACCCGAACGCGTCGCCCAGTAGAAGCCCGCGTCCTTGAGCTTGTCCAGCGTCTGCGCGACCGAGACCATCGGGTAGCGCTCGGCGAGATCGTTCACGATCGCACCCTGCGCCTTCTTGCCCAACATCTTGTTGACGAAGGGGTAGTCCTCGGGCAGGAGCTCGTTGAACATCACCCGGCCGAGGGTGGTCTCCATCGTTATCGACTGGCCGGACTCCCAGCCCTCCGGAGTGTCCTCCTTGGCCGGGACGATGTCGCGCATCCGGATCTTGATCCTGGCCTGCAGGTCCAGCGAACCGTGGTCGTGGGCCATGATCGCCTCGTCGTACGAGGAGTAGGCGTGGCCCTCTCCGGTCGCGCCCTCCTTCTCCCGGGTCAGGTAGTACAACCCGGTGACCATGTCCAGCCGCGGCATCGCCAGCGGACGCCCGGAGGCGGGCGAGAGGATGTTGTTGCTGGACAGCATCAGCACCCTCGCCTCGGCCTGCGCCTCGGCGGACAGCGGGAGGTGCACGGCCATCTGGTCACCGTCGAAGTCGGCGTTGAACGCCTCGCAGACCAGCGGGTGCAGCTGCACCGCCTTGCCCTCGACCAGCTGGGGCTCGAAGGCCTGAATACCCAGCCTGTGCAGCGTGGGAGCACGGTTGAGCAGCACCGGGTGCTCGGAGATGACCTCTTCGAGCACGTCCCAGACCTGCGGGCGCTGCCGCTCGACCATCCGCTTCGCGGACTTGATGTTCTGGGCGTGGTTCAGGTCGACCAGCCGTTTCATGACGAACGGCTTGAACAGCTCGACCGCCATCTCCTTCGGCAGCCCGCACTGGTGCAGCTTCAGCTGCGGACCGACGATGATCACCGAACGGCCCGAGTAGTCCACACGCTTACCGAGCAGGTTCTGCCTGAAGCGGCCCTGCTTGCCCTTGAGCAGGTCGGACAGCGACTTCAGCGGACGGTTGCCCGGGCCGCTGACCGGGCGGCCGCGCCTGCCGTTGTCGAACAGCGCGTCCACCGACTCCTGCAACATCCGCTTCTCGTTGTTGATGATGATCTCGGGCGCACCGAGGTCGATCAGTCGCTTGAGCCGGTTGTTGCGGTTGATGACCCTGCGGTACAGGTCGTTGAGGTCGGAGGTCGCGAAGCGGCCACCGTCGAGCTGGACCATCGGGCGCAGGTCCGGCGGAATCACCGGGATCGCACCGAGCACCATGCCCTGCGGGCTGTTCTTGGTGGTCTGGAAGGCCGCCACGACCTTGAGCCGCTTGAGGGCACGCAGCTTCTTCTGGCCCTTGCCGTTGCGGATGACCTCGCGCAGGCTCTCGGCCTCGGCGTCGATGTCGAAGTTGGCCAGCAGCGCATCGATGGACTCGGCACCCATGCCGCCGGTGAAGTACTCGCCGTAGCGGTCGTAGAGCTCGCGGTACAGCGACTCGTCCGAGATCAGCTGCCTCGGCTCGAGCTTGGTGAAGGTCTCCCAGATCTCGTCGAGCCTGTCGATGTCGCGCTGCGCGCGCTCGCGGATCTGGCGCATCTCGCGCTCGCCGCTCTCCTTGACCCTGCGGCGAACGTCGCTCTTGGCGCCCTCGTTCTCGAGCTCCGCGAGATCGGACTCCAGCTTCTGCGCCCGCGACTCCAGGTCCGAGTCGCGCTGGTCGGCGATGTTCTTGCGCTCGACCCCGATCTCGCTCTCCAGGGTCGGCATGTCGTTGTGCCTCATCTCGGTGTTGACCGAGGTGATCACGTACGACGCGAAGTAGATGATCTTCTCGAGGTCCTTGGGCGCCAGATCGAGCAGGTAGCCCAGGCGGCTGGGCACGCCCTTGAAGTACCAGATGTGGGTGACCGCGGCGGCCAGCTCGATGTGGCCCATCCGCTCACGCCGGACCTTGGCACGAGTCACCTCGACACCGCAGCGCTCACAGATGATGCCCTTGAACCGGACACGCTTGTACTTACCGCAGTAGCACTCCCAGTCCCGGGTAGGGCCGAAGATCTTCTCGCAGAACAGCCCGTCCTTCTCCGGCTTCAGCGTGCGGTAGTTGATGGTCTCCGGTTTTTTGACCTCGCCGTACGACCACTGGCGGATCTCATCGGCGGTCGCCAGTCCGATACGGAGTTCGTCGAAGAAGTTGACGTCAAGCACGTCGGGTCTTCTCCCTTGGTTGGGTGTGTGCCGGGTGGACGTGGGGCCGGTTCGCGGGGACCACGCGGGATCCCCGCGAACCGGCGACGAGGTCAGTTGACAACGTCGTCGACCGAGGGGGCCTCGTTCTTGGACAGGTTGATGCCGAGGTTGGCAGCTGCCCTCTCGAGGTCCTCGTCGTCACCATCGCGCATCTCGATGGCGGCGCCGTCACTGGAGAGCACCTCGACGTTCAGGCACAGCGACTGCAGCTCCTTGAGCAACACCTTGAACGACTCCGGAATACCCGGCTCGGGAATGTTCTCGCCCTTGACGACCGCCTCGTAGACCTTGACGCGCCCGAGCACGTCATCGGACTTGATCGTAAGCAGTTCCTGCAGCGTGTAGGCGGCGCCGTAGGCCTGCATGGCCCAGCACTCCATCTCACCGAAGCGCTGGCCGCCGAACTGGGCCTTACCGCCCAGCGGCTGCTGGGTGATCATCGAGTAGGGCCCGGTCGACCGTGCGTGGATCTTGTCATCCACCAGGTGCAGCAGCTTGAGGATGTACATGTAGCCGACCGCGACGCGGTGCGGGTACGGCTCCCCGCTGCGTCCGTCGATCAACATCGCCTTGCCGTCGCCGTCCACGATCTGCTCACCGTCGCGGTTCGGCTTCGTGGACCCCAACAGCCCGGTGATCTCCTCCTCGCGGGCACCGTCGAACACCGGGCTGGCCGTCTTGGTTCCCGGCTCCACCTCGTAGAGCTCCTCCGGGATCTTCGAGGCCCAGTCCGGATCGCCCTCGATCGACCACCCCTGCGAGGCGATCCAGCCGAGGTGGGTCTCCAGCACCTGGCCGATGTTCATACGACGCGGCACACCGTGGGTGTTGAGGATGAGGTCCAGCGGGGTGCCGTCCTTGGTGAACGGCATGTCCTCGATCGGCAGGATCTTGCCGATAACACCCTTGTTGCCGTGCCTGCCCGCGAGCTTGTCACCGTCCTGGATCTTGCTCTTCTGAGCCACGTAGACCCGGACGAGCTCGTTGACCCCCGGCGGGAGCTCGTCGTCCTCCTCGCGGTTGAACACGCGGACGCCGATGACCTTGCCGGTCTCGCCGTGCGGAACCTTCAGCGAGGTGTCCCGGACCTCCCTGGCCTTCTCACCGAAGATGGCCCGGAGCAACCGCTCCTCCGGGGTCAGCTCGGTCTCACCCTTGGGCGTGACCTTGCCGACCAGGATGTCGCCGCCCTGGACCTCGGCACCGATGCGGACGATGCCGCGCTCGTCGAGGTCGGAGAGCACGTCCTCGGAGACGTTCGGGATGTCCCTGGTGATCTCCTCGGAACCGAGCTTGGTGTCCCTGGCGTCGACCTCGTGCTCCTCGATGTGGATCGAGGTCAGCACGTCGTCCTGCACCAACCGCTCGGAGAGGATGATCGCGTCCTCGTAGTTGTGGCCCTCCCAGGGCATGATGCCCGTCAAGAGGTTCTTGCCCAGGGCCATCTCGCCGTTCTCGGTGGAGGGGCCGTCGGCGATGACCTGGCCCGCCTCCACCCGGTCGCCCTCGTCGACGATCGGCTTCTGATTGATGGAGGTTCCGTGGTTGGACCGCGCGAACTTCTGCAACCGGTACGTGCGCCGGTTGCCGTCGTCGGCCATGACCGTGATGTAGTCGGCGCAGGAGTCCTCGATCACCCCGGCCTTCTCCGCGGTGATCACCATGCCCGCGTCCACGGCCGCACGCAGCTCCATGCCGGTTCCGACCAGCGGGGAGTCGCTCTTCAGCAGCGGCACCGCCTGGCGCTGCATGTTGGCGCCCATCAACGCACGGTTGGCGTCGTCGTGCTCGAGGAACGGCAGCATCGCCGTGGCCGCCGAGACCATCTGCCGCGGCGAGACGTCCATGTACTCGATCTCGGTCGGAGCGAGCAGCTCGACCTCGCCGCCCTTGCGCCTGCCGAGCACGCGGTCCTCGAGGAAGTTCCCGTTCTCGTCGATCGGCGTGTTCGCCTGCGCCTTGGTGTAGCGGTCCTCCTCGTCGGCGGTGAGGTAGTCCACCTGCTCGGTGACCACACCGTCCACGACCTTGCGGTACGGGGTCTCGATGAACCCGAAGGGATTGACCCGCCCGAAGGTGGCCAGCGAACCGATGAGGCCGATGTTCGGCCCCTCCGGCGTCTCGATCGGACACATCCGACCGTAGTGCGAGGGGTGCACGTCGCGGACCTCGACGCCGGCACGCTCCCTGGAGAGACCACCCGGCCCGAGCGCGGAGAGCCGCCGCTTGTGCGTCAGCCCGGCCAGCGGGTTGGTCTGGTCCATGAACTGGGACAGCTGCGAGGTGCCGAAGAATTCCTTGATCGCCGCGACCACCGGCCGAATGTTGATCAGCGTCTGCGGTGTGATGGCCTCGACGTCCTGGGTGGTCATCCGTTCCCGGACGACCCGTTCCATCCGGGAGAGCCCCACGCGCACCTGGTTCTGGATCAGCTCACCGACGGTGCGGAGCCTCCGGTTGCCGAAGTGGTCGATGTCGTCGAGCTCGACCGGGACCTCGTTGCCCTCCTGGCCCATCGAGCTCTCACCCGCGTGCAGCCGCACCAGGTACTCGATGGTGGTGGCGATGTCGTCCTCGGTGAGCACGCCCGTCGTGAAGGGCAGCTCCAGACCGAGCTTCTTGTTGACCTTGTACCGGCCGACCCGGGCCATGTCGTAGCGCTTCTCCTTGAAGAAGAGGTTCTCCAGGAGGGTCTGCGCACTTTCCTTGGTCGGCGGCTCGCCCGGACGAAGCTTGCGGTAGATGTCCAGCAGGGCCTCGTCCTGACCGGCGGTGTGGTCCTTCTCCAGGGTCGAGAGCATGGTCTCGGAGAAACCGAACCGCTCGCGGATGCCCTCCGCCGTCCAACCGAGCGCCTTGAGCAGCACGGTGACCGGCTGACGACGCTTGCGGTCGATCCGCACACCGACGGTGTCACGCTTGTCGACGTCGAACTCGAGCCAGGCGCCCCGGCTCGGGATGATCTTCGCGCTGTAGACGTCCTTGTCCGTCGACTTGTCGACGGTCTGATCGAAGTAAACGCCGGGGGAGCGAACCAGCTGGGAAACGACGACACGCTCCGTGCCGTTGATGATGAACGTTCCCTTGTCGCTCATCACGGGGAAGTCCCCCATGAAGACGGTCTGGCTCTTGATCTCGCCGGTCGTCTGGTTTATGAACTCCGCTGTGACGAACAGCGGAGCCGCGTAGGTCATGTCCTTGTCTTTGCACTCCTCGATGGAGGCCTTGACCTCGTCGAAACGCGGGTCGGAAAAGGACAGCGACATGGAGCCCGAGAAGTCCTCGATCGGGGAGATCTCGCTCAGAACCTCTTCCAGCCCGCCGACGGGCGCTTCCTCGCCGGCATCGACCCGGCGCTGGAACCAGGCCTCGTCACCGACGAGCCATTCGAAGGATTGTACCTGCAGATCCAGTAGGTCGGGTACTTCCAGCGGCTCACGGATCTTCTCGAATGAGACGCGCCTGGGGGCCCCAGGGATCCCCCTCGTGAAGTTGGAAGCTGCAGAGACCTTGGTCGCGCGGGAGACTGCCAAGATGCGTCCTTCCGGGACTCTGAACTGGCTGCAACCGCCTTCGGACCCGGTGGTCCGAGTAGCACGGCTGTCAAGGGTGCAATGGCGCCCACGTTCCAAAGCCCCAGCTCAGGATCACCAATGATTGGTCCTCGAGCGGGGAACAGGGAAAGCGGGCAGCGCAACGTAGTAGTCTAGCTCGCGTATAGCTCGCTGTCGAGAGGGGGCCTTCAGCATCCCTCTCCGCGGTCACCGCATCGCCCGCTTGGTCTTCCGCTTCAGCGTGTTCGCGAATAAGCCTGACCGTCCCGCGCCCGTGAGTCAAGGGATCAAAGTTGCTTCACCCTCGTGGTGGAGAACACGGTCACCCGCAGTGACTGCCCACCACGCCGTGCGCTCCTGTCGTTACTCTACGCCCCCGAACGGCGATCCGCTCACGGAGTTCGTGTGCCCCTCGCCACGAAAGCGCGGCCGCCCTCGCCCACCCGCGGTCGCGCGCACCGGACGTACGGTGTTGGCGAACTACGGACGTCGCGCGCGGATTTTCCACCGATACCCCGGCGAGCCGCCGGAGGGCGCTCGTATCGTCTCCCCCGAGCCGGTGAAGATCCGCGAGCGCGGACCGAACGCGGGGTCACGATCTTACGCGACACCGGCTGCCACCCTCGAAGAGCCAGCCTCGGTTCCGCACCAGCGGTGACACGGGAGAACAAGGATGGACAACCAGGTGCACCAGCAGAATCAGCCGTTCCACGGGAGCGATCAACCCTCCGGACCACCTCCCGAGCACTCCGCGGGCACCGGCAACAGCTGGTTCAACAACGTGGAGGAGACCGCACCCGTGCGGACCGACCAGCCCGGTCCCCCCGCCCCCGAGAGCCGGCCCACTCCCGAGGAGCAGACCCCCGAGCAGCGCTACGCCGACGCGCTGGCCGCGCTCAACCACATGATGGCCACCTTCGACTTCAAGGCGCTGTCCTGGGTGACCGAGGTGCTGCGCGCCACGGCCGGCGCGCTGCCGGAAAACGACCCCTCCCGGCCGAGCGTGCTCAACAACCTGGGCAGCGCCGCCCAGCTCGCCCACCTGGCCTCCGGCGACCTGGCCCACCTCGAGGACGCCGTCGCGTACTACCGCTCGGCGGCGGACTCCGCGCGCCGCGACGACCCCGACGCGGTGCTCTACCTGTGCAACCTCGCGCTGGCGCATACGGACTGCGCCACCCGCAAGGGCTCCGCCGAGCAGGCCGCCGACGCCGTGCGGGCCGCCAGGCGCGCCACGGAGCGCCTGGACCGGATCCCCACCACCGGCGGGGACACCGAGGGCAACGGACGGCACCGCACCACGGCGCTGGTGCGCCTGGGCAACGCGCTCAAGGCGCACGCACGGCTGGCCTCCGACAGCAACTCGGACGACGAGTCGGTCGACGCCTTCCGCGCGGCGCTGCGCGAAACGGCCGGCGGGGACGGCGCCCAGCGCGGCGGAGACCCGGAGCTGCTGGTCAGCCTGGGCACGGCTCTGCTGCGCAGGCACGAGCGCAACGCCGAACCCAGCGACCTCGACGAGGGGATCAAGTACCTGAGCAACGGCGTGGAGTCGCTGCCGGACGGACAGCACCGGAGGTCCACGCTGCTGCGCTTCGCCGAGGCGCTGCGACTGCGCTACCGCCAACGCGGTGACCTGAACGACCTGCAGTCGGCCGTCGACGAGCTCTTCGGCACGCTCGACGCCCTGGACCCGGGCAACCCGCTGCTGGGCAAGCTGGTCTGGAACCTCGCCTCGGCCACCGTGGAGCACCTGGACAGCAGCGGGGAGCCCGACAATCTCTACCGGGCGCTCCGGGTGATCAGCCCGTGGATGCGCGACCTCGCGGGCGACGACCCGAACCGCGCCGTGGCGCTGGCGGGGTACGGGGCGCTCGCCCGCCGCCACTACCTGCACGGCGGCAACACGGCGGCGCTGGACACGGCCGTGGCCGCGGGCGAGGCGGCGACGGAGGCCGAAGTCCCGGAACCGAAGCAGTGCGCGGTGCTGAACTCGCTGGCTTCCACGCTCATCACCAGGTTCGAGCGCGCGAACGAGCAGGAGGACCTCGACCGCGCCACCCAAACGGCGCAGCAGGCGCTGAACGCCTCCGAGGCCCGCACCGCCCCGCAGTACACCGCCTACGCCCAGCTGGGTGTGGTCGCGGTCCACAGGAACCGGGTCAGCGGCCGCAACGAGGATCTGGAAACGGCCATCGAGATGTTCGACCGGGCGCTGATCGCCATGCCCGATTCGGCTCCGGAACGGGTGTCGGTGTCCACGCACCTGGGGCGCGCGCTGCAGACCCTCTACCGCCGCACCGGCAGACGGAAGCTCTACCGCTGGGCGCGCAGGACGTTGACCGAGGCGGCGACCCTTCCCACCGGACCCGCCGATCAGCGGCTCCGGGCGGCCAACCTGTGCGGGAGGTTGGCGGCCCACGCCCACCGCTGGTCGGAAGCCCTCGAGTCGTTCACGCTCGCGGTGGAACTGCTCCCGCTGGTCACCCAGGGCAAGCGGACGGTGGCCACCTCGGGCGTGCAGCGCCGCTGGGCCCACGTGACCGCCGACGCGGCCGCGTGCGCGCTGGAGGTCGGCAAACCGGAGCGGGCCGTCGAGCTGCTGGAGCACGGTCGCGCTGCGCTGTTCTCCGAGCTGCTCCCCGGCAGCGGGGAGCTCGGCAGGCTGAACCACGCCCACCCGGAGCTGGCCACCGACGCCGTGCGCCTGCGCAGGTTGCTGGACCGCCCGAACGAGGAGCCCGTCCTGAGCGGGCCGGACATCGTCGAGGACGTGGAGCGGCGACGCTGGTTGGCCGAGACCTGGGACGACCTCCTGCAGGAGATCCACGCCGAACCCGGCCACGAGCGGACCATGACCCCGCTGCCCTTCTCCAGGCTGGCCGAGGCCACCGATCAGGGCGCGGTGGTGCTGCTCAACCTGAGCAAGTACCGCTCGGACGCCATCGTCGTCTTCGGCGGGCGCGCCCTGGTGGTCGGCCTGCCCGCGGTCTCACCCGAGCTGGCGGAAAGGCACGCCGAGACGATACTGAACTCCACGCAGCAGGGACAGCGCAGCGCGGAGAGCGAGAACGCCCTCTCCGAGGCCCTGGACTGGCTGTGGCGGAACGTCACCCGCCCCGTGCTCGAGCGCATGGGCTACACCCGCACTCCCGCGCAGGGGGTGCGCTGGCCGCGGCTCTGGTGGAGCCCGCAGGGCGCGGCCGCCTTCCTGCCGCTGCACGCGGCCACCTCCTCCGAGGGCGAGTCGGCGCTGGACAGGGTCGTCTCCTCCTACACCCCGGGACTGCGCACCCTGCTGGACACCGAGCAGCGGGAGGAGCTCGACAACGGCCCGGGACTCATCGTGGGACCACCCGATCAGCACGCCCCCGAGCACCCGACCAGGATCCCGGCGCGCCACTGGCCGTCGGCACCCGTGCTGTCCAGCGGGGAGCACCCCACCGAGACTGCGCTCACCGCGATGCAGCAGCACCCCTGGATGCACATCTGCGAACCCAGCACCCAGAACGCCGCGCAACCCGCGGCGAGCCTGGTGCTGGACCGGGAGGACCGCGAGCGGTCCCTGGGGCTGCTCGAGCTGGGGCAGCACGACTTCGGCAAGGCGCGGTTCGCCTGCCTGGCCCGCTGCCGCACCAGGGAGACCCCCTCGGCAGCCACCTTCACGCTGGCCGACGCGTTCGCCTTCATCGGTTTCGCCCACGTGGTCGGCACCCTCTGGGCCGTTCACCGCGGGGCCTCCGAGGACGTGATCTCGGCCCTGTACACGGAGATCTCCCAGGACGGGAAGTTCAACGCCACGTGGACCCCCGCTGTGCTCAACTCGCTCGTCAGACGGCTGCGGCGCCGCTACCCGGACACCCCGACGCTGTGGGCGGGATACGTTCACGCGGGGAGTTGAGCCACGCGGAACGGACGAGCGCCCCGCCTCCCGCGCGGGGGCAGCGGGGGCAACGGCACACGGGAGACGACACGTGAACACTGCAGATCCGCGGGACCGAGCAGCGGGGCTGCTGCTCGGCGCGGCGCTGGGGGACTCCCTGGGATCCCGGTTCGAGGGCATGTCCGCGGTGCGCGCCGACCAGCTGGACGAGGTCGAGACCTCCGAGGGGGAGCTGCGCTACACCGACGACACCGTGCTGACCCTCGTGCTGGCCGAGCACTTCGCCGAGCGCTCCCCCGGGAGCGGGATCCAGCAGCAGGACCTGGCGCTCGGCTTCGCGCGGGCCTGGCGCGCCGAACCGGGTCGGGGGTGGGGCGGCGGGATCGGCGACGTCTTCTGCGCGGTGCTGTCCGGCTCGGAGTGGAGCAGCGCCGCCCGGAACTCCTTCGGCGGGCAGGGCTCCTACGGCAACGGCGCGGCCATGCGCGTCTCCCCGGTGGCGCTCGCGGCTCCGACCCAGCCGGAGGCAGCCACCCTGGGACTCCGCAGCGGAGAGGTCACCCACGCCCACCCGGACGGTGCGCACGCCGCCGCCGTGCAGGGGTGCGCCGTCCACCTCGCGCTGTCCACGCCCGCCGACACCGCTCTCGACCCGGACCGGTTCCTCGACCGGGTGGCCGGCTGCTGCCCGGGCTCGCGCTGGATATCCCTGCTGGAGCGGACGCGCGCGGTCCCGCGTTCCAGCCCACCCGCCGAGGCGGCCGAGCGGCTCGGCAACGACGTGACCGCCCCGGGTTCGGTTCCGCTGGCCCTGTTCTCCTTCCTGCGCCACCCGGACTCCCCTCGGGAGGCCGTCCGCTTCGCCATAGCCGCGGGCGGGGACACCGACACCATCGGCAGCATGGCCGGTGCGCTGGCCGGGGCGCGTTGTGGCGCCACGGCGCTGCCCCCGGAGCCGCTGCGGCGCCTGGAGGGCGCGGGCCGGTTGCGGGAGCTGGGGACGCTGCTCGCGGGCTGACGGCCGGTGGCACGGCCGCGCCGTGCCTCCCCGGGGGGCGCTCCCGCGGTGACGCCCTCCCGCCCGGATCGCCCAGCGGGAGGTCTCCGCTCCGGCCACCCGCGCGGACCGGGCCGCCGGAGCTCTCCGCTACCGGGCGAACTGCGACATGCCGGAGATCTTCCACTCCCCGGAGCGCTTCTCGGCCTGCACCGTCAACTGGGCGGGGTACATGCCGCCCTCGTCGCTCTTGGCGCTCGTGGCCTCCTGGTTGACGAACACCAGGACCTCGGCGCGGTCCCCCTCGAGCAGGGTCACCCCCGACCTGGCGACGGTGCTGGTGAGCTTCATCTTCTGCTTGGGCGCCTGCTCGCGCACCGTTTTGAACATCTTGTCGTACTGCTCCACGGCCTCGCCCACCAGCAGGTTCTCGGCCGCCTTGTCGGTCTTGCCCACGTTGGAGTAGTCGTAGGAGAACAGCTTTTCCACCGCGCTGCCGATCTGCCCCTTGACCTCACTGGTGGTGGCCTCGTCCACGAGCGCCGCGTTCGCGGAGGGGCCTTCGTGCCGCAGCGCGTGGGCCGTCTGGTGGAACCAGTACGCGAGCCCGCCGAAGCCGAGGGCGAGCACCAGCAGCACCGCCGTCAGCACGGTCCTCACGTGTCCGGAGGAGAGTCCGGACCGGCTCCCGGAGTCCGAGGCGCGCCTCCACGAGCGCCTGCCCCGCCCACCGGAGGACTCGGCTGGAGAAGCCGCGGGCTCCCGCTGTCCGTCCGCGCTGCCGGTAGCACCGGAACCCCGCCCCGGTGCGACTTCGCCACGGGACCGTTCCGGTTCCTCGCCCCGTTCGGAGTCCTCGTCGGAACCATCGTCAACGGTGCTCGTGCTCTCGGCGGTGTCGGCCTCCGCAGTGCCGACCTCCGCAGCGCCGGCCTCCGCAGCGCCGGCCTCCGCAGCGCTGTCCTGCTCCGATGGGCCGTCCTCACCCGAAGCCGGACCCCCCGTGGTCGCGTCCTCCGCCGCATCCGCTGCCGCGGCGGTCGCAGGCTCGGTCCCGTCCACCGCCCCGGCTTCCGCTGCCCCGGTCTCCTCCGCGGCGGTCTCCGCGGAATCCTGCCCGGCGACCGTGCTCGTGTCCTGACCGGCGTCCTGCTCGGCCGGCGCGTCCGCCCGCGGGGACGCGCCCGCGGCAGTGCTCGCGCGGTTCCTCGTCCCGGCGACACGCGGCTTGCGTGCCGGGGAACCACTCTGGCGGCGGCGTGGAGTACTGCGGGAAACGCTCACGACGCTCTCCTTCTGACCGACCGGTTGCGCGAAGTTCTGCTGCGAGATTGCGTGGACTGGTTTGCGCGTGGCCCGTTCCTCGGGGAGCTCTCACCTGAGCCCGCTCCGGGTGGGTACGATGTCGAGTGGCGGCGTTCGCCGCGGGCACCACCAGCGCTAGATAGCGGTGGGCTTCATCCGGCTCATCTTCCACCCCTGCCCGGTTCTGGTGAGCTCGGTGCGAACCCGCCAGCTGGTGGTGGACGGTTTCCCGTCCTTGGACTCCTTGGTGATCTTGTAGCTCGCGATCATCCGCGCCTTGCCCTCGCGGGTGTTCAGCTCGGTCAGCGCCGAGTCCATCACCTCCGCCCGCATGACCACCTTGTTCTTGGTGATTCGCTCGATCCGCTGGTCGCGGCTCCCCTCCAGCACGTCGTGCAGCGGACCGGTGGTCCCGTCGAGGGCCTGGTCCACGTCCTGCTGCGCCTGCCGGTGGTCGATCGAGTTGTAGTTGATCACCGCCTGTCGGCCCGCGCTCAGCACCCGATCCCGGGTAGCGGCCAGCTCCACGGAGGGATCGTTGGCCGCCAGCGCCCAGGAAACACCGAATCCCCCTGCCGCGAGCACGCTCGCGGCCAGCAGCACGGACGCGGTCACCAGCGGCCACCTGCGCCCGGAACGATTCCGCTTCACACCTGCCGTGTTCATGACGATTCCCCACACCCCCGACAACTCGGACGCAAAATTTCACTCACCCTGACCACCCGGAGCGCCCCGACCGCCCGGAGCGTTCCGGCTCCCGCGCACCGCGGTCGGGCTGTCCTCGGGCACCTCGCAGCGCGCGTCGCTGTTCAACGGAACCGGAGTCAGCTCGTCGCCCGCTCTTCGCTCGGTGCCCTCGTACACGCAGGGCATCGGGTCGAAGGCGTTGAGCACCAGGCCGAAGTGCGCCGAACCGTCCCCCGGGGCCACGGTGAAGCCCCCCGCGGACACGGCCGGGTAGGTCACGAACATCTGCTCCAGCCCGGCCGCGTTGTCCTCCAGCGCGCGGGCCGTCGGTATCCCGTTGGCCATGAGCGAGGAGAGCTTCGGCCCGGTCCGCCGCAGCGCACCACCGACCTCCTCGGCAGCCGGGGCGCCGCGGTCCAGGACCGCTCGGATGTCGCCGTCGGACTTCTCGAGCTGCTCGGCGACCAGCCGGAGGTCCGCGCTGAACGACCGCACGGCCGAGGCCTGGTCGTTCTGGGTGTCGAGCACGGTGGTGGTGTCCGCGAGCAGTTTCCTGGTCTGGGGCAGGTGCTCCGCGGCCTCCGCGGTGAACTCGTCGGTGGTGTCCAGCACCCGCTGGAGCTCGTCACCGTTGCCCTCGAAGGCGGTGCCCAGCTCGCGCACCACCGTGCGCAGCGAGTCCTCGGGAACGGACTCGACGAGGTCGTTCACGTTGCCCAGCAGGTCCTCGACGGGCAGCGGAGTGGTGGTGTCCGGCTTCCGCACCACCGAGCCGTCGTGCAGGTACGGCCCGCCGGAGCTCTTCGGGCGCAGGTCCACGTACTGCTCGCCGACGACCGAGCGGTTGGCCACGACGGCCCGCACGTCGGCGGGGATCCGCGGAGCGGACGGTTCGATGTCCAGGGGGACCTCGACCCCCTCCCGGGTCAGTTCGAGTTCGCCGACCCGCCCCACCTGGACGCCCCGGTAGGTCACCTCGGCGTTGGGGAAGATCCCGCCCGAGCTGGCCAGCTGGACCGTGACCACGTACCCCCTGGGGCCGAACAACCGGTCCAGCCCCGCGTACCTGGCCCCGGCGTAGCTGACCCCGACCAGCGCCACGGCGAGGAAGGCCGCGATCTGCACGCGAACTTTGCGGGTGAGCATCAGTCACCTCCGAACAGGAAGCCGAGCGGGCCTCCGTCGTCGGACGAACCGTCCTCGGACGAGGAGCCCTCCTCCGGCCGGTCGTTCGCCCCGCCACCGGATCCGCTCCCGGATCCCTCGGGAGCGACGGGGTCGGGTGGATCGCCCCCGGAAAGCGGCAGGGGCAGGTCGGGCAGCTGCGAGCTCTCGGACTCGTTCGGCAGGTCGAGCAGGGGCTGCCTGCTGCGCCCCAGGTTCTCGGTCACCCGACTCAGGTTCAGATCGGCGTCGATGTGCAGGTTGGTGTAGTCGCCCTTGATGCCTTCGACCGCCCCGTCCGTGAACGGATAGGTGAACAGGATCTCCAGCGACTTCGGCAGGTCCGAACCGGCCGCGGCGAGGTTGCGCAGCACTGGTTGCAGGTTCCGGAGGTTGTGCAGGACGTCCTTCCTGGTGCTGTTGACCACCTCGGTGGCCACCCCGGAGAGCTCGTCCAGCGACTCCAGCATCGTCACCAGCTGCTCCCGCTGGTCGTTCAGCACTCTCAGCCCGGGTTCCAGGTCGCTCAGCGCCGTGTCGATGTTCGCGCGCTGCCGGCGCAGCTCGGCGCTGAGCTCGTTGACGCTGTCCAGGGCGGACGTGATCTCGTCCTTGCTCCCGTCGAGCTCGGACACCAGGTGATCCATTCTGGACAGCAGGTCGCGCACCTCGCCCTCCCTGCCGTCCAGCGCCTTGTTGAGCTCTTCGGCTATGTTCTGCACCTTCCCGATCGCACCGCCGTTGAGCAGCATGGAAAGCGCCCCCAGGACCTCCTCCACCTCGGGACCGCGCCCCGTGCGCTCCAGCGGGATCAGATCTCCCCCGCCCAGGCGTTCCGCGGAGGCCTCCGATTCCGGGGGCTTGTACAGCTCCACGTACTTCTCCCCGAGCAGGCTGGACTGCTCGATCTTGGCCAGGGCGTTGCGCGGCAGGTCCACCTCGTCGTTGACGACCATGGTCACCTCCGCCTGCCAGGACTCGTCGGTGAGCTCGACGTTCGAGACCCGGCCCACCGGCACGTCGTTGACCCGCACGCCGGCGTTCGGGACGAGGTCAGTCACGTCGTCGAACCGCGCCTTGACCGTGTAGGGCTGCTCGCCCACATCCGCCCCGCCGGGCAGCGGAAGGCCGTGCACGCCTTTGAAGCCGCCCAGCCCGCATCCCGCGGTGAGCAGCAGCGTGCCGAACAGCGCCAGCAGCACCCCGGGGAGCCGGCGGCGCGCGGAGGTTCGCCCGCGCTCGTGGCTCGCCCGTGCGATTCCATCGGTTCCCGACATCAGCCCTGTCCCCCCGATCCGGACCCGTCCGAGCCGCCGAAGACCCGGTCACTGCTGGTTTTCAGCGGAACCGGGAGATCGGGGCGCTGGCCGCGCTGCAGCTTGGAGATCGTCTCCGCCGGGTCGGGCAGCTGCCCTCCCGCGTCCAGGAAGTTCCGCACGGACTCGCAACCGGAACGCAGCCCCGCCGGCGCATCGGTCCGCTGCGAGGGACCGTTCCCGCTGCCGGGGCGGGCCTGCTCGAGCAGCTTGCACAGCAGCACCAGCGGAGGCTGGCGCAGCTCGTTGAGATTCGCCCTGGTGTCCAGGGTTCCCGAGGCGGCGTTGTACGAGTTCTGCAGGTTGCCCAGGGCCAGCGGCGCGTTGGTCAGGGTCTCGCGCAACGCCTCGTTCTGCCGGGCGACCACCTTGGCTATCGAGTCGAGCTGTTCGACGTTGCTGTGCAGCTTGTCCTCGTTGGTGCGCACGAAGTTCTTCACCTTCCGCAGCGCCAGGGCCAACTCGGACAGCGCGGTGTCGAGGTCGTCCCGCTGGGAGGCGAGCAGGTCGTTGATCTCGCGCATCCGGCTGTTGAAGCGGCGCACCTCGCCGTCGTTCTCGGCCAGGTTCGAGGTGACCTTCTGCAGTTTGTCCACAGTGGCGAACAGGTCCTCGCTGCTCCCGGACAGCGTGCTGCCCGCCTCGCCCAGGTCGCGCAGCGTGCGCGAGATCAGCTCCCCGTTGCCCTCGAGGTTCCGCGCTCCGGTGTCGAGCAGTTCGCTCAGCTCGCCGTCGGAGTTGGCCCCCTTCGGACCGAGCGCCTCGGACAGCTCGTTGAGGCTGTTGTAGACCTCGTCGATCTCCACCGGGGTCACGGTGCGCCCCTTCGGGATGACCGCCCCGCTCTCCAGCGTCGGCCCGCCCTCGTAAACCGGGGTCAGCTGCACGAACCGCCCGCTGACCACGCTGGGCGAGATCACGGCCGCCCCCGCGTTCGCCGGGATCTTCAGCTCGCGCCGCACGCTCATCTCCACGCGGACGCGCTCCGGCTGCGGTGTGACCGCGTCGACGCTGCCCACCTTCACCCCGAGCACCCGGACCTCACCGCCCTCGTACAGGCCGACCGCGTCGTCGAAGTAGGCGACGACGCGGCGCTGGTCCGCTCCGAGGAACACCCACCAGACCCCGACGCTGACCAGGAGGACGAGCACGCTGCCCAGCGCCAGCCCGCGGGTGAACGGAGGTTTGCCCAATCGTCGGCTCATGGCAGACACCCCTCCTGGTTGACCGGACCGACGGCGGGTGGAAGCAAGCCGCAGAGGTAGACGTCGAACCAGCGCCCGCTGCCGAGCACGTTGGAGAACAACCTGGTGAACGGGGCCATCCGCTCGATGCTCTTGCCCAGGTTCTCCTGGTTGTCGCGCAGCAGCTCGGTGACCTGGTCCAGCTGTTCCAGCGCGGGGCGGAGCTGCTGCTCGTTGTCCTCGACCAGACCGGTCAGCTGCCTGGACAGCTCCGTCACCCCGTCGAGCAAGGACTTGATCGCGTCCCTGCGCTGTCTCAGCTCCCGCAGCAGCCGGTTGCTGTCCCGCAGCAGCTTCTCGATCTCGGTGTTGCGCTCGGCCAGCGTTCCCGCGACCCTGTTCGCCCTGTCGAGCAGCTCCTTCAGCTGCCGATCGCGCTCGGAGATGGTGTTGGACAGCCTGGACAGGCCCTGCAGCGTGCCGCGCATCTCCTCCCGCGTCCCGGAGAAGGTCTCCGACAGCGTCCGGAAGCTCTCGGCCATCTTCCCGGTGTCGACCTCACCGACCGTGTCGGACAGCTGCTCGAAGGTCTCGATCACGTCGTAGGGCGACATGGTGCGCTGCAGCGGGATGGGTTCCGACCGGTTCTGCTCCCGCTCGCCGCGCGTGTCCAGGGCGAGGTACTTCTTGCCGAGCAACGTCCCGACCTTGATCGCCGCATGCGTGCGGTCGCCCACCCAGGCGTCCTCGACATCGAAGGTGACCTTCACGTGCCCGCTCTCCAGCTCGACCCCGGTGACCGAGCCGACCTGGACACCGGCTATCCGCACGGTGTCCCCCTCGGCCAGCCCGCCCGCCTCGCTGAAGTTGGCCGTGTAGGTCGTCCCCGACACGAACGGCAGGCTCTTGTAGTTCATCGCGAGCAGGATTCCGAGGGTCAGCACCAGCAACCCGGCCACGCCGATCCTGAGCGGATCCCGCTTCTGGAAGGACTTCATGGGCGACACCTCGGCTGGGTGACCGGCATCAACGGCAGCGGGAGCTCGGCATCGCCGACGCCGACCTTTCCGGAGACCCCGCACACGTAGAAGTTGAACCAGGAGCCGTAGCTGGCCGTCCTGGTGATCGTTTCGAGCTTGCCCGGCATGTTCTGCAGGAACTCGCGCACGTCGCTCTTGTTCCGGTTGAGGTTCGCCGACACCTCGCGCAGCCCGGCGATGTCCTGCTTCAGCGGTTCGCGGGCGTCCGCGGTGAACCCGGCCGTGGTGTTGGTCAGCTCGTCCATGGCCGTGATGGCGCTGCCCACGGACTGCCGGTCGGCGGCCAGCCCGGACACCAGTTCCTGCAGCTGGGTGACCAACCCGGACAGTTCGCTGCGCCGCTCGTCGACGGTGCGCAGCACGCTGTTGAGGTTGGACACCACCTGGCCGATGACCTTGTCCTTCTCGGCGATGGTCCTGGTCAGCGAGGCCGTGTGCGACAGCAGGCTCTCCACCGTCCCGGACTCGCCCTGCAGCACCTGGATGATCTCGTGGGAGAGCTTGTTGACCTCGTCCGCCGAGAGCGCCCGGAACAGGGGCTGGAACCCGCCGAGCAGGGCGTTGAGATCCAGGGGCGGACTGGTCCGCTCCAGCGGGATGGTCGCTCCGCTCTCCAGCTGCTCGTCGACGGCTCCGGTGCCCTGCTCCAGCGCCACGTAGCGTTCGCCGATGAGGTTGCGCCACTTGACCGCGGCCTCGGTCGAGCTGGGCAGCCGTCGTTGGGAAACGGTGAACTCGACCTCGGCCGTGCCGCGGTCGACCAGGTCGATGCTTTCCACCTGCCCGACCCGGACCCCGGAGATGCGCACGTCGTCGCCCTCCTTCAGCCCCGTCACGTCGGTGAACAGCGCGGAGTACGACTCCGAGCTGCGCAGGCTCTGGTTGGCGATGGTCAGCACCAGCACCCCGGTGGCCAGCACGGTGACGAGCACGAAGACCGTGAACTTGACCAGGGGGCCGGTGACCGAGCGTCCGTTCATCGGTAGCTCACCTCAGTTCCACGCAGCAGCGGACCGACCAGCAGCGAGCTCCAGTCCGGCACTTCCCCCGGGGGAACCCCCATGCTCGGTGCGAGCACGGTGGAGATGAACTCCTGCTCGGCTTCGGAGTTCGCCAGTTCGCCGGTCCTGCCCGCGGCCTGCGGGGAGGTGCCCGCCGCCCCCTGCTCGGAGGTCTCCCGGTTCCGCGGGTACTGCTCCCCTCCGGACGGCGGGTTGACTCCCTCGTTGGAGGTCCGCGCCGGCGGCGGCTTGTACGAGCCGTCCTTGACCGGCCCGTCCGGCGGGTACTGCGGGAAGGGGCTCGGCGCGTTCTCGAAGTTGTAGCACCGGGGCCCGCGCTCGTCCCGGTAGGTCGGCTCGTCCCGCCCCGGCACGTACTTCCCGCGGTCGGAGGTGACCTCCAGGGTGATGTGCAGCCCCGGCTCGTCGGTTCCCTTGCCGAAGGCGCGATCGATCCTGGGGACGAACTCGGCCATGTCGCGCAGGAAGCACCGGTACTCCGGGGCGTACTTGGCCAGCACGTCCGTGGTGGGGCGCGCGGACGAGTTCAGCGTGATCAGGTTCTTGCGGTTCCGCTCCAGGAAACCGCGCAGGTCGTCGGAGGTGCGCGTGGTCCGCTCGGTGAGCTCCGCCAGCGCCTCGCGCTGCTCGACCAGGGTTTTCGAAGTGGTGGTCAGGTGATCCAGCGCGTTGAGCACGTCGGGGGCGGCCTTCTCGTAGGTCTCGGCGACCCCGACCAGTTCGCGCAGGTTGCGCTTGAGGTCGGGGATGGCCGGGTTGAACCCCTTCAGGTAGCCGTTGAGCCGGGAGAGGGTCTCGCCCAGGTCGTCGCCGCGCCCCTCCAGAGCGGTGCTCAGCGCGTTGAGCGTGGACGACAGCTCCGAGGGCTTCACCGCACGCAGCACTTCCAAGGTGTCGGAGAGCACGTTCTGCAGCTCCACGGAGGCCGCGGTGCGGTCCTGGGTGATCACGTCCCCTTCGGACAGGTGCGTTCCGGACGGGTTCTCCGGCAGCCGCAGGGAGACGTAGCGCGAGCCGAACAGCGACTTCGGCAGCAGCAGCGCGCTCACGTTGGACGGGATCTTGTCGACCTCCTCCGGGTCGAGCGCCAGCCGCAGCAGCGCCCCGTCTCCGTTCGCGCTGACCCGGCGCACCTCGCCGACGAGCATGCCCCGCACCTTCACGTCCGAGCGCGGGCGCAGCTGGTTGCCCGCCGAGGCCGCGCGCAGCTCGACCTCGACCACCGGTTTGAAGGCCTTCTGGTAGATGGCCACGGTCAGGCTGACGAACAGCACCATGCACATCAGCAGCGCCAGCCCCATGAAGCGCCGCTTGACCGTGCTCGCCCTGCCGCGCGCGCTCATCCGGCGATCCGCACGGTCGTCGAGGAGCCCCAGATCGCCAGGCTCAGCAGCAGGTCGAGAACCGCCGTGGACACGATCGCCGTGCGCACGGCACGGCCGACGGCGATCCCGACACCGGCTGGTCCACCGCTCGCCCGGTAGCCGAAGTAGCAGTGCGTCATGATCACCACCACGCTGAATACGAGCACTTTTCCGAAGGACCACAGGACGTCCCCCGGAGGCAGGAACAGGTTGAAGTACTTGTCGTAGGTGCCGGGGGGTTGTCCGTAGACGAAGATCGTGACCGCTCTGGAGGCCAGGTAGGAGCTGAGCAGCCCGAGGACGTACAGCGGGATGACGGCCACGAAACCGGCGACGACCCTGGTGCTGACCAGGTAGGGCAGGCTGGGGATGCCCATGACCTCCAGCGCGTCGATCTCGTCGGAGATCCGCATCGCGCCCAGCTGGGCGGTGAAGCCGGAGCCGACCGTGGCCGACAGCGCGAGCCCGGCCACCAGCGGAGCGATCTCGCGGGTGTTGAAGTACGCGGACACGAAGCCGGAGAAGGCCGCGGTGCCGAGCTGGTTGAGCGCGGCGTAGCCCTGCAGACCGACCACCACGCCGGTGAACATGGTCAGCCCGATCATCACGCCGACCGTGCCGCCGATGACCGCGAGAGCACCGCTGCCGAAGCTCACCTCGGCGAGCAGCCGCAGCACCTCCCTGAAGTACCGCAGCACGGCCTTGGGTATCCAGACCAGCGTCCTGACGTAGAACGACATCTGGTCCCCCAGGTCGTCCAGAGTCCGCAGTGGACGACCGGCGATCCTGCGCACCCGTCGGGAAATCGTGGCCATTCCCTCACAACCTCTGTGCCGGGAAGATCTGCAGGTACAGCAGCGTGATGATGAAGTTCACCGCGAACAGCAGCAGGAAGGTGACCACCACCGACTGGTTGACGGCCTCGCCGACGCCCTTCGGCCCCGGCGGCGGGTTGAGACCGCGGTACGCGGCGACCACCCCCGCGATGAACCCGAAGATCAGCGCCTTGAACTCGCCGATCCACACGTCGGAAAGCCGCGCCAGGGCGCCGAAACTGGCCATGTAGGCACCCGGGGTCCCGCCCTGCAGGATCACGTTGAAGAAGTAGCCGCCGAGCACACCGACGACGCTGACCATGCCGTTGAGCAGCACCGCGACCAGCATCGCCGAGAGCACCCGCGGCACCACGAGACGCTGCACCGGGGAGACGCCGAGCACTTCCATCGCGTCGATCTCGTCACGGATCTTGCGCGAACCGAGGTCGGCGCAGATCGCCGATCCACCCGCTCCGGAGATGAGCAGCGCGGTGACGATGGGGCTGGCCTGCTGGATGATCGCCAGCACGCTGGCCGCGCCGGTGAATGACTGGGCACCGAGCTGTTCGGTCAACGAGCCCAGCTGCAGCGCGATGACCGCGCCGAAGGGGATGGCCACCAGGGCGGTCGGCATGATCGTGACCCCGGCGATGAACCAGCACTGCTGGATGAACTCGCGGAACTGGAAGGGGCGCTTCGGCAGCAGGCGGATCACGTCCAGCCCGAGGGCGAACAGCCTGCCGGTCTCCCGCAGCGCGCCCGCCCCCGGAAAGTTCGTTCGGGTGGGTGCGCTCACCGCTCACCCCGCTTACGGGAGAACCAGCGCCGCTTGCGGCCCGGCGCGGTCTCCGGCTCGGCGTTCGCCCCGGAGTCCCCGGCGGACTCCTCGGCGGAGTCCTCCGGGGCGGCGCGGGGGTGCGGGGTGGGACGGGGTCGCTCCGGTGCGGAGACGGACCGCCGAGCTCCGGGCGCGGCACCCTCCGGGGAGGTGTCTGCTGTGGACTGCTGCGGCAGCGTCGCGATCCGGTCCGTCGGCAGGTCGTCGGCGAGCAGGTCGTCGGCGGGCAGGGCCCCGGAGTCGGTCCCCGCGCCGACACCGCCGCAAGCTGCGCTCGGTTCGTCCACCCCGTAGCGCTCCCGCTCCCGCGGAGTGAGGCTGTTGACCACGGCCTGCCTGGCCCCGGGATCCAGCGTGCCCAGGTTGGCCATCACCCTGTCCTGGCGGCGCCACACCGCGGCCCGCTCCGGCACCCCCGGCGAGATCCCCAGCTGCGGAATGATCTCCGGGACTCCCCTGTCCTCGCCGAGCTCGGCCAGCTCGGCTGCGGTCTGTCCGGAGTCCTTCTCCTCGCTCATGCCGATGGGCCCGGCTCGGCGTCCGTTGAGGAACTGCTCCACGGCGGGTTCGGTGGAGGTCAGCAGCATCTCGCGCGGGCCGAACATGGCCAGGTGCCTGCGGTAGAGCATGCCGATGTTGTCCGGGACCGTCCGCGCGGTGTTGATGTCGTGGGTGACGATCAGGAACGTCGCGTCGGTCTGGGCGTTGAGGTCGACGATCAGCTGGTTGAGGTAGGCGGTGCGCACCGGGTCGAGCCCGGAGTCCGGTTCGTCGAACAGGATGATCTCGGGGTCGAGCACCAGGGCGCGGGCCAGGCCTGCGCGCTTCTTCATGCCACCGGAGATCTCGCCGGGAAGCTTGGTCTCGGAGCCGACCAGCCCGACCATCTCCATCTTCTCGCCCACGATGCGCCGGACCTCGGCCTCGCCCTTGCGCGTGTGCTCGCGCAGCGGGAAGGCGATGTTGTCGTAGAGGTTCATCGAACCGAACAGCGCGCCGTCCTGGAACAGCACCCCGAACAGCTTGCGCACCTCGTAGAGCTCGCTCTCCGAGCAGTCGCAGACGTCGACCCCGTTGATCAGGACCTTGCCGTGCTCAGGGGAGAGCAGCCCGACCAGCGCCTTCAGGAACACCGACTTCCCGGTCCCGGAGGGACCGAGCAGCACGCTGATCTCGCCGGTGGGCAGCGTCAGCGTGACGTCGGACCAGATGTTCTGCGACCCGAAGGACTTGGACAGCCCCTCGACGGCCACTTCGACACCCATCCGCACCTCCACGTCGCTCATCGGCGCCCGTACCGGGGCATCGCTCGGTGTCGGGCTCAGGCCCGAGCTCCACGCCCCGAACCCGAACGCGTGACGCAGCTAACCCGAGTAGCGCGCGTCACACCCCCAACGAGGCCAGAGTGACGAGGGTTACTCCTGAGTTTCGAAGCACTTTCGGTGGGTGATCCAGTTTTGCCCAAAACTGGGAGTCGTCCACAGCCACCGGAGGGACTCCACAGTCACTGGAGGGACGATGAACGACTCGCGCTCCCGATTCCTGACGCAGCTGATCCTCCCCTTCGGGGTGGGCATCGTCGTGGCGCTGCTCCACCGCTGGGGGCCACAGCGGAATGGCCGCTCGGTTCGGCGACCGAACCGGCTCCGGCGATGCTCTTCGGAGCGCTCTGCGGGCTGGTCCTGCTCGGCGTCCGGAAGAAACGCGCACCCCGCAGGCACCACGGCAGCGGGCAAGCACCCGAGCGCTAGGTCAGGACATCGACGCCCCTCCCGTGCCGACCCTGCCGGCACAGGTCGCTCCGGTTCACCGCCGCTTCGCCACCGGAGAATCCTGATCAGCGTGAGAACGTCGGAGCTGGCGACCGCGCATCCACTGCGCCTGCGCGAGGCAACCGAACATCACCAGCTGGACCACCGCGCCCCGGAGAGGAGCCTGCCGAAACCACAGCAGGTACAACTGCAACAGCAGCGCGCACCCGGCCAGCCCCCACAGGGCCAGCTGCGTCCCGCTCCTCCGCGGCTCCCGAATCGAACGGACCTCCGCACCTCGCGCGCCGCGGGAACCGCGCGGGCGAACTTTCCGTCGACGGGAATTCGACGACCGACTCGCCTCGTTACCCCGCGGGGCCCTCGGACGGTTGACGTAGTGACAAAACCCATCGCCACCGTACCGAAGGAGCGGATAGCATACCCTAGGCATCGGCACAACGGCACGGAGGGAAATACGCTGCCCACGCACGTTCCAGCACAGCGTCCCGCTCGGCGAGGCACACCGTTGGCGGTCACGCACGGTGTCCTCTCGGACACGTCCCGCGGTACGGAGTCGTCGAAACATTGAGCGATATCCACCAGAACGACGTGGCCGTGGGACTGCACCTGGTCGTCACGACGCGAACGATGGCCGATGCCTCCAGGGAGTTCGGCCCCCTGCTGTCGAAACTCGAACCGAAGCGCTGCGCGTTGCACCGCTCCTCCGAACACGGGCATCACGAGTTCGATCTGCTGACCGGCACGACGGGGTCGGCGACGCGGCGAACGCTGCGCGACATGGAGACCTGGAGCGACCGCGTGCTCACCAGCCTCGGCCTGGCCTCGGACTACCACATCCTCTTCGACCCGGACGAAGGCTGGACCGTCGAGGACTGCTCGAAAAGCCCGGAGGAAGCGGCGTTGATCCACCCCTCGTGCATCCACTACCACCTGCGCACCACCATCGGATTCGATCCGTGGGATGTCGATAGCCGATGACCGCCCACCACGAGGAACCGGAGTTCCACGGTCGCCCCTCGCCGGAGGAGGACTCGCCGGTAGCGGTGACGATCCTGATCCTCACGCTCGCCGTTGAGGACTTCGGCGCGGCCATGGACGAGTGCCGGACGCTGCTCGAGAGGTTCGACCCCGCCGACTTCGAGATCGAGGCCGTCGAGCAGGCGCACGGCCGGGGCTTCCGGGTGCGGCTCGTCCGCTACGACGGCTACGACCCGAGCGTCGAGCAGGGCTACGACGCCTGCCTGCGCACCGCGTCCGCACGACTGGCCGCTCTCGGGGTCTCCACCGAGGGCGCGGCACCGGCCGCCTCCCCGGACGGGGCCGTCCGCGTGGAGGCACCGCTGACCGGGCACGAGAACGTGCTTCCCCCCTCCACCGAGGAGCACGAGCTGGCGGTGCACGAGCGCGACTGGCGGCAGGGCCCCGAGGAGCTCGAATTCGAGGAGGCGGTCTTCGAGGAGGAGTTCGAGTACTCGGCCGAGGAGCTCGACGAGATCACGGCGCGGCACACCGAGGCCTCCCGGGGCGTGCGGGAGGACTGCAGGATGCTGCTCCGGATCGAGACCAGCGGGTGCGACGGCGCCCGCGCTCACGAGCACGCGAACAAGCTCGCGACCCTGCTGAGCAAGCTCTGGTGGAGCGAGGTCGGCACCGTGAAGGTCGACAAGCCCGCGCTGCTCGACAACGGGACGGTGCGGGTCGACGTCGAGATCTGGCGGACCAACCACACCCCGGACTCGGCCACCTTCCAGCTGATGGAGCTGTTCCACGGCGGCACGTGGACCAGGCCCGTCCACATGGACGAGGAGGGCTCCCCCCGAGTCACCGCCACCTGGTACAGCGCCGACCCCGCTGCGGACGGCCCCTCCAGGATCGAGCTCTGGTGTCAGGCCACCGTGGCGCGGTGAGCCAGCCACCGCTCACCCACTGGTCATCCACCGTGCTCCCCGGGAGCACGGCACCGAGCGCCGACACCAACACTGCCGGGCTCCGAGCCACCGAGGCCGCGTGGCAGGGGCGATGCGGCGGCCGCCACCGGGCCGCCCCGTCCGATCCCTCCGGATGACTCGGGAGTTCACAGCTCCGGAAGCGGGTCCGGGGGCCGCCCCTCTCCCCCGGAGAGCTCGGCGTCGGCGGCATTGATCACCGCCACGTACTCGTCGTCCACGTGGTAGTGCACTCCGTAGAAGGTGAACCACGGGGTGGTGTTGGTGTCCACCGGCCCGATCCGGGCCCCGCGCGGGTTCCGGGACAGCACTCTCTTCGGCCGGTCCTGCCGCAGGGCGGTGGTGGAAAGCACCACCGTCGCCCGGTCGGAGATCACGAAAACGACGTCGGGTAGCAAACTGCCGACGAGCTCGGCCGGGAAGACGTAGCGAATCTCCTCGCCCGGTTCCAGGAGTTCGCGAACACGCTCCCGGAAGTTCGCCGAGATCGGCATGCCGACATGCTAGGCGGCTCGTTCCGGTGCGGGCCACCCCTTCCTCGCTGAGGTGGCGGAAGCCGAGCACGAGGACGCCCCGTCCGATCCCTCCGGATGACTCGGGAGTTCACAGCTCCGGAAGCGGGTCCGGGGGCCGCCCCTCTCCCCCGGAGAGCTCGGCGTCGGCGGGACCGCGGTCAGCCGCTGCCCGCTCAGCCCGCCGGGGTGCCGGGGTGGGCGGCACGGGCCGCTTCGACGATCTCCTCCAGCCCCCTGGAGTGCGCCCCGCGCCAGTAGACCCTCCCGCACGAGCGACAGCGGGCGAACGCGTCGTAGCACCTGCGGGTTCCGGACTCCAGTCGTGCCGAGACCTCCTCCTTGCTCGTCGCCTCCAACGAGCCGTTGCAGGACACGCATCTGCTCCACGGTTCCAGCGGCGGGGCGAACCGGTGCAGCACCTCGTGGAGCTGCTCGTCGGGCCGGGAGGAGTAGACGAAGGCCCCTTCCCGGAGCTTCCTGCGGCGCAGCAGTCCCCGGTCCCTGGTGAGCAGCACGCGCCGCTGCCGCGCGGCCTGCTCGATCAGCTCGTCGTCGGCGGCGTCGTTGCGGTAGGCGGTGTCCAGTCCCAGCAGGCGGAGTCTGCGCGCCAGGGTGCCGAGGTGGACGTCCAGCACGAAGCGCCGCCGCACGTGTTCGGGCCAGTCGAGCGGCCCCACCTCCAGTAGGCTTCCGGCGGTCGGCCTGTCCTCGGCGGTGGTGGCAACGCCGTCGAGGGACAGCTCGCCCACCTCGGTCAGCGGCACCCCCAGCGACTGGACCACGTGCCCGACCGAGGCCGTCCCGTCGTGGGGCAACCGCAGCCACTCCCGCCGGTTCCGCGGGGCAGCGAACAAGCGCAGCTCGGCGGCGAGCCGGACGAGCACGACCTCGGGAACCGCTCCTCCCGCGCTGCGCTCCGCCATCACGACCATGGTGGTCCAACCTGCAAGTGCCCTCGGGCCGCCCAGGGGCACACGCGCGAGGGTCCCCGGCGAGGCTCTTCCGCCGGGGACCCTCGCGGGATCGTCCGTCCACGCCACGCTCAACGACTCATCGCGGCCCTGTCCTCGCCGGCCCGCGGCCGCGGCGGTTGTGACTGCGGCCGCGACTGCGATTGCGGCTGCGGTGATCTCCGGGGGCGAACCAGCTCCGCGCGCTCGGTGGCGGGTTCGAACACCGGCCTGCTCCCGTAGGTGAACCGGGCGGCCAGTCCCAGGGCCTCCAACGGGCGGTCCACCGCTCGCACACCGGTGACCAGGGAGAGACGCTTCCCGGAGAGGTGTGCGCGCAGGTCCAGCTGCGCCAGCATCTTGATCGCCTCGACTCCGAGGAACGTCACGCCGGTCAGGTCCAGCACGATCACTGGGGCCGAGGAATCCACCCGCTGCTGAACGATTTCCGTGAACCGGGGGACGGTGACCATGTCCAGGTCACCGAACACGCTGATCACGATCACACCGCGCCGCGGTCGCTCCGTGCTCAACCGAAACGCGACGTTGTCGTTGCTCTCCTCGACAGCTCGCGCGTAGTCCACGACGTAGTCGCTTCCCCGAACCGATGTTTCAGTCATATGATCCACCTTTTGGGTTCACCAAGGTGGCGCAGAGCCGACGTCTCGCTCTTGATCGGATAATCGCGCCACGACGCGTCACATTCGTCGAATGCGACCTTTTCGGGGGTTCCCTTTATTTCGTGCAACCCGACGTCACCGACGACTGTAGTCAGCCCGCACAACGCGCGCCAAGAGAAACAGCTCACAGTTGAAAAGAGTTCACCCTGCGCACGCACGCTGTGTCACCGGCGGCCATGAATTCGATCAATGACGGGCACGAACACGCGGAGCGCCCTTTTCCGAACGACCACGGTATGTGCCCGCCCGGTTTTCCCTCTCAGAATTATTTCAGGAAACGCTCAGCGCGCCGGGAAATGATTTACACATTCTGTTCATACAGAAACACCCGTTCAGGTGATAAAGCACCGGAGGCAGGTACGCAGCGCGCTGTCGTCCGCCCTGGACGAGAAAAGGGGCGACCACCCGGTGGGTGGCCGCCCCTCGAAGGAACCGAGAGATCACTTGAGGGTGATCTTGGCACCGGACTCCTCGAGCTTGCCCTTGACCTCGTTGGCACGCTCCTTGTCGACCTTCTCGACAACCGGCTTCGGAGCGTTCTCGACCATCTCCTTGGCCTCCTTCAGGCCCAGGCCGGAGACGATCTCGCGAACAGCCTTGATGACCTTGATCTTCTCCTCGCCGGGGTCGTCGAGCATGACGTCGAACTCGTCCTGCTCTTCCTCCTCCTCGGCAGCGGCGCCACCGGCAGCCGGGGCTGCGGCGACGGCGGCCGGGGCGGCGGCGGAAACGTCGAAGGTCTCCTCGAACTGCTTCACGAACTCGGAGAGCTCGAGCAGGGTCATCTCCTTGAAGACGTCCAGCAGCTCTTCGTTGCTCATCTTGGCCATGGTGGTGTTCCTTTCACATCAGCATCGCGCCGACGCGCGGCGCACGGGTGTTGCTCGCGGAGGAGGAGTCGAACCGCACGCGCGGTTCCGGTTCACTCTTCCTTCTTGGACTTCAAGTCCTCGGTCATCCGCGCGACCTGGGACGCGGGAGCGGCGAACATGACAGCGGCCTGGTTCATCTTCGCCTTCAACGCACCGGCCAGCTTGCCCAGCGTGACCTCGCGCGAGTCCAGATCCGCGATCCGCTCGACCTCGTCGGCCGAGATCGGACCGCCGTCCATGTAGCCGCCCTTGATCTGAAGGGCCTTGTGGTCCTTGGCGAAGTCACGCAGTGTCTTCGCCGCCTCCACCGGCTCGCCCTTGATGAAGGTGAGCGCGGTGGGACCCTGGATCAGCTCGTCGATGCCCTCGACGCCTGCCTGCTCGGTCGCGCGCCGAACCAACGTGTTCTTCGCGACGCGGTAGGTCGCGTCCTCACCGAGGTTACGACGGAGCTCCTTGAGCTGGCCCGTCGTCAGCCCGCGGTACTCGGTAACGACGGTGGCGGTCGAGTTACTGAAGTTCTCCGAGAGCTCATTGACCGCGTCAACCTTTTCGGGCCTCGCCATGTCGCCTCCTCTCTAGTGCCTCGCGACTGTGTGCCGGTCGCCAAGAGCCCTGAGACGACAAAACGCCCCGGCGCATTCGGCACGGGGCGTGAAGATTCACCGCGCGCAGCACGCGCTGCGCTAGCCTCGTCCTCCTGCGCGGGTCGCCCGTCTCTACGGGACCTTCGTTCTCCCCGGTGCACGGCGCCGATACCGGCACCCCACCGGCGGAAAAGACCAGCGGTCTCTGGTGGAACCTCCCCCACGGTACGACACGACCTGCGGGAACGGGAACCCGCCCCCTTCCGGAGGGGTGCGCCCCCGGCGCGGCCGTACGCGCGCGACTTGCCCGGCACGGCATGATGTCCCCGTGGCCGATCATCGAGATCCCTCGGAGCACGCCGAGTCCCCGGATCGGGAGTCCGCCTCAGCCGCGAACCCTCCCGAGATCGTCGACGCCGAAGTGGTCCCCACCCCGGAGGAGTCCCGGAGTGAGCCACCGCGCCGCGAGGAACCGCCCACCGGACCGGCCGGCTCCGACGACGAGGAGGCCTTCCGCGAGTACCAGCAGTTCCTCGAGTTCCGGCGCTTCCAGGAGTGGCAGCGCCGCTACGGCGACGCCCCTCCCCCCGCCACGACGGGCGGCTCACCCGAGGGTGCGCGGAAGCGGCCGTGGTACCGCAGAGCGCTCGGACTGCTGCGCTTCAAGGCCGTGCGCAGGCTGCTGTACCTGCTGGTGATCGTGCTGGTGCTGATGTATCTGTACAGCAGCATGTTCGGCGGCGGGGGGCGCGAGGCACCGCAGGGAGCTTCGGGAGGCGCTGGAGGTGGCGGCGGCAGCAGTTCGCCCGTGCTGCAGAGCTCCCCGCGCGGGGCTGTCATCTCCGCCTACGATCTGCTGGCCAGCGACTCCCCCGAGGACGTGTGCCTGCTGTTCACCGACGTGGCCGCGAGCGATTTCGCCGCGGCCCGCGGGGCGGAGAACTGCGATGCGGCCGCGAAGGCGATCGGCGAGGAGATCACCGACAAGTACTCCTACAAGAACCCGGGCATCGCCCGCGACGCCGCGGACGAGGTCGGCAACCGCGCGACGTTGTCCTCCTGCGACCTGCAGGTCAGCGGTGGCCCCAGACTCGGCGAGTTCGGCATGACCCGGCAGGGCTCCGGCGGATGGAAGATCAGTGGTTACAGCCCCGCGGAGTGCGGGGGTTAGTTCGGAGGCCGATGGCACGGCCCGCCCGACGAGACTCCGGGAAACGGTGCGGGCCGAACCGTCGACGCCCGACACCAGCGGGGCTTCCCGCTGACCGGCTCACGAACGGCCCGGTCCCGTAGGGGTGCTACGGCGTGACCTCATCGACTTTCCTGAAGCAGCGGGCCGTGTGCGGCCCCAGGCTGCTCAGGATCAGCACGGGGTGGAGAGCTCCTCGACGGCATCCCGCGACGAGCGCGGGCACGAATCGCTCCCCGACAGCCGCGGCGTCGTCCTCCGGAGCACCGAGGACGACTCTCTCCAGAGCCTCGAAGACCTTCGCCCTGGTCGATCGGTCGATCTCGTGGAAGCCGCGGACGAATGCGGAGGCCATGTTCTCCACCCGGTGCTCGAGTTCGCAGCCGGGATCCGCATCCAGCGCTTCCGCTGACGTGTTCAGCAGTCGGTCATCGGCGCTCGCCAGAAGATCGCAGGAATCCCGCAGCAGCGCCGTGGCAGCACCCGCGGATTGTGGTTCGGGAGGATCCCGGAAGGTCATCCAGTAGGGGACCGCTGCTGCCGTCCGCGTGTTCCACAGTTTGATGTAGTGCCGAGACTCCGCGCCGAGTTCGTGCCAGATGGTCGCCAGGTCGAAGACCCCGCGATCGTGGGCACCGACGAGGGCTTCGAGAAATCCGGTGGCCACAGCGTTGCGCTCGTGTTCGGGACCGGAAACGAGCACCTCGTCCAGGCGTTCGAGCAACTGCGCCCGCTGCCGGGCGCCCATCCGGTTCACCCGAGCGGCGAACGAGGAACCGAGCGCGGCCAGGCGCAGCAGCACCGGGTAGTCGCCCTCCTCTTCGGCGTCCTCCGAAGCACTGTCCACTCCATCCGCGTGCCAGTCGTCCACGGCCGCGCTGTCAGCGGCAGCCAGTTCGGGACTGATACCGGGCAGTTCCGCCCACAGATGTGAAATCGATGCCATGTGTCTCCAACACAGCCGGGACGTGGTCACGTCCGGATCCACGAAAGCCCCGAAAGAACTTCCGGAATCTGCTGTCGAGAGCGTTCTCGGCTCGGCCGGCGCCGTTCCTCGGTTCGGACTACTCGCTCGTCCTGGCGTTGTCCAAGGTTCGCTTCAGGAGCACCTGCGCCACCGCCCCGGTCACCACCGCCACGGGAATCAGCACGACAAGCCCTCCGGCCAGGGTCCGTGCCCCGCCCAGCTCGACAGTGACGAGCTGCGCCCAAGCGAGCACGACCACCGCGCTCAGCACCGCGAAGTACCGCAGAAAACCTCGCGTGCACGCACCACGCAGCACCACGACCAGCGAGAACACGCACAGTCCCGTGCCGAGGAGCAGGGCGATCACCAGGTCGGCACTCGACGAGGACCACAACGCACCCGCCATCAGCAGCAGCACGGAGCAGAGGTCGAAAACAGCGACGGCCAGCACCGTCCTGAACGCGGCCACCGACAGCGCAACACCCCGACTACGTTCCAACCACACTCCTTCGACACCACCCCGTCACGGGCGGAACCACCACACCGTCCACAGCGGACCGTAGTTCCCCGGGGCCCCATCGCGCGAAGGGTTATTCCGATCCGATACTCGAACTCCCCCGGCTCGTGACCCCGCAGCCCGAAGCAGCTCCATCCCGCCCGGAAAACACACCGGACCACCGCCTACCTGCGCAACAGCAGGGCCTTCAGGATGTCCGCTCGACATCCCGAAGGCCCCAGCCGACCGATGAAACTCCGCTACTCCACCACCCGGATGTTCAAACCGTGCATCCTGTGCATGTCCTCCGCGAACTCCCGACGCAACCACTCCATCTCGGCGAAACCATTGAGCACCGGATCGTTCAACGCCTCCTCAAGCGTGTCCCGGTCCTCGAGGTCGTGGTCGTACTCGAACTGATCCTCGTCATAGCCCTGCTCACACGAGGAGACGAAATCCTGCCAATTCCCCAACACGTCCTCGGGACCGGATATCTTCCACTCCCCGCCCGATGCCGGCGTGCGCTTACTCTTCTTCGAGCAGTACGTCCCATCGCCATCGGCCTGCGGAGGATCTGAGCGGCCCGTGAAAGGCTCAACTCCTAACCTTTACTGAACTTCGTTCATGATCCAGCACCTGCTCAGGCTGGCAAGGGCTCATGGATCCAAACGCCCGGACAGCGCAAACCATGGGCGGTGCCCCACTGCCTGAGGTAGCGCGACGCAGCAGACTCGAATCAGGTTGCTGAGGCGGTGAACCCTGAACTTGGCAAGGCGGTGCATCCTCTCGATTTCGGCAGCTCGCGGCAAGTCGAGCGAAAGCTCGCAAGGACATCACGAACGCGATCGGGACACTGGTGACCGCCGTGGTCGTGCTCACCGTTGCGTTCGGGGTCCACCTCGGATCCAAGGACAAGCTCGCATCCCTGTGGACCCCGAAGGATGTCGATGGTAATCCACTGACGACCATGCTCACTGGCTACGGCCGGAAGGATCAAGACGACAGCAGTGAGGATGCCGGACGGATTCGCAGAAACCTCTGACGGTCAACGTGGACGACGTGATGGAGCTGTCTCAGAGCCACTGAGACACGATGACAGCCCCCTCCCGGTTATTCCGCAAGGCCGTTGGGAGCGGATTTTACGCAAATTTCCTGATTCACACCAGGAAGAACACACGATGGGATGATCTTGAGTCGCTACCGAAAATGTTTGCTTGACCGACTATTTCTGCAACACCTAACCTCTCCTTGTTATCAGTCCCGAACAGCCAAGGGGAAAATGAGCTTCATTGACGACCTTTACCACACTGTTGACCGTGCTTGCGGCCACATAGTGGACCCCATTGCGAGGAAGCTTGCCCACCGCGCCGACGGGAGCGACGTCGATCCCACTTCCCCGCAGGACACTGTGGGCACTTCCATCTCCGAGGACACGATGGACCAGTACGCTGAGCAGGTCCTCACGGAAAACCGAGAGGAGTTCAAGGAAGCAATCAAGAAGCATCTCGCTGAAAAGTTGTCAACCAACTCCGGTGTTACCCAGAACGCCGTTTCGGAGAACTAACCAAACCGGGAACTCACACCCCTCCTCATACCTTTCCGAGGCAGAGGAGGGGTTTTTCGTGTTCTTTCCGATATTGAATGCAGAAGGTTGTACAGGTAGATCATTCCTGGGGTGACGATACGAAGGAAACTGTTTTTCCAGTACGATGTTCTTCGACAAAGAGCACATGCACGCCAGGAAAAACCGTTGCGATATCAGATTGTCACGGGGCGGAGTGGGGACCAGTTGTGCTGGTTGGCCGGGCGAGTCGACGACCATATTCGGTGGGATCCGAGGAACACATTGTCGGTGTTCATGGCTCTGGTGGTGACACTGGAGTCCTGCCGGAGGAAATCTGACCCAGAAACAACTGGCGGCGTTCCGGAACACGAGTCAGTCGACGATCTCGCGGGTGCTGCGTCGGATCGAGCCCGTCCTGGCCGAGATCGTGGACGAGATACACGCCCCGCTTGAGGAGTTCCACGGACGAGTCACCCTCGTCGACGGTGCACTCCTCCCCCACGGGAAACCGTCGTGCCCAGGAGAGACCGCACTCCGGAAAACATCGGCACTACGGCGTGCGCCTGTACGTCATCACCGACGTCCACGGGCAACTTCTTGCCTGTTCGGAGGTGATGAGTATCCGAGTCGAAGGTGAAGATGGGCATCGTGGTGGTCGCCCAGCGCGGTGCTGTCAGCGTTCGGCAGCAACAGCTCGACCCCGAGTACGGGTACTGGTTCGGGCAGTAACGCTCCCGCGGGAAGCAACCGCACCCCGCAGCACCACCCCCTCGAACAAGAAAAACCGGGCCGTCCCCCGCGGGGGACGGCCCGGTCTCATCCGGAACTAGAGCCGAGGAAAGGCCTCAGGCGCTCGCCTCGGTCATGTTGCGGGTCCGGTTCGCATCGACCGTGATGCCCGGGCCCATCGTGGTGGTGAAGCTGACCTTCTTGAGGTAGCGGCCCTTCGAGGTGGCCGGCTTGGAACGCAGCACCTCGTCCAGCGCGGTGGCGTAGTTCTCCAGCAGCGCCTCGTCGGAGAACGAGGCCTTGCCGATGACGAAGTGCAGGTTGGCCTGCTTGTCCACCCGGAAGCTGATCTTACCGCCCTTGATGTCCTGGACGGCCTTGGTGATGTTGGGCGTCACCGTGCCGGTCTTCGGGTTGGGCATCAGACCACGCGGGCCCAGCACCCGAGCGATCTTGCCGACCTTGGCCATCTGGTCCGGGGTGGCCACAGCCGCGTCGAAATCGAGCCAGCCGCCCTGGATACGCTCGATCAAATCGTCGGAGCCGACGGCGTCGGCCCCGGCGGCCTCCGCCTCGGCCGCCTTCTCACCGGAGGTGAACACGACGACGCGGGCGGTTTTGCCTGTACCGTGCGGCAGGTTCACGGTCCCGCGGACCATCTGATCCGCCTTGCGCGGATCCACACCAAGCCGCAGGGCCACCTCGACGGTGGGGTCCATGCTGGTGGTCTTGGCGGTCTTCTTGGCCAGCTCGACAGCTTCCTTCGGGGAGTAAACCCGGTTGCGGTCGACCAGCTCCGCTATCTGCTTGTATGCCTTGCTGCGCTTTGCCATGTCTGTTCCTGTTCAACGGATCAGTTGTGGTGTCAGGGCCGCGCCCCGGCCCTCCCACACTCGGTGGAGGTAACACCCGTCCACGATCGCGGAGAAACCGTCGATCGCGCGGTGCGGGGACTTCAGTCCTGGATGCGGAGACCCATCGAGCGGGCGGTTCCCGCGATGATCTTCTCCGCCTCGTCCATCGAGTTGGAGTTCAGGTCGACCCACTTGGTCTGGGCGATCTCGCGGACCTGCTCGGTGGTCACCGAACCGACCTTGGTCTTGTGCGGCTCACCACTGCCCTTCTGGACACTGGCTGCCTTCATCAGCAGCTTCGCTGCCGGCGGCGTCTTGAGCTTGAAGTCGAAGGACCGGTCCTCGAACACCGAGATCTCGACCGGCACGACGTCGCCACGCTGGTGCTCCGTGGCGGCGTTGTAGGCCTTGCAGAACTCCATGATGTTGACGCCGTGCTGACCCAGCGCCGGACCGACCGGCGGCGCGGGGTTGGCCTGACCAGCGGAGATCTGCAGCTTGACGATAGCTGCAAGTCGCTTCTTCTTGGGCGGCATTTCGTTCTTCCTGTCTTCGTTACCTGTCGTCCGCGCCGGACACGTCACCGCGCCCGACAACGGTCACGGGCGGCTCGAGGCCCGAACCGCCCGCCGAAGATCCGCGACGAGTCCCTGCCGACCGCCGCGGCCACCGCGTTCCCCGCGGGGAACGGGTTAGATCTTGGAGACCTGGTCGAAGGACAACTCGACCGGTGTCTCGCGGCCGAAGATCGAGACGAGAACCTTGAGCTTCTGCGCCTCGCCGTTGACCTCGCTGATGGTGGCGGGCAGCGTCGCGAACGGACCGTCCATCACGGTCACCGACTCGCCCACCGAGAACTCCACCTCGACGGCCTTGCCCGACTCCTGCTTGGAAGAGGCGGCGGACTTCTTCTCCTCCGCCTGCTTCGCCTCCCGCTCGGCCTGCGGAGCGAGGAACTTCAGCACCTCCTCGATGCTGAGCGGCGAAGGCTTGGAGGTGGCCCCGACGAAACCCGTGACGCCCGGCGTGTTGCGCACCGCCGACCACGAGGCGTCGTTGAGCTCCATCCGCACGAGGACATAGCTCGGAAGCACTTTGCGCTGAACGAACTTGCGCTGGTTGTTCTTGATCTCGGTGACCTCTTCGGTGGGCACCTCGACCTGGAAGATGTAGTCCTCGACGTCCAGCGTCTGCGCGCGGTGCTCGAGGTTGTTCTTCACCTTGTTCTCGTAGCCGGCGTAGGAGTGCACGACGTACCACTCACCCGGTGCGCGCTTGAGCATGGCACGCAGCTCTTCCACCGGGTCGCTCTCGGCTTCCTCCGCGCTCTCCTCGGAAGCCGACGCACTGTCCTCTGCCTCGTCGGTGACCGCGTCGCTGTCCTGATCGCCCGCAGCGGACCGCTCGGGCTGCTCGGACGCCTCCGAACCCGCCGCGGGCTCCTCCGCGGACTCCTCGGTCCGGGTGTCCTGCTCTTCGGACAGGCCGGTCAAATCCTGGCCGTCGTAGGAGGTCACAGTGGGTCTCGCTTCCTCTCGTGCGTTGCGTGCCCGGTGGATGGCATCCGCCACCGCACGTTCGTGCGGGCGCCTTAGCTGCCCATGGTCGAGCCTCACTCGCCGAACAGTCGGAGCACGCCCTGCGCGAAGAGCAGATCCAGTCCGGCGATGAACGCGACCATGATGCTGACGAACACCAGCACCACCGCAGTATAAGTCAATAGCTGCCTACGCGTCGGCCAGATGACCTTGCGAAGCTCTGCGACCACCTCACGGAGGAAGCGACCGATCTTCCGGAACAGCGAAACCCGTTCCTTCCGGCCGTCCCGGGAGGGAGTCGGCTTGCCCTTCGGAGCGGTCGAGTCCTTCGAATCGGCTCCACTCGCCTCTTTACGAGCGCTCGAACGCCTTGAGGCTCGGCGCCCGCGGCGCGCGGCGGCACTGCTCGGGCGAGACTCCTGCTCGCGATCCTCACCCGAATCCTGCTCGCGGTCCTCGCTCACGCCCCCTCCTAGCTGGCGCTCGTCGGACGCGTGAGCCTGGCTGTGGAGGCCACCGAGCGGGTGCGCGGCGCTACCGTCCACATCCTGCTAGCTCACCGTCTACATCGACGCAGGGGTGACAGGACTCGAACCCGCAACCTGCGGTTTTGGAGACCGCTGCTCTGCCCATTGAGCTACACCCCTTCGTGACCGGATCACCGACCACTCGGCGGTACACCCTACCGACCCGATCTGCCCACCGAAAGAGCGGGGGGCAAAGAGCCGCCGGGTGTCCCGGTTGAGTAAGTGTACTTCACCGGTGAAGTCGATTTCCAACCGCACCCCCACAAGCCCGTTATCGGTGGGCACGGGTCATCGAGACCGCGAGTTCGTCTGAGACGATGCCCACATGGGCGCACCCGAGACATCAACAGCCTCCACCGAAACGCGCGTCTCCGCACGCGTCGACGCGATCGCCGAGTCGGCCACCCTGGCCGTGGACGCCAAGGCCAAGGCACTCAAGGCCGAGGGGCGTCCGGTGATCGGGTTCGGCGCGGGCGAACCGGACTTCGCCACCCCGGAGCCGATCGTGCGCGCGGCCCAGGAAGCCTGCGCCGACACGCGCAACCACCGCTACAGCCCCGCGGCGGGACTCCCCGAGCTGCGCGAGGCGATCGCCACCAAGACCGCCAGGGACTCCGACCACGTCGTCCAGCCGAGCCAGGTGCTGGTCACCAACGGCGGGAAGCAAGCCGTTTACCAGACCTTCGCCACGCTGCTCGATCCCGGCGACGAAGTGCTGCTGCCCGCGCCGTACTGGACCACCTACCCCGAGGCGATCTCCCTCGCCGGCGGGTCCGCCGTCGAGATCCCCACCGACGAGTCGACCGGCTACCTGGTCACCCTGGAACAGCTCGAGGCGGCCCGCACCCCGCGCACCAAGGTGCTGCTGTTCAACTCCCCCTCCAACCCGACCGGGGCGGTGTATCCCCCCGAGCGCATCGCGGAGATCGGCCGCTGGGCGGTCGAGCACGGCATCTGGGTGGTCACCGACGAGATCTACGAGCACCTCGTCTACGGCGACGCCAGGCACGTCTCCATGCCGGTGGTCGTGCCCGAGCTCGCCGAGCGCTGCGTGGTGCTCAACGGCGTCGCCAAGACCTACGCCATGACCGGGTGGCGGATCGGCTGGATGATCGGCCCGAACGACGTGATCAAGGCGGCCACGAACCTGCAGTCGCACCTGAGCTCCAACGTGGCCAACATCTCCCAACGAGCCGCCCTCGAAGCGGTCAGCGGCTCCCTGGACGCGGTTGCCGAGATGCGCGCCGCCTTCGACCGGCGCAGGCGCACGATCGTGGAACACCTCTCGGCCATCCCCGGGGTCAACTGCCCCGAGCCGCAGGGCGCCTTCTACGTCTACCCCTCGGTCAAGGAGCTGCTCGGCAAGGAGATCCGCGGAACCCGCCCGCGGACCAGCGCCGAGCTCGCCGAGGTCGTCCTCGAGCACGCCGAGGTGGCCGTGGTCCCGGGTGAGGCCTTCGGCACACCGGGCTACTTCCGCATGTCCTACGCCCTCGGGGACGAGGACCTCGCCGAAGGTGTTCGGAGGATGAGCGAGCTTCTCTCCGAAGCAGAGTAGGAGAGTGCACGGGTCGGCCTGAGTAGGTGGTTGCTTGGCGGAACCTCTCGCGGGCTCTCGCTCCGGGGAGGCCCGACATCGGGTAGCGACCTACACAACGTCGGGCCTTCCTCGCGAGAGCACCACGAGAGAACCCGCGGCGGTGCCGACTGCTCGGGCTCACAGCGCTCGCGTTGGCGTGGGCCCCCTTGAGTGGGAGTGCCTATCCGGGTGCTCTGCGCACTTCAGATGGAAGGCTCCGTTCCACGCAAGTGCTTCAGCCTGACCAGGAGGAGAAGATCCGGTGCGTGAGTCGGATGCATTGCACGGCCGGGCCGCTCGCCGCGTAGGTCGCTACTCAAGAGCGGCCCAACACAGCAAGGCGCCGACTCACGTGCCGGCTACCCAACCACCCAAGCAAAAGGCACCGCCGAAAGAGCTCAAGAAAGGTGCACCAGGGCGTAGGCACCCCCGAGCACTCCCTGACCGGCGCACTTGGCGGTGAGGTTGAGCTTGGCCGTGCCCTCCTCCTCGTCCACGGAGGCGACCTTCCCGGAGAGGTCCACCCGCGCGCCGTGCTCGTCGTCGGGCACCACGACCGGGCGGGTGAACCGGACTCCGTGCTCGATGATCCGCCCCGGATCACCCAACCAGTCGGTGACCAGTCGAGTGGCGAGCGCCATGGTGAGCATGCCGTGGGCGATCACGTCCGGCAGCCCCACCTCCTGCGCGAAGGCCCCGCTGTAGTGGATCGGGTTGAAGTCCCCCGAAGCCCCCGCGTAGCGCACCAGATCACCCCTGGTGACCGAAATGCTCAGCTCCGGCAGCTGGTCACCCTTGCTCACCTGCGACGATGTCGACATCACGCCTGTTCTCCCTCCTCGGCGGTCCCCCTGGCCACCAGGGTGGACGTGGCCGTGCAGACGGGCTCTCCCTCCACGGTGCCGATCTCGGCACGCACCGTGAGGAAGTCATTGCCCGCGCGGGCCTTGATGTCGTCCACGTGCACGACGGTGACCAGCACGTCCCCGGCGTGGATCGGCCGGTGGTGCCGGAAGGCCTGGTGCCCGTGCACCACCCGGCTGTAGTCCAGACCGAGCTGCTCGTCGCCCACGACCACGTCCTGGGCGGTCATGGCCAATCGCATCGCGAACGTCGGCGGAGCAATCACGTCCGGGTACCCCGCGGACTTGGCCGATTCGGCGTCGCGGTACAGCGAAGAATCGTCCTTGACCGCGTCCGCGAACTCGCGGATCTTCTCCCTGGCGACCTCGTACGGACTGCTTGGCGGATACTCACGTCCGATGAAACCTTCGTCGAGCGGCACGCCGGGTAGAATATCGCAACACAAGAAAGGACCCGCCCCGGCCGTGGCCGGAGCGGGTCCTCTCGGGAAAGCTTGTCTTCAGTTCCGCCCGGAGTCCCCCGTGAAGGCCTCCGGAGCGGTTGCCCGCCGAACAGGTCTCAGCGGGTCTCCTTGTGCGCGCGGTGCGCGTTGCAACGCGGGCAGTGCTTCTTCAACGACATCCGGTCCGGGTCGTTGCGCCTGTTCTTCTTGGTGATGTAGTTGCGCTCCTTGCACTCTTCACACGCAAGAGTGATCTTGGGGCGAACATCGGTGGGCGTCTTAGCCACGGGAGACCTCTCTTCTCGTGTCTGGAACCGGGCAATCGCGTTGTCCGGCGCGCTGTCCGGTTCACTCCACGTGGATGCCGCCCCGGGCCGGGCGACATCGCAGCCGCAGGAGTAGCGGTGGCCGGATTCGAACCGGCGACACAACGATTATGAGCCGTTTGCTCTGCCCCTGAGCTACACCGCCTCGCGGACATTCCGCGCGGGTACACAGCGTACCCCTCACAAGACAGCCGCAGCACTCAGCATACCGAGTGCCGCGGCTTGCCCTGCAGAGCCCCAATACGGACTCGAACCGTAGACCTTCGCCTTACCATGGCGACGCTCTGCCGACTGAGCTATTGGGGCGTGCCCTTGCGGAGCGACTACTACTCTACACAACATCCACGCACCGCTTTCAACGGGGGCCCCATCGCGCGTATTCCCAGCTCATCGGGCTCAGCAGCGGGATCCGGCACGCCGAGGGCGCCGCGCCCCCGCGCAGCCCCCGGCAAGCAACCGCCGGGGACGGGCGAGCTCCCGAACGGGAGACACCGCTTCAGTTCACCCGGAGGACCGTCTCCCCGGAGGGGGCACCGCACTCCCCCGGAGCCACCTTGCTCGTGCGCGCCCACAACCACGCCTCGAACCGTTCCTCGGAGAGGGGACGCGAGATCAGGTAGCCCTGCGCGGTGTCGCAGTTCATCCCCACGAGCTGGTCCCGCGCGGCGTCGTCCTCGACCCCCTCGGCCACCACGCTCAGCTCCAGGGAATGCCCGAGCTCGACGATCGAGCGCACCACGGCCATATCGCTGAGGTCGGTTCCCATGCCGAGCACGAAGCTCTTGTCGATCTTGACCTCGTCTATGGGCAGCTGCCGCAGGTAGGCCAGCGAGGAGTACCCGGTGCCGAAGTCGTCCACCGCGAGCACGACCCCGAGCGCGCGGAGCCTGCGCAGCACCGGCAGCGAACGGTCCGGATCGGCCATGACGCTCGACTCGGTGAGTTCGAAGGTCAGCAGCCCCGGCGGGACCTCGTGGCGGTCGAAGGCCTCGCTCACGCGATCGGGGAAGGTCTCGTCCGCCAGATTCCGAACCGAGAGGTTCACCGCGACCGAGAGGCGCAGCCCGCGGTCCAGCCAGTTCCTGATGCGGCCGAGCGCGCGCTCCAGCACGAAGGAGGTGAGGGCATCCACCAGCCCGGTGGCCTCCACCACGGGGACGAACTCGTCCGGGGACAGCCGCCCGTACTCCGGATGGGACCAGCGAACCAGCGCCTCGGAACCGACCACGTTCCTGCTCGGCAACGCGACCTTGGGCTGGTAGTGCACCTCTATCTGCCCGCACTCCAGCGCCTGCCGGAACTGGGTCACCAGCTGGAAGCGCCGCAGGAATATCTGGCCCATGCTCGGGACGTAGCCGCGCACCCCGTCCTCGCCGCTGCGGGCCGCCCGGACGGCCACGTCGGCGCGCTGCAGCAGCACGTCCACGTCGCCCGCCGAGTCCTCCTCGGCGGGAACCGAGGAGACGTAGCCGACCACGGCCGTCGCCTCCACGACCAGCCTGTCCAACGGGTAGGGCTCGGCGATGACCTCGCGCAGGGCCGTGGCGATCTCCGCGGCCTGCTCCTCCGTGTGCCCGTGCAGCAGCACCGCGAACGAGTTGGCCTCCAGCCGCGCGACGGGCACGTGCGAGCCGAGGTACTCGCGCATCCTCCTGCCCGCAGCGACGATCATCCGGTCGCCCCAGGCGTAGCCGAGGGCCTCGCTGACCGTGGTGAGCAGCTCGAGGTCCACGCGCAGCACCACTGCGGCGTCCTCGTGCAGCGCCTCCGCGGTCATCTCCCTGAAGCCGGTCCTGTTGAGCAGCCCCGTCAGCGGATCGTGGTAGGCGTCGTGCCGCAGCCTGGCCAGCAACCTGCGGTTGTCCATCGCGGTGGCCAGGTGGCTGGCCAGGGTGTGCAGCAACCGGACGTCCGCCCGTCCGAAACCGCGCCAGCGACTCACCCTGTCGTGCACCTCGATGGCCCCGAGCAGCTGATTCGTCCCGCGCAGCGGGACAACCAGGGCCTCGTGGGCTCCCCTGACGCGCAGCGAGCGGCGGATCTCCTCCGGTGCGTCGATCAACCGGAACGAGCGCACGTGGGTGCCGGGGAGCTGCAGCAGCGGGCACTCCCGCAGCAGCGCGGCTCCGTCCTCGGTCATCTCCCCCGGTTGCGCGGTCCCGGAGACCAGGGTGCGCACCTCGCCGCGCGGATCCAGTGAGATCCGCAGCACCACGCGAGTGGCGTTCAGCTGCTCGCGGATGCGCTCGGCCACGGGTTCCCACTCCTCGACCGAGACCTGCTCCCCGATGGCGCTGACGGCCGGAGCGTCCGAATCGGACAGCGCACGGGCCGCGTGCTGGCCGGAGCGGGCCACGCGCAGGCTCACGTCGCTGAGCGCCTCCAGGTCCCGTTGTTCCCGCAGCAGCCCGGAGTAGGCCCGGTACAGCGCGAGCACCCCGACCGCGAGCACGGTGACCAGCGTCCACCCCCAGCGGGTGTTGGTCGCGAGCTCGTAGCCGACGAGGCCGATCGAGGTGTTGAGCAGCCCAACCACGAAAGTGCGCCCGCCGAGCAGCAGTCCGGCCGAGACCCGCATCCCGTTGCCCAGGGCGTGCAGGGCGGCCACCGCGCAACCGCAACTGATCAGCGAGGAGCTGACCGCGCCCACGCCGGCGCAGAACCACAGGGGCACGGTCGAGCCGAGCAGATCGTTGCACCCCGCGGCCACCAGGAAGGGAACGGCGATCTCCCAGCACAGCACGCCGGCGTTGTAGGAGACGTGGGTGGCGGCCCGCTTGCCGACCTGGGCCGCGAGCCCCGCCACGAGGTTGGCCGCCAGCACCACCTCGAAGGGCGCCGTCAGCAACCCCAGCAGCAGCGGGATCTCGGTGAACGAGATCGTCCACCCCACCCGCTTGGCGTCCACGTCGATCGTGAGCTGCTCGACCAGCAGGAAGCCTGCGGCCAGCAACGGTCCGATGACCAGCAGGTCCGGGTCGTAGTGGAAGGGCAGCGCCCACGCCGCGGCCGCGGCGACGAGGACTCCGGTGAACAGCACGGCCAGTGAGAAGCCGTTGAAGATGCGGCGGCGCCGCGGGGAGACTTCCGAGCGCACCGGAGGACGCGGGACCTCGGTGTCCACCGTCGCTCCCGAAGAGCGGTGATGCTCGATCATCCACGCTCCTCCCACCAAGCGACCCGACGAGTCGCGCTACTCAGCGTCGATCGTGACGCACGATCGCCCTGGTTGACCAGCTTCGGATTGGTGCCATCGTGGACGACACTCCGGACAGATTACTAGAGGCGGCCACTCGCCGTGTTCATCGAATTCTTCCGCTCTCCCCGCCACAGGTGGCCGGTCGGCGCAACCTCCCGGCCGCTCTCACCGCGAGCGCCTCGTCACCGGACAGGTGTCCCGAGCCCACCAATCACTCGTCCGGACGAACGTCGGGCGAGCACCGTCACCCGAAACCGACCACGGGAAAAGGTTTTCGCACGGGTGCACCACGGAACCGAAACAGGAACGGGTAACGCGGAGCAACCACCGGCCACTGTGAACATTGCCGCAACAACCCGACGGGGCGAGCACGGTACGTGTCGCGTGAGCACCCAGCGTGTCGAACGGTCAGTGCGGGATCCGGAACTCCTCGAGGAAGTCACGCACCGAGCGGTCCAGTTCGGCCAGCCCCGCCTCCTCGCTCGGCAGGTGGCCGGAGCGCACCAGCGAAACAGCTCTCCTCGGGGCGGCCAGCCGCTCGAAGAAGCGCTCCGAATAGGTCCCCGGGGTCCAGCGGTCCTCCTCGGGACGCACCAGCAGCACCGGCGGGCCGGTGAACCGCTCGGGATCGACAGCGGGGCGCAGCCGCAGGTAGGAGCGGAACAGCTCCAGCGGGATCCTGCGCGCACCCCCCAACTCGTCGGAGGCGAAGGCGGCGGCGAAGCGCGCGTGGTTGGAGACCGCGGTGACGTCGAGCAACCACCGCAGCGGGACTTCGTGCAGCGGAGGCAGGAGCGGCACCCCGGCGAACACCTCGGACAGCAGCCCGGCCCCCGGATTCGCGGCCAAACCGTCCCGCACTCCCGCCAACCCCGGGTCTGCCAGCCCGGTGACCAGCAGAGCAGCGATGCGGTCGGGAACGCGGGCGGCGACCTGGTAGGCCAGCCAACCACCCGTGCCCACCCCGAACAGGACGACCGGCCTGCGGTCACGGGCCCGCTCGGCGGCCAGCAGGTCGATCACGAAGTCCACCCACTGCCGATAACCGACCGCGAACCCGGCCGAGCTCAACCCGTGCCCGGGAAGATCCGGCGCCAGGTACTCCAGGTCGGCCAGCGCGGGCAACCTGGAGTAGGAAGCCAGCATCCTTCCGTAACCGCCGATACCGTGCAGCACCAGGAGCTTGCAGGGCGCGCCGTCCCTACGGACGACGTCCAGGTGCACGGCGGTCCCCCGCCAGGACCACCACCGCTCCTCCGGGGCGTCGCCCGGGAGCACCTGCAGAGCCCCCGGGAAGAACTCCTGGTAACGCGTCCAGTACGAACGCCGCTCGTAGCTGGGCGCGGCCTCGGGGCCGCGAACGGGGAATGTTGGCCGCGAACCGGAAGACACATTACGAACATACGGAGCGAATCGCCACATGCGCATCGACCGACAGCAGGCAACGGGGCTGCTCGAACGGGCCCGCGTCGCACGGTTGGCCACGGTGGGCCACGGCGCCCAACCCCACCAGGTCCCGGTGACCTTCGCCGTGGCCCGCGGGGGCGAGCGCATCGTCACCGCGGTGGATCACAAGCCCAAGACCACCACCTCGCTGCGCAGGCTGCGCAACATCGAGCAGAACCCCCTGGTGTCGGTGCTGGTCGACCACTACGAGGAGGACTGGGGAGCGCTGTGGTGGGTGCGCGCGGACGGGGCCGCGGAGGTGGTCGCCGCCGAACAGCACCCGGAGCTCGTGCGGGCGCTGGCCGACAAGTACGAGCAGTACGCCGAGCACCCGCCGCGGGCGAGCCTGATCGTGATCGAGGTGCGGCGGGTCACCGGCTGGTCGGCCGGTGAGTGACCCGGCAGCGAAGAACCACCCCGAACGGGAGAGCGCCCCGCGCTCGACCGGCCTGGGGGTCACCGGGAGCGCGGGGCGCGCCATCGACACTACGGACGGGGTGGATCCGCTGTCGAGTCCTCGGGAGCATGCCGACGCTCACTTTTCCGATTCCGAGCCGCTCGCCCGCGGACGCAGTCGGATCGGCCGTTCCGCGGGGTCGTCTCCCACGCCCTCGCCCGCGTGCCTGTCGTCCTCCTTGGCGACGGCGACCCACTCGGCCCGCTCCAGCCGGTACTTGCTGCCCGCGTCGAACAGGCCGTCCACCCCGGTCACCGCGTCCCCCCTGCTCTCGGAGCGACGCGTGCGGGTCTCCCTGCGGGCTTGTCTGCGTCTGGCGCGCTCGACACGATCGATGCTCACCGCACCATTCTAGGTAGCCGACCGCCCCGCGGACCACGAATCGGAATCATCGGGCGCACCCCGGGGAATCCAGTGAGAAACGTCACCGCAGCCGCGCGCTCGTCCGGTGATCCCGCGCCGACTTCGTAGGGTTTCGGTGTGCAGCAGGATCCCCATCAGGTGCGGGTGTCGACCGACCGGCTTTCCCCGTTGGAACGGGCGCTGGACGTGGTCGACCAGCACGCCGAGCTCAACCACCGCTACCGCAAGCTCATCCACGACTCGCGGGAGATGCTCGCGGCCTCCGACGTCCGGCTGACGCAGGCGCGGGGCATGGCCAAGAAGCTCATGGTGCTCGTGCGCGCGGCGGGCGAGGGTTTCCGCGACACGCTCTCGCCCGAGCAGCGCGCGGAGCTGGAGGCCGGGCTGACGCAGGCCGACGACCTCGTCTACGGCGACACCTCGGAGCGCGACGCCGCGGAGCGGTGAGCTCCCCGGCGAAGCCGCCCGGAGTCCGGGAAGTTCCTCCGGACCGGACGTCGAGGCGGCGACGAGCACGCTGTCGAGCAGGCGGGCGGGCTCGCCGGGCCGTGACGGCTCGGCGCGGACGGCGCCGGGCACCACCGGCGCCTCCCGCGCCGAGGAGCTCCCGCGGAACGGATCCACCCGACCGGTCGGGGATCGTTCGAGGGGCGGGTGCCCCGGACGCGGTGATCCAGCTCATCGTTCGGAACCACCGGGCCCGTTCCTCACCCGGCCGGGGCGCCCGCGACCGGATCAGCGGAGGATCCCGCTGGAGCGAGCACCCCGACGACCGAGGCGGAAGAGCTCCGTCAGGCGCTGCGACCCGAGGCCACCCACTTGCTCATCGCGTACTCGACCAGCGAGATCAGCGCCTCCTTCGTCGATGCCTGATCCCGCGCGTCGCAGCTGAGCAGCGGGACGTCGGAGCCGACCGCGAGCGCCTCGCGCACCTCCTCGAGGTTGTGCTGCAGCCTTCCGTCGAAGCAGTTCACCCCGATGACGTACGGCGTTCCCCGGTCCTCGAAGAAATCGATCGCGGAGAAGCAGTCGGCCAACCTGCGGGTGTCCACCAGCACGACGGCTCCGATCGCACCACGTACCAGGTCGTCCCACATGAACCAGAAACGCTGCTGCCCCGGAGTTCCGAACAGGTAGAGGATCAAGTCCTCGTCCAGCGACAACCGGCCGAAGTCCATCGCCACCGTGGTGGAGTTCTTGCCCGGTGTGGCAGCCAGATCGTCGATTCCCTGGCTGGCCTCCGTCATGACCGCTTCCGTGGTGAGCGGGACGATCTCGGAAACCGAGCCGACGAAGGTCGTCTTACCCACCCCGAATCCACCCGCGACCACGATCTTGGCCGAGCTCGTGGACGATTTTCCGGTCTGCTGGGGCGCCTTAAAGCCGGCGGAGTCCACTCAACACCCTTTCCATCAACATCATGTGCGGTTCACTGCCGCTGTCGGTCACGGTCTGATGGACGTCGACCAGCCCCTGTTCGGCCATGTCCGCCAACAGAACCTTGGCCACACCGAATGGCACACCGAGCAGCGCCCCGACCTCGGCTACCGACCGGGGATGGCCGCACAGTTGCACCACTGATTGGTACTCCTGCCGCAACGGCGCACCCGGACGGTAGTTCGCGCCGGTGGAAACCAGAGTCTCCAGTTCGAGTTCCACATTGGTCTTGGTCCTGCCCCCCGTCCAGGCATACGAGCGAATGCTGGCCGCGGGAGTGTCCCCCGGGTCGACGCCCCCCGCATCAACCTCTTCCCGAGGCTGGGACGAGGAGGGTTCCGGGGCAGGACGCTCAGGGGGCCGCTGGGGCTCCTGCTGCGAACTATCCGACTTCCGCTCCTCGTCCGAGCGGCGCTTCTTCCGACCGCGCTTGCTGCCGAAACTCAGTCCACTGTAGACGTCCGCGAAAGTCGCCTCGTCGAAGTCCTGCCCGTCGTCCCGCCCGTACCGTCGCCCGGCTTCGTCCTCGGGACGTTCACCGTAGCCGGAATTCCTGCTCATGGTGGCCTCACACCAGTTGCTCTGACACGGAATTACCCGCACCCTGCAAATGCGAACGCAATTCGGGCGTGAGGATCCGACCGACGCGTTCGACCAGCATCGCCATCTCGTAGGCGATCAAACCCATATCACACTGCGGTGCCGCCAACACCGTCAAGCAGGAACCGTCACTTATGGACATCTGCAGCATCATGCCGCGGTCCATCTCGACGATGGTCTCCTTGACCTGCCCCGCTTCGAAGCAACGAGCGGCCCCCTGGGTGAGGCTTAACAGACCCGAAGCCACCGCCGCGAGCTGTTCGGCCCTGTCCTGCGGCAGCTTGGCCGAAGACGTCAGCAGCAGCCCGTCCGCCGACACGACGACCGCGTGCGCGACTCCGCTGACACGTTCGGTGAAGTCGGTGATCAACCAATTGAACTGGTCGATCTTCGCCTGCTGGGTTGACATCGCGCCTCCTTCGATAGATCCGGCAGTGAGCGAGCGGGCGTAACTCGACTCCGCCTGCTGCTACTCCCCAGCGCTGTGCCTGCCCCTGCGCACACCCTGCTGGAAGCTGGACAACCGACCCCGCGTCTCGTCCGGTGCCGGCGTGTTCTGCTGCCCCGAGTTCCCCCCGTCCGAGGACGGTGCGGCGCTTCCCGGAGCCAGGTGTTGTTTGGGAACCCTCCGCGGCAAGCCCGCGGAGGTGTAATCCGTGGGCTTCGGATCCGAGGCTGCCGCGGCTGCCCCTTGGGACTGATCGCTCGAGAAGTTCCAGGGGGAGGACTCGTTCACCGGCGACTCCGATCGAGTTTCTCCACCCGTCGTGCCGGGCGACGGGTGCTGCCGTCCGTCTGGCTGCTGAGCTGCCCCGCGCGGACCCCCGGAGGGCTCGTCACCGGCCTGGCGAGGTTTGCCCGGCCTGCGCTGCGGCAGCCCCGTGTCCGACAGGCCGCTCGCACGACCGCCCCCTGCCGGAGGAGCGCCGAAATCGCTCCGCTCGTTCTCGTGCTGCCCGCCGCCCCGGGCGGCGGACGACCCCTCCGACTCCTGGAGGGTCGCTTCCTCCATCCAGCTCATTCCGCTGCGTCCACCGGACGCGCCCCCGGTCGAACTCGTGCCCGCCGTACCGTCCAACTCCGTGCGCGGGGTTCGACGCGGCAGCCCCGAACTGGTGTAACCGCTGGGCTCGCTGCGCGGAGCGGGGCCCACCGAACCGTCGACCTGCTGGTGCTCGCTCCGCTGGGGCCCGCCCGGAGCGGCCGGGAAGGCGGCGGAGGCACCGGAGGAAGTCCCCGCCTCGGAGAAGTCCTCGTCGCTCGGCCACTGCCACTGCTCGGCCCCGTCCGACGGGACGTCCCCGGACTGATACCGCGCGTTCTCCGGCGCGGGGTGGAACCACGGCGGGGCGGAGTCGGCCGAGTTCGCCTCGGTACCCGGTCCAGGAGTGCCCACACCCGGCGGGATCGACTGGACGACCGTCGGGGCGCTGTCCGAGAAGCGCTGCTCCGGAGCACCCGTGCCCGCGAACCCGTCGAAGTACAGGTTGCCCTCGTCCGCGGCGAGGCTGTTCTCCTCCTCGCTCTCCTCGTACTCCTGCCCCTCGGGGGGCTCGAACAGACCCCGGACACGTCCCTCGGGCTCCAGCTCGGGAGCGGGCGCTGCCTGCTCCTCCCGCGGAGCGGGCTCCGGCGGGGTGGATTCCGGCGGGGTGGGTTCCGCACGCGGGGCGGGATCCGGTTCCGGAGCGGGTTCCGCCGGACGCACGCGCTCGATCTGCTCGGTCCACTCGTCCTGCTGCGGGGACCGGGGCTGCTGCGTGGAACGGGTGTCCCGCTCCCGCGCCGGAGCGGCGGACTGCTCCCGCAGATCGAACCCGGGTAAACCGCCCTCCAGGATCTGGCGCCTGCTGGTGCCGTTCACCTTGGGCTGCTCGGAGCGCTGGTCCGCACCGTTGCGCCTCGGCTGCTCGGCGACCTCCTCGTCGCTGGTCAGCTGCTGCTCGATGGGCGAAACCCCCGGCATGCTCGGTGGCCCCTGGGGCGGTCCCGTGGGGGTCGGCGTGGACTGCTGCGGAACCTGAGCGGAACCGCTGCGGTCCGGGATGACGAGGTCCGGAGGCACGTGGACGGTGGCACGTATGCCGTCCACATCGTCGCCGCCGTGCAGTCGCACGGTGATCCCGTGCCTGCCGGACAGCCGCGCGATCACCAGCAGCCCCATCCGGCGCGACACGGACAGGTCATCCTCGTCGAAGGAGGCCAGCCGCTCGTTGGCCTCGACGATCTCCTCATCCCCCATGCCGATGCCGTGGTCCAGCACGTCGATGGTCAGCGAGGAGTCCTCCGACCGGCGACTGGACACCGTCACCGAGGTCTCCGGCGAGGAGAAGTTCGCGGCGTTGTCCAGCAGCTCCGCGACCAGGCGAACCAGGTCACTGCCCGCGTAACCGACCAGCCGCGCCGCGGGCGGGGACTGCACCACGACCCGCGGGTAGTGCTCGATCTCCGAAACACCGGCACGCAGCACGTCGGCCAGCTCCACGGGCTGGGTGAAGCGCCTGGCGATGTCACTGCCGGACAGCACCATCAGGTTCTCGTTGTTCCGGCGCATCCTGGTCGCGAGGTGGTCCAGCCGGAACAGGGTGGACAGCTGGTCCGGGTCGTCCTCGTCCTGCTCGAGCTGCTCGAACAGGCGCAGCTGACGTTCCAGCAGGCTCTGGCTGCGCCGGGAGACGTTGACGAACGAATCGCTGTACCCGCGACGCAGGTTCGCCTGCTCCGAGGCCAGCCAGAGGGCCTGCCTGTTGACCTCGTCGAAGGCACGCGCCACCTGGCCGACCTCCTCGGTCGTGGCCACCGGAACCGCGTCGACCTCGGTCTCGGCTTCGTTGCCCTGTCGAATGCGCTCCACCGCCCGGGGGAGCTGCTTGTTGGCCGCGTCCAGGGCGCCACGGCGGAGCTGCCCGAGGGAACCGAGCATGTGCCTGCCGATCACGAACATCACGGCAGCGGCGACGACCAGCGCGCTGAACAGCAGCACCGTCGTCGTTCCCGCGCGGTTGCTGGCGTCGTTGTACAGCGAGTAGGCGCGCTCGTTGAACTGCTCGGACAGGTTCGCGCGGACCTGGCTGGTGCGCTGGATCAACTGATCGGACAGCTGGTTCCACTGCCCCAGGGTCAGCGAGGAGTGGACATCGTCCACCCGGATGGCCCGCATCAGGTCGTCCTCGACGGCGGTCCAGCGTTCCATCTCCGCGCTGTTGACGACCTCACGCGCCTGACGCGGCTCGGAGTTGGCCACGGACCGGAAGCTGCTCACGCGCGAGTCCAGTCGTGCTCTGGCGTCGTTCAAGGCGTCGGTCAACGCCGGGGAGAACTCGCTGCGCGGAAGCGCGGCGTCCACCAGCGCACGCTGCATGCGGATCTCGTCCTCGGCTCTGGACAGCTCGTGCAGCGCGTTGATCATCGTGTACAGCCCGGAGTCGTCGATGGTGTTGATCACCGCTCGCTCCAACGACAGCAACGAGCCGATGACGTCGTTGTAGCGCTGGATGGCGTCCACCGGGCTCAGCGTTCTGGTGGCCACGCCCTTGCGCAGCTCCCGGAGAGTGCCCAGCTGCTTGCGCAGCTCGTCGAACTGGGCCGAGGTCACCGGGCTGAACTCCTGGACGTTGTCCAGCACCTGCGGGGCCTGCTCGGCGTACTTGGTGACCTTCTCGTACTGGCCCCGGTACTCCTGCATGGATCCCGGAGCGCCGCCCAGCACCTCGGCGGCCTTGGTTCTCTCCGCCTGCAGGCCGGTGAGCAACGGCTGGATCTTGTCACGCGCGGTAGCGAGGCGGCTGATCTCCTCGTACCGGTTCGCTTTCGTCACTTCGTCGTGGATCTGGACGACACCGAGTCCGACCGCGAAAACGACCGGGACCAGGACCACCGCGGCGAGCTTGATGGGGATGCGCCAGTTGCGCCAGTCGGTCAGCGCTGCCCGACGCGACCCTCCGGGCCTGCTGGGCGCGGCCGAAGCATCCTGGGCCTGCTCTCGGTTCGCCCGTCGTGCCGCCGCACTCACAAAGCCCCCCGGAAGTCAAGCTGTCGTTCGTCCTGCTCTGTCACAGTGCGGGTCCCTTCCGAACGAACAAATCGTAGGAGAACGGCATCTGCCACTCGTTCGAGTGAAGGCTTATCTACCTGCTGCCCGAGCAGATCTGAGCTCAGCGCAGGTGGTTTCGGTTCACAACTATTCTCGGCAAAGGGGATCCTTGCAATACTCTCCGTCACCAATAGTCGCCCACCGCAAGGAGTCACTTCACCGGCCTTTTCAACGGGTGACGCGCGGCTCGTGGCCACCCCGGATTGTAAAGACAGCGGCCAACATACCGATCACGGGGCGACTTTTCCAAACTTCGGGAGGTGATCTGCGAAATCGATTGCCGGCAAGATCACCCCGTCGGGGCGGGGACACGCCCGCGCCGCACCGGCCGGAACCGCACCGGACAGCGGGAAACCCAATCACTCTAACCGCCTCCACCACGCATGAAAACGGGGACAGCCGCGACTCCGCGCAGTAACTGTGGTACTCATCAGTAATGGCTTATGAGCTGCGGACACCGCAACCCGAGCCGCCGCGGCCCACAGCGCGGCACCCCGCCGTGGACCACCCCGACCCCCTACGACAGCAGGACCGTCACTCACCCTTCAGCAGGAGTGGCCCGTAGTATGTTGCGCTGACCCCGGCTGGGTCCGACGGACCACGTCGGACGCGGCGACCCAACCGCTCACGACTTTTCTCGACGCGGTCACGCGAGGCGGCACCGAATCGGAACAATACTAGTCAGCACAGTTCACCGACTTCGGAAGAAGGGCGCATGAGCAACACGACACCACCGCCGCTACGGTCCCGGCACGGGCAGCGGAGCGACAAAACGAGCGCCTCCTTCGGAGGCATCGACAAAAGCGCGGCCCGGAACTTCGGCAGCTCCGGGCCCGATTTCACCGGAATCGCGCGCTCGGCCGAATTCGCCGAGATCCGCTCGCGGTCGAAGCGATTCATAATCCCGATGACGCTGCTCTTCCTCGTGTTCTACATCGGGTACGTGGTGCTCGCGGCCTACGCGCCGGACTTCATGGCGGAACCGGTGTTCGGGCACATCAACGTCGGGATGTTGCTCGGGCTCAGCCAATTCGCTTCCACGCTCCTGATCACCACACTGTACGTCCGTTTCGCGACGCGGAAGATCGACCCCGAGGTCGACGAGATCCGGAACACGGCCGCTGGAGGTCAGCAATGATCACACACGCCCAGGACGAACCGGCGCTGGGCACCGGCAGTCCGGCCGTGAACATCACGGTGTTCGTGGCTCTGATCCTGATCACCCTCTACGTCACCTACCGCGCCAGCAGCCGCAGCAGCACGAGTGACTACTTCGCGGCCGGAGGGACCTTCTCCGGAGCGCAGAACGGGATCGCGCTCTCGGGGGACTTCCTGTCCGCCGCGTCCTTCCTCGGCATCGCGGGCGCCATCGCCGTGCACGGCTACGACGGCTTCCTCTACTCGATCGGCTTCCTCGTGGCCTGGCTGGTGAACCTGCTGCTCATCGCCGAACGCCTGCGGAACACGGGGCGCTTCACCATGGGCGACGTGCTCAGCTTCCGGATGCGTCAGCGCCCGGTGCGCGCGGCCGCAGCCGTGTCGACGCTGTTCATCACCGTCGTGTACATGATCGCGCAGATGGCGGGAGCGGGCGACCTCGTCGCCCTGCTGCTCAACGTGCGCAGTTCCGCGGGACAGGCTCTCGTGATCGCCGTGGTCGGCGTGGTGATGGTGCTCTACGTGCTGATCGGCGGAATGAAGGGCACCACCTGGGTGCAAATCCTCAAGGCCGGAATGCTGATGATGTCGGTGGCGCTCATCACGGTTTTCCTGTTCGGCAAGTTCGGCTTCAACTTCAGCACTCTGCTGCAGCAGGCTTCCGAGAACAATCCACTCGGTGACCGAATTCTCGCCCCCGGTGCGCAATACGGCGAAAGCGCACTGACCAAATTGGACTTCGTATCCCTGTCCCTGGCCCTGGTTTTCGGAGTGGCGGGGCTGCCCCACGTGTTGATGCGTTTCTACACCGTTCCGAACTCGCGGGAGGCGCGGCGTTCCGTGGTGTGGGCCACCTGGCTGATGTCCACGTTCTACCTGTGCACGCTGGTCATCGGTTTCGGCGCCTCGGCGATGGTCGGGGTCGAGGCCATCCAGGCCGCGCCCGGCGGGGAGAACTCGGCCGCCCCGCTGCTCGCCTACGAGATCGGTGGCACCGTGCTGCTCGGGGTGATCTCCGCCGTCGCCTTCGCGACGATCCTCGCGGTCGTCGCCGGGTTGACCCTGACCGCCTCCGCCTCGTTCGCCCACGACTTCTACGCCAACGTGATCCAGCGCGGCAACACCGACCCCGACTCCGAGGTCAGGGTCGCCCGGATCACCGCGATGGTCATCGGCGGTGTGGCCATCCTCGGCGGAATCCTGGTCAACGGACAGAACATCGCCTTCCTGGTCGGGCTGGCCTTCGCCATCGCGGCCTCGGCGAACCTGTCCACGCTGCTGTTCACGCTGTTCTGGAAGAGGTTCAACACCACGGGGACCCTGTGGGGCATGTACGGCGGGCTCGGCTCCTGCCTGGTGCTGATGTTCTTCTCGCCCGTCATGTCGGGGGCGCAGGACTCCATCATCCCCGCCGTGGACTTCAGCCTCTTCCCGCTGAGCAACCCGGGGATCGTCTCCATCCCGTTCTCGTTCCTCTGCGGGATCGTCGGCACCTTCCTGCACCGGGAGAAGGCCGACCCGAAGGACTTCGCCGAGATGGAGGTCCGCTCGCTCACCGGCATCGGCTCACGCGGCGCCGGGGTCTGACCGGATCCGGTCGAAGCCCGCGGGTGGGTACGGCACGGCGCCGTACCCACCCCTCCCCTTCGTCACCCGTGGATTCGGCGCACGAACTCGGCCACGACCTCGCCCAGTTCGGCCCCCACGTCCTCCTGCAGGAAGTGCCCCGCGTTCTCGAGCGTGGTGTGGTTCTGCCCCTCGGCTCCCGGGACCTTCCCACGCAGCACCGGGCCCATCGCCCCGGTTATCGGGTCGCTGTCCCCGAAAGCGGTGAGCAGCGGGATCCGGCTCGCGGCCAGTGCCCGCCAGGCCGCCCGGTTGGCCTCGGTGGCCGGGTCGTCCGGGCTCGTGGGAACGAGGGTGGGCATGACGCGCGGCCCCGCCTTGTGGGACTCGTCGGGGAACGGGGCGTCGTAGGCCGCCCGGACCTCCTCGGCGACCGGCCGGGCGCACCCGCCCTCGACCAGCCGACCGACATCGAGGTTCTCGGCCTTCTCGACCGTGCGGCGGAAGCGCCACCACACCTCGGGCATGTCGCGATCCCCGGTGGGCATCCCGGTGTTGGCCGCCACGGCACCCGCGAACCGCTCCGGGTGCTCCGCCAGCAGCCGCAGGCCGATCAGCCCGCCCCAGTCCTGGCCGACCAGCGTCACCCCGCGCAGGTCCAGCACGTCGAAGGCCAGGGAGCGGACCCACTCGACGTGGCGGGCATAACTGTGGTCGGCGGGGTCGGCCGGCTTGTCCGAACGGCCGAAACCGACCAGGTCGGGGGCCACGGCGCGGAGCCCCGCGCCGGTGAGCACCGGGACGACCTTCCGGTACAGGAACGACCAGCTCGGCTCCCCGTGCAGCAACAGCACGACGGGCCCCTGCCGCGGTCCTTCGTCCACGTAGGACATCCGCAGCGTCCCGCCGTCCTGGTCGGGCACCTCGGCGTAGTACGGCTGGTAGTCGAATCCGGTGACCCGCTCGAAAGCTTCCTGCGGGGTGGTCAACACGCGCATGTGCGGACGCTACAACCGCACGGGCCGCGGCGACCACAGCGACGTCCCCGCAGGAGCGTCCCGCCGAGGTCTTGGCGCACATTTGGCGCGGCGTGGCCACGCATTGGCCACGTGTACGTGCATCGTACGTAGAAGACCGGGTGACCCCGGGGAATTCCGGGGACGACCGGGTACACGAAAAAACCGCCCCCTGTCCCGTTTTCGCGGGTCAGAGGGCGGTTTCGCCGATGGTGCCGGGTAGAGGATTCGAACCTCTGAAGCTTGCGCGGCTGATTTACAGTCAGCTCCCTTTGGCCGCTCGGGCAACCCGGCTTGTGAGCCATCCGCTGTTGGCTTGTACTCAAATCATACACACCGTCGGACGCGCCTTCACAACGGGGGGCGGGTAGCGTGTTCGGGCACCACAAGCGCAACCGAAGGCGAGGAGTTGAACATGGCCGACCCGTCGTTCGACGTCGTGAGCAAGGTCGACCGCCAGGAGGTGGACAACGCGCTCAACCAGGCCGCCAAGGAACTGGCCAACCGCTTCGACTTCAGGGGCACCGGAACCAGGATCAACTGGGCCGGCGAGGAGAGCGTGACCCTCGAGTCCGAGACCGAGGAACGCTGCAAGGCCGCCGTGGAGGTCTTCAAGGAGAAGCTCGTCAAGCGCGGGGTGTCCCTGAAGGCCGTGGACCTGGGCGAACCGATCAGCTCGGGCCAGGTGCACAAGGTCACCGGCAACCTCAAGCAGGGCATCGCCCAGGAGACGGCCAAGAAGATCTCCAAGAAGATCAGGGACGAGGCCCCCAAGGGCGTGCAGGCCCAGATCCAGGGGGACCAGCTGCGCGTGTCCGGCAAGAAGAAGGACGACCTGCAGGACGTCATCTCGCTGCTGAAGAACAGCGACTTCGACGTGGCGCTCCAGTTCGAGAACTATCGTTGACACCTCGAACGCCCGCTGAACCGTCCCCGCCGCGGGGACGAGGGCGCCGCCGGTGACCCGACGGAAGGAGCCACGTGAAGGGGATCGTGCTCGCAGGAGGCAGCGGAACACGTCTGCACCCGGTCACGCAGGTGGTTTCCAAGCAGCTGCTGCCCGTCTACGACAAACCGATGGTGTACTACCCGTTGTCGGTGCTGATGCTCGCGGGCATCAGGGACGTCCTGCTGATCTCCACACCGGCCGACCTGCCGCTCTTCCGCAGGCTGTTCGGCGACGGAAGCCACCTCGGGCTCGACATCGACTACGCCGTCCAACACGAGCCCAACGGCCTGGCCGAGGCTTTCGTGATCGGTGCCGACTTCATCGGTGACGACTCGGTGGCCCTCGTCCTCGGGGACAACATCTTCTACGGCCAGGGCTTCTCGAAGCTGCTGCAGCGCAGCGCCCGCGAGCTGGACGGATGCACCCTGTTCGGCTACTCGGTGCGCGACCCCCAGCGCTACGGGGTCGGCGAGACCGACTCCTCCGGACGTCTGGTCTCCCTGGAGGAGAAACCGAGCCAACCGCGCTCCGACAAGGCGATCACCGGGCTGTACTTCTACGACAACGAGGTCGTGGACATCGCGCGCTCGCTGACCCCCTCCGCGCGGGGCGAGCTGGAGATCACCGACATCAACTCGGAGTACCTGAAGCGGGACAGGGCCAGGCTCACCGAGCTGGGACGCGGCTACGCCTGGTTGGACACCGGCACGCACGAGTCACTGCTGGAGGCGGGACAGTTCGTGCAGGTGCTGGAGAACCGCCAGGGCGTGCGCATCGCCTGCCTGGAGGAGATCGCCCTGCGAATGGGCTACATCTCCGCGGAGGCCTGCTACGAGCTCGGGGCCGGACTGGCCAAGTCCGGCTACGGTCAGTACGTCATGGAGGTGGCCCGGAGCGTGGCCGACGCCCCGGCACCGGACTGAGCAGCGGAGCATCCGCTCGGTTCCGCTCGGGTGGTCCGGCGAGGTGCCCCGCCCCTCCGGACCGGGATCGGGCCGGACCGGATCAGTAAGAGGGCAGCCTGCGACCAGCCATCCCCTCCAGGCGCTGCACCCGGTCCGAGATCGGCGGATGGGTGGAGAACAACCGCGCCATGCGCTCACCCGGGCGGAACGGGTTGGCGATCATCAGGTGGGACTCGCTGACCAGTCCCGGCTCGGCCGCGAGCGGGGCCTCCTGGGTCCCGCGCTCCAGCTTGCGCAACGCCGAGGCCAGGCCGAGCGGATCCCCGGTCAGCTCCGCGCCCGAGGAGTCGGCCTGGTACTCCCGGGAACGGCTCACCGCCATCTGGATCACGGCGGCCGCTATCGGACCGAGCAGGGAGACGAGCAACATCATGGCCAGACTCGGCCGGTCCTCGTCATCGCCCCCGAAGTGCGCGAAGAGCATCCCGAAGTTGGCCAGGAAGGTGACCGCGCTGGCCAGCGCCCCGGCCACGCTGGAGATCAGGATGTCGCGGTTGTACACGTGCGAGAGCTCGTGACCGAGCACGGCGCGCAGCTCGCGCTCGTCCAGCAGCTCCAGGATGCCCGCCGTCGCGCACACGGCCGCGTTGCGCGGGTTGCGTCCGGTGGCGAAGGCGTTGGGCGCCTTCGTCGGGCTGACGTACAAGGTGGGCATGGGCTGCTTGGCCGACGTGGCCAGTTCCCGGACTATGCGGTACATCCCCGGCTGCTCCGCCTCCGAGACGGGGCGGGCCCGCATCGAACGCAGCGCGAGGTTGGCAGAGTTGAAGTAGGCGTAACCGTTCACGCCGAGGGCGACCAACAGCGCCACGACCATCCCGGTCCGACCGAACAGAGCTCCGATCAGCACGATGAGCGCGCTCATGCCTCCCAGCAAGAGCGCCGTCTTGACTCCGTTCCACTGCCTGTGCACTGTGCTCCCGCCTTCGTCCGGACTCCGAACCGTTCGGCGAGTACTCCGCGGCGGAACCGGGACCGCGAACCACGCCCACCCGATCCGGTGGCCCCGTCCACGCCCCGACTCCGCGGGCGCCCTCCGAGGCTCGTGCCCGTCTCCGGGCACCTCGCGGAGAACTCACCTGGTCAACGTCGTGCGCCCTCCCCTAGTTCCGCGCCCCCCGACGACGAACACGTCACATGTGACCACCGACGATCGTGAACACGACCACCACCGATCATCTTTGCCTTCCCGGCAAACTAAACTACTGATCAGTTGAAGGTTCGTCTCGTAATGACCCCGTAGAACCGCACGGACTTCTCCGACGACCGTGCTCACGATTGACGAACGGGCTCCTGTGTACTGTCGCCGAACACCGAACCGGTGACCGGCGGCGGAGAGGATTTTCGGATGGTCTTGTCCAAACTGCGTCAACGTGGTTTCACCCGCTCCAGGAAACCGGGCCGAGAGGGTGCGAGCAACGCGCTGCCCCCGACACCTCTCGACGGCGGGACGTTGAGCTGCCAGGTGCACGACGAGGCTGATCGTCCGCTCCCCGACGCGACCGTCACCGTGGTCAACCGACTCAACCAGCAGGCCGCCGTCGGCACCACCGACGGGTACGGCTTCTTCCTCGCCACGGTTCCCCCCGGACAGCACAAGGTCTCCGTCACCGCGGGCGGCTATCAGCGGTTGGGCACGCGGGTGGAGATCCGCACCAACCGGCACACCTCCATCGGTGCCGTGCGGCTGACGCGCGACCCCGAGAGCGCCACCCTGCCCGAACCCGGCGTGTGGACCTTCGACCCGGACCACAGCGAGATACGGTTCATCGCCCAGCACATCGGCATGTCGAAGGTGCACGGCGCCTTCCGGGACCTCGAGGGGCGCATCATGGTGCGCGAGCCCTTCGAGGAGTCGAAGGTCGAGGTCGCCATAGACGCCTCCAGCATCGACACCGGAGTGCGCATGCGTGACGAGCACCTGCGCTCGGCGGACTTCCTGGACGTCGCCAATCACCCGAAGCTGTACTTCCGCAGCGACAGGATCACCCAGCTGCGCGGGGACAAGTGGCAGGTCAGCGGCAACCTCACGCTGCGCGGGAACTCCAGCCCGGTCCAGCTGGAAACCACCTATCTCGGCACCAGGAGCTGGAACGGCACCCGCACCGCCTGCCACTGCGCCACCGAACTGCGGCGGGAGGACTTCGCGGTCAACTGGCAGCAGCTGTTGAACAAGGGGATCGGCGTGGTCGGCCCCACCGTTCAGGTGAAGCTGGACATCCAGGCCGTGCTGGAGGAGTGAGCTGCGCCGCCCGCGTCGTCGCCTCCGGGCAGCGTTCCGGACCGGCACGTCGCGGGGCGGCGGGACCGGGCAACGCGGCACCACCCGCTCGCCCGGTGCCGTCCGCGCGGTCCCCCGTTCGAGAACGTCGGCCCGCCCCCGGGGTCACTCCCCGTGCAATTCCATTGTGCAGCACTTGGGGCCACCGCCGGACTTGCGCAGCTCCGAGACGTCGGTCAGCACCGGCTCGTAGCCCCGCCCTTCCAAGCTGCGCGCCAGGCCGGTCGCCTCGCTGGGCAGCACCACGTGCTTGCCGTCGGAGACCCCGTTCAGCCCGAGGCACTCGGCGTCGGCGGAATCGGCGATGACCGCGTCGGGGAAGAGCCTGCGCAGCACCCGCTGGGAGCCCGCGGAGAAGGCCTCCGGGTAGTAGGCCACCTGGGGGCGCGGGCCCTTGCTCAGCACGAACAGCGCCGTGTCCAGGTGGTAGTAGCGAGGATCGGTCAGCCCGAGCGAGACCACCGGCACGCCGAGCACCTCCTGCGCCTCGGAGTGCGCGCCCGGGTCGGTCCGGAAACCACTGCCCGCGAGCAGCAGCTGCCCCGTCCAGGCGAAGTCGCCCTCCGCCTCGTTGATGCTGGAGGGCATCACCAGGTCCCGGTACCCCTCGGTGGAGAACCAGCGACGGAAGTGCTCCGCCTCCGGGGCGCGCTCCGCGGAGCGGAAACGAGCCCCGAGCACCTTCCCCTCGATGACGGTGGCCGAGTTCGCGGAGAACACCATGTCCGGCAGGCCGGGCTGGGGCGGAACGGTCTCCACCGTGTGCCCCAGGTTCAGGTAGATGTCCTTCAGCGCACGCCACTGGGCCATCGCCAGCTCGGTGTCCACGGGCGCGTTCGGATCCATCCACGGGTTTATGGAGTACTCCACCGCGAAGTGCTCGGGTGGGCACATCACGTAGTGACGCCGGGTGGCGAGGACGGCGTCGTCCTCGGCTCGGGGGACGGCGTTGGGCACAGCGGTAGTGGGCACCGACATGATTCGCAATCTAATCCTCGTTCACCACTGCATTCAATGCGCCTTCATTGCGGTGGATGCGGCAGAATGTTGCACATGGACCCCCTGGACCAGCGAATCGTTTCGCAACTCGTCACGGATGCCCGAGCCAGTTACGCCGAGATCGGCCACGAGGTCGGCCTCTCCGCCCCGGCCGTGAAGAGGCGCGTGGACAAGCTGCTCGACACGGGCATCCTGCAGGGCTTCACCGCCGTGGTTGACCCGGAGGCCCTCGGCTGGGGGACCGAGGCCTTCGTGGAGGTGCACTGCCACGGGAACGTGCCGACCGAGAGGCTGCTGGCCGGGTTGGAACCGCTTCCCGAGGTCGTCCGCGCCTACACCGTCTCGGGAGAGGCGGACGCGATCGTGCACCTGCGCGCCGCCGACATCCACCACCTGGAGACGGCGCTGGAGCGGTTGCGCGCCGTGGAGTTCATCAACAGGACCGTCTCCACCGTGGTGCTCTCCCGCCTGCTCGACCGCCCGCCGCAGGCCTGACTTCCCCGAAAACGGTGGGACGTTTCACGCGAGACGTCCCACTACCCGCACCGCCGAGCAAACCGAGCAGATGAACTCCCGCCAGGAACTTCCGGAAGAAGGGCTCCATCCAACGCAGGCGCTTACGAGCCTGAGCAACCGGCACCGCCGCGGGTTCTCTCGTGGTGCTCTCGCGAGGAAGGCCCGACGTTGTGTAGGTCGCTACCCGATGTCGGGCCTCCCGGAGCGAGAGCCCGCGAGAGGTTCCGCCACGGAAACACCTACGCAAGCTGAGCCGCTCACTCCGAATGGGAGTCCCAGGGCTCAAAACCCGCCTGCTCCGCATCGGCAGCACTGCGGAACCAGACCTCGGCGACCACGTGGTCGAAGTACGGCGAGTCGGGGGTGTGGTACTGCCGGGAGCCGAACTGGCCCTTGACCGTGTAGCTCGCGTCCGGTCGTTCCTGGTCGGGAAGTTGCTCGTCCGGGTACCACTCCTGGGGGCGGTCACCGGCGGTCGAGTTCCCCTCGCCCGTCTGCTCGGAGTTCGGAGGGCGTCCCAGCGTCGGGGCGACGGCGGCGTCCTCGGGTATGTCGAGCACTCTGCCCGTCATCACCGGGCGGGCGTTGGGCGGGGTCCCCGGCCTGTCGGTGCTTCCCGGAACCCGCCTGGGCAGATCCTCGCCCGCACCGGTTTCCTCCGCGGTGCCGGATTCGCCCACCGAGTCGGCCGCGTTCCCTTCCGCCGGCTCCGCACTGCCGTGCTCCGGGGGCTGTTCAGCGGAGCGCTCGGGCTCCCCCGCGGACGTCTCCTCCTCCGCAGCGGGGGTGTGCCCCGGGAGCTCGACCCCTTCCCGGTCCGGTTCGATCCCCGGGGCGGCGAGCGGTTCGAACAGCGAGCGGAGCCTGCCGGTCAGCTCGCCCTCGGACTCCTTCCGCTCGGGTGCCGCGAGCGTCTCCGTCGATTCGTCGTGCGCACCCCCCGTCGCCGGGGCCGATTCGTTCCATCGCGGGGCCGCGTCGACCGCGGGGGATTCGGGCTGCGACTGCTCGACGCTGTCGGTGTCGTACATGTCGAATTCCGAGGCGGCGAACCACGTGTTCTCCCGGTCCGCGCCCGCGAGCTCGGCCCCCGGGGCCAACTCGGCGGGCGCCGTGGGCGGATCGGCACGTTCCTCCCTGCTCACGGAGGCCCGAGGAAGGTTCGGGGTGGTCTCGCGGTCCCGTTCCAACCGCAGCTCGGCGTCCTCCACGGGGGGTCCATCCGCCGTCCCCGGGGTTTCCTGGACGGGCTGCCACTCCGTGGCCGTGGACGCGAGCTCCTGCTCACCCCGCCCCGGTTGCGCACCGGTGTGCTCGGCGGCGAAGGCCTGGCCACCGAAGTCACCGGCGGCGACCTCCATCCAGCGTCCGCGCCCATCGTCCGGGGGCTGCGCGCTCGACTGCTCGGCGGAGCTCTCCTCCACCGAGCTCCCCGCCACGCTCCGCTCCGCGGTGCCGGACACGCGGAACGGCCGGTCCCCGGCAGGTCCCCCGAAGGCCGCATCGTCCGCGGAGTCCACGTCCAGCAGGTCCCACACGGCCGTGTCGGACTCCTCCCGCGGGAAGGCGTCGTCCTCCGCGCGCTCGGCCGGACCCGTCGCGTCCCACTCGGCCGCTCGTTGCCGCTCGCGCAGCTGCCTGAGCTGGCGATGGGCGGGGCGGACGAACAGCAGCCAGGTCAGCCCCACACCGCACAGGAAGCCTGCGAAGCTCCACAACCAGACCTGGGTAAACAGCCACGTCACCGCTGCGGTCCTTTCTCTCGCGACGCTGCCGGGACACGAGTATGACCGCGGTGCACCCCTGCGCGGTAGCCGGAGGTGCGCAGCGTCAACTCACCGGGTACGAGCCACCACGTAGTCGACCAGGGCGTAGAGCGCGTCACGCGGCGGGGAATCCGGCAGTCGGGCCAGCTCCGCGTTGGCCCGCTCGGCGTACTCGTCCAGGGTCTCACGAGCTCGTTTCAAACCGACCGAGTCGCGCAGCCCGCGCAGCGCCTCCTGCACGTCGTCGTCCGTCTCGAGGGTCCCCGAGAGCAGCTCGCGCAGCCGGGGATCGGCGTCGGGTTCGGTGAGCTCGCACAGCATCGGAAGCGTGCGCACTCCCTCTCTGAGGTCCGTGCCCGGCGTCTTGCCCGACTCGTCGGGCGGGGAGGCGATGTCGATGATGTCGTCGGATATCTGGAACGCCGTGCCCACGATCTTGCCGACGTTCTCCAGCACTTCGACCCGCTCCGCATCGAGCCCCGCGAACATGGCCCCGAAGCGCCCGCAGGTGGCGATCAGCGATCCGGTCTTCTCGTAGATCACCTCCAGGTAGTGGTCCACGAGACCGTCGTCCGACTCGGCTCCCACGGTCTCCCGCATCTGGCCGGTCACCAGCGACTCGAAGGTTCGCGCCAGGGAGCGCACCGCGTCCCCGCCGAGATCGGCCGCGATCCGGGAGGCCTGCGCGAAGAGGAAGTCGCCGGTGAGGATGGCCACCGAGTTGTCCCACCGCGCGTTGGCACTGGTCGCGCCGCGCCGCATGGTCGCCTCGTCCATCACGTCGTCGTGGTAGAGCGTGGCCAGGTGGACCATCTCGAGCACGGCCGCCGCCTTGACGACGCCCTCCCGGTCCGATTCGCCGAACTCCGCCGCCAGCAGCGTGAACAGCGGGCGGAACCTCTTGCCTCCCGCTTCCACGAGATGCAGCGAGGCGCGGGTCGCGAAGTCCAGGTCGCTGTCCACCGCCTCGTGCAGCAGTCGCTCGACCTGAGCCATCCCCCCGCGCACCGACTCGGCGAGCGCCGAATCAGCAATGTCGAAACCGCCGACGGCGGTGGCCGCTTCCCACGGCACACCGCTCGTCGGATCACCAACTGGGCTGGTCACGTCACCGTCGCCTTCGTCTCCCCCGGAAATGCCCTGCGAGGGACACCCTACGACACGAAGCCACCGACACTCGCCCAGTCCAGCGCCAGCATCGGAACCACTCCGAGCAGCAGGGTCATCACCACGCCCAGCGTGACAGCCGCCGTGGTGAAAGCTCCCGGCACGCTGACGGTCGGCCCGTTCGGGTCCGGATCGTGGAAGAACATCAGCACGATGAGCCGGATGTAGAGGTAGGCCGCCAGCGCGCTGGCCAGCAGGGCGACGACCACCAGCGGGGCCATTCCGGCGGAGAACGCCGCCGAGAAGACCGCGAACTTGCCCATGAATCCGCTGGTCGCCGGGATGCCGGCCAGGGCGAGCAGCAGGAAGGTGAACACCCCGGCCACCAGCGGGGAGCGCTTGGCCAGCCCGGCCCAGTCGGAGAGGTTGGTCGCCTCGCCCTCGGAGGTGCGCACCAGGCTGACGACGCCGAAGACCGCCAGTGTGGTGAAGCCGTAGGCGAGCAGGTAGAACAGCGTCGCCGCCAGCCCCCGGTCCGTCAGGGTGATCGAACCGACCATGAGAAATCCCGCATGGGCTATCGACGAGTAGGCGATCATGCGCTTGACGTCCTGCTGGGTCAGCCCGAGGACCACGCCGATGACCATGGAGAGCACGGCCACGGTCCACAGCACCCAGTGCCACTCCCAGCTGGAGGCCTCGAAGGCCACGTGCAGCAGCCGCAGCAGCCCGCCGAACGCCGCGACCTTGGTGCAGGCCGCCATGAAGCCGGTGACCGAGGTCGGCGCGCCGTGGTAGACGTCCGGGGTCCACAGGTGGAACGGCCCGACCGATCCCTTGAACAGCAGCCCCATCACCACCAGGCCCAGGCCCGCGAACAGCAGGGTGTCCGAGCGCAGGCTCCCCGCCGTCGCGGCGGATATCTCGGACAGCTGCACCGAGCCCGCGTAGCCGTACAGCAGCGCCAGCCCGTAGAGGAAGAAGGCCGAGGCGAAGGCCCCGAGCAGGAAGTACTTGACCGCAGCCTCCTGGGACAGCAGCCTGCGCCTCCTGGCCAGCCCGCAGAGCAGGTACAGCGGCAGGCTCAGCACCTCCAGCGCCACGAACATCGTGAGCAGATCGTTAGCGGCGCAGAACACCATCATCCCGCCGAGGGAGAACAGCGTCAGCGGGAAGACCTCGGTGCGCATCCCCACCGCCCCGGCTGCGCGCTCCATCACGGCCGACGAGGCGGCTCCCGGCGCGTCCGCCGGGGTCGCCCCGGGCGCCCGCGCCTCGGGCACGCTGTTCGTCTCGGCGACGAACGCGCCTCCCGGCTCGATCGACCTGTCCGCGATCAGCAGGATCGCCCCGAAGGACAGGGCCAGCAGGGTTCCCCACAGGAACAGGGTGGCCGGCCCCACCGCGAGGGTCTCGGCCAGGGTCGTCGCCCCGGTGTTGATCCCCTGCGCGTGCACCCCGAGGAAGACCCCGGCCAGGAGCACGGCGAGCAGACTGATCCCCACCTGAACGGGCCATCGCCGACCGGCGGGGGCGAAGGCCTCGACCAGCACCCCGATGCAGGCCGCCCCCAGCACGATCATCAGCGGCGCCACCGCCGCGTACTGGATCGACGGCATCTCGGTGGACTGCTGGGCCAGCACTCCCGAGCGCGGGGGCAGAGCAGCTCCCGCTTGCGCTACCACTCCCACTTTCAGTTACCTCCCTGAGAGGTCACGGGGTCGGTAACGCCGACCTCGCTCATCGTTGCTTCCACCGACGGTGTGATCACGTCCAGCACCGGCGCGGGATAGACGCCGAGCAGCACGACCAGCACCACCAGGGGGGTCAGCAGGCCGATCTCCCTTCCGCTGAGATCGCGCAGGTTCCCGCGCGCGGTCGCACCTCCGGAGTCGCCCCGCGGGAGGGTTTCCGGGTCGGTCGCGGCTCCGGGACCGCCGACCGCGTCGAGCACCGCCGTTCCCGAGGGCGGCCCCTGCATGACGCGCTGGTACAGGCGCAGCACGTAGGCGGCTGCCAGCACCAGCCCGAGCGTGGCCAGGGTCGTGAAGACGGGCCTGGTGGCGAACGAGCCGATCAGCACCAGGAACTCGCTGATGAAGGAGTTGGTCCCCGGCAGGGAGAGGGTGCTCAGTCCCGCGATCAGCAGCATCCCCCCGAGCAGCGGGGTCGCCCCCGCCATCCCCCCGTAGTCGGCGATCCGCGTGGAACCACCGCGCGCGATGATCATCCCGACCACCAGCACCAGCATTCCCGTGGCGATGCTGTGGTTGACCATGTACGAGGCCGCGCCCACCTGGGCCTGCGAGGTGAACGCGAAGATCCCCAGCGCTATGAACCCGAAGTGCGCGATCGAGACGTAGGCAATCAGCCGCTTCAGGTCGGTCTGGGCGAAGGCCTGCAGCGAGCCGTAGAGCACACCGATCACGCCCAGCGTGAGCACCAGCGGGGCCAGCAGCTGGGAGGCGTCCGGGGCCAGCGGCAGGCTGTAGCGCAGGAAGCCGAAGGTGCCGACCTTGTCGAGCACCCCGACCACGAGGACGACCACCCCGATCGGGGCCTGCTCCGCCGCGTCGGGCAGCCAGGTGTGCAGCGGAACCAGCGGGGCCTTGATCGCGAAGGCGGCGAAGAAGCCGAGGAAGATCCACACCTGCACCTCGGTCGGGGCGTCGGCGAGGACCGTCCGCAGCGTCGCCCAGTCGAAGGTTCCGACCCCGGTGGTCTCGGCCGCGTAGGCGTAGGCGCCGATCGCGGAGGCCAGCATGATCAGGCCACCGAGGAAGGAGTACAGGAAGAACTTCATCGCGGCGTACTGCCGTCGCTGCCCCCCGTAACCTCCGATGAGGAAGTACATCGGGATCAGCATGATCTCGAACAGCACGTAGAACACGAAGACGTCGGTCGCCGCGAACACCGCCACGGTCAGGGCCTGTTCGAGCAGCAGCAGCGCGAAGAAGCCTCCCCGCGTGCGTCCGGCGGGGAGCCGCTCGTCCCAGCTGAAGGCGAGCACCAGCGGCACGAGCAGCGCGATCACCGCGACCATGACCAGGGCGATGCCGTCGAGCCCGAAGGACAGGCTCACCCCGTAGTGCGGGATCCATTCCACCGAACCGGCGAGTTGCATCCGCGCGCCGCCCGGCTCGTGGACCACCCACGCCGCGGCGGCGAGCACGATCTCGAGCAGTGCGCAGACCAGCGCGACCGGTTTCGCCGCGCGCTCGTTGCCGCGCAGCAGCGCGACGACCACCGCGCCGAGCAGCGGCAACAGGATCAGCGCGAGGAGCAGGTTCATCGCGTCCCCTCTTCTCCGGCTATTTCGCGTGGATTCGACCGGCGGATCACCGTCATGGGGTCCCCACCGAGAGCAGGGCGGCGACCAGCAGGACACCGCCGACCAACATGGACATCGCGTAGGACCGGACGAATCCCGTCTGCCACCGGCGCAGCACCTGCGAAGTGGCGCCGAACGTCGAGGCCACCCCGTTGACCGCGCCGTCGACCCCGGCGCGGTCGAACCGGGCCAGACCGTCGGCCAGCCCCACGGTCGGGCGCACGGCCACGGCGCGGTTCAGCGCGTTGCCGTACAGGTCGGCGCGGGCCGCGCGGACCAGCGGCGACACCCGCTGCGGGCGGGTCTCGGAGACGGGGCCGCGTCCGACCACCAGCCAGGCCAGCAGCACACCGAGCGCGGAGAGCCCCAGCGTCAGCACCGGGATCACCGAGTGCGGCAGAACCGCGTGCCCCTCGGGCGCCTCCCCGAGAGCCGGGGAGAGGAAGTCCACCAGCATTTCCCCCCTGGTGAACACCAGGCCAGCCGCGACGGAGCCGACGGCCAGCACGATCATGGGGCCGGTCATCACCGGCGGGGACTCGTGCGGGTGGAACGACCTGCCGTCCGCGGTGGTGCGGTTCTCCCAGCGCCGCTCGCCGAAGAAGGTCATCAGCATCAGGCGGGTCATGTAGAAGGCGGTCAGCCCCGCGCCGAGCACGGCGGCACCGCCGAGCGCCCAGCCCTGCCATCCCGGCGCTTCGAAGGCCGCGGAGACGATCGCCTCCTTGGAGTAGTACCCGGACAGGAACGGGAAACCGATCAGCGCCAGGTACCCGAGCCCGAAGGTGACGAAGGTAACGGGCATGTAGCGGTACAGCCCGCCGAAGCGGCGCATGTTCACCTCGTCGTTCATGCCGTGCATGACCGAGCCCGCCCCGAGGAACAGCCCCGCCTTGAAGAAGCCGTGCGTGAGCAGGTGCATGATGCCCAGCGCGTAGCCGGCCGGCCCCAGTCCGACGGCGAGCATCATGTAACCGATCTGGCTGACCGTGGAGTAGGCCAGCACCTTCTTGATGTCGTCGTAGGCGCAACCGATCACGCAACCGACCAGCAGGGTCACCGCTCCGACCAGCGCCACGACCAGCTGCCCCGTCCCGGTCAGGCTGTAGAGCGGGTTGGCCCTGGCGATCAGGTAGACACCGGCGGTGACCATCGTCGCCGCGTGGATCAGCGCCGAGACCGGGGTCGGGCCCTCCATCGCGTCGGGGAGCCAGGCCTGCAGCGGAACCTGGCCGGACTTGCCGCAGGCACCGAGCAGCAGCAACAGGGCGATGGCCAGCAGCACCCCCGCGGGCAGCTCACCGGCGCGCGCGAAGACCTCGGAGTACCGCGTGGTTCCGAGGTGGGCGAACATCAGGAAGATCGCCAGCGCCAGGCCGACGTCGCCGACCCGGTTCATGACGAACGCCTTGGTGGCCGCCCCCGCGGCCGAGGCCCGCTGCTGCCAGAACCCGATCAGCAGGTAGGAGGCGAGTCCCACGCCCTCCCAACCCAGGTACAGCGTGACGAAGCTGTTGCCGAGCACCAGGATCAGCATCGCCGCGACGAACAGGTTGAGGTAGCCGAAGAACCGGCGGCGCTCGGTGTTGGCGCTTCCGGACCTGCCCTGCTGATCGTGCGCCATGTAGCCGATCGAGTAGATGTGGATCAGCGCACCGACCCCGGTGATCAGCAGCACGAAGACCAGCGACAGCGGGTCGATCCGGAGTCCGAAGTCCACGCTCAGGGCGTTGACGGGGATCCAGGAGAACAGGTGCACCGAGCGGGCCGCCGCTTCCCCGCCCGCGGCGGAGGAGAACAGGGCCAGGGAGTACCCGAAGGAGGCGATCACCGTGGCACAGCCGAGCAGGTGCCCCCATCCGTCGGCGCGCTTGCCTGCCAGCAGCAGCACAGCCGCACCGAGCAGCGGTATCGCGATGATCAGCCACGCGTTGCCCTGGATCGCCCCCTGAGCTGCCTGTACCGGCTCCGGAGCGGCCAGAATGGAAGTCGTCACGCTGTCTCCCCATCCGTTCCGTGGGTCCATTCGCTGTGCGTCCGTTCGGTGTGGGCTAGTACTTCAGCAGGTTGGCGTCGTCGACGGAGGCGGATCGGCGGGTCCGGAAGATGGACATGATGATCGCCAGGCCGACGACCACCTCGGCCGCGGCGACGACCATCACGAAGAAGGCCATGACCTGGCCGTCGATCGTTCCCTCGATCCGGGCGAAGGTGACCAGCGAGAGGTTGACCGCGTTGAGCATCAGCTCCACGCACATGAACAGCACGATCGCGTTCCGCCGCACCAGCACCCCGACCGTGCCGATGGTGAACAGCAGCGCCGAGAGCAGCAGGTAATGAGTGGGGGTCACTGCCTGACCTCCTCGGGTGAGTCGGCGTCGGTCCCGGGGTTGTCGGGGACGCCGTCGTTGCCCGCCGGGGCGGAGCCGTTGTCCTCGCCCCGACCGTTCTTGCCGTTGGTCGCGCCGTCGTCGGTTCCGCCGCCGCTCGCCGCGCTGCCGCCGGGGGAACCGCCCTGTTCGGCGGAACCGCTCGCAGGCCCCTCCACCGCGGCGTCCGCGTCGGCGGGCCGCTCGGTGCCCCCGTCGGCACCGCCCTCCCGGGTGGGTTGTCCGGTCAGCGCGTGCGCATCGGGTTGCCCGGTGCGGCCGGAGACCGCGGTCCGATCGGCGCGCAGCCGCTCCACGGGAGTGGTGTCCAAGATGTCCGACAGCGAGTCCTCGGCAACCGAGCCGTCCGGCAGCAGCGCGGGCGTGGCCACGGAGTTCGCCGTGGCGTAGACGCCGGGGCCCGGAAGCGGCGAGGGGCGGGAGTACTCACCGCGGAAGCGCGCCTCCACGGTCTCCCGCTGTCCCATGCGCGGCTTGCGCCCCTTGCCGCCGTAGGCCAGCACCATCGCACCGAGCGAGGCGGTGATCAGCAGCGCCGAGGTGAGCTCGAACGGGAAGAGGTAGTCGGTGAAGATCACCTGACCGAGACCGCCCGCGGCGCCGCCTCCCGGAGCCCACGGGTTGAGCGGGGCGGCGGGGACCACGTCGGTCAACGAGCGGGCCAGTCCCGCCACCAGCAGCGCCGCGAACGCCACTCCGAGCACGGCCGCGGCCAGGCGCTGACCGCGCAGGACCTCGACCACCGAGTCGGAGGCGTCCCTGCCGACCACCATCAGCACGAACAGGAACAGCATCATGATCGCGCCGGTGTAGACGATGATCTGGGTGAATCCGAGGAACTGGGCGCTCTGGGCCATGTAGAGCACGCCCAGGCTCAGCATCGTCAGCACCAGCCACAGCGCCGAGTGCACCGCGCTGCGCGCGAACACCATGCCCAGCGCCCCGAGCAGCGCCAGCGGCCCGAGGATCCAGAAGACCACGGTCTCGCCCGTGCCCACCACACCCTGCTGGGCCAGCGTCGTCTGCGCGAGCGTCGCGCCGGAAACCGCCAAGGTCATCACCGCACGGCCTCCTCGCCACCGGTCTCGACCGTCGTGTCGGAGGGCACTCCCTGCTGACGGGCGAGTTCCGGACCGTTGACGTAGTAGTCCTGCTCGTTCTCACCGAGCCGCATGTCGTGCGGGGGCTGCTCCATGCCGGGCAGCAGCGGGGCTAGCAGGTCCTCCTTGGTGTAGATCAGGTTCTGGCGGTCGTCGTCGGCGGTCTCGTACTCGTTGGTCATCGTCAGCGCCCTGGTGGGGCACGCCTCGATGCAGAGCCCGCAACCGATGCACCTCAGGTAGTTGATCTGGTAGTCGAACCCGTAGCGCTCGCCCGGCGAGTAGCGCTCCTCGTCGGTGTTGGTCCCGCCCTCGACGAATATCGCGTCGGCCGGGCACGCCCAGGCGCACAGCTCGCAGCCCACGCACTTCTCCAGCCCGTCCGGATGCCTGTTGAGCTGGTGCTTGCCGTGGAACCGCGGGGCGGGAATCTTCTTGACCTCCGGGTACTCCTCCGTGAGCACCGTTTTGAACATCTTGGACAGCGTGACTCCGAAGCCCTTCAGGGGATCAGTCATTCCCATCGGGTGCCTCCTTAGTTGAGCTGGTGGGCTCCTGTCCGGCCTCCGGCAGCCGGGAACGCGTCCCCGAAGCAGTCGGGACCGTGGTCGCGCGCGGGTTCTCCGGGACCCTCAGGTCCGTGGGAGGTACCGGGTAACCGCCTCCGGAGAGCGGCACTTCGTTCTCGGCGGTCTCCTCCTCCGGAGGTTTGCGGTCCGGAACGAGGAAGGCCAGGATCAGCAGGGCCACGACCACACCGCCGCCGATGAACAGGAACTGCTGCGAACCGAGCAGGTCGGCGTTGCGGATCCCCCTTATCGCGGTGACGGCGCAGATCCACACCAGGCTCAGCGGGACCAGCACCTTCCACCCCAGGTTCATGAACTGGTCGTAGCGCAACCTCGGCAGCGTGCCGCGCAGCCAGACGAACACGAACAGGAAGAGCATCGTCTTGAGCAGGAACCACAGCACCGGCCACCAGCCCGTGTTCAGCACCCCGTCGCCGACCAGGTAGAGCGGCCACGGCGCGTGCCACCCGCCGAGGAACAGCGTGGTCGCCAGCGCGGAGACGGTGACCATGTTGATGTACTCGGCGAGGAAGAACAGCGCGAACTTCAGCGAGGAGTACTCGGTGTGGAAACCGCCGACCAGCTCCGACTCGGCCTCGGGCAGGTCGAAGGGAGCGCGGTTGGTCTCACCGACCATGGCGATGGCGTAGACGACGAAGCTGAACGGCAGCAGCGCGAAGAACCAGCCGTTCTCCTGGGCCGCCACTATGCCCGATGTGGACAGCGTTCCCGCGTAGAGGATGACCGCGATGAACGACAGCCCCATCGCGATCTCGTAGGAGATCACCTGCGCGGCCGAGCGCAGCGCACCCAGCAGCGGGTACGGCGATCCGGAGGACCAGCCCGCCAGCACGATGCCGTAGACCCCGACCGAGGCGCAGGCGAGCACCACGAGCAGGCTCACCGGCAGCTCCACCAGCTGCAGGGCGGTGCGCTCCCCGAAGATGGTCACCTCACCGCCGACGGGGATCACCGAGAACGCCACCAGCGCCGGGGTGGCCGACACGACCGGAGCCAGGATGTAGATCCACTTGTCGGCCAGGACCGGACGTATGTCCTCCTTGAACGCGAGCTTGAGGCCGTCCGCGAGGGACTGCAGCATCCCGAACGGACCGGCCCTGTTCGGCCCGGGGCGCTGCTGCATCCTGCCGATGACCCTGCGCTCCGCCCAGATGGTCAGCAGGGTCATCACGACGAGGAACGCGAAGGTCCCCACTACCTTGATCAGGATCAGCCAGATGGGGTCGTCCCCGATCAGGCGTGCCGTCTCGTTCATGTTCACGCGTCACCCCCGTCGGTGTCCGCACGGCCGGTCCCGTTGCGCCCGGAACCGTTCAAGCCGCCGTGCTCGGAACCGTGACCGTTGGGACCGCGGACCGATGCAGGCGCGGAGACCGCGCCCTCCCGCTCCACCGTCCCGGCCGGGATCTCCGCCCCGGCCGCCTCGTCCGCTCCGGAGGGGGCGCTGCGCGGCGCCGGAACCGGCCCGACCGCGATGCTCACCACGGAACCGTGCCCGGCCCCGAGCACCCGGTTCAGCCGCGCCGAACCCGAGTTCCCGGGCAGCCACACCACCTCGTCCGGCATCTCGACCACTTCGGACTCCAGCGTCAGCTCCCCGTGCGCGGTGCTGACCCGCACCGTCCGGCCGGAGGCCAGGCCCAGCCGCCGCGCCGTTCCGGCGGACACCCGCGCCACCGGGGGGCGGGCCGTTCCGGCGAGGTTCGGCTCCTCGACCTGCAGGCTCCCGTTGTCCAGCAGGTGCCTCCAGGTGGCCAGCAGCGCCCTGCCCTCACCCGGACTTCCGGGGCGGGTCGCCGGGACGTCCGGGGGCTTCGGCCGCGCTCCGGGATTCGGCCCGAGCCTGGCCAGCTCACCCGCCACCGCGGCCGGGGTCTGGGTGAACAGGTCCACGTCCATCTCGACCGCGAGCGTGTCCAGCACGCGGCAGTCCGGCAGCGCCCCGGTCCCCTCGATGGTCACCTCGAACTCGCGGGCACGGCCCTCCCAGTTCAGGAAGGTCCCCGACTTCTCGACGGTCGGGGCCACGGGCAGCACCACGTCGGCCAACTCGGTCACGCCGCTCGGGCGCAGCTCGAGGCTGACGACGAAGTCGGCCGCCCGCAGCGCCCGCTCGGCCTGCGCGGGATCGGGCAGGTCGTCCGGTTCGACTCCGCCAACCAGCAACCCGGACAGCTCCCCCGACTCGGTCGCGGCGAGGATTCCCTCCAGTTCCTTGCCGGGGAGGCCGGGGATGCCGCCCTCGTCCATCCCCCACTGCCGCTCGACGTCGGCCCGCACGACCGAGTCCGAGACCGGGCGTCCGTTCGGCAGCAGCGTCGGCAGGGTTCCCGCCTCCACGGCGCCGCGCTCGCCCGCGCGGCGCGGGATCCAGGCCGGGCGCGCACCGGTGCGCTCGGCCACGCGCATCGCTGCCGAGTACAGGCCGGGCACCTGGGCGCAGCGCTCGCCGAGCAGCAGCACCGAGCCCGGTTCGCTCAGTTCCCGCTCGATCTCCTCCGGGAGCTCGGAGAGCACGGCCGCCTCCTCGCCGGGAAGGCACCGCAGCAGCTCCCCGCTGTGGATCGGGCTGCCCGCGTCGGCGATCTCGGTGGTCTTCTCCACCCCCGGAGAGCCCCACTGCCCGAGGTGGTGCACCCTGGTCCCCTTGTCCCTGGCCGCCTTGCGCAGCCGCAGGAAGACGATCGGGGACTCCTCCTCCGGTTCGAAGGCCACGCACAGCACCGTCGGGGCGGACTCGATCCCCGCGTAGGTGACCCCGTCCTCCGGGCCAGTTCCGACGACGGCGGCGCCGAGGAAGTCGAGCTCCTCCGTGGAGTGCGGCCTGGCGCGGTGGTCGATGTCGTTGGTGCGCAGCGCCACCCGGGCGAACTTCCCGTAGGCGTAGGCGTCCTCGCGGGTGAGCCTGCCGCCGGGCAGCACCCCGACCCCTCCGGAGTCGCGGGCGCTGAGCAGCCCGTCGGCCGCCACGCGCAGCGCCTCGGTCCAGGAGGTCTCCCGCAGCCGTCCCGACCGGCGGTCCCGCACCAGCGGCCGGGTGAACCGGTCGGCCGCCGTGGCGTAGCGGAACGCGAAGCGGCCCTTGTCGCAGTTCCACTCCTCGTTGACCTCGGGGTCGTCCCCGGCGAGCCTGCGCATCACCTTCCCGCGGCGCCAGTCCGTGCGCTGGGAGCACCCCGCGGAGCAGTGCTCGCAGACCCCCGGTGTGGAGACGAGGTCGAAGGGTCGGGAGCGGAACCGGTAGGCCGCGCTGGTCAACGCCCCCACCGGGCAGATCTGGATGGTGTTGCCGGAGAAGTAGGACTGGAAGGGCTGCTGCTCGCCGGTACCTATCTGCTGCAGCGCACCGCGTTCCAGCATCTCGATGAACGGGTCACCGGCTATCTGCTTGGAGAAGCGGGTGCAGCGCTGGCACAGCACGCAGCGCTCCCGGTCGAGCAGGATCTGCGAGGAGATCGAAACCGGCTTCGCGAACGTCCGCTTCTTGTCCACGAAGCGCGAGTCGGCGCGCCCGTGCTTGAGCGCCTGGTTCTGCAGCGGGCACTCCCCGCCCTTGTCGCAGATCGGGCAGTCCAGCGGGTGGTTGATCAGCAGCAGCTCCATCACGCCCTGCTGGGCCTTGTCCGCCACCGCCGAGGTCTGCTGGGTGTGGACGACCATCCCGTCGGCGACCGCCATCGTGCAGGAGGCCGCGGGCTTGGGCATGGGCTTGCCGTTGACCTCGATCTCCACCAGGCACTGCCTGCAGGCGCCTGCCGGGTCGAGCAGCGGGTGGTCGCAGAAACGCGGAACCACGATGCCCAGCCGCTCGGCCGTGCGGATAACCAGCTCCCCCTTCGGGGCGTCCACCTCGATCCCGTCGATCGTCAGTCGGACGTGCCCCTCGGGCACCGGCCGGTTCTCCGCGGTGTCGTTTCCGGACGCGGATGCCACCGTCATCGGGCCACTCCTGCCAACGCGGATTCGGAAGCCTCTGTCGTGTCCTGACCGCGATTGCTCGCGCACAGCGCGCGGAACTCCTCGCGGAAGTACTTGATACCGCTGGTGATGGGGCTGACCGCGCCGTCACCGAGCGCGCAGAACGAACGGCCCAGCACGTTGTCGCAGACGTCGAGCAGGGTGTCGATGTCCTCCTCGGTCCCGCGGCCCTCGACCATCCGTTCCAGCACCTGGGCCAGCCAGAAGCAGCCCTCGCGGCACGGGGTGCACTTGCCGCAGGACTCGTGCTCGTAGAACTGGGTCCACTTCATCACCGCCCACGGGACCGAGACCGTCTCGTTGAAGATCATCAGCGCCGTGGTGCCCAGCATCGACCCGGCCTCGGTCGCTCCCTCGAAGTCCAGCGGCACGTCGAGGTGGTCGGCCGTGAACAGCGGAGTCGAGGAACCTCCCGGCGTCCAGAACTTCAGCGGGATGCCGTCCTTCATCCCGCCGGCCATTTCGAGCAGCTCCCGCAGCGTCGTCCCCAGCGGGGCCTCGTACTGGCCCGGGCGTTCGACGTGCCCGGACAGCGAGAAGATCTTCGGGCCGGGGGACTTCTCGCGCCCCATGGAGCGGAACCAGTCCACCCCGCCGTTGACGATGTAGGGCACCGTGGCGATCGTCTCGACGTTGTTGACCGTGGTCGGGCAGGAGTAGAGCCCGGCCTGCGCGGGGAACGGCGGTTTCAGCCTCGGCTGCCCGCGCTTCCCCTCGAGGGAGTCCAGCAGCGCCGTCTCCTCACCGCAGATGTAGGCTCCCGCCCCCGCGTGCACGACCACGTCCAGGTCGAACCCGGAGTCGAGGATGTTCTCGCCGAGGTAGCCCGCCGAGTAGGCCTCCTGCACGGCCTGGTGCAGCCTGCGCATGCAGTGCAGCGCCTCGCCCCGCACGTAGATCATGCAGTGGTTGGCGCGCATCGCGTAGGCGGCGATGACGCACCCCTCGATCAGCGAGTGCGGGTCGGCCATCATCAGCGGGACGTCCTTGCACGTTCCCGGCTCGCCCTCGTCGGCGTTTATGACCAGGTAGTGCGGCTTGGACGGGTCCTTGGGCATGAAGCCCCACTTGACGCCGGAGGGGAACCCGGCCCCGCCCCTGCCGCGCAACCCGGCCGCCTTGACCAGCTCGATGAGCTGGTCGGGATGGGCCGCCAGAGCGGTGCGCAGGGCGGTGTAGCCCTCCAGCTCCTCGTAGGTGCGCAGTGACCAGGACTCCGGCGACAGCCAGCGCCGGGTAAGCACCGGGGTGAGCGGGTTGGTCGCCGCGCGCCCCTCGACCTCGTGGGCGTTCGCTTCGCTCATCGCCTGCCCTCACTTCTTGTCCGGAATCGGCGGAAGTTCGACTTCGTCGGGCATCGGCGGGGCCATCCAACCGCGCTCGCGGGCCTGCTCGGCACCGCGGACCGTCTCCGGGGCCGCGGCGGACGCCGTGGTGGCCTCCTCCGCCCCCGGACCGTCGAAGAACCCGGCGAGCTGACGTTCGGTGTCGCGGAAGTCGGTCAGCGGTGCCCCGCGGGTCGGGGACCGGCGTTCGCCCCGCCGCAGGGCGCGAACCGTTTCCAGCGCCTCGTCCACCGTCTGGTTGTCGAAGTACTCGTAGTTGACCTGCAGCACCGGGGCGAAGTCGCAGGCGGCCAGGCACTCGGCGTGCTCCAGCGTCACCGAGCCCTCGGCTCCGGGGGTGCCCGCCGTCTCCTCGTGCCCGGCCCCGAGCTCCTCGGACAGCGCGCGGTATATCTCGTCACCGCCCATGGCGGCGCACAGCGTGTTGGTGCAGACGCTGACCAGGAACTGCCCGCACGGTCGGCGCTTGTACATCGTGTAGAACGTGGCGACCGCGTTGACCTCGGCCGTGGACAGCGCGAGCTGCTCGGCGCAGAAGTTCATCCCCTCCGGGGTGACGTGCCCCTGCACCGACTGCACCAGGTGCAGCATGGGCAGCAGCGCCGAGCGCGACTCCGGGTAGCGCTCCACGACGAGTCGGGCCTCGGTGCGCACCCGCTCGTCGAAGACCGTCTCCTCCGCGCCCTGGTCGCCCGCTTCGGGGCCGACCACGTGCTCGGTCGTGGTGTAGTCGAACTGCTCGGTCATCTAACGATCCACCCCACCCATCACCGGATCGATCGAGGCAACGACGGCGATCACGTCCGCGACCAGGCCGCCCTCGGCCATCGCGGGGAACGCCTGCAAATTCACGAAGCTGGGGTCGCGCACGTGCACCCGCATCGGTCGGGTGCCCCCGTCGGAGACCACGTGGTAGCCGAGCTCGCCGCGCGGCGCCTCCACCGGCACGTAGGCCTGCCCCGGTGGAACGTCGAACCCTTCGGTGACCAGCTTGAAGTGGTGGATCAGCGACTCCATCGACTGACCCATGATCTTGCGCACGTGGTCGAGCGAGTTGCCCATGCCGTCCGGCCCGATCGTCAGCTGCGCGGGCCAGGCGATCTTGGGGTCGTCCACCATGACCGGCCCCGACTCCATCTTGTCCACGCACTGCCGCACGATCCGCAGCGACTGCCTGATCTCCTCGACCCGCAGCAGGAACCGGGAGAAGCAGTCGGCGTCGGTGCTGGTCGGGACGTCGAAGTCGTACTCCTCGTAGCCGCAGTACGGCTGCACCTTGCGCAGGTCCCAGCCGAGCCCGGCCGAGCGCAGGATCGGGCCGCTGGTGCCCAGCGCCAGGCACGAGTCCAGCGGGAGGTAGCCCACCCCGCTCAACCGCTGCTTCCAGATCGGCTGCCCGGAGAACAGCTTGTCGTAGTCGGTCAGCCTGCTGTCCATGACCTTGCAGAACTCCAGGATCTTCTCCCGGTAGTTCTCCGGAAGGTCCTGGGCGACTCCCCCCGGACGGATGAACGCGTGGTTCATCCGCAGCCCGGTGAGGAACTCCAGCAGGTGCAGCACCTCCTCCCGGTCCCTGAACCCGAGGGTCATACCGGTGGTGGAGCCCAGCTCCATGGCGCCGGTGGCCAGAAAGACCAGGTGCGAGGAGATGCGGTTCAGCTCCATCAGCAGCACCCGGATCGTCTCCGCCCTCTTCGGCGCGGAGATCCGCAGCAGCTTCTCCACGCCCATGGAGTAGGCGGCCTCGTTGTACAGCGGCGCCAGGTAGTCCATCCGCGTGACGAAGGTGACGCCCTGGGTCCAGGTGCGGTACTCGGTGTTCTTCTCGATGCCGGTGTGCAGGTAGCCGATCACCGAGCGGGCCTTGGTTACCCGTTCGCCCTCCAGTTCCAGCACCAGCCGCAGCACGCCGTGGGTCGAGGGGTGCTGCGGCCCCAGGTTGATGACGACGCGCTCCTCCTGCTCCGCGTCGTCCAGGAAGTCCTCCCAGTCACCCCCGGTGACCGTGTAGACCCTTCCCTCGGTGGTCTCCCTGGCCTCGGCCGAGAACGGGTCCGCCCCGGAGCGGGCTCCGCCGTCCTGTTCGGCGTCGATACTCATGCGTCCTCCTCGAACAGCGCGACCGTCCGGCCTGCGGCCCGGTGATCGCACCCGACGGGTTCACACCCGCTCACGTGTAGGACCTGCGCTGGTCGGGCGGGGGGACCTCGGCGCCCTCGCCCTTGTACTCCACCGGGATGCCGCCGAGCGGGTAGTCCTTCCGCTGCGGATGGCCCTCCCAGTCGTCCGGCATGAGGATGCGGGTCAGGGAGGGGTGGTCGTCGTAGACGATTCCGTACATGTCCCAGGCCTCGCGCTCCTGGAAGTCCGCCGTGGGGTACACCTCCACGACCGAGGGGATCCGCGGGTCCGCGACGTCGACGGCCACCTCCACCCTGATCCTGCGCCGGTAGGTCATGGACGTGAGATGGCAGACCGAGTGCAGCCGCTGCGGGACGTCGGGGCCGTAGTCCACACCGGACAAGCTGCTGCAGAACTCGAACCGCAGATCCGGTTCGTCCCGGAAAGTGCGGCAGATCTCGAGCAGGTGCCTCCGGTCGACGTAGAAGGTGATCTCGCCTCTGTCCACGGTGATGCGCAGCACCGCGTCGGAGGGGATCCCCCGGCGGCTCATCCCGTCGAACAGCCCGTCGGCGACCTCGTCGAACCAGCCGCCGAAGGGGCGCTCCGCTGCGGGCGGCACGTAGGCGGGCACCCGCAGGCCGCCGTACCCCGAGGTGTCGCCGGGGCCCGTGACCCCGAACATCCCCTCGCGGGGGCGCCCGGCGACCACCGGCTGCTCGTCGGCACCCGGCTCCTGCCCGGGCGGACCACCGTGCTCCGCCGCGGTCTCGGGAAGACCGCCCGCGGTCCCGTCACCGCTCATCGACAATCACCTACCCGTCGACTTCTCTTCGCGTCGCCGCTGGTCCCCGGAACCGCCACCGGGCGGCAGCCCCTCCACGCCCGCGGCGCCCAGCGCTCCCTCGGCGCCCATCTCGCGCCGCTGCGCGTCCTGCTGCCTCTCGGCCATCCGGCGCTTGCCCGCCCGCTTCGGGGCGTACTTCTCCGAGGAGGCGGTCAGCTCCGTGCGCTTGCCCTCCTCGACCTGGAGCGCGGCACGCTTGCCGTTGATCGGCTCGTCCATGACCTTGGCGTGCAGCTTGAGAATCGCGTCGAGCAGCATCTCCGGGCGGGGAGGGCACCCGGGCAGGTACATGTCCACCGGAACCACGTGGTCCACGCCCTGCACCACCGCGTAGTTGTTGAACATCCCCCCGGTGGAGGCGCACACGCCCATGGCCAGCACCCAGCGGGGTTCGGGCATCTGGTCGTAGATCTGCCGCAGCACCGGCGCCATCTTGTTGGTGACCCGCCCCGCCACGATCATCAGATCGGCCTGGCGCGGGGTGGCCGAGAATCTCTCCATCCCGAACCGCGCGATGTCGTAGCGGGACCCGCCCACCGTCATCATCTCGATCGCGCAGCAGGCCAACCCGAAGGTCGCAGGCCACATCGAGGTCTTGCGGGTCCAGTTGACGAGTTTTTCCACATTGGCCAGCAGGATGCCGTTGGGCAGGCTTTCCTCAAGCCCCATCTCGGCACTCCCTTCCACGAGTGGCCCCGCCCCACGGGACGACGCCGATCCGGACGTCTCCGCGGTTCGCCCTCACGTTCAGTCCCAATCGAAGCCACCACGCCGCCACACGTAGAGATCGGCGAATCCGAACGTGACGATGAACAGGATCACCGCGACCACGCCGTAGAGCCCGAGCGCGTCGGCGGAGACCGCGTACGGGAACAGGAAGACCATCTCGATGTCGAAGAGGATGAACATCATCGCCGTCAGGTAGTAGGCGACCGGCATCCGGCCGCCGCCCCCGACCGGCTGCGGTGAGGGTTCGATACCGCACTCGTAGGCGTCGAGCTTGGCCCTGTTGTACCGGCGCGGACCGACCAACGGCGCGATCGCGACGGAGAACACGGCGAAACCGAACGCCAACGCGAACATCAGCACCAGCGGGATGTATGGATCCAGCACCGTGCCCGCCTCCTTAACTCCAGTTCCCGCGACGCCCCGAGCGAACTCGGTGACCGTTGTTCGGCACTGTATGCGGTCGGTTGGGTCCACCCCGTATTGAGGTGAACCTAACTTTATGAATTACCACACAAGGCCGGTGGAATCTGATCAGACACGACCCCTCAGGCGCTAGGCGTGAGACGAGTAGTGGCACTTATCACACGATCCATCACGTCACCGCCCCTCCGGTCGTAGAGGTTGCCCATCAACTTGAGCACGAAGCGCATCAGGGTCACCCGCGGCATTCCGTACTTGGTGGCCATGTGCAGCACGGTCGGGTGACCGATGATCTTGCTGAACAGATTCCCCATCCGGAAGTAGCCACCGAGCGATTCGGCGACCGCGTCCGGGTAACGGGCCAGCGCCCGCTCGCGGGCCATCCCCTCGGGCCGGGCCCGGGCCTGCACCACGCACTCGGCGGCCAGGCGCGCCGATTCCATGGCGTAGGCGATCCCCTCGCCGTTGAACGGATTCACCATTCCGCCGGAGTCGCCCACCAGCAACAGGCCGGAACCGTAGTGCGGCTTGCGGTTGAACCCCATGGGCAGTGCGGCCCCGCCGATCTTGCCCGTGGCGTTGTCCTCCCGCAGCCCCCATTCGTCGGGGGTTCCTTCCAGCCAGGTGCGCAGCAGTGAGCGGTAGTTGGTCTTGCCGTAGGCCTTCGAGCTGGAAAGCGCTCCGAGACCGACGTTGACCGTGCCGTCCCCCATGCCGAAGATCCAGCCGTACCCGGGGAGCAGCTTCGGATCGGCCGGGTTGGAGCGGTCCCACAGCTCCATGTGCGACTCCAGGTAGTCGTCAGCGGTGCGCGGGCTCTCGTAGTAGCGCCGGACCGCCACCCCCATCGGGCGGTCCTCCTTGCGCTGCAGCCCCATGGAGAGCGCGAGCCTGCCGGATACCCCGTCGCAGGAGACCACCAGCGGAGCCCGGTAGGTGACCTCGGTGCGCTCCGGGCCCGACTTGGCGTGCACCCCGGCGATCCGGCCGGTGCGCTCGTCGACCAGGGCCGAGTTCACCGAGGTCCGCTCCACCAGCCGGGCGCCCGCCTGCTGGGCGTGCCGCACGAGGAGGTCGTCGAAGTCGTGCCGGGGCCGCACCACCCCGTAGGGCGGGTAGTCGGCCAGCTCCGGCCAGTCCAGCTCCAGGCGGACCCCGCCCGAGACCACGCGCAGCCCCCGGTTGTGCAGCCAGCCCGCCTCCTCGCGAGTGTCCACCCCGAGATCGATGAGTTCCTTGACCCCGCGCGGGGTGAGGCCGTCCCCGCACACCTTCTCCCGCGGGAAGGCGCTCTTCTCCAGCACGAGCACGTCCAGTCCCGCCTGGGCCAGGTAAGCCGCGGCCGTGGCCCCCGCCGGTCCCGCTCCGACGACGATCACCTCGGCGTCATCGGTGTTTCCTGTTCGACCGGGGGTCGTTGTCATGACACTCCTTGTGTTCGTCGTTTCCCGGACCGGTGAGCACCGGTCCGACCGTCACAACGCGCCGGAGCGCCTTCGCGGACCCGACTTTTCGCAGGCCTCGCCACGTCCGCCGCTTGTGAACGAGTTCACTAGTAAGTCTAGGACGGACGTCTCGCACGATCGAGGCATCGCGGGCACACGACTCGCGATGACACCGCGCACACGTGGCGGTTCCGCGCGGGACATTCACCCTGGAGCGACTCCGGAAAGCACGTTTCACGCGAAACGTCCGCTTCGTGGTCGCGGGCCCCGAAGGAGACGGGACGCGGGTGCCCGGGGGAAGGCTCCGCCAACCGAGCTGTCGAACTCCCGTCAGGAACTTCCAGTGGAAGACGCTCCGTTCGACGCGAGCGCTTCAGCCCAGGCAGGAGGAGGAGCTCCGGTGCGTGAGTCGGATGCATTGCAAGGCGGGAGGGCACGTGGCGTAGGCCGCTGCTCGAGGTGCCCTCCAACGCAGCAAGACGCCGACTCACGTGACGGCTACCCGAGGCGGCTACCCGAGGCGGCTACGCAGAGTCCCGTTGTGAGTCATAAGGTTTGACGGCCCGGTGCACGGCGACGATCCCCCCGGTCAGGTCACGCCAGGCCACCTCCGACCACCCGGCGCGACCGATCTCGGCGGCCAGGCTCGGCTGGTCCGGCCAGGCCAGGATCGACTCGGCCAGGTAGACGTAGGCGTCCGGGTTGCTCGAGACGGCGCGGGCCACCGGAGGGACCGCGCGCAGGGCGAGGTTGCGGTAAACGGAACGCAACGCCTGCCGGGTCGGGGTGGAGAACTCGCAGATCACCAACCTGCCCCCCGGACGGACCACCCGGGCCATCTCCCGCAGGCCCGCCGCGGTGTCCGCCAGATTTCGCAGGCCGAACAGCATCGCCACCCCGTCGAAGGTGCCGTCGGCGAAGGGCAGGTTCAGCGCGTCGGCCGCGACCATGGGCAGCCCCCTGCTGTACCCCGCCGAGAGCATGCCGAAGGAGAAGTCGGCGGCCACGCACTTGGCCCCCGAACGGGCGAACTCGGCAGTGGACACGCCGGTTCCCGCCGCCAGGTCCAGGATGCGCTCCCCGCTCGCGGGCGACAGCGCGCGCCGGGTCACTTCCCTCCAGTGCCGATCCAGACCGAGCGAGAGCACCGTGTTGGCGAGGTCGTAGCGGCACGCGACGTCGTCGAACATCGCGGCCACGGCACGCGGATCCCTGTCCAGGTCGGCACGAGACACACCCGCAGCCTACGTCCCCGCTACCCCCTTCCGGTGAGCGGTTCCGCTCGAGCTCCCCCGACCGGCACCGCCCGCGCGGTGCCGTTTTGACCGGAACATCTCCTGGTGTCCACCCGCACGTCTCCTGCTCGTCACCCCGGAACGCGACCATGTGTCGGGATGGACGTCTCTTCTTCCCAACGGGCCGGGCGCGCGGAACCCGCGCTGGTGTCGCACGCCCTGGAAACAGCGGGCCGCCTGGCCAACGAGGCCGCCGACGTCATCACGGCCACGGCAGGCAAGGACCCGCGGTCGCCGCAGGCCGCCGATCCGCCGTTCGACTGGGTGACCGACACCGGCCGCACCCTCGAGCGGCACACCCGGCGAGTCCTCGCCGACAACTTCCCCGGTGTCCCGGTGTTCGGGGACGAGTTCGACGCTTCCACCTTCGGCGAGGACGCCACGGGCCTGCGGTGGGTCGTCGACCCGGTGGACGGCACGGCGAACTACTCGGCCGGGGTGCCCTGGTGCGCGTACAGCCTGGCCATGCTGGACGACCACGGGCCGGTGGTCGGGGTGGTCGCCGATCCGTACCGCACGCAGATCTACGCGGCGGCGCGGGGCAGGGGGATGCGCGCCAACGGCAGGCCGGTGCGGTTGGCTGAGCGCCGCAGGGAGGGGTCCGGGCTCGTCTGCACCGAGTTCACCAGGTACGGCCCCTGGGAGGGCATGGACCGCTTCATAACCAACGCAGCGGCCGACCAGGTCGGCGTGCGGGTGCTCGGTTCGCCCGCGCTGGCCATCACCCAGGTGGCGCTGGGACAGGCGACGGCCGCCGTGCTGCCGAGCTACGGTGAGTGGGACGTGGCGGGCGCGCTCGCCCTGGCCGTCGAGGCCGGGGCCACCGTGCTGGACCGGAGCGGGCACCCGGCCACCCTGCCGAGGGACGGCCTGCTGGTCGCCGCTCCCGAGATGACCGCGACCGCCTTCGGGTGGTGGCGGCAGGCCTCGCAGGCCGTCGCGGAGACGCCGGAGGCCGGGGCGGTCTCCGGAACACCGGAGTAGGCGGTCACCCGCAGCTGCCTGGTCGGCGACCGCGCCGCTGTCCCGCAGGACTCCGCCCACCCGGGGTGCGGCGAGTCCGAACCGGCTTCAGCGGGTCTCGCTCAGGAGCTCGTCCTCCGCGGAGCGCGGCCGCCTCCGCTCCTGCCGCGCGGTGAGGATCTCCGACATCGAGGGCAGCAGGGGGAACCGCTCCCGCAGGCCGCTGATCCGGGTCTGCGCGTGCTCCGGATCGCCTTCGGCGTTGAGCTCGGCCACCACCTCGGTGAGCCGGTCGGCGAAACTCGTGAACTCGGCGGAGGCCTCCCGGGCCCGCCGGTGCAGCCGCCACGAGGTGGCCCGCCGTTCCGAGCTGTCCCGCTCCGCGGGCGCCGCCTCGCCCGCGCCCGGTTCCGCCTCCGCGGCGGCGGAGTCGAATTCGCGCCCCAGTTCCACCAGCGTGCGCATCGTGGGCAGCTCGGCGTCCATCCGGTGGACCACCTGCCGCAGTCCACGACGCACCGGCTGCGAGGAGACCGTGTCCGCCGCGCGCACCGCCCGGCGAACCGCCTGCTCACAGCGGTTGAGCTCGCACAACCACCGATCCCGGTTCCGGTGCCGGCTCGCGCGCTGCGCGCTGCTCGGGACCGCTTCCGCGGCGGGTGACGTCCGCTGCCGCGCGCGCCCCCGCGTGGGCTCACTCGACGAGCAGCAGAACGACAGCCCCAGCAGCGTTCCGAACGCCCCCGCGAGCAGCGCCACGATCAGGTGCGTCACGAATCCGCTCATTGTCCGCGGTGCCCTTCACTCGACTCCCCCATTGCCGTGTGCGGCGCGCATTACGCCATCTGACAACTGTGCATCACGCGGACGGGGGGTGGCTTGGGGAAAAGTACTCAAATGGCGGGACGCGCTTCACGGGATCACGAGGTTTCCCGGGCAGCGCGCCTCCGCCGGGCTCCGCCGCACGGCAGTCGCAGCAGTGTGTCGTTGAGATAGCCCGGAACAAGTACACACGTGTCCAGAAAGGCGGGGAAGGCCACCGCGGATCGCTCCTACTCCTGTGGCAGGGGTTGCAGGGTGTCGTCGTAGAAACCGGCTTCCTGAGCGGCGGTGGCCATCTCGTCGAGTGCGTCCTCGCGCTCCTGCCACGCACGACGCTGATAGGCGACGACGTCTTTCAGCCGCATCTTCCGATGACGTCCGTGGAGCACATAGGGAATCTCGCCGGCCTCGAGCCGTTTGACCAACGTCGGCCGCGAGATCCCCAACAGATCGGCAGCCTCCTGGGTGGTGAGCATCGTGTTGTGCGGAGCCACCGTGATGGCCAAACCCTGCGACATCGCGCTGACGACGTCACGCAGCGCCTGGAACACGGGGGCCGGTAGCTCGATCCCGCTGCCGTCGGGGCCCAACAGCAGCGCACGTCCGTCTTGCCCGTCGTCGGCTAACTGTTCGGCCAACGCCCCCAACAGGTGCTGGTCCTCCCCCGTGGACGGGGGAAGCACAGTCTGGTCCTGCATCGTCGCGGTCATGGGTGACCCTCCCTCGATGCGCAGCGGTTCACGAGGACCACTCGCTCCCTGGCACGTACCAGTGTGCGCATCTATTCGAAAAATTCGAAATCACTGGATCTCGTGAGCGCGCCTGCGCCGGGCCCGCGCTCCGGGGTGAGCGTGAACTCCTGAGCGCTCAGCGCGCTCCCTCCCTACCCGAACTCGAGCTCAGCCTCGCGGCGGGTCGCGGCGAGCAGGAAGTCCAGCGCCGCGGTGTGCGCTCCGCCGCGTCCGCTCGGTTCCTCCTGCCCGGAGAACACCCGGGGATCGGGGAAGTCCAACCGGGCGACGGAGAGCACCTCGTCGACCAGGTCCGCGACTTCGGTGCGCAGCCCGCCCGGATCCACGGCGTAGCCGGCATCGGCCAGGCGCCGCTCCACGGGGTGCGTCGCGAAGAGCTCCCGCGTCATGGGCCAGACGCGGGCCAGTCCGGCGCGCATCCGTTCCCTGCTGCCCGCCGTCCCGTCGCCCAGCCGTATGACCCACCGCGCTGCGTGGTCCCGGTGCTCGCGGGCCTCGGGCCAGGCCACCCCGGCGAGAGCCCGGCCAGCACGGGGTCACGGCTGTCCGTCAGCCTGCGCAGCAGCGCGCTGCGCCACGCCGCGCAGACCAGCAGCCGCGCGACCGAAGCGGCGAAGTCCCCGCCCGCACCGGGACCGCAGTCGAGCTCGGTGAGCCGCACGTTGCGGAACTGCTCGGAGTCGCGGGAGTGCGCCAGGACGTTCTCGTCCCGAGCTCCGCCCTCCACCGTCGCCGCCCGACTCAACAGCTCCCGCGCGTGGCCGATCAGCTCCAGCAGGATGCGGGCCCGCACCTGGTCCTCCTCCAGGTCGGGACCGCGGTGGCACCACTGGGCCAAGCGCCACGACAGCACCAGGGCGTCGTCGCCGAGCATCAGGCAGTAGGCCGAGAGGTCCGCCACGGACACGTCGGTGGGAACCCCGCGGTCCACTCCGGCCAGGGGGTTGTTCGCGGCCGGGCGCACCTCCCAGCCGGGGGACGGCCGGGGCTCCGGGGTTCGCTCCCGCGCTCGGGGGAACTGCTCGGTCCCGCCTCCGAAACCCGAAGAGTTCATGACCACCTCGATTCCGTGCCGCTGGGCCGAGGACGCGATCGCCGAAGCACTGCGGGTGAGGCGCTCACCCGGTGAGGGTGGAAAGGACTGCGGGGCGATCACGTTCCGGCGCCGGTTCTGCCGACTCCGGGGTGAGCGAGTTCGAGGGGATCCGGGGTCGGCGATCGGTCGAGGACCATCGGAAAGCGCACCCCCAGTGTCGCACCGCACACCGGTGAGCCCCAACCACGCGTTCGGGGAGAACCGCCCGAGCGCCCGCTGCTCCGCGCAGCGGAACCGGCGAAACCTCGCCCCGGCGGGCGACGCGCGCACCCGCGCGAGCCGGGCGCGGGACCGCCCCGGGAGCTCAGCTCCGCGCCCGGTCCTGCCGTGGACCGGCGGGCGCCCTCCTGCGCAGCAGCCAGTAGGTGGGCAGCAGCACGGCCCAGACCACGGCCGTGGCGCTGCCGACGGGAAGGAGCGCCACGCTCATGTTCCGGTCCTGCACCCGGACGAGATCGGGATTGCGGGTGTCGAACTCGACCCGGACGAGCTGCCCCTCCTGGAGGTCCTCCGGGTAGAGGACCCCTCCCGGCGGGACGTAGACCCTGCCCTCGTCGGTGTTGAACCGCACGACGGTGCGGAAGTAGGACTTCTCCACCACTTCCGCCACGGCGGTACCGCGGGACTCCTCGATGGTGCGGTCGTTTATGTGGCAGGCCAGCAGCAGGGCGGCCGCGAGCGCGGTGAGGAGCCCACCCAGCGCCAGCACCAGCCGCGGGGCGAGGCGTCCGAACCTCCGCCGCCCGCGCGGGGGATTCGGACCGCCGTCCGAGGAGTCCGGCCCGCCGGTGGGACCGTCCGCTCCTCGGGTGTGCGTTTCAACAGCCACGGCCGGTGATTGTAGGCCAAGCGTTCCACCCGCACGGAGCATCCGGTGGGCTCCGGCGGGTGTGCCTCGCCACGTGCGCGGGAGACCTACCCTCGAGCCGTGGAGTATTTCCAGCGCAACCTCACTGTCCGCACACGCGCGGTTCCACCCGGGCAGGAACTCCCCGACCTCCTGGAGTCGCTGCCCGAGGGCGTCTCCCCGGACACGGATCCCGTCTGCTGGATCCGGAACGGTTCCGGGCTCGTGGGCTGGGGCGAAGCGGCCCGCGTCGAGACGAGCGGCGGCGAACGGTTCGTCGAGGCCGACGAGCGGTGGCGCGAGCTGGTCGCGGGGATGGACGTCGACGACGAGGTGGGGCTGCCAGGCACCGGGCCGGTCGCCTTCACGAGCATCGCCTTCGCCGACGATCCCGGCTCGTCGGTGCTGATCGTGCCCGAGGTCGTCATCGGTCAGCGCGCCGGAGTTCGCTGGATCACCACCATCGGCGGAGGGCGGCGCGAGGTGCGCGAGGCACCGCCCGCGGCCGCTCCCGGAACCGTCCGCTACTCCGACGGGAACTTCCCGGCCACCCGCTACGGGCAGGCGGTGGCCGAGGCGGTGCACCGGATGCGGGAGTCGGAATCTCTGGACAAGGTGGTACTGGCACACGACCTGCTCGCCACGACCTCCGAACCGCTGCGCGGCAGATACCTGCTCGACAACCTCACCCGCCGCTACCCGGACTGCTGGACCTTCGCGGTGGACGGTCTGGTCGGGGCCACCCCGGAGCTGCTGCTGCGGCGCGCCGGGGACGAGGTCAACTCGCGCGTGCTGGCCGGGACGGCCTGGCCGCGCGACGGACGACCCCAGCACCAGCTCGTCACCGAGCTGATCGACTCGGCCAAGAACCGGGGCGAGCACACGCACGCCGTGCGTTCGCTGGCCCGGGAGCTCGAACCCTTCTGCAAGGAGTTGGACGTCCCCTCCACTCCCGAGGTGCTGCGGTTGCGAAACGTGCTCCACCTCGCCTCGGACGTCTCGGGCAGGCTCGACCCGGCGCTGGTGGAGAACGGGGAAGCGGGGCTGCTGCGGCTGACCCGCGCGGTGCACCCCACCGCCGCTGTCGGCGGAACCCCCACGGCGCGGGCCATCGAGCTGATCGACGAGCTGGAGGAGATGGACCGGGGACGCTACAGCGGGCCGGTGGGCTGGCAGGACGCCGAGGGCAACGGGGAGTTCGGCATAGCCCTGCGGTGCGCCCGGATCACCGAGGACGCGGACGGCGGTTCCCGGGCACGCCTGTTCGCGGGCTGCGGGGTCGTCGCGGACTCGGACCCGGACACCGAGGTGGCCGAGGCCGAGGCGAAGATGCTGCCGGTGCGGGAGGCGCTGGAAGGGCTCCGCTGACCGCGCCGCACCGGGGTCCCGACCTCGCCGGACAGCACTGCTACTGCCCGGAAGCGCCGGTGAGCCCCGGATCCGCGCGGAACCGGCGCCACTGCCGGCGCGTGAACACCAGGGTTCCACCCGCGCGGTCCTTGGTGTCCCTCACCAGCACCGCGTCCTCGGCGAGCCCCACTTCGACGCAGTCGTTGTGGGGATGACTCCGGCTGGACTTGCGCCACGCGTGCTCGTGCACGTACCCGCCCGTTGCGTCGTTCTCGCCGTGCATCGCTTCCGCAGTCCTTCCCGGCACCTGGAGCTCGAGCAGGAAACGTCCGGTCTGTTCCGGACCGAGCGCGACCGCCTCGTGCTGTTCCAGGTACACGACATCGAACGCCGGGTCGGTGTCACAGCCGAAGATCGCGCAGTCGTGCGACTTCCGTTCAGGAAACGTGCCTGGCCAGGCGCAGCCGCTCGGCCACCGCGGCAACGTCCCGCCGGGCGGCGTCCGGCTCCACGCGGTAGGCGGTGACCAGCTTGCCCACCACCCGCTCGGGGGTCTCTCCCCCGGCCAGGTCCCGCAGCACCCACGCAGCGGTTTCGGTCAACCGGGCGGTGGGCTCGTCACGCAGCAGCAGTCCCATACGAAACCTCGGCACCTCCCGCGAGCACGGAATCCACCTCCGAGGCTAGCCACGTCGCAGATCCCACCACAGTGAACCGTCCTAAGTTCACGCGAAGGTGCAACCCCGATTCGGGGGAGGGAGAGCGGGAAACCGCCCCGCCCGAGGAGGACGGGGGCGGTCGGAACTTCCCGCCGGAACTCAGCCCGCGTTGTGCCTGCGGGCCAGCATCCGGTGCGTGTGATCCAGCTGCTCCACCGCCTTCGGCGCGGCGGCGGTGCGGGCGGTGGCGGCTGCCGCGCGCGGCACACCGGTCCTCTCGCCCACCTGCGGCTTGCCCGAGCTGAACAGCCACTCGTCGAAGAACCCGTCGAGCTGCTGTCCCGAGATCCGCTCGGTCAGCGCGATGAACTCGTCCACCGTGGCGTTGCCGCCCCGGTTCTGCTCGTACCAGCTCCGCACCGTGCGCAGCATGGCCTGATCACCGATGCGGTTGCGCAGCGCGTGCAGCGTCATGGCGCCCCGGTCGTAGACGGCGCTGTGGAACAGGTTCTCCTCGCCAGGAGCACCGGGCTCGACCTGCCAGAACTCGTCACCGGCCGGATGGGCGGAGTAGTAGTGGTCGAACAGCTCCTGGGCCGTTCCGTTGCCCTGGTGCTCGGCCCACAACCACTCGGCGTAGCTGGCGAAGCCCTCGTTGAGCCAGATCTGCGACCAGTCCTGCACCGCCACCGAGTCCCCGAACCACTGGTGGGCGAGCTCGTGGGTGACCACCGAAGTGTTCGAGCCGATCCTGAAGAAGCCCGGGCTGTAGACGGGACGGGTCTGCGTCTCCAGCGCGAACCCGAGTCCCTCGGCCGGAACCACACCGCCCTGGGACTCGAACGGGTACTCGCCGAAGAATCCGGACAGGAAGTCCAGCACCTCGGGAGTGCGCTCCACGCTGGCCTTGGCGGGCCCCTTCAGGTCTCCCAGACCGTCGGCGTAGGCCGTGACCATCGGCTGGTCGAAGGCACCGGTCTTGCCGCTGACCTCGTACTGCCCGATGGCCAGGAAGGCCAGGTAGGTGGCGGAACGGCTGGGCATCCGCCAGTTCCACCTGGTCCAGTCCCCCAGCTCGGTGCGCCCGGTCATCCTTCCGTTGGACAGCACCTCCGTGCCGTTCGGCACCGCCACCGAGATGTCGAAGCTCGCCTTGTCACTGGGGTGATCGCTGCTGGGGTACCACCACTCGGCGATCTGCGGCTGCCCCACCGCCACCGCACCCGTTCCGGTGTGCTTCCAGGGGCTCTTCCCACCGGCCTCCACCTCGGACGGTTTGTCCGCGTACTCGACCACGAAGGTGGCCAGACTTCCCGCACGCAGGGACGTCTTCGGCTCGACCCGCACCTCGGTGGCGTTCTCGCGGGCGACCTCGGCGGGCTTGCCGTTGACCCGCACCGACCGGATGTTCAGCGCGAAGTCCAGGTTGAAGCTGCTGAGGTCCTCGGTCGGTTCGGCCACGATGGTCGTGGTCCCCCGCAGCTGGTCGTTCTTCGGCTGGTAGCGCAGCCTGACGTCGTAGTGCGACACGTCGTAGCCGCCGTTGCCCGCCTCCGGGTAGTACGGGTCACCGACACCCGGTGCCCCAGGGCTCGCGCTGCCTGCCAGCGCGGGGGCGGCGAAAACCGCCATGGCACCGCAGGTGGCTGCGGCGGTGCGCAGACCTCGTCTCCGCAACACGTGGTTACCTCCTCGAACACTGCTCGACGCGAACACGCGAGGTGATCGTACGCCCACCCAGTGCGATCACGCCGCATCAGCAGCGCACTCCGACGGGAAGTCGCCACTTCCGGCCGAACGCGACGGAGTCGCGGAATTCGCCGCGCTCCCGCGAAGAGCGGCGGCACAGCCACCCGCCGGTCCACAGCGGCCGGTGCTTCCGCGGGTCCGCTTCCCGTCGCACAGCACCGCGAACGGCCACGGCCGCGGGACGCGGAGCCGGTCGGTCCGGGCGCGGTGAAGGAGCTCAACCGAGCACGGCGGCCGAAACCGCCTCGTGCAGTCGATCGTGGACCCCGCGCAGCCCCTCCCGCGGCGCGCGGACCTCCACCACCCGCAGCCCCGGCCGGTACCGCAGGGCGGAAGCCAGCTCCTCCCGACCGGTCACCAGCTCGTGGGGAACGTGGTGCGCCGCGCACAGCGCTGCCAGATCCGTCCCGTGCGGCGTGCCGAAAACGCGCTCGAACGTCGCCGAACGCGCGGAACGCCCCTGCTCGAGCAGGCTGAAGATCCCGCCGCCGTCGTCGTTGTACACCACGATCGTCAGATCGGGACGGCGCTCGTGCGGCCCGAGCAGCAGACCGTTGGAGTCGTGCAGGAAACCGAGGTCGCCCAGCAGCGCGTAGTTCGGCCCCGAGCTCTCCAGCGCCACGCCCACCGCCGTGGAAACCAGCCCGTCGATGCCGGCCGCACCGCGGTTGCGGTGCACCCGGACGTCCGGCCTGCGCACCCCGCACAGCGCGACGTCCCGGGCCGGGTTGGACGACCCCAGCACCAGCAGCGAGTCCGCGGGCAGCTCCTCGACCAGCCGCCCGGCCACGACCGGCCCGCTGTCGCCCTCCTCCCGCTCCAGCGCGGCGCTCAACTCGGTGCGCGCCTCGTGGTCCGCGGCGCGCCAGGAGTCCAGCCACTCCGGATCGGGGATCACGGCCGTGGTGTCCAACCCGTCCGCCACCACCGAGACGTCGTGCGCCGGCGCGGGCCAGCCGTCCGGATCGGAGTGCACCAGGATCACCTCGACCCCGCTGTCGGCGAGCAGCCGCTGGACCTGGCGGAACACGGTCGGGCGACCGACGCAGACCACCTGTTCCGGGCGGTGCTGCCGCACGAACTCCGGCAGCGCGAGCAGCCACATCCCGGTCGACAGCGCGTTCTCCCCGGCCACGACCCCGCCCGTCTCGGACAGCAGCGGCCAGCCGAGCTCCCGCGCCCACGCGGCGGCCCGCTCCGCGGCGTCCCGGTCGGCGAGCAGCACCAGACCACGCGCGGAACGCACCTCGGCCACCGCGGAGGCCGCGGCGGCCGCGCCGAAACCGGTCCAGGGCCCGCCGTCGGCACGCCCCTCCAGGGACTCGCACCACTCAGCACCGCCGTCCTCGTCCGGCACCAGGGGCTCCCGGAACGGAACGTTGAGGTGCACCGGGGCGCTCTGGCGGCCCCCGCCCGCGGCGGTGTGCACCGCGCGGCAGACCTGACTGCGCCAGTACGCGTTCTGCCCCGGCCGGTTCTCGGCCACGGCGATCTCGTCGAACCACCGCACCGCCGAGGTGTAGAGCCGGTTCTGGTCGATCGACTGGTTGGCCCCGGCCGCGCGCAGCTCCGGAGGCCGGTCGGCGGTGAGCAGGACCAACGGCACCCCGGCGTGCCGAGCCTCGCTGACCACGGGGTGCAGGTTCGCCGCCGCCGTGCCCGAAGTGCACACCACCGCCACGGGAGTCCCGCCCGCCGCGAGCCCCAGCGCCAGGTACCCGGCGCTGCGCTCGTCGACGCGCACGTGCAGCCGGACCCGCCCGGCGACCTCGGCCCGCTGCAGCGCGAAGGCCAGCGCCGCGTTGCGGGAACCCGGCGACAGCACCACGTGACGCACGCCGTCGCGTACGAGTTCGTCGACCATGACCTGGGCCTGCGCCGTCGCGGGATTCAAACGAGCACTCCAGCTTCGCGGTGGGGGTGCGACTCGGGAACAGACTAGTCGAGGCGAGGACGAGCAGGTCGGCGGTGTGCTCCCGCGCCTTCCGCCCCGCGCTGCCTGCTCGGGCGCTGCCCGCTCGGGTGCTGCCGCGCGGGCCACCGCCCGGCATATGCTTCCCGGCGTGGCTGACACAGGTGTTTCCGAGATCTTCGACCCGAAAAGCTGGCGCGCCGTTGAGGGATTCGAGTTCACCGACATCACGTACCACCGGTGCGTGCTCGACGGTCCCGCATCCGGCACGGTTCGCATCGCGCTGAACCGCCCGGAAGTGCGCAACGCCTTCCGCCCGCACACCGTGGACGAGCTCTACCGGGCTCTCGACCACGCCAGGATGAGCTCCGACGTGGGCTGCGTGCTGCTCACCGGCAACGGCCCCTCCCCGAAGGACGGGGGCTGGGCCTTCTGCTCCGGAGGTGACCAGCGGATCCGCGGACGCTCCGGATACCGCTACGCGGAGGGGGAGACGGCCGAGACGGTCGACCCGGCTCAGGCGGGACGACTGCACATCCTGGAAGTGCAGCGGCTGATCCGGTTCATGCCCAAGGTGGTGATCGCCGTCGTGGGCGGCTGGGCCGCGGGCGGCGGGCACAGCCTGCACGTGGTCTGCGACCTCACGCTGGCCAGCTCCGAGCACGCCCGCTTCAAGCAGACCGACGCGGACGTGGGCAGCTTCGACGGCGGTTTCGGCTCGGCCTACCTCGCCCGCCAGGTCGGGCAGAAGTTCGCCCGCGAGATCTTCTTCCTCGGACGCCCCTACGACGCGGAGCAGGGGCACCGCATGGGGATGGTCAACGAGGTGGTTCCGCACGAGCAGCTGGAAAGCACCGCCCTGGAGTGGTCGAGCGAGGTCAACCGCAAGTCCCCCACTGCCCAGCGGATGCTCAAGTACGCCTTCAACAGCATCGACGACGGACTCGTCGGGCAGCAGCTCTTCGCCGGGGAGTCCACCAGGCTGGCCTACATGTCCGACGAGGCCGTGGAGGGCAGGGATGCCTTTCTGCAGCGGAGGGAGCCCGACTGGTCCGAGTTCCCCTGGTACTACTGAGGGACGACCCCGCTCGTCCGGCCGGGTGCCTCGGGGCGCTCCGGCGCCGCCGGGCCGCGGTACCGCCCCGACGGTGGCCCCGGGAACCCCGCGACGGCGACAGGCAGCTCACATCGTCCCCGGGCACGGTCCGGCGCGGGAGCACCCCTGCGGACAATGCCGGTATGAGCAGCACGCGGAAACTCCGGCCCCTGAAGATCCCCGACGGCGCCCGCGCCCCGGAGGTCCTCCCCGAACTGCGCCGGGCGCTGGACGGCGCTGGCCCGGCCCTGCTTCCGGTTCCGGAGCAGGACCCGCTCGCCGCGGAAACCGCCGGGGCGCTCGGAGTCGACGAACCGCTGGCCCCGGAGGAGGACTCCCCGGTGGACCCGACCGCGCTCGTGATCGCGACCTCCGGTTCCACCGGGTGCCCCAAGGGGGTGCTGCTCTCCTCGGCCACGCTGCGCGCCTCCGCGCGGGCCACCCACCACCACCTGGGCGGACCGGGGCGGTGGCTGCTGGCCATGCCCGCTCACCACATCGCGGGCATCCAGGTGCTGATCCGCTCGCTGCTGGCGGACCGCCCCGCCCGCGCCGTCGACTCGATGGGCGGCTTTCGCCCCGAGGTCTTCGCGGACGCGGCCGAGGAGGTGCTGTCCGTGCCGGACAGGCACTACACGGCGCTGGTGCCCACCCAGCTGGGCAGGCTGCTCGCTCCCGAGAGCGATCCGCGCGGGCTGCGTGCGCTGCGCGCCTTCGACGCGGTGCTGGTCGGCGGCTCGGCCATCGCGCCGACCCTGCTGGACAGCGCGCGGCAGGCCGGCGTGAACGTGGTCACCACCTACGGGATGAGCGAGACCGCGGGCGGGTGCGTCTACGACGGAAAGCCCCTGCCCGGAGTCGAGGTCCACATCGATACCCCCTCCCCCGGCGCCATCAGCCTGTCCGGGCCGACCCTGGCGCGCGGCTACCGCCGCTCCGGAGGCGACACCGCCTTCGCCGACGGCTGGTTCCGCACCGGTGACCTGGGCGAGTGGCGCGACGGCCTGCTCGACGTCCTGGGCCGGACGGACGATCTGATCATCACCGGCGGAGTCAACGTGGCCCCGGCCGTGGTCGAGCGCGCGCTGAGCGAACACCCGCTGGTCCGGGAGGCCTGCGTGCTGGGCGGCCCGGACCAGGAGTGGGGGCAGGCCGTGCTGGCCGCCGTGGTCCCCGCTGGGGAAGCTCCCCCGCTCGAGGAGCTGCGCGCGGCCGTGCGCGAGCGGGCCGGCGCCGCGTGCGTCCCCAAGCGCTTCGCCGTGCTGGACGAACTGCCCCGCAGGGGCCCGGGCAAACCGGACAGGACGGCACTTCTCGACATGTTCGCCGAAGACGGTGCGCACGACCCCTCGGCGGGACTGCCCACCGGGTCGGTAAGTCCGATGCGCGAAGATGACCCCCATGGCCTCAGTCGCTGAATGGGTGGAAGGTGCCCGCATCCGCACGCTGCCGAACGCGATCGCCCCCGTGATCGCGGGCAGCGGCGCCGCGCTCGGCACCTCCGGGTTCGACTTCCCGCTGGCCTTGTTGGCCCTGGCCGTGTCACTGCTGCTGATCACGGGCGTCAACTTCGCCAACGACTACTCCGACGGCATCCGCGGCACTGACGAGGAGCGGACCGGCCCGCAACGCCTCGTCGGTTCGGGGGCGGCCCACCCGCGCAACGTGCTCGCGGCGGCCCTGACCTGCTTCGGGCTGGCAGCGATCGCCGGGTTGGCCGTGCTGTACCTGAGCGGGCACTGGTGGCTGCTGCTGCTCGGCGCGGCCAGCATCGCGGGAGCCTGGTTCTACACCGGGGGCAAGCACCCCTACGGCTACGCGGGGCTCGGCGAGCTGGCCGTCTTCTGCTTCTTCGGCCCCGTCGCGGTGCTGGGCACGATGTACGTGCAGGCCGACACCGTCAACGGCTCCGGGATCGGGGCAGCCGTGGCTATGGGATCGTTCTCCAGCGCGGTGCTGGTGGCCAACAACCTGCGCGACATCCCCACCGACACAGCCAGCGGCAAGCGCACCCTGGCCGTGCTGCTCGGCGACAGGGACACCAGGACCCTGTACGTGCTGCTCATGCTGCTGCCGTTCCTGATCACCACGCTCACCGCGCTGCGGATCCTGCCCGCGCTGCTCGGCTTCCTGGCCCTGCCGCTGGTCATAACTCCACTGCGGACGGTGGTGGGCGGCAGGACCGGGCTGAGCCTACTTCCCGTGCTGCGCGACACGGGACTGGCCATGCTGCTGTGGGCCGTGGTCACGGCCATAGGATTCGCCGTCGCCTGACCGGGACTCACGCTCCTCCGCGCGGGTCCCGGCCGGACGGCAAACCCGCGCGGAAACGCGGGACGGTGCGGATTCGACCTCAGCGCCGCCGGATCCGCACCAGTCCGGTCGACCAGATGAGAGCGAGAATGAACGGCACCGCACCCACCACGGCGAAAGCCAGTTGACCCAACCGCGAATTGACCAACTCGTATATTCGCAGCGTGGTTCCGCTGCGGACAGTCACCTGGTCTCTGCAGGTCATGGTCGCCGACCCCGTGAACCAGGGCTCGTAGTCCCTGTGCATCACGTTGATGCGCCCCTGGGTCTCGATATGGCGCATTTCACCGTTTTCCGGCCTGACCTCGCAGGACACGAATCCTGTCTTCTTCCCTCTCTTCCTCTCGTTGTCACTGATCGCGATCCTGCCGCCGTCCCAGTGATACTGCTCGGTCATCCTCTCGGGGCTGTACTCGGTCACATGAAGCGTGGTGTAGTTCAACGCTCCGATTCCGTAGAGCACGCCGTAGCTGGCGAGCACGAGCACGAGCCAACCGACACCAAGGCCGAGCACCACTTTCTTTAACATTCGTCCTCTCTCGCCGTTTCCTCCACGCGGGTCCCGGCCGGACGGCAAACCCGCGCGGAAACGCGGGACGGTGCGGATTCGACCTCAGCGCCGCCGGATCCGCACCAGTCCGAACACCCAGTTGAGCGCGAGCGCCAGCGGCACCGCGGCAGCCACGGCCAGGCCGATCTGGAACAGCCGCGAACTGGCCAACCCGTACACCTGGAGAGCGGTCCCGGTGCGGACCCTGACTTTCTGGTCACAAGTCATCGTGGCCGGACCGGAGAACCAGCGCTCGTAGTGCCTGTAGTAGTCGGACCTTCTGGTCGGACTCTGGAGATTGCGCTCCTCTCCGTTCGCCGGGACCACGTGGCAGTAGGCCATCGTGTGCTCGCGGGAAGCCTTCTCGATGCCGATATCGCCGTTTTCCCAGGTGAACTCCTCGGTCACCTGGTCATGGCCGTGCTCGACCAACGTCATGTACGTGGAGTTCAAGGTCCCGTAGCCGTACATCACCGCGAACAGGAGCACGAGCAGACCGGCCCAACCGATCGTAAGGCCGAGCACCACTTTCTTTAACATTCGTCCTCTCTCGCCGTTTCCTCCGCGCGGAGGAGAGTCCCGCCCCTCACTCGGGCGGACGGTTCGGATCGTTCTCGATGATCTCGTCGATCTCGTGGCCCTCGTCGATCATTTCCTTGGCCTGCTGCATGTTGGGCACTCCGGAGGCGAAGGCCGACTGCACCCCCTCGTCCTGCAGCGCGCGCCCCTCGGCCACGTCGTCCCAGCTCAGCTCGCCCTCATCGATGCGCCGTTGCAGTTCGACGATCCCCTCCGGAGCCTGCCCCCTGCGGACGAACTGCTCGATCCGCTCGGTCTGCTCCTCCGAGAGCTTGGACTCGGACAGCTCCCGACTCATCTCGTCCGCGCGGGCGCCGACGCGTTCGGCATTGGCCAGCGCCTCCTCCAGCGCGGCCTCGGCGTCCCGGATCTCCTGGGTCTTCCAGTCCTCGTTCACTTGTTCCCCCGACCGTTCGACTGCTCTCGCGCGAAAAGCGGGCGCTCCCGCACGAACTCCTCCCTCACGAACACGACGAATCCGCTACAGGGTCCCCGACATGGACGTCTGATAGCCCGAGGTCCCACCGTCGTCCCGGGAGCCGGAGGACGAGGTGGAAGCGGAACCGTCCTGCTGCGCGGAACCATCGCCGCTGCGCATCTCGGAGTAGGTCTGCCGCGCCTGGGAGGCCTGGTCGCGTATCTGCGGGGCGTCCTGGCGCGCCTGCGTGGCCCCGTCCCGCACCTGCGTGGCCCCGTCGGCCACCTGCGTGGCCCCGTCCTTCACCCCGGACACGGCGCTGCTGAGCTCGCTGCTCTGGTCCAGGACCGCGTTGACGGCGTCCCCGGTGCTGCGCGGACCGTCACCGCTGGCGATCTCCTTTATCTTGGACAGCGAGGTGCCCGCGTCCTTGACCCCGTTGATCATCTGCTGGACGCCCTCGTACATCTGCTTGAGCGCAGCGATCATGTCCATGATCATGAAAACGAGGTCGACACACTGCAGCACGAGACGCACCGCGTTCGCCCAGCCCCCGACCGGGATCCAGGCGGTGCAGGCGGCCTGGATCAGCCTGTTGACCAGCTTGGTCAGCAGCTCGAGGATCTTCGAGCACAGCATCTTCGAGGTCTCGGCCGCTTTCGTGAAGCCCTGGCTGATCAGATCGGCCACCGCGGCGTCGGCCTCGAGGGCAACGGTCCAGGTCCCGACGATCATGGCCTCGAAGGAGGCCGCGGCCTCGCCCTCCCAGCTCTCGCGCAGATCGCTGGCACCGTGATTGATGTTCTCGCGGATCGCCCGCAGCGATTTGCCCACAGCCGTCCACGCCTTGGCGTTCTGCTCGATCTTGGCGAAATCGCCGGTGATCGGCGAGATCAACGACTCGACCAGGTTCTGACCGGTCACCTGCTCGTAGATCCAGTTGATCCCCTGAACCTGCCAGCTGGCCCCCTCGATCGCCGATTTGAGCCCTTCCGAGGTATCGTCGCTCACCTCGGGTTCGAGCTTGGCCAACGGATCGGCAGTGTCCTCGAACAACGCCACTGAGTTCCCCCTTCTCCTCGTCCGTGAGCGAAAACGCCGACGTCCGCCGCGCGCAGCTGGCCGCGCCGCGGGCGGTCGGCACCGAGCGCCGAACCCGCTTCCGGGACCCGGCCCTCCCGGTAAGCGGGCTCAGACCCGCATCCCGTCGAGTTCCGAGGAGATCTTGTCGAGCATCATCTTGATCTTCTGCTCGCGCTCCTCGTACTCCTCGGCCGTCTTGTCCAGTTCCTCCCGGACCTGAGTGAGACGGGACTTGGCCAGCTGCAAGGTCTCGGAGTACAGGGTGGTCACCCCCTCCACCACGGGGATCAGGGCCGCCATGACCCCGGTGAAGCCGCTGGTGTCCGAGGCCGTCTGGTTGGTGTACTCCTCGATCTTGCCGAAGTACTCCGCGTTGCGTTGCAGCAGTTCGCCATACCCCTGCAACTGGGTAGTCGTCACCCGCGCCAGTGCCGTCAACGCCTCTCCTGCCGATCGCTGCGGTGATGTCGGGACTCTGCCTAGCAATCGCCCGTGCGGAGGATCGCGAATACGCTGAAAATGTTTCCTTTTCGTAATATTCGAGTCCGGTCCGCAGGAACCTCCGCAGCACGGCCCCCGCAGCGGGAGGCGGACAGCGCCCCGGTCAGTAGGCCAGCGGGCGCAGCACGCGACGCGACACCTCGGTCGCCGTGTCGCACTGCGCGGAGTCCGCGTCAGGAGCGGTCACCGTTACCTGCAGAGTCGCCCCGGCGACATCGGAGTAGACGGTGCAGTCGTTGACGTGCGACGCGCTCGAAGCGGTAACCGGCAACGAGGTGACCTCCTCGCCGCCGAGCTCGTGGTAGCCGTCCGGCTGCGCGGCGATCAGCACGGAACGCTCGCCTTCCCGCTCGGGGAAGCGACATCCCCGCACCGGCGGGTTGAAGCTCACCTCCTCCGAGCTTCCGGACTCCACCGGGAAGGCCGAGCGCCCCAGTTCTTCCGGTCCCACCAGTTCGCACAGCCGCCCGGCGGACAACCTCCCCAGTCGTTCCCGCTCCTGCTCGGGAACCTCCCGTGTGGTCGAAACGCCGGAGGAACTGGGGGAGGGCGCGGAGGAGCTCCCGGGTCCGTTCGTGGTGGAGCCGCCACCGGAGCACCCGGCGAGAGTGACCAACAGCACCCCGACGCCCAGGGAAACGCCCGCCGTACCCCTCGATCCACGCGGGAAACCGACACCTGATTCACGAGACATGGACCTCAGGATGCCTGACGGAGATTTTCCGCCGCGGTCGTCATGGGCACTCGCCCGGGTGAAGTCGCCACGGACTTCCCCCACCGCCCGGCTGCGAGCGCCCAGCGCCGACCCGTGCTACTCCTGCCTGCGATCCGATTCCGAGTCCTGCGCATCGGGCTCCACCGCATCGGGTTCCACCGGCGAGGGATCGGCCGTTCCGCGGAGCTGCGCGCGCAGTCGCTCCTTCCGCTCGCGACGTACACGGCTTCGCTCGGCCATCCCCTCGGCCACTCGGCGGCGCAGCCCCGAGAAGATCACCAGGGACAGCGGCATCGCCACCACCACGGCAACGGCCAGGGCCACGAGCAGCGGAACCCGGAAAAGCACGAGCACCCCCGCCAGCACGGCGAGCAGGCCGAAGCGGGCCACGGTGTAGAGAGCGATGTCGAGCGCCAACCGGTTCGACTTCCGCTCCTCCCGAGAGTTCTGGTCACCCGACTCGAAGTCGGGGGTTCCCTGCTGTTGCTGCACCTCAGCCAGGGTAGAGGACGGCCGCGAACGCGGAACCGCCCGTTCGGCGAAACGCCTCCGGGAGGAGATCCCGCCGCTGACTCCTCCCGAAACGGAATCGGCGGCCGGAGCACTCCGGGCGGAAGTGACTCGAAACACGTTCGGAGCAATCGACCGCGAACCGGGCCCGCGGGCGCCGCGAACACCGGTGCGTTCCGAAAAGTCGCAGGTCGCCCGAACCGCACTTTTCGTCCCTTACTTTCCCTTTACCTGGACCCAACTGTTCGAGTACCCGGCACCAGGAGTGCCAGGATGCGACCGGAATGCCCGGATACCAACTTCGACCGTGGAGGTCATCAGTGACAGCGTCGACCCAGCAGCTTCCGCAGAACAGCCAGGATCAACTGCTCACTCCAGGAGAGGTCGCCGCTATGTTCCGCGTCGACCCGAAGACAGTGACCAGGTGGGCCACCGCCGGTCGGATCGGGTCGATTCGCACGCCCGGCGGGCACCGCAGGTTCCGCGAATCCGAGGTCCGCACCATGCTCGCCGAGCTGACCAGCGATGTGGACGCGGTGAACGGGGGCTGACGAACTCGCCCGCGTGGCTGTCGTCGCGGGTTCGCCGGAGCCGAGCCTGCCGCCCTTATCGGGGTCGCGCTCGATTTCCCCTTCCCTGGGCGGGTACCGTGAAATCGACACGAAGCGGACCAAGAGTTCTTTTCGGACGAGCCGGAGTCCCGATCAAGCACTCGGAACTTCGAGCGCAGATCCGGAAGGGGTCCGCGAGGCGCCGCCACTGAACTCGTTCGGTGTGCGACCGTACACATCAGGTGTCTGTCAGTTCCGAGCGTGTTCCGCTAACCTGGGAGCGGGGAGAGAACGGAGGTGGCCACGATGCTCTACGCCCTGGCTGCGATCGGTGCGGTGACACTGGTCGTGCTCCTGTGGAAGGGCTTCGGCCCGGTGCGCGAAGCACTCGAACAGCGGGAGGACGCACAGCCCGGACGCCCGGCTCCCGACGACGATCCGGAATTCCTCCGCAGGATCGCGGAGCAGCAGAACAAGCCCGGTGAGGAAAACCGCTGAACAGTTGATCGGGTGGTGGTGAGCGGCGTCGGCCGCTCATCACCACCCGATCAACCGGCACCGCCGGTTTGACCCGATATCTTCCCGGCGCGCAGCGCCGAAACACCGTCTACGCAGCCAGCCCCACCGGACAAGGGCTCCCGGACAGGAACTCCCGGCGAAAGCCTCCGCTCAACGCAGGCGCGTTGAGCCCGAGCAGTCGGCACCGCCGCAATAGGTCCGAACCGACGCGAACCCGGACAGCAACTCCCGACCAAGAGGCTCGCTCCAACGAAAGCGCTTACGAGCCTGGGCAACCGGCACCGCCGGGGGTTCTCAGTCACGGGTCTCGCGAGGACAGCCTCGACGTTGTGTAGGTGCCTACCCGATGTCGAGGATCGGAGCAGCGAGACCCCGACTGAGGTTCCGCCAAGCGACCACCCGAGCAACGGGACCCACCCGAAGAGCCCCTACTGCCTCCCGGCAGCGTGGGGGAAGTCATCGGCAACACTCGCGGCGAGCTCGAGCAGGGCCAGCCTGGTGGGCGCGGCGAGCTGGTCCAGGTCCACCTCGGCGCCCTCCTCGAGGTGGGGATCGAACGGAATCCGGGAGACCGAGCGGCACCTGGCCCCGAAGTGCGCTGCCAGTTTGTCCACATCGACCTTGCCCGACCCCGGCCGCACCGAGTTGATCACCGCCACGGAGCGCGCGACCAGCTCGCCGTAACCGTGCGCGTCCAGCCAGTCCAGTGTGGCCGAAGCGCTGCGCGCTCCGTCGACCGAACCGGGTGAGACGATCACCAGGGAGTCGGCCACGTCGAGCACGCCCTTCATGGCCGAGTGCATCAGACCTGTTCCGCAGTCGGTGAGCACCATGTTGTAGAAGTGCTCCAGCAGCGACACCGTGGTGTGGTAGTCGGACTCGCTGAAGGCCTCCGAAACGGCCGGGTCCTGCTCGCTGGCCAGCACCTCGAGCCTGCTCGGCCCCTGCGAGGTATACGAGCGGACGTCGCTGTACTTGCGGATGCGCTGGGCGTCGCGCAGCAGGTGCCGCACCGTCGCCGTGGTCTCCATCGGGATCTTCTGCCCCAGCGTCCCCCGGTCCGGGTTCGCGTCCACCGCGATCACGCGGTCACCGCGCAGCGAGGAGAACGTGGAGCCGAGCGTGGCCGTGGTGGTGGTCTTGCCCACCCCGCCCTTCAGGCTGAGCATCGCGATCTTGTAGCAGCCCTGCAGCGGTTGGTTGATGCGATTGATCAGTTCGCGCCTGCGGACGTCGGCCGGGCTCTCCCCCGGATTGATCGTCTTCCCGCTGGCCAGGTAGACGGCACGTCGCCAGCCGGACTGCGGGGGCCGTTTGACCTGCCGCACCAGCTGCGCCGAGGAGAGGTCCTGCCCCAGTGCCGGGTCGTGCTGGCCGGGAACCTGCTGCTGCGCCGGGAAGGACTGCCCCTGCTGCGGCTGCGGGTGCCCCTGCGGATACCCCTGCGGAGGATGGGGCTGCTGTCCGGGAGGGGCCGGGTAGGGCCCGGACTGTCCACCCCACACCTGGTGCGCGCCGGAAGAGCCCGGAGTCTGGTAAGGCCCGGACTGCATGCGGTACTGCTCCGCTCCAGGAGCCTGCTGAGGCCCCGAAGCCGCGGGGTTCACGTAGGGCGGCACCACGGGATTGGGACCGGAGTACGGCTGTCCCGGAACCTGCTGCGGAGGAGGAGCTCCGCCGGGCGCCCCCGGCTGCTGCTGATGCGCCCCCGCGTCCCCGGACGGATTCGCACCGGCGGCGGGATCGCCCCCCTGGGGAGCGCTCGCCCCGGAACCGGCACCGTAGTCGGGCACCGAGTGCTCCGGCCGGGAACCGCTCTCGGCAGCAGCGGCGTTCGGGTTCGGCGTCGCGTCGGAGGAGCCCTGTTCCGAGTCCCAGCGGGGCCCCGGCTCGTCCTGTCTTCCGGTCACCGTTCGAATCCTCCAAGAACGAATCGAGAGCCACCGGTCCGCGCGCACGGCAGTTCGCGGGTGAGGCCGAGTCCGCGCCGGACGGCACTCGCCGGAAGCGGTCGTCCACCGCGGCGCGAAACCGGTCCGGGCATCGGACCGGGCACGGCAACCGCGATCTTACGGACGGTGTCGACCGGTGCGCGAGGACCCTGCCGCCCCGGCTCCTCCCCCCGCGGGTCTCACAGCCCCGCGTAGGAGTGCAGCCCGGAGATGACGATGTTGATGAAGAACAGGTTGAACACCATCACGGCCAGTCCGAAGATGTTGATCCAGGCCGCGCGGGTGCCGCGCCACCCCGAGGTCGCCCGGGCGTGCAGGTAGGCCGCGTAGACGATCCACGCGATGAAGGAGCAGGTCTCCTTGGGGTCCCAGCCCCAGAAACGTCCCCACGCGGCTTCGGCCCAGATCGCGCCCGCGATGATCGCGAACGTCCACACCGGCATGATCAGCACGGTGGCCCGGTAGGCCACCCGGTCCAGCAGCTGGCTGGCGGGCAGCCTGCTGCCGATCCGCTCCGACTTCAGCGGGTTGTTCTCGTACCGCAGCCGGACGAGGAACATCATGCTGGTGACACCGGCCACCATGAAGACGCCGGTGGAGACGATGGCGGCGGTAACGTGGATCCAGATCCAGTAGGACTGCAGCGCGGGCTGCAGCTGGGAGGCCTTGGCGTACAGCGCCGTCCCGGACAGGAACAGCAGCAGCGTGGTCGGCAGCAGCACGAACCCGCCGAGACCGCGCAGGCGGGGAGCGGTGGTGGCCTTGCGCCGGGGGCGGGACTGCCGGTAGAGCACCACCAACCACGCCACGACGGCGACCAGGCAGATGGCCGAGCCGAACTCGTACATGTTCCCCCAGGGCACGCGCCCCACGGCGAAGCCGCGGGTCACCAGGGAGAAGGCGTGCACGAGAGTCGCGAGCACCGTGACGGCCACGGCCATCCCGCCGAAGCGTTCGGACCACGGCTTGCGCGGCTCCGGTTCCAGCCGTCCCACGACGGGACCTTGCGATCCCCCCGCCGTGGAGCCGCCCCCGCCCGCGGGCACGGGCTCGGCCGCGCTCTCCTCCGCCGCGTCCCGCGCTCGCGCGGAGGCGAACTCGGCGAAGTACAGCAGCATGGCGAGAACGTAGACGGCGACCGAAGTCGCGAAAGCCATGTCGCTCAACGTAGACAGCGTCCCGTTGACCTGCATCAACTACTCCTTCCGCGGGAGTTGTCCCCCGCCACCGGGGAGGAGGTGGCCCCACGCCCGCTCACCAGCAGCTCTTCGGCGATTCTGGTGAACTCCTCGCCGTATCCGGCCTGATCGGTACGGGCGAGTCCGCCGATCTCGACGGAAGTGTTGCCGTCCGACTCCTCCGCGTCCGCTTCGGTGGTTCCGGTTCCCGCTCCGGCCGGAGTGATCCGCACCCAGATCCTGCGCCGCTTGATGCTCAGCGAGGCGCCGAGACCGACGACGACCGTCAGCGCGAACACCAGGACGTACTGCTGGAACGGGTTGTGCGAGACCTGCAGGTTCACCCACCGTTGCACACCGTCGAACCTGATGGTGGTCCCGTCTTCCAGACGCACCGAATCGCCGACGGCCAGGTTCTGCCGGTCGACCCGCTCCAGCTGCCCGGAGTCGATCAGTTCCTGGTTCACGTTGAAGATCGACTGGCTCTCCCCGGTGGCGAAACCGAGCTTGCCCTTGAGCACGTCCACGGCGACCATCGGGTCGTTCAGCGCGGGAAAGCTCGAGCTGAGCACCTTGCCGTTCAGCTGCGCCGTCGGCGCGAACAGTCCCCTGATCGCCAGTTGGTTCTGGTGCCGCCGCTGCTCGTCGGGCATGTCCGGCCGGTCGAACTTGGTGGCCCCCTGCGAGAGCATGGTGCCGGTGTTGACCGGTTTCCACTGGGTCTTCTTGGTTCGCTGCTGCCCGTCCGGGAAGGTCACCGTGAACACCGGGGTGTAACCGTTGCCCGTGAGGTAAACCCGGTCCCCGGCCGTGCGCAGCGGATTGTTCACCTCGAGGTGGTGCGGTTTCCAGTTGCCGGTCTCCAGCGCCTCGCCCGACTGGTACTCGATGTCGGCGTGGAAGTTGTTGGGCTGGCCGGAAGCCAGGTAGCGCACGTCGAAGTCCTTCACCCGCAGGCAGAACTCGCTCAGGCTGGTTCCGTCCACGGTGGGGCCTGCCTGGAAGGAGTCGTAGTTGTACGTGCCCGAGTTGCAGAAGCTCGACCCGTCGGCCTGCACCACGACCTGGCCCTCGTAACGCATGAGCTGACCACCGGCGACAGTGATCAGCAGCCCGACTAGGGCGAAGTGGAAGACCAGGTTGCCCGCTTCCCGCAGGTAACCGCGCTCGGCGCTGATCGTGCGCGAGCCGTCCGCCTCGGTCGCCTCCTCGGTCCGCCAACGGCGCAGCCTGCGCCGGACGACCGCGGTCATCTCCTCCGCGGAGCGGTCGACGGTCCCGCTCGCGTGATGCGGCATCCTCGCCAGGTTCCGCGGCGTGCGCACCGGACGCGCGCGCAGCTGACGCAGGTAGTGCACGCTGCGCGGCAGCAGGCACCCGATCAGTGACACGAACAGCAGCACGTAGATGGCCGCGAACCAGACGGAGCTGAAGACGTTGAACGCCCCGACGGCGTCCAGGACCTTCGCCAGGGTCGGGTAGTTGTCGGAGAACTCCCTGACGTTGTCCTCGTTCAGCGACCACTGCGGCAGCAGCGCTCCGGGCAGCGCCGCGAGCGCGAGCAGGAAAAGCAGGACCAGGGCGGTGCGCATGGAGGTCAACCCGCGCCAGGTGTTGCGCAGGAAGCTCAGGGTGCGCCGCAAGAACGAAGTGCTCATCAAATCGGCAACTCGAATCCGTTGATCGGGACGCGCAGTTCGGCGATCATGTTTCCCCAGAGGCCGGTGACCAGCAGCAAGCCGACCAGCACCAGCAGGCCTCCGCCGACGAGCTGAATGGCCCGGCCGTGTCTGCGCAGCCACCCGGTGCTCCGCACCGCCCAACGCGCGCCGAGGGCGAGCACCACGAACGGGATGCCGAGGCCGAGGCAGTAGACCAGCACCAGGAACGCGCCCCGCACCACGTCACCGTTGACTGCTTCGGTGGTGTAGGCCAGCGAGATCACCCCACCGAGAGTGGGGCCGATGCAAGGTGTCCAGCCGAGACCGAACACCGCACCGAGCAACGGGGCTCCCCAGACACCGCCACGTGGTACGCGGTGGATCCGCACGTCGCGCTGCAGGGCCGGGAAAGCTCCGAGGAAAACCAGCCCCATGAGCACTGTGACGACCCCACCGACGCGGCGCAGCACCGGCTCGTTGGCCAGCAGCGCGTCCGAGAGCCCGAACACGAGCATGGTGGTCAGCAGGAACACGACCGTGAAGCCGAGGATGAACAGGGCCGCCGCGCCCGCCACACGCCAACGTCCGCGACGTGCCTCGTCGGTTTCCGAAACATCGACGGCGGGAGCCTCGGCTCCGACCACACCGGCGAGATAGGCCAGATAGCCGGGGACCAGCGGCACCACGCAGGGCGAGGCGAAGCTGACCACACCGGCGAGCGCGGCGAACCCGACCGCCAGAAGCAGCGGTCCGGACTCTGCCAGCGCATGCGGATCCACACCGCCGAGGGTAGGTAAGCCTTTCGCGGGAGAAGACAGCGCCCCTGGTGAGCGGGACCACACGAGATGTCCGCGCAAGTCGGAGGCGCACCCGCTCGGTCCGAGCGGTCGACGGGCGAGCGGTTTCGCACCCGCTCCCCCTCCCGTGCGAGCCGAACCGCGCGAGCGCTGAAACCCGCGCCGGTGGGCGGAACCGCACCACCGTTCTCGCGTTCTCGCAGGGACGGACCGCCGGCGGGTCCCGCTAGTTCGTGCCGCCGGAGCCGGGAGCCCGCGACTCCTGCTCCGCGGAGCCGACTCCCTTCGAGCCGGTCTTCTCGGAGCCGGACCCCGCGCCCTCGTTCGCGATGTCGCGCACCTTGGGCAGCAGCTCCTCCTTGGTGATTGCCGTCAGGTAGATCGCCGCCACCCGGTGCTCGCGGTCCAGCACCACGGTCGCCGGAGTCGTGCTGCGCGGGAAGCCGTCCAGGGCCAGCATGGCGCGCCCGGAGGGGTCGAAGATCGACGGATAGGTGACGCCGAAGTTGTTCACGAAGTCCTGCGCGGCGTTCCGGTTGTCCCGCACGTCGATGCCGAGCAACTGCACCCCCTGGTCACCGAGGGTGTCCTGCACCGCCTGCAGGTCCTCGGCCTCGGCCCGGCAGGGCGGGCACCACGAGCCCCAGATGTTGAGCACCACGACTTCGCCCTCGAAATCGGACAGCCGGATCCGCCGGTCCGAGTTCTCCAGGGAATCGCCCTTGAGGCCGGTCACCCGGCCGCGCTCGTCCGGCGGGTAGAACAGCCTGGTCCTGCCGCCCGGGGAGACGAAGGTGAACTCCCCGTTCTCGCTCACCGCGCTCCCGTCGCCGCCCGCGCATCCGGACAGCAGACCGAGCAACGCCACGGTCGCCAGGACCAGCCATCGCCTACCGGCTCGAAGCCGCCGACGGTTCGACTTCATGCACCACTCGCTCTCGCGTCCGTCTCACCCGCGGGTTCGGTGTAGAACAGCCGTTCGAACTCCTCGTCGCGGAAAACCAGGCTGGTCACGGAGGCCAACGAGCACTGCCGCTTGCGCGGATCGTGCCACAGGGGCTTGCCCTCGAGGAAACGCCGCAGTGTCCAGATCGGAAGCTGGTGCGAGACGCAGACGGCCTCGCCGGTGCCCGCGGCGTCACGCGCCCGGTGCGCAGCGGCCAGCATCCGGTGGGCGATGCGCAGGTACGCCTCCCCCCAGGACGGACGGAGCGGGTTCCACAGCTTCGGCCAGTGCCGGGGGGAACGCAGCGCCCCGTCCCCCACCGACACCCTGCACCCCTCGAAGCGGTTCTCCGCCTCGATGAGGCGCTCGTCCGTGGTGATGTCGAAGGCGTGCTGCTCGGCCACGGGTGAGGCTGTTTCCGCGGCCCGCTGCATCGGGGAAGCGTGCACCGTCCTGACGTCGCGATCGGCGAGGAAGCCCGCGACCAGCTTGGCCTGGCGCCGGCCCTCCTCGGAGAGCCGGTAACCGGGAAGGCGCCCGTACAGGATGCCCTCCGGGTTGTGCACCTCGCCGTGACGCACGAAGTGGACGACGGTGGTTCTTCCGCTCACTTCCCCGCCTCCGAACCGGCCGCAGCTGCCGCTCTCGCCGCGTGCGGCAGCGCTTCCGCGATGACCTCGAAAGCGGTGTCGTCCATGGCCGAGTTGACGAACCAGCACTCGAAGGCGCTCGGCGGCGGGTAGACACCGCGCCGCAGCAGCTCGTGGAAGAACGGGGGGAACCTCCAGGTCTGCTGCGACTTCGCCCCGGCGAAGTCGCGCACCGGGGTCTCGGTGAAGAAGACGCTGAGCATGTTCCCGGCGAAGGAGACCTGGTGCGGCACCCCCTGGGCGCTCAGCGACTCCGTGAGCAGCTCGCCGAGCCTGGCGGAGTTGCGGTCCAGGGCCGCGTAGGCCGCGTCGTCGGCGGCGCGCAGGTTGGCCAGCCCCGCGGCCACGGCCACCGGGTTACCGGCCAGGGTCCCCGCCTGGTAAACCGGGCCCCGCGGGGCCAGCAGGTCCATCACGTCGGCGCGTCCCCCGAACGCGGCCGCGGGCAGCCCGCCGGACATGACCTTGCCGAAGATGTACAGATCGCCCGCGACGCCGTCGAGGCCGTACCAGCCGGAGCGCGACACCCGGAAGCCCGTCATCACCTCGTCCATCACCAGCAGCGCACCGGCGGAACGGGTGATCTCCCGCAGTTCGGCGTTGAAGCCCTCGCGCGGTGCCACGGCCCCCATGTTGCCCGCGGCGGCCTCGGTGATCACGCAGGCGATGTCGTCGCCGTGCTCGGCGAAGACCGTGCGCACGGCCTCGATGTCGTTGTAGTCGACCACGATGGTGTCGGCGGCCTGGGCGCCGGTCACCCCGGGAATGCTCGGCAGTCCGAGAGTCGCCACCCCGGAGCCCGCTCCGGCCAGCAGCGAATCGACGTGCCCGTGGTAGCAACCGGCGAACTTGACGACCTTGCTGCGCCCGGTGAAGGCGCGCGCCAGCCTGATCGCGGTCATCGTGCCCTCGGTCCCCGAGTTGACCAGCCGCACGTGCTCGACCGGCTCGACCCGGTCGATGATCTCCTGGGCGAGGTCGATCTCCCCCGCGGCCGGGGTGCCGAAGGACAGCCCGTTGGAGGCCACCTCGCGCACCGCCTCGACCACGTCCGGGTGCGCGTGGCCGTTGACCATCGGGCCCCACGAGGAGACCAGGTCCACGAAGCGGTTGTCGTCGGCGTCCCAGATGTAGGCGCCCTCACCGCGAACCATGAACCGCGGTGTCCCGCCCACCGAGTGGAAGGCGCGCACCGGGGAGTTGACCCCGCCGGGCGTCACGGCCTCCGCGCGTTCGAACAGCTCCGCGGAGCGTGGCGCGGTTTCGGATGCGGACGACGTGGAGTTCGCGGGAGTATCGGCAGTCACGCTTCCAGTCTGCCAGCCGGAGAACTCCGGGGGGTCGGGCCTCCCCCGCGCCGGGTGGTACATCTTGCACGCCTCGGGGCGGGGCGGCCCCGGGACAACCCTCCACGGGACGGCGCGGGACCGGTCAGGAGGGGTGGTCGAGCGGTTCGTCCTCGAGGGGCGGCTGCGTGGAGTCCCGCGCGCCGGAGCGTCCTCCCACCCCGAGCATCAGCTGCCGGAGCCCGTCCAGCAGCAGCAGACCGGCCGCGGTCACCGCGAGCACGGCCAGCGTGACCCAGCTTCCCAGCATCCTGGAGACGACCACCCCGCCGGAGGCCGCGGGGAGGTCGATGTGGACCACCGAGTTCCCCCAGGCGGGGAAGGCCGTCGCGACCAGCAGGGCGGCGAGCACCAGCTCGATCCCGAAGACCACCAGTCGCCGGGGCTGGTGCAGCCCCGGCGGACGTGTCCCGGTCGAGCTCGCCGCGCTTTCGGAATCCCGCACGCGGCCAGGATCGCACGGCGGATCGCCGCGGAGGGCCCCGGCGGCTCTGCCGGTGCGGTGCGCACCTCGCGCGAACCGAGCGGGAGGCCTCGGGAGAGCTCGGTCAGTCGCGGTCACCGGCCAACCACTCCGAGGTGCTCCTGCGCCAGAAGCAGGCCCAGGCCAGCACCGCGAGCAGCAGCACGACCAGGTTCGTGGGCGTCCACGTGCCGAAGGCCAGCACGAACAGCACGTGCCCTGCCGCGAGCACCGTGAGCAGGACGCGTGCCCAGGAGCGCCGCCGCAGCACCAGCAGGGCCAGCACCACGTACCCCGCGGTCAGCGCCACGGCGACAGCGGTGTTCACCAGCAGCAGGTTCCGGACCATGGAAGCGGCCTGGGCTTCGGGGACGTCGCGAACGTCGATCAGTCGGTCCCGCAGCGAACCGAACTCGGCCCAGGCGATCGTCGCGCGGACGATCAGGAATACCCCCAGCGCGCCCCAGAGCCCGAGGCCTGCGCGCAACGCGGGCGGGCCCCCGGCGAGCGACGATCGCGACGTGTCCATCCTCCCGAAGGTATCCCGGAACGGCCCACGCCTCGCGGTCGGCGTGCTGCTCCGCGGCCACCGCCGGAGCGCTCGGGCTCCGGTTCAGCCGTGCCGCACCGCCTTGAAGAACCAGTTGGACGGCCGCATCCACACCAGGACCAGGAAGGCGATCATCGCGATGACGCTGACCGCTCCGGAGGAGATGTCCAACACCACCAGCGAAGCGGGCGGTTCCACATTCGTCTGGCCACCGAAAACCATCGAGGTGAAGCCGTTACCGAACAGAAAAGACAGCATGAACAAGATCCAGATCCCGGCGAACACGGTCAGCGTGATCCGCGCCCAGTTGCGGCCGGCCCGCATCTTGAAGCCGAACAGGATCCAGAGCCCGGTCAGCACGGCGAAGACGAAGATGAAGAAGCCGAAGATTCCCATGATCGCGGCCCTCGCCAGGCCGGCGGGGTCCGAGACGTTCGGGGCAGTCGTCCAGAACTCGGTGCTCGCGAGCATTTCGTCGGCCATCTGAGTGGTCGAGAACATGAATCCGGCGGTGAGCAGGGTCACCACGATGGGGGCGATGATCGCGATCCAGAAAGCGACGTTGATCGTCGTCGGGCGATGCGCGGCCGCGAGCTCACCCCCCTGCACCGGAGGTGCCGCGTAGGGATTGGCGCCGTAGGCGCCCTGCTGATATCCCTGCTGCTGGTAGGGCTGTTGTTGATAGGGCTGCTGTGGGTAGCCTTGCTGCGGGAACCCGCCCGAGGGCGTACCGGACTGGTACCCGGGCTGCTGCGACGGGTCCTGCTGCCACGGATTCTGCGGAGAAGTCACGCGCAAACAGTAGAAACCCGGGCCCGGCGTGTCCATCGGTCGTAACCAACCGTTATACGCACTGCGAGCACGGGCGAGTCCCGAGCGTCACAGCTCTCCCGTCCAGCGGCGAGCGCCCCGGCCGCCGATCAAGCGGCGCCGCCGCGGCGCGGCCAACCGAGCGGACCGCCCCGGAAGGTCTCGATCAACGAGCGCCGCTCCGCTTGACCTCGGCGAAGAACCTCCGCGACTCCGGGCGCAGCAGCAGCACGAACACGGCCGCGTCCAGCAGCGCGATCACGACTCCGAAGGCCAGGCTCAGCGGCCCCAGAGCCATGCTGGGCACCCCCTCGACCGAGGCGGTCGGAGTTCCCGACCCCGTGGTGATCAGCGTGAAAGCGGTGCTGACCACGAGCATCCCCGTGATCACGAGGATGACCACCCGCGCCCAGTTCCGACCCCGCGCCATCTTGTTCCCGAGGAGCACGTACAGCGCGGCCACGGCGAGCACGAGCAGCAGCGAGAACATGATCCCGCCGTTGACGGCCGCGTCCACCTCGTGCTGGGCCAGCTCGGGGTTCAGCGTGCGCAGCTCCTCGACCAGCGCCCTGCGGTCGGACATCTGGATCACCGAACGCGCGAAGCCGACCACAGCCGCGGCGATCCACAGCCAGCGGGCGAGCCACACCGAACGGGGCGGGGAGGCGGGGGCGTTCCCGCCGTCTCCCCGCACCGGGTCTCCCTGAGGCGGGCCGGAGTTCCATCCCGTGGTCACGAGGACTCCCCCGCAGGCTCGTCCCCCGCAGGCTCGTCGCGCAGCCAGCGCGCGGCCTGCGTCGCCCAGTAGGTCAGCACGATGTCCGCCCCGGCGCGACGCACCGAGGTCAACATCTCCAGCACGGTCCGCTGCCGGTCCAACCAGCCGCGCTCGGCGGCGGCCTCGACCATCGAGTACTCCCCCGAGACCTGGTAGGCCCCCACCGGAACCGGGGAGGTCTCGGCCGTCTGCCGGACCAGGTCCAAGTAGGACGTGCCCGGCTTGATCATCACCATGTCCGCGCCCTCGGCCAGGTCCAGCTCCACCTCGCGCCGGGCCTCCCGCCCGTTGGCCGGATCCTGCTGGTAGGTCTTGCGGTCCCCGGAGAGCTGGGAGTCGACGGCGTCGCGGAACGGACCGAAGAACGCGGAGGAGTACTTGGCGGAGTAGGCGAACAGCGAGGTCTCGTGGAAACCGGCAGCGTCCAGCGACTCCCGGATGGCGCCGATCTGGCCGTCCATCATCCCGCTGGGACCGAGCACGTGAGCACCGGCCTCGGCCTGCGCCAGGGCCATCTCCCCGTACAGCCGCAGCGTCCGGTCGTTGTCCACGTTGCCCGTGTCGTCCAGCACGCCGCAGTGACCGTGGTCGGTGAACTCGTCCAGGCAGGTGTCGGCCATGAGCACCGTCTCGTCCCCGACCTCGGAGGCGAGGTCCCGCAGCGCCACGTTGAGCACGCCCTCCGGGTCGGCGGCCGCCGATCCGGAGGCGTCCCGCCGCGTGGGGACGCCGAACAGCATCAACCCGCCGACACCGGCCCGGACCGCATCCACGGCCGCTCTGCGCAGCGAATCCCTGGTGTGGTGCAGCACCCCCGGCATGGAGGGGATCTCCACCGGTTCGCTGACCCCCTCGTGAACGAACATCGGCAGCACCAGGTGCCGGGGCCGGACGTCGGTCTCGGAGACGAGGCGGCGCAACGCCGCGTTGCGGCGCAGCCTGCGCGGACGGACTGCGGGATACATGGCAGCACCTCACGTGGGAGTAAGGATTCTGGGCAACATGGCTTGCTCGGGTGGTCCCGCGGCGGTGCCGACTGGCGGGACGCGCGCTCCGGCCCGGGCGGTGCGTGTAGACGCGACCACGCCGAAACCCCCGAACCGCCCGCGGGATCGCCCGGAGACCTCGATCGACGCCCGCACGGGCTCCCGCGCCCCCGAGCGCGAACCGGTCGGGAGAGGGTGGGGTTTCCGGGGAAACCCCACCCCGCGGATCAGGAGCGCCGGGTCCGCTTGGCCTTCTTCGGCGGCGGCAGCGCGCCCTCGGCCCGCAACCGGGCCGCGTGCTCGGCGAGCGAGTCCACCAGCGAGGGGACCTGCGCCACGTCCGGCCGCACGTCCACGCGCAGCCCGAACTCCTTGGCCGTCTCGGCCGTCTTGGGCCCGATGCAGGCCACCAGGGTCCTGGCGTGCGGCTTGCCGGCGATGCCGACCAGGTTCCGGACGGTGGAGGACGAGGTGAAGCACACCGCGTCGAAACCACCGGTCTTGATCATCTCGCGCGTCTCGGCCGGCGGCGGGGCGGCGCGGACCGTGCGGTAGGCGGTCACGTCGTCCACCTCCCAGCCGCGCTCGGTCAGCCCGGCCGAAAGGGTCTCGGTGGCGATGTCGGCCCGCGGCAGCAGCACCCTGGCCACCGGGTCGAGGACCTCGTCGTGCGGGGGGAAATCCTGGAGCAGCCCCTCGCTGGACTGGTCACCGGAGGGCAGCAGCTCCGGGTTGATGCCGAAGGAGCGCACCTTCTCCGCGGTGGCCTCGCCGACGCAGGCGATCTTGACGCCGGAGAAGGCCCTGGCGTCCAGCCCGAACTCGTGGAACTTCTCCCACACGGCGCGGACCGCGTTGGCCGAGGTGAACACGACCCACTGGTAGCGGCCGTCCACCAGCCCCTTCACGGCCCGCTCCATCTGGGCCGGGCTGCGCGGGGGCTCGACGGAGATCGTGGGCACCTCGTGGGAGACGGCGCCGTGCGACCACAGCCGGTCGCTCATCGCGCCCGCCTGGTCCTTGGTCCGCGGGACCAGCACCTTCCACCCGTACAGCGCCCTGGTCTCCCACCAGGACAGCCCGCTGCGGTTCCCGGCGACCTGGCCGACGGTGACGACCAGCGAACCCTGCAGCTCACCGGCGTCGCCGGCCATCGAGGACAGCGTGGTGTCGATGGTGCGCTCCGAGACGGTGGTCCCGTAAGCGGTGACCGCGACGGGGGTCTGGGGGTTCATCCCGTGCTCGACCAGCGCGGAAGCGGCCTCGGCCAGGTGACTGCCCGCGGCGTGCAGCACCAGGGGGCCGTTGGTGTTGGCCAACGCCGCCCAGTCCACCTCGCCCCGGACATCCACCTCGGCGTGCGCGGAGCCGAGCGCGACACCCGCGTAGGCCGGGACCGCGGTTCCGCCGGACACACCGGGAACCACCTCGAAGGAGACGTCGGTCTTGGCGACCTCCTGTACTTCGCGAACCACCGCGTCCGCGGTGAACGGGTCCCCGGAAACCAGGCGCACCACCGGCCTGCCGGTCTGCGCCTCCTCGGCCAGGTTGCCCGCAACGTCGGACGGCTCGCCGACGGCGGGACGCACCTCGGCGGCCTCGTCCGCCAGCGCGGACACATCGGCCGGAACGTCCGGATCCGTCACCACCAGTGACGCGTGTGTGAGCAAATGCTTCGCCCGGACGGTGAGCAGGCCCGAATCACCGGGGCCGGAGCCCACGAATGCCACTCGTCCGGGGGTATTACGTGCTCGGGTCATCAGGGCACTCCCCATCAACTACTGCCGGGCCCGCTGAGCAGCGCGGCCCCGGCTTCGAGCAGCTGGGCGGCGATGCCGTTGCCCAGCTGCTCAGCGGCGGTCGTCTCACCAGTGGCGGATGCGCGAAGCAACTCGTTGTCCTCGGTTGCCGCCACCCCGCGCATGGACAGCCGCCGTACCGCGCGGCCGTCCTCGTCGAGGTCCTCCACCACTCCGGCCAGTGCGCCCACGGGCGCACTGCAGCCGGCCTCGAGCGCTGCCAGCATGGCGCGCTCGGCGGCCACCGCGACGCGGCTGGCCTCATCGTCCAACACGGACTGCAGCAAGTGCTCGGTGTCCACGTCCTCGACGCGGCACTCCACTGCCAACGCGCCCTGGGCGGGTGCGGGCAGCATCTGCAGCGGATCGAGCGATTCAGTGACCACCTCGAGTCGGCCCACCCTGGCCAGACCCGCGCGGGCGAGCACGACGGCGTCCAGCTCACCGTCGGTCACCTTGCGCATACGGGTGTCCACATTGCCACGAATACCGCGCACCTCCAGCCCCAGTCCGAGGGCTTCGAGCTGGCTGGCGCGGCGCGGCGAACCGGTCCCCACAACGGAGCCCGGGGGTAGTTCGCCCAACGTCAGACCGTCCCTCGCCACCAGCGCGTCCCGCGGGTCCTCCCTGGAGGGGACCGCGGCCAGCGCGAGCCTGGGATCGGCAGCGGTGGGCAGGTCCTTGTAGGAGTGCACCGCCACATCGACCTCACCCGCGGCGAGCGCCTCGCGCAACGCCGAGGTGAACACGCCGACACCGATCTCGCTGATCGGGGCCTGCGACTGGTCACCGGGGGTGGAGACCCGGACCAGCTCGGTCGTGTAGCCCGCACGCTCCAGCTCCTCGGCAACCGCAGTGCTCTGCGCCATGGCGAGAGCACTTCCCCTGGTGCCGATGCGGAGAGTGTTCGTCAACGGTCCTCACCGTCCTGTTCGGAGCGATCTCGCGAGACAGCCGTGGCCTGCGTCCGCTGGGCGTGCGAGACGGAGGTGCTCACAGCCTGGCTCGACCGTTCTCCGTCCTCCACTGCCTGCGGAGTACCGATGGCGGCGGCGGTCTGCGGATCCAGTTCGAATAGCTCGCGGAGCGCGTCGGCGTAGCCGGAACCACCCGGCGCCGACGCCAGTTGCTTGACCCGCACGGTCGGAGTGTGCAGCAGTTTGTCCACCACGCGGCGGACAGTGCGCGTGAGCTCCTCGCGAACGTCGGTGTCGAGTTCGGGCAGCCGCGAATCCAGGCGAAGCAGCTCGGAGTCCACCACTTCGGCCGCCCGCTTGCGCAGCGCGGTCACCGTCGGGGTCACCTCGGCGGAACGCTGGGCGGCCAGGTAGGAGCGGACCTCCTCGGCGATGATGGCCGAGGCGTCCTGCTCCGCGCTGCCGCCGTTCTCGTCGGCGAGTCTGCGCTGCAGCGATTCCAGATCCACCACGGTGACTCCCGGAAGCTCGTCCACTTCCGGTTCGGTGTCCCTGGGCAGCCCGAGGTCGCAGAACACCAGCGGCCGCTCGGAGGAGCGCTCGGCCAGGGCGGCCGAAACGGTCTCCGCGTCGACCACGGCACCGACAGCGCCGGTGCAGGTGACCACCACGTCCGCCGCGCGCACGGCCCGGGTCAGCCCGTCCAGGGCCACCGTGTCCGCGGCCAGGCCGTCCGCCCGCAGGGACTCGGCCAACCTGGCCCCGTTCTCGGGGGTCCGGTTGGCGATCACCACGTCGGAGATCCCGAGGCGCTTGAGCTGCGCCGCTGCCAGCGCGCCCATGGAGCCCGCCCCGACGAGCAGGGCGGAGCGTCCCGTCAGCCCTCCGTGCGCGCGTTCCGCGTCGGCCAGTCCCTCGGACACGACCGAGGCCCCGGTCGAGTCGATGTCGGTCTCGGAGTGGACCCGCTTGCCGACGCGCAGCGCCTGCTGGGCCAGCTCGTGCAGCGTCTTGCCGACCGTTCCTGCGCGGTCCGCGTCGCCGTAGGCCTGGCGGAGCTGCCCCAGGATCTGGGCCTCACCGACGACCATGGAGTCCAGTCCCGAGGCCACCGAGAACATGTGCTCGACGGCGGCCCCCGCGTAGTGCACGTAGAGGTGGTCGGCCAGCTCCACGAACTCCGAGCCGGAGTGCCGCGCCAGCACCGAGGTCACGTCGTCGAGTCCCCCGTGGAACGTCTCCGCCACCGCGTAGACCTCGACACGGTTGCACGTGGCCACGAGCAGCGCCTCGCAGATGTGCTCCTTGCGCAGCAGCTCGTGCAGCAGTTTGTCGACGTCCTCGGCACCGACAGCCACACGTTCGAGCATCCGTACCGGGGAACTCTGGTGCGACAGACCGACGGTGAGCAGATTCACGGCCGAACCACCATCCCGTCCACCGGGTTGACCCCGGCATTCACATCACGAGTTTTCGACTGCGCCGCGCCGTCCGCCTCGGCCTCGGAGGTGGTGGACTCCGAGGTCTCCTGGCTGCGACGGGCGACGTGGAAGGACAGGATCTGCATCTCCACCGCGAGGTCCACCTTGCGCACCTCGACCTCCTCGGGGACCTGCAGAACCACGGGGGCGAAGTTGAGAACGCACCGGACACCGGCCTGCACGAGGCGGTCACAGACCTCCTGCGCCCCCTTGGCCGGCGTGGCGATCGCACCGATGGTGACGTCCCGCTCGGCGCACACGCGGGGGATGTCGTCGACGTGGTCGACGGGGATCCCTCCGACCGGCACCCCCATGAGGTCCGGGTCGAGGTCGAACAGCGCCGCGACCGGGAATCCCCTGCTGGGGAACCCGCCGTAGTTGGCGAGCGCGTGCCCCAGGTTACCGATGCCGATCACGGCGACGCTGTGCTGCTGGGTCAGCCCGAGCGTCCGCTCGATCTGCCCGATGAGCACCGCGACCTCGTAACCGACACCGCGGGTGCCGTAGGAACCGATGTAGGAGAGGTCCTTGCGCAGTTTCGCCGAGTTCACCCCGGCGGCTACCGCCAGCTCCTCGCTGGAGACGGTGTGGACCTCCTGCTCGGCGAAGCCGGACAGCACGCGCAGATACACCGCGAGCCTGGCCACGGCGGCCTCCGGGATCGCCTTGGCGCGGTCCTGGGGCTCGGGGATGGCCACCCCGTCCGACGACTGCTGCTCCGATGCGGGCTCTTCCGCGCCGTGCGCGTCGCCGTCTCGCACGCCTTCTCCGTGCGCCGTCACGCTGGCTCTCCCTCGACCTGCCTGCTGGTGCGTTCGTCGGTGACCGGTAAGGGCGCGATCCACCCGCCGCTTCGTCTCGGAAAGCGGCGACCGGTTCGGCACAGCACCGACCACGAAGTCGTGACTTCCGGGGACGCGTGTGCACGCCACCGATGATCGCGTGCGGAGAATCCGCGGAACGAGTCCGGCAACACGACACCGCCCACCGTAGCTATTTGTGAACACATGCACAAAGTTGGAAGGCCCCGTCGTAACGAGACCCACACCCACTCGAGGCATCATCCCCGAAAGCCCCCCGACGTGCCAAAACGAGTGGCATGCGGCCTACGCGGGCTTCCGTTGCCGAAAGATACCCCCACCGGGGGAGCACTCTCCCCACCGGGCGAGCGAGGCGGAGCGCGGTGACCGAACTCGCGGAACCCGCTCCGTGACCGTCCGGGTTCAGCGCGTCAACGCCGACCGCAACCGCTGCGGCTCCACCTTCCAGAAACCGTGCTCGGCTCCGTCGACGAGAATCACCGGAACCCGGTCACCGAACTCCGCCCGCAGTTCGGCGTCGGCGTCGACGTCGGACACCTCCCACGGCACGCCGAGCTCGGAGCACACCTCGGCGAGCTCCGTCTCGGCGGTGTCGCAGGCGGGACAGTTCTGCCGCACGAGCAGCGTCACCTCGTGCTCGACCGTGCCGGACACACCGCATCACCCCGTTTCGACCGCGACTTCGGCTGCCGCCCGACGATTGTCCAACAGACCCCCGGCGGGCGCGCACCGCCGCTCCGCCCGCACGGGAACGGCGCACCGAGCGTGTCCGGAATCACCGACCACGCGCTTGCGCGCGCCCCCGGGCGGCGAAGTCGCACCGCGGAAATCGACCTCAATTCGAAGGCCTCAGACACTACCTACCGGGCAGTAGCAAGACGTATGCTGCCGATCCTGAAAACCGATCCCCGACGAGGCTCGCACGATCAACCGAAGACTCCAGGGACCAGACATGCTTCAGGCCACGGTTCAGCACCAACCGACGCCGCGCCGTCCCCCGGCCCTCCCCGAAGTGGCTCAACAGCCGCACCCCGACGACTCGGGAGGCGGCACCCGGCAGCTCAGCACGGCGCTGCGGGAACCGACGGGCACCGAGGAACCGACCGGGAGCACGGCCGCACCTGCCCCGCCGGAGCAGTCCGGCACGGGCGGCTGGAACCACGTCCACGCCGCGCAGAACGGTGACGACCAGGCGTTCGGCATGCTCTACGACCAGTACTCGCACCTGGTCTACCGCTACGTGCTGCTCCGCGTCAGCGACCACTGCCTGGCCGAGGACATCACGAGCGAGACCTTCGCCCGCGCGCTGCGGCGCATCGCCTCGGTGAGCTACCAGGGCCGCGACGTGGCCGCCTGGTTCATCACGATCGCGAAGAACCTCCTGCTCGACCACATCAAGTCCAGCCGCAACAGGCTGGAGGTCCCGCTGGCCGATCCCGGCGAGGCCAACAGGAACGGGGGCCCGCACCACAACGGTCCCGAGCAGCAGGTGCTGGCCGAGGCCGCCCACGCGGAGCTGCTGGACTGCGTCCGCAGACTCAACTCCGACCAGCGCGAGTGCATCAGGCTGCGGTTCCTCCAGGGGCTGTCCGTCACCGAGACGGCCGAGCGCATGCAGCGCAACGAAGGTGCCGTGAAGGCACTGCAGCACCGGGCCATCCGCAGACTCGCCCAACTGCTGCCCGACGACCCGCGCTGATGCGCGCACCGGAGCAGGAACCGGGCCGGAAGGGCCGCCCGAGCATCCCCGCACCGGGGACACCCCGCCACCACAGCTCCGGACACACGTGTCCCACCCCACGGTGGAATACTGCCGCCCCCGACTGGGTCAATACCCGAAACGGACAATACCTCTAAGCTAGGAATGCCGGCGGTAGGCGCAGCACCCACCGATGAACAGCCAGACCGCCCGCAGGCCCACAGCAACACGCAACAGACTCCGGAGGACACCGGGAGGCGCGGCGGTGCCGACATGGCCAGGCTCAGCCGAGAGAACCAACGACGGGGATCAGCACGGCAACACGTCCGAAACGAACCAACGGACGCAGGAAGAATCCCTGGACAGCGCCAAACTGGCCGGGCAGGCCTCCGCCGAAGCAGCGGTCACCGCAGCCCCGGACGGGGGCGACGCGACGGCACCGCGCGACCTGACGGCCGCCGCCTTCTTCGACGTGGACAACACGATGATGATGGGGGCCTCGCTCTTCCACTTCGCCCGCGGGCTCGCCGCCAGGAAGTTCTTCAAGGCGGCCGACCTGATCGGGTTCGCCTGGCAGCAGGTGAAGTTCCGCGTGGCCGGGACCGAGAACGCCCAGGACCTGCAGAGCAGCAGGGAGCAGGCGCTGTCCTTCGTGGCCGGGCGTGACGTGTCCGACCTCGTCGGGCTGAGCGAGGAGATCTACGACGAGCTCATGGCCGACCGGATCTGGGCGGGTACGCGCGCGCTGGCCCAGATGCACCTCGACGCGGGGCAGCGCGTGTGGCTGGTCACGGCCACCCCGGTGGAGCTGGCCCAGATAATGGCGCGGCGGCTCGGGCTCACCGGGGCGCTCGGAACGGTCGCCGAGCACTCCAGGGGCATCTACACGGGCAGACTCGTGGGTGAGATGTTGCACGGGCGGGCCAAGGCGCACGCCGTCCGCGCGCTGGCTGCCAGCGAAGGGCTGGACCTGCGCCGCTGCACCGCCTACTCGGACTCGGCCAACGACGTGCCGATGTTGTCGGTCGTCGGGAAGGCCGTCGCGGTCAACCCCGATCAACGGCTGCGCGAGACGGCGCGCTCGCGCGGCTGGGAGATCCGCGACTTCCGGACCGGCCGCAAGGCCGCGCGCATCGGGGTGCACTCCGCGCTGGGAGCAGGAGCGCTGGCCGGGGCGCTGGCGGCGGGGCTGGCCTACCGGCGCAGGGACCGCTCCTGAGCCCGCCCCGGGCGAGAAGGCTCCAGCGCCGCGCAACCGCCCACGAGCCCGAGCAACCGACACCACCGCGCAACCACCCGCGCACACTGATCCCCGGAAAGCCCGGACCGGAACTCCCGACCGGAGGGCACCGCCCGACGCGAGTGCTTTGAGCCTGCGCCACCCGCACCACCACGCAGCCGGAGCCGCCGAAGCGTCACCTCAGCCGAAGAAGACGCTGCTGCGCTGCGCCAACAACCGGTAGATCGTCTCCTGGACGTTCTCCCGCACCTGGTCGCTCAGGTCGAACACGACCATCGGGTCATCGGCCGCCTCGGCCCCGTACTCGGCGGTTTCGATGGGCTCGCCGAACTCGATGTACCACTTGGTGGGCAGCGGCACCGCACCGAGCGCGCCGAGCTGCGGGAAAAACGGTGTGACGGGGAAGTAGGGCATCCCGAGCAAGCGCGCCAGCGGGCGGATGTCGCCGATCTTGGGGTGGATCTCCTCCGCCCCGACGATGGAGCAGGGCACTATGGGAACCCCGCGTCGCATGGCCGCCGAGACGAAACCACCGCGCCCGAAACGCTGCAGCTTGTAGCGGTCCCGGAAGGGCTTGCCGATCCCCTTGAACCCCTCGGGCCACACCCCGACCAGTTCCCCGGCGCGCAGCAGGCGCTCCGCGTCCTCGTTGCACGCGAGGGTCTGCCCCGTCCGCCTGGCCAGGGAACCGATCAGCGGGGCGGCGAAGACCAGGTCGGCGCCGAGCATCCGCAGGTGCCTGCCCGCGGGGTGCCGGTCGCGCAGCGCGACCGTGGTCATCAGCGCGTCCCACGGCAACGTGCCCGAGTGGTTGGCCACAACGAGGGCTCCCGAGTCGCTGGGCACGTTGTCCAGGCCGATGGCCTCCACCCGGAACCAGTTCTCGTAGACGGCCCGCAGCGCGGGCAGGACGAGCCTGTCGGTGAGTTCCCTGTCGAAGCCGAACTCGTCCACCCCGTACTCGCCGAGCAGGCGCCGCCGGACGAAGGCGAGCGCGTCGACGAGGGACTCCTGCCAGTCGGCGTGGCCCTCCTCCTGCTCCTCCCGCGTCCGGGAGGAACCGGGGACGCCCTCCGCGCCGTCCTGCCCGCCCGTTCGAGGCTCCTCCCCGTCCGGGTAGAGCGGGATCACTCTCGCGTTCGCCATCGCTGCTCCCTCACAGAACTCGCTCGGACAGTCGGGGCCCCGACCGCGCACCGGCCGGTGGGCGGTCCACGCCCCCGGCGAGCGGCCACGCGCACCGCAGCTCCTATCGGCCCGCTCGGGAGATCACCCTGCCGAGCCCGCGTTCGGCCTCCCTGATCCGCTCGGGGGAGACCAGCGGACGCAGGTCCCTGCCGCGCACGAAGTCGTCGAAGGCCTGTTGAGTGGTCCACCTCGGAACGAATCCGAACCGCTCGCGCAGCTTCGTCGTGTCCACCACGCGCCCGAAGTTCAGCAACTCCAGCTGTTCGGTGGAGATCCCGGACAGGTTCGTCCCGCGCAGGAAACCGGTCAGCGGCGGGACCGCCACCCCGGGTACCGGGCTCGGCACCCTGCCCGCTCTTCTGATCGCCTGGCCGAGCATGAGCACCCCGTCCCCGCTCACGTTGAACACCCCGGGGTGCTCCTCCAGGGTGGCTCGTTGCAGCGCGGTCAGGGCGTCCTCCGTGTGCAGCAGCTGCAACCGGGCGTCCCGACCGAGGATCGTCGGCACGAGGGGGAGGGAGAAGTACCTGGTCAGGGCGGAGTCGATGCGCGGTCCGATCAGGTCGGTGAAGCGCAGGACCGTTATGTCCATGTCGGGACGGCGCCGCCCGAGCCCGCGCGCGTAGCCCTCCACCTCGACGGCGTCCTTCGCGCACCCGGAGGAGGGCAAATCCCTGGGAGCCGTGTCCTCGGTGAACACCGCGGGGTCGCGCGGGCTGGCCCCGTAGACCGCGCTGGTCGACTTCAGCACCAGTTTCCGCACCCGCGGGGAGCTCTGGCAGGCGGCCATCAGCCGCATGGTGCCGAGAACGCTCATCTCCCTGTGCGCAGTGCGGGCCGTCGGCAGACCGTCCGAACCGGTCGAGGCCTGCACGACCGTGTCCACTCGCGCCTCGGAAACGATCTTGGCGATCAGCGGGTGCCTGATGTCGGCGCGCACGAACTCCGCGCCGCCCATCCTGCGCGACAGCTCCGGGGACGGGGGGACGACGTCCACTCCGAGCACTCTGCCCACTCCGGGGGACTCGGCCAGCCTTCCGGCCAGGTGCGCACCGATGAAACGGCTGACCCCCGTGACGAGCACGACATCCGGCACCGCCGGCCTCCTGGAAGCGTTCGACCGTCGTTCCGGGCCGGAGGGGCGCCGCGCGGGGGCTCCGCGGTCCGGTCCCGCCCGCGGCCCCGGCCCTGCGGCAATCGTAACCCCGAAAGCGTTAACGGAGTGTGTTCAGCGCGTTGTGAAACGCAGCGCCCCGACTCGCCGACGCGGGGTCGACCGACACCTGGGGGCGGGAACTTCCCCGCCCGCGTCGTCGAGCGAACCGGGCCTGCGATCACGCGGGGGAGCTCAGTCCTCGTCCCCCTCGGAGGGATCCGCCCGGTGCTTGGCGCCCAGCTCCACGGAGCGGGAGTGGGCGGCCTCGATCGCGTCGATCAACGCGGCGCGGACTCCGTGCTTCTCCAGCTCGCGAACTCCCGAGATCGTCGTTCCGCCCGGCGAGGTGACCCCCTCGCGCATGATCACGGGGTGCCCTTCGCCCTCCCGGAGCATGGCGGCCGAGCCCACAGCGGACTGCACGACCAGCTCGCCGGCCACCGCCCGCGGCAGGCCGAGCAGGATCCCCGCGTCGATCATCGCCTCGACCAGGTAGAAGAAGTAGGCCGGTCCGGATCCGGACAGCGCGGTGACCGCGTCCTGCTGGTTCTCCGGAATGCGCACCACGCGCCCCACGCTGCCCAGCATCTCCTCCACGGTCTCGAGGTGCGCTTCGGTGGCGTGCGTACCGGCCGAGACCGCGCTCATCGCCTCCCCGACCAGCATCGGCGTGTTCGGCATGACGCGCACCACCGGGGTCCCCGCGGCGAAGCGCCGCTCGAAGAGCTCGGTCGGCAGTCCGGCGCACAGCGTCACGACCAGCTTCTCCGGGGTGACCAGCGGGGAGATCAGCTCGAGCAGCGGATCGATGTCCTGCGGCTTGACCGAGACGACCAGCACGTCGGCCTGCTCAACGGCCTCGGCGACGTCCGCATTGCGGACGCCGTAGCGCTCGGTCAGCTCCTCCGCGCGCTGCTGGTAGCGCTCGGTGAACAACAGCTTCTCCGTCGCGTGTCCGGCGTTGATCAGACCGGACAGCAACGACTCCCCGATCTTTCCTGCCCCGAGTACGGCGATCGTCGACATGGGATCAGGGTGCCAGAGCGGAACCTCCCCGGAACTCGCGGTCCCGTCCACGAACTGGGACGAGCTCCCCGCACGACCGGCCCGCCCGCGGGAGGCCCTCCGGACGGATCGTCGGTCGAGCGGGCCCCGCTCGGAATCGCCGGGCACCGAGCCCACGACCCCCGAGCGACACGTCCCGCTCAGACGCGCAGCGGCTCCAGGTGCAGCCTGGCGAACAGCAGGGCCTCGGCCAGCTGCGCCGCACGCTGGTCGGCGGTCTTGGCCTTCCGCGTGTTGACCTCGACGACCACCGCTCCCGTGTAGCCGCCCGATCCCAGGGTCGTGCACACCTCCGCGCAGGGCTGGGTGCCGTGCCCCGGGAGCAGGTGCTCGTCACGGGGCGCTCCCGTCCCGTCCGTCAGGTGGACGTGCGCCAGCCCGTCCCCCATGCGCCTCATCAGCTCCAGCGGATCGGTCTGGGCCGCGGCCGCGTGCGAGACGTCCAGCGTGTAGTGCCGGAAACCGGTCTCGGTCGGGTCGGGCGAGGGGCGGAACGCCGACAGCCCGGTCGCCCTGTTGCCGCGCAACCTGTCCCAGCTGTTCGGGGGGCGAACGGGGAACATGTTCTCGACCGCGACCCGGATCCCGCTGGTCTCCTCCAGGCTCGCCACCAGCTCGGCGAACCCCTCCGCGTACCTGCGCTGCCAGCGGAACGGCGGATGCACCACGACCGTCGAGGCCCCCAGCTCACTCGCGGCCACCACAGCCCTGCGCAATCGTTCCTCCGGCTCGGAGGACCAAACCCGCTGCGTGATCAGCAGGCACGGGGCGTGCACCGCCAGCACCGGAACTCCGTGCTGCTCGGACAGTCTGCCCAGCGCGGAGACGTCCTGGCTGGTCGCGTCCGCCCACACCATCACCTCGACACCGTCGTACCCCAGGTCGGCGGCCATCTCGAAAGCCGCCCGCACGGGCTGCGGCCATACCGACGCGCTGGAGAGCCCCACCGGCACGGCGGGCCGGTGGGGCTCGGGTGTCGCTACGCCAGGTGTTTCGCGAGTCATGTCCCGCCAAACTCGACTACTGGAACGAACGGGGAACGGCCGGTGCGGCCGCGGGATCGACGGTGCGGCCGGAGCGGTCCGCTCCCGGAACAACCGACCCGGAACGCACCCCGGCGCACCGGAACCGTCCCGAGAACCATCCGTTCGGACGACGCGTGTCGATCACTTTCAGTGTCCCACCAACAGCAAAGCGACCGGCGAGACGGTGCACACCAGACCGACCAGCACCGACAACAGAATGGTCTGCAGATCATCGGTACGCAAGACTTTGCGGGCCCCGAGCACGAGAGCACCGGTGAAAGCCAGCGCCGCGGCGAGGGCGGGCAGCGGGAGCTCGCGCCACAACCAGCGGAATCCCATCCAGACCACTCCCCCCGCCAGCAGTCCGCCCAGGACCTGCCCCACGAGCACCACCCAGTCCATCGCCCGGGAGCGCCCGGAGACCTCCGATTCCGCGGACTCCGCGTGGAGGTCCTCGTCCTCGCTCGCCAGCCCGGCGGGCAGCGAACGCTCCGCGCTCTCGTCGAGGTCGTCCTCGTCGGCGTACTCCGAGCCGTCCGCTCCCCCGAGCTCCGCGGAGGAGGCGGCGCCGTCGATCTCCCCGTAGAAGTCGGCGGCGTCGGCGAACGGGTCCTCCTCCGCTTCCTCGGAGGCGTAGTAGGCGTCCTCGTAGGGGTCCGGGGCCGCCTCGACGACGGAGGGCTCCCGGGCCGGCTGCTCCGCCGGGAGATCCGGGTACTCCAGCAGCGCGGTCCCGTCCCCGTCGGTCACCTCCGGATCGGCGGGCGGAGCGGAAGCAGTGGTGGGAGCCGCCGGCGGAGTGCTCACGGGCGGGAACCGCTCGGTGGACTGCTCGTGCACCCCGGAGGAGGCGACCTCCTGCCGCGGCGGGGAGTCCTCACCACCGGCCACCGGCGCGGCACCGGTGACCTGCGCGCCGGAAGCCGTGCCGTTCGGGGCCGCGGTACCCGCGGGCAGGGCACCACCTCCCGAGCCGGCAGCGGGCAGCGGCGGCTGTTGAGCCGTGACCTCGGTGTCTGTTGCCGCGGCCTCCGGGACGTGCCCGGCCGTCGGTGGCCCGTCCGAGGCCTCACCGGGCCGGAAGCCGTGCTCGGCCGGGGAGGGCTGGCTCTCCTGCTGTTGCGGGGCCGCCCAGGTCCCCTGATTCGCTGCCTGCCGAGCCGTCCGCTCGACTTCCTGGACGGGCTCGCTGCCGGCCTGCTGGTGCTCCTCGGGAGGGGCCTGCTGACCGGCGTCCTCCGGGGAGGCGCTCTCCGCGGGAGCAGCACCCGACCCGCCGGATCCCCGGGAGCGCACCACCGGCGCTTCCCGTCCCCGCACCCACTGCGCGGGACCACTCCCCTCCGGGGTGAACCGGACACCGCTCCCCCCGGACGAGCCCGGCTGGGCCGCGGCCGAGGGCCCCGCCGGCGGCGGGGTCGCGGAGGGTGGCGGGGTCGCGGAGGAACCGGAGACCGACCTCCGGGTGGTCTCCGGAGCGGGCTCGGCGGGCGTCTCCCCGGTCGCCGGTTCCGCCTGCGTCCGCCCGCCGCCCCCCTGAGCCGAGGACTCCGGCTCCTCGTCGCCGGGGTCCTCCACCGGGAGCATGCGTCCGCTGTCCGAGTTGACCCTCTCGATGATCGCCTGGGGAGCCGTTTCGGACGGGTCCTCGGCACGCCTGCGCCTACGGCGTGAGCCGCGCTGCGCGTCACCGCCGTGTTCGGCCAGCAGTTCCGCGACGGTGCGCTGGCTCGGGTCCTTGGACCCACTGTCACGACTCATCGACTCCACCGTGCCCCGTGCTAGATCTCGCGTCCAGTTGACTCCGCGATCGCGCGGCTGTCACCCAGTATCGTCCCCCGCGATTATCGACGGTGCGCTCAGGCCGTCCTCGGGGCCGTCGGCAACGTCGGCCCGGTCCAGCCGCCGCAGGATCACGCCCTCGCGCAGGGCCCACGGGCAGATCTCGACCTCGGACACGTCCAGGGAGCGCAGCACCCCCTCGGCCACCAGTCCTCCGCTGGTGAGCTGATGCGCCCGTGCGCTGCTCACACCGTCCAGCGAGGCCAGGTCGGCCGCGGAGATCCTCGTCACGAAGGCGAGCAGCTGGTTCAACGCCCCGGAGGTGAGGGTCCGGTGCGCGCGCGGCCCCGCGGAGGTGGCGGCAGCACCGCTCAACCTGGCCAGCGAGCGGAAGGTCTTGGAGGTCGCCACGACCTTGTCCGGGCAGTCGAACTCCCGGAAGCGACGAGCCGTCTCGGCCAGCTGGTCGTCGATCCACTCCCGCAGCCGCTCGACCTCGGCACGGCGCGGCGGGTCCTCCGCGGACCAGACACGCGCGACGTGCCCGGCCCCGAGCGGCAAGGAGACCGCCGTGTCCGGCTGTTCGTCGACGCCGAGAGCCATCTCCAGCGAACCTCCCCCGATGTCGAGCACGAGGAGGTTGCCCGCCGACCAGCCGTACCAGCGTCTGGCCGCGAGAAAAGTGAAGCGGGCTTCGTCGACGCCCGAGAGGACCCGCAGCTCGACCCCGGTCCGCTCCCGGACCCGCTCCAGGACCTCAGCGGCGTTGTCCGCGCGGCGGATGGCCGAGGTCGCGAAGCCGACGAGCTCGGAGCACCCGAGCTCCAGCGCCGACTTGCGCGCGGCCTCGACGCTGCTCGTGAGCTCCTCGACGGCGGATGCGGGCAGCGTTCCGGAGGCGTCGATCCGCTCGGACAGCCGCAGCACGGTCTTCTCGGACGTCATCGGTGTGGGATGCGCACCGCGGTACGCATCCACCACCAGCAAGTGAACGGTATTCGACCCCACGTCGAGCACCCCTAGGCGCATAGGGGCCAACCTACCGTCCCGAAGAGCGCCACAAGTGTGTGACGGTGAGATTCACGTCTCGAACTTGTACCCCAGCCCACGCACGGTGAGCAGGTGACGCGGATCCGTGGGGTCCGGTTCCAGCTTGGAGCGCAGCCGCTTGATGTGCACGTCGAGCGTCTTGGTGTCGCCGACGTAGTCGGCTCCCCACACCCGGTCGATCAGCTGCCCCCTCGTCAACACTCGTCCGACGTTGCGCAGCAGGTACTCCAGCAGGTCGAACTCCTTGAGCGGAAGCCCGACCTCCTCACCGGAGACCGTGACCACGTGCCGCTCCACGTCCATGCGCACCGGTCCCGCCTCCAGCGTCTGCCCGCTAGGGGCCGGTTCCTCGACCTCCCCGCCGCGGCGCCGCAGCACCGCCCGCACCCGAGCGGTCAGCTCCCGAGCCGAGTAGGGCTTGGTGACGTAGTCGTCGGCACCCAGCTCCAGACCGACGACCTTGTCGATCTCGGCGTCCCGGGCAGTAACCATGATCACCGGAACGGAGGAGCGCTGCCGGATCTCCTTGCACACGTCCGTTCCGCTCATCCCGGGCAGCATCAGGTCGAGCAGCACGATGTCGGCGCCGTTGCGTTCGAAATCCTCCAGAGCCTCCTGGCCCGTAGTGGCCACGGATGCGGTGAATCCCTCTTTGCGCAGCATGAAAGCCAGTGGGTCGGCGAAGGACTCCTCGTCCTCCACGATCAGCACCCTGGTCACCGGACTCCTCCCGTTTCGACGGTTCGCGTCCCCTCCGCGGTGTGGGTCACGCGGTCTTCTGACTCGTCGCCCGGTTCCTCGCGCCGGACGGACGCGGTTTCGGTGGTTCGGGCCGGTTCACGCCTCGGATGCCGCGGCACCCGCAGCGTGAAGGTGGAACCGGTTCCGGGCTTGCTCCACACCTTGACCTCCCCACCGTGGTTGGCGGCGACGTGCTTGACGATGGCCAACCCGAGACCGGTACCACCGGTGGCCCTGGAGCGAGCTCGATCCACCCGGTAGAAGCGCTCGAACACGCGCTCCTGGTCCGCGGGGTCGATTCCGATGCCCCGGTCGGTAACCGCGATCTCCACGTAGTCCTCGCGGAGTCGTCTGCTGATCGACACCGGGCTCGCGTCCGGTGAGTAGGACACCGCGTTGTTGATCAAGTTGCTCAGCGCGGTGACCAGCAGGGTGCGATCGCCTTCGAGCTGCAGCCCACTGGCCTCGTCGGTGGTGATGTCGATCCCGGCCGACTCCGCGGCCACTCGGCAGCGCCCCAGCGCCTCCTCGACGACGTCGTCGACATCGACGGTGGACAGCTCGGGGAGCGGTTCGGCGCCCTGCAACCTGGAAAGGGCGATCAACTCGGAAACGAGCGTGCCGAGCCGGGTCGACTCGTGCAGGATCTTGTTCGAGAAGCGGCGCACCTCGTCGGGGTCGTCCGCCGCGTCCAGCACCGTCTCGGCCAACAGCGCCAGGGCCCCGACCGGGGTCTTGAGCTCGTGGCTGACGTTGGCCACGAAGTCCCGCCTGGTCTCCTCCAGGCGCACGGACTCCGACTCGTCGGCGGCGTCCACCACGGTGAACCCGTCACCCAGCGGGCGGACGTCGCCGAGCACGGCGGTGGGGGCACGCCCGTGCTGGGCGTCCCGGTTCAACGGGGACAGGTCCACCGAAACCGGCTCTCCCGTGCTCAGCGCCCGGTCGGAGGCCTCGCGTGCCCGGGAGTCGGGACGGCTGTCGCGCACGAAGCCGAGTTCGTCGGCTCGGGGGTTGTGCACCACCACGTCGCCGAAGCTGTTCAGCACGACGATTCCGTTGTCACTGGTGTGCACCAGACGCTGCAGCAGCTCCGCGACTGTCGGCCCCTTCGCACGTGTGCGCTCGGATCGTCCACGGCTCACGGCGAGTCGGTGCCCCGCCACCAAGCCCAACGCCAGCACGCCGATCAACAGGGCGCTATAGCCCAATGCGGTCACACCAGCATCGTAAGCAAGTCAGGGCAGGGCTCGGCCAGAGTATGAGGCCATTCAGTGATACCTCTGACACCCCGCAGGGGGTTTTTCACCCTGGATTCACCCGAAAGAGAACACCCGTTCAGGAGGTGGACGTCCTCGAGTCGGATGGGCCGCTCGGACGGGCCGCGGACCGAGCGCCGCCGCCCCTCGGTTCTCGGTGCCGGGGACGACGGCGCTTCGCCTCCCGTTCGGGTCAGCGTCCCTGACTAGCCACCGAGGCAGCGGCCTCGGCCGCCGCGTCCGGATCGAGGTAGGTGCCCCCCGGGTTCTCCGGGTTCAGCTGCTCGTCCAGGTCGTAGCGCAGCGGAATGCCGGTCGGGATGTTGAGCGCGGCTATGTCCTGGTCGGAGACCCCGTCCAGGTGCTTGACCAGCGCGCGCAGCGAGTTGCCGTGCGCGGCCACGAGCACCGTCCTGCCCGCGCGCAGGTCCGGGACGACCGCGGACTCCCAGTAGGGCAGCAACCGGGTGACGACGTCCTTGAGGCACTCGGTGCGCGGCATCGCGGACCCCAGGTCCGCGTAGCGCGGGTCCCCCTCCTGGGTGTACGGGTCGCTCGGGTCGATCTCCGGGGGAGGAGTGTCGAACGAACGGCGCCAGAGCATGAACTGCTCCTCGCCGTACGTCTCCAGGGTCTGCTTCTTGTCCTTGCCCTGTAGAGCACCGTAGTGGCGTTCGTTGAGCCTCCAGTCCCTGCGGACGGGGATCCAGTGCCGCTCGGCGACGTCCAGGGCCGTGTTCGCGGTGCTGATCGCCCGGCGCAGCAGGGAGGTGTGCACCACATCGGGCAACAGCTCCGACTCGGCGAGCAGCTCACCGCCACGACGTGCTTCGGCCTCCCCGTCCTCCGACAGGGGGACGTCCACCCATCCGGTGAACAGATTCCGCGCGTTCCAGGTGCTCTCGCCGTGGCGCAGCAGTACAAGGGTCCCGACAGTCATGCCGCCAGGTTAGCGCCCACGACGAGGTGGACACGCGACGCACGGGTGGGGTGATTCACCCGCCCCGCGAGCAGTGCCGGCAGATCAGGGGTACCGGATCCGCGGCCGACCAGGCGAAACCTCGCGTCGAAAGCGAACGAAGCCGGGACTGATTCACTTCTCGGGCGGCTTTCGCGCCGTCCGGGACACCTCCCGGTGATCACGGACGACATTCCACGATCACCTTTCCCGGGGGTGGCAAACCCCTCCACCACAGGTGAAATCAGACTGTTATTTATCTGCCGCTTTCCCGATCCTCCATTTGTGTCACTAATCACATATTCGGGTGAAATAGGGACACAGGGACTTCACAACGTTACTTTCTAATTCAAACTTCACTCGATTGGAGCAGGGCACTGGCCTTGTGGTCATTGCTCAACTCTGCGAAGTTTGGCAGCGCTCTGACGAGATCGGCTCCCACGCACTCCCCGATCCCGTCGGAGTCGTGTACGGTCCGCTCCCCCCGTCGGACCGTGCCTGCCGGGCCAGGGTCTCCCCGCCTACTGCGCCCGGCACAGCGGAACCCCCGCGCGGGGCGGCTCGAGCTCGTGACTCCCCCTCTCTCCCGAGCCGTCCCGCGCCGGGTCCGGCAAGGCCCCGCGAGCTTCGAAAGGCCCCACTGGCGCGTCGCCGAGCGGAGCACCGCCTCGAACCCCGGTTACCACCAACCGGCTCGCGCTCAAACGTACCGGCGAAACGCTGGTCCCGCCGCCCGAAATCGACCTCCCGGCAGCGACACCCCGCCGCGCCCCGAGCAACCGCCGGAGAGCTCCGGACAGGAACTCCCGACCAAGGGGTCCGCTCCAACGAAAGCGCTTACGAGCCTGAGCAGTCGGCACCACTGCCGGTTCTCGTGCCGTATGAGGGGAACGTTTCGCGCGAAACTGCGCAGCCCGAGGAGCAGAGGAGTGTCTACCCGATGCCGGGCATCCGCAGCCAAGCGCCGCGAGCGATTCCGCCCGGAACCAGCTACGACAAGCCGGTCCCCGAAAAGCCTGTCACCCCAACGCGAGCGCTTCGAGCCTGACCCGTCGGCACCGCCGCGGGTTCTCTCGTGGTGCTCTCGCGAGGAAGGCCCGACGTTGTGTAGGCCGCTACCCGATGTCGGGCCTCCCGGAGCGAGAGCCCGCGAGAGGTTCCGCCACCCGCACCGCCACGCAGAGCGAGCCGCCGCACCCTCCCCGCAAATTACGACTCGGAGTCGGACACCGGGGGGAGCACCCCGTCCCGCTCGACGAGCGAGCTGAACGCGCGCAGATTCGCCAGCGATTCACCGCGTGATTCCCGCCATCCCCACTCGCGACGAATGGCAGTGGCGAAACCGATTCGCAGCAAGGGGTTGAAATCACCGTCCGCGGCTTCCAGCACCTGCCCCAGAACACGATCGAGTTCATCGGCGTTAACCGCGTGCAAACCGATTCTTCCGATCAGGTAAAGATCGCCGGTGCTGTCGACGGTGTAGTGCACCCCGTACAACCGCGCGTTGCGCCGCAGCACGTAACGGTAGAACTCCTCGTGCCCCTCGTCGGGCTGCCTGCACACGAACGCTTCCACGATCAACGAGTGCTCGGAGACGATCAACCAGCAATTCGTCTGCAGTTTGTTGGTCCCCGGAAGGGTGACGAAGAACCTTCCGAGCTCGGGGTGCTCGTAATCCAGCTCCCCGTCATCCAGAGTGGCCTCGATCACTTGGTCGAGCGATTCCCGCGCGGCTGAGCTCATTGCTCTCCTCCTCGCTCTCGAGCCGGTGCGACGAGCACCGGGGCGAGCTTGCTTCCTCTGACGGACGAACACAGGACTACCGGTCCTTCGGGAATCGAATCACCAAAGCCCTCCGCGGCCGCGGTCCGCACCGCGCTCAAGCAGTCGCCTCGCCCAACCAGGAGGTGTCCCGGAAGGACTTCCGTGCCCGGACGTAGGTCTCCAGCAGCGACTCCGTGGTGCGCTGCCAGGAGAAACGCGCGGCCTCCTCCGGAGCCGCCGCGCCCAACCTGCTCCGCACCCCGGGATTCCACACCAGCGAAGAGAGCACGTCGGCCCAGTCCCGCGAGGCGTGCCCCTCGACCAACCTGCCCGACACCCCGTCGGAGACGGCCACCGACAACCCGCCCACGGCTGCGGCGACCACGGGAGTTCCACAGGCCTGCGCCTCCAGCGCGACGAGCCCGAAGGACTCGTTGTAGCTGGGGACCGCCACCAGATCACTGGCGCGGTACACGGCCACCAGGTCGTCCCCCCACTGCGGGGGCGAGAAGCGAACCACGTCCGTGATGCCGAGTTCCTCGGCCAACTGCTCCATGGCCTCCGGGCGTTCGGTGCCGTTGCCGGAAGGTCCGCCCACCATCAGCACGCGGAGCACGGGACGCAGCTCGGGGAAACGCCCGAGAAGCTCGGCCACTGAGCGCAACAGCACGTCCGGCCCCTTCAACGGCTGCACCCGCCCCACGAAGGTGAGCACCACCGAGTCGGGGTCCAGCCCCAACCTGTCCCGTGCCGCGCCCTGGTCTCCCGGGGTGAAACGCTCCAGGTCCACCCCCGGCGGGACCACCGCGACATCGGCGGGATCGGCATCGTAACGGGTGACCAGCTCCCGCGCCTCGGTCTCGGTGTTGGCCACGAGGCGGTCGGCATCGGCCACGACCTGCTCCTCGCCCACCACGCGCACGCTCGGCTCGGGCTTGTCGCCCTCGGCCAGGGCCGCGTTCTTCACCTTGGCCAGGGTGTGCGCGGTGTGCACGAGCGGGACACCCCAGCGTTCCCGCGCCAGCCAGCCGACCTGACCGGACAGCCAGTAGTGCGAGTGCACGACGTCGTAGTGGCCGGGCTCCTGACGCGCCTCCACCCGCAACGCCCCCGCGCCGAAAGCGCAGAGCTGCGCGGGGAGGTCGTTCTTGTCCAGCCCCTCGAACGGCCCGGCCACGATGTGGCGCACGGTCACTCCCGGTGCCAGCTCCACGACCGGGGGAATCTCCGAGGAAGTGGCCCGGGTGAAGATCTCGACCTCGGTACCCAGCCGCGCCATTCGCCGTGCCGTCTGCGCGATATAGACGTTCATCCCGCCCGCATCACCGGTTCCCGGCTGTTCCAGCGGCGAGGTGTGCAACGAGAACACGGCGACACGGCGCGGGCGCATCGGAAGTCTGCTGGAATTCATCTACTGCTCATCGCAAGTTCGTCGTGTGCGCCCGAGACCTTCGGGCCCACGCAACCACGACGCCCTACCGCGCGGAAACATTCCGAGAGGCACGCAACAACGGGGCCACCGAGCGGCGCGACGACTCGGACGCGCCCACGCGTATCGACATGACCAGCGAAGACAGCCCGGAACTCACCCCGGGACATCGAAAGGTGATCTAAATCACCAACGAGCGGTCGGGCCGGACCCGCACCGGGTGGAACGCTCCGGGCAGCGTTCCACCCGCGACGACTCTCAGCCGGGAACCGCTCCGAGGCCCACCGTCACAGCGCCGACTTCTCCTGCCACTGCTGCCAGCTCAGCATCCAGTCGTAGACCGCGTACTTCGGAGGCATCTGGGTGCCGGAGCCGGTCACCTCGACCGGGTCCCCGAGCAGCGCGCCCTGGAAGTACTCCTTGGCATCGGCGTTGGTGAGGTTCACACAACCGTGCGAGGTGTTCCTGCTGCCGATGTTGGCCCGGTTGTTCTCGTTCTCGTGAATGAACTCCCCGTGGTTGGAGATCCGCACGGCCCACTTCTTCTCCACGTCGGTGTAGCCGTACTTCGGGTTGTCCATGATCTCGACGGGGTGCTTGGCCATCACGGTGTAGGTGCCCTCGTGGGTGTGCAGGTCCGGGTTGGAGGGCTTGCCGTAGCTGGCCGGGTAGTTCGCGACCTCCTTACCGTTGCGGATCACCCGCATCCGGTGCTTGTCCACCTCGGCCTTGACCACCTGAGAACGGCCGATCTCGAACTCGCTCGTGATGTCGGTCTGGCCGTAACTGCCCCCGCCGTAGTCGATCCCGTACAGCGGCGCGTCGACGCTGACCTGGGTGTGCGCGGGCCAGTACTCCTTCGGGCGCCAGTCGACCTGCTTGTCGTTGAGCCACGCCCAAGCCCCTTCGACGGGCCTCGAGGTCTGCACGTCGAGGGCACGCTGCACGGCAGCCTTGTTCTGCACCGGGGAGTCGAACTTGATGCTGATCGGCATCGCGATGCCGACCGTCTTGTTGCCGTACGGATTCACCGTTGCCCGCACCACGTTCTTCGGGGCAACCGTGTGGAAGCTTCCCTCCACCGGAGCGGTGCCTCCCCCGGAGTGAACCACCTTCCCGGACCACTCGTACTCGGTGTCGTAACCGAGCGGCTCGGTGGCCCTCCAGGTGCTCCCGTTCTCGGCGAGTTCGCCCTCGACCTGCTCGCCGTCACCGTTGACCAGCGAAACGTCGCGCAGCTTCCCGTTCTCCGTGGTGACCTCGATCGGGTCCTTCGGATTGACCCCGTCCGCGCCGTTCTTCGGTTCGACGGAAACCGCAGGATCCGAACTACCGCTGTCGTCCTCTTCGGTGCCGCCGGTTCCTCCGTTCGCCCCCGCACACCCGGAGACCAGCAACAACGCCGCCAGCACCGCGATCAGTGCTCCCCCTGGCGAGCGCCTCAGCGAACCGTTCACCCTAGTGGCCACTCCTACCTCAATCCATCGCCCGCGTAAACGCGTTTCACCTCTCTATCCAGAATGACGTCCGGCAAGCACACAGGATGCCCGACAGCCAAGTGTGACGCATCACATCTGGTGGTTCCGTCGGCTACGCCCCTTGATCCCGCGCGACAATCGCGTCGTGAGTACCGAGCCGACAACGACGACAACGGAGAACTCCTCCGGCGAACGGCACCGCGGAGTGGCGGTGGTCACCGGAGCCAGTTCCGGAATCGGCGCGGCCACCGCCCGCGCCCTGGCCTCCGAAGGCTTCCACGTGATCCTCGGTGCCCGCCGGGTCGAGCGACTCCGGGAGCTCGCCGCCGAGACCGGCGGCACCGCCGTGCCCCTGGACGTCACCGACGAGGACTCGGTGAACTCCTTCGTCGAACAGGTGCCCACCTGCCGCGTGCTGGTCAACAACGCGGGCGGGGCCAAGGGGAGCGCCCCGGTCGCGGAATCCAGCGAAGAGGACTGGCGCTGGATGTGGGAGACCAACGTCCTCGGTACGTTCCGACTCACGAAGGCGCTGCTGCCCAAGCTGGTCGACTCCGGCAACGGCCACGTCATCACCGTCACCTCCGTGGCCGCCCTCGAGGTCTACGACAACGGAGCCGGCTACACCTCGGCCAAGCACGCCGAGGCAGCCCTGCACCGCACGCTGCGCGGAGAACACCTGGGAGAGCCGGTCCGCTTCACCGAGGTCTCCCCCGGACTGGTCGAGACCGAGTTCTCCGAGGTCCGCTACGGCGGCGACACCGAACGCGCCGCCGCCGTCTACCGCGGTCTCACCCCGCTGTCCGCCGACGACGTCGCCGACGTGATCTCCTTCGCGGCCACGCGCCCCGAGCACGTCAACCTGGACCAGATCGTGCTCAAGCCGCGGGAGCAGGCCTCGGCCACCCGCACCTACCGTTCTTAACCGATGCACGGCTCGGGTTGCTCGGGTAGTCGCTCAGCGGAACCTCAGTCGGCGCCCGGCTGCGGGTGCCCCGACATCGGGTAGCCACCTACACAACGTCGGGGCCGTCCTCGCCGGGCACTCGACTGAGAACCCGCGGTTGGTCGGGATGCCTAGGCTCAAAGCGCCTACGTTGGGGTGGAACTCTTGGCTGGGAGTTCCGAACCGACCTTCTACACCCGCGGTCGGTCGGGCTGCGCAGGCTCACAGCGCTTGCATCGGGGCGGGGAGTCCTGTGCGAGGTTCGAGCGGCTCGGCTCTCGCAGGTGGTTGCTTAGGCCGTCACGTGAGTCGGCGCCTTGCCGCGTTGGGCCGCCGCTGGGCGAGCTCAGCGCGCGTACTCGTCCCGCGCGCGCAGCCTGCGAAACGTGACGGCCAGCTCCAGATCGAGCTCGGCCAGCACATCCGAGATGGGGCAGGCGTAGCCGACGGTCCCGTCCCGACTACCCGCCACGTGCAGGCCGACCACCCGGCCGTCACCGTTCACCAGCACGGAACCGGCGTCCCCCGCACCGGCGAACGGCTGGTCCTCGGCGGCACTCACCTTGAGCTGCTCCCGCAGCACCCGCACCCCGAGCGCGGCCCCGTGATCCACCCGAACCGTGACGTCGTTGGACGTGACCGTGGCGCAGGTGAGCCCGGTGCCGAATCCGCTCTTGCGCACGAACTCGCCCGGCTCCGCGCTGCCCTGCCCGGTTATCGAGCCGACCCCGGGGATCAGGCAGCAACGGTCCAACGACTCCGAGATCCGCACCGCTGCGGCGTCCACCCGACCGGACAGGGCGGCTCGGGACAGCTCGGCGTACTCCCGTCCGGAGTGCGGGTCCAGCATCGCATCGCCCACCGACCAGGCATCGTCCATGCAGGCCACGTCGAAAGTGGTCAGCCCCATGGTGAGCACCTCGGCCCCGTAGCCGAACACGAGAGTTCCCAGGGTGCCGATCCGCCGACAGTTCCCTTCGACGGCGGTCTCCTCCGGCCCCACTGTGACCGGACGATGCGGAGTTATCCCCACCCCGCCGAAAACGGTGGCGCTCTCCGCCGGGGCCAGCGGAGCCACTGGATCGTCCAGCCTGTAGTGCGCGTGGTGCAGGCTCACCTCTTCTTCCACCACATCGGTGGGTATGCCCAGTATGTTGGACGGGACGCGCTCCGAACCGGCGATCCGCTCCCGCGGTTCCTTGCGGGGCACGGACACGACGATCGCCTGCTGTCCGGTCCCGCACCCGGCGGTCGTCTTCTCTCCGATGTCCACGGCGACCACCGCCGGAATGTCCAGCAGCTGGTCCTCGACCGCGCGCTTGACCGGGCGGATAACCGCTCGATCGCGTACTTCCCTGACGCTAATCATGGCAGCCTCCGCCCACCATTTAACACGCAGGGTTAGGGACTAGTCACGAAGAGTCACACTGATGGTTGTAATTCGTACTCATCGAAGTAGACAGTCCACCAAAACCGGCTCCGGGGCCAGTGACACGCCGAAGGACTCCTGAACCCCCGCACGAACTTCACCCGCGAGGGCGAGCAGATCGGAGGTGCTCGCCGAACCGCGGTTGGTCAGCGCCAGGGTGTGCTTGGTGGACAGACCGACCCGCTCGCCCGGACCGGTGTACCCCTTGGAGAACCCGGCCCGCTCGATCAACCAGGCCGCGGACAACTTCGTGCCCCCCTGCGGGGTGGAGTAGCGGGGAATGCGCTGCTCACCGACCCGTTCCGCGATGACGCGCAACACCTCGGGCAACCACTCGGGCTCCACGATCGGGTTGGTGAAGAACGAACCGGCGCTCCACGTGTCGGGGTCGAGCTCGTCCAGGACCATGCCCTTGGAGCGCCGCAACGCGAGCACGGCCGCACGCACCCGTTCCGCCGGGAGCCGCTCACCGGCATCGACGCCGAGGGCCTCGGCCAGCTCCCCGTAACGAACCGGCTCGGACAGGCCGTCCGCGCGCAGCCGCAGGCGGACGCGCAGCACCACGGCCGAGTCGGTGTGCTTGAGCACGCTGGTGCGGTAGGCCAGCCCGAGCTCAGCCGCCGGAGCGGTGCGAACCTCGCCGGTGACGCGGTCGAGCAGGTCCACCGAGATCAGCCTCTCGGAGATCTCGACCCCGTAGGCCCCCACGTTCTGGACCGGAGTGGCCCCGGTCAGCCCCGGAATCCCCGAGAGGCACTCCAGGCCTCCCAGACCGCGCCGCACGCTGTCGGCCACGACCTCGTCCCAGGTCTCGCCCGCCTCGGCCGTCAGGCACACGGTGTCCTCGGAGAGCCGCTCGTAGTGCAGCCCCGTGGTGGCCACGCGCACCACCAGCCCGGCGAACCCCTCGTCGGAAACGACCAGGTTCGAGCCGCCGCCGAGCACCAGCAGGCGGGTCCCCGAGGCGTCCGCGGCACGCACCCGCTCGACGAGCTCGTCAGCGCTGCCCGCGGTGATCAGTTCCGCCGCGGGGCCACCGAGGCGAAGCGTGGTGTGGCGGGCCAACGAGCGGGCGTCCCCGGCGGGGACGCCGACCGCGGGACCGGAGCGGTCCACGGCGTCGACGGCGGACTCGCCCTCGGGCATCGAACTGGAGGTCACGGTCGTCAACGGTAACCTGCCACGCATGGCACGCCGCATCGAGCACCGCAGCACGTCACACCGTCCTGCGCGGCACATCCACGCGGCGCTGATCGACACCGACTACCTCGGGGCCAGACTCACCGAGCTCGGCGGCGACGTGGCCGAGCTGGTGTCCCACTCCACTTCCGAGGAGGGAGTGCACTTCCGGACCCGCCAGCGGATCCCCGACCGGGACCTGCCCGCGGTGCTGCGGCCCGTCCTGCCCGGCAGCACGGTCCTGGAGCGCAGCGAGACCTGGCGCGAACGGGACACCGAGCACTTCACCGGCGAGGTCGCGGGCATGCTGCGCGGGATCCCCGGTTCCGTGACCGCTTCCCTGTGGCTGAGCGACCTGGAACAGCCTCCCCCCGAGCACGCGGACCACACCGCGGGGCAACCGGAGGCTGGGCAGTCGGATGCTGGGCAACCGGCGGCGGGGCGACTCCCGGCCGTCAGCGAGTTCCTGCTGCAGGGCGAGATCGGGGTGAAACTACCGCTGCTGGCCGACAAACCGGAGGAACTGCTCGAGCGGTGGGTGCGGACCCTGATCGCGCAGGAGTGCGAGTTCACCCATCGGTGGCTGTCCGGAGTCCGCTGACCGGATCACCGCCGGTCGGAGCCGAGCGGAACCTCTCGCGGTCCCGTGGCGAACATCCCTGCTCCGGGAGGAGCGGTGTCGGGCTGAACGACGTCGGGCAGCCGCTCCGGAGCGTCACTCCTGCGCCGTGGCGTCGAGCCCGGCCAGGACTTCGGCGTTGGCCAGCTCGGCGAGCACCTCGCCCGCGACCACGATCTTGCCCGACCGCAGGCCGCTGCCGACCACGACCGCGGGGGAGTTCGCCACGCCCTCGTCCAGCAGCACCGGCCACTCGGAGGGCAGACCGAACGGGGTGATCCCGCCGTAGGCCATGCCGGTCTCGGCCACCGTCTCCTCCTGCGGCGCGAAGGAGGCCTTGCGCACGTCCAGCCTGCGCCGCACCGCGCCGTTGACGTCGACCTTGCCGGTCGCCAGCACCAGGCAGGCCGCCTTGCGCTGCTCACCCGCGCGCTTTCCCGTGGTGACCACGCAGTTGGCAGAGGCTTCCGCGGGCACGCCGTACTGCGCGCAGAAGGCGGCCGTGTCCGCGAAGTCCGGATCGATCTCGGCCACCCCCACCCGTTCCGGTGAGTCCAGCTTCAGCACCGATTCGGCCACGGGATCGGCCAGCAGATCGGGCCGTTCCGGAGCGGGGCGCACGTCGAGACTCGAGGAGATCTCCCACACGGACATGCCGCGAGCATAGCGCGTCCCCGCGGATCGTCCGCGCGGGTCGCGCTCCCGGCGGTCAGTGCTGTTCCCGGCGCGGTTCGGCCGGGCGTCAGGAGTTCAGGAAGTCGCTCAGCACACCGCGCAGCTCCGCCCGGTGCGTCAGCATCGGCGCCGTCGAGTCGAACAGCTCGAGCCTGCCCTCCGGGAGAACCGCTGCGAGCTGCTCGGCCACCTCGGAGTCGTGCAGCGGGTCCGCGGTGGCGCCCACCACGAGGACGGGACGGGGAACGGCGGCCAGCGCCGAGCGATCGGCGAGCGGAGCCCGGTGCGGCAGCTTCTCCAGGGCCGGACCGAGTCGCAGCAGGGTGGCACTGCGCTGCTCGACGTACTCACCGATCCCGGCTCCCTCCGGGAGGCCCCACCCGACGAGCTCGCGCAAGCCTGCTCCGCCGTCGAACTGCGCGGCCCGCACCCCGGCGGAGAGCTGTTCGAACACCTCGGTGACCGCGCCGCCCCTCGGTCGGTCGACGGCCGCGGGAAGCAGCAGGGCCAACCGCTCGAAGCGCCCGGGGTGCTCGGCGACGATCCGGGTCAGCGCGCCCGCGCCCAGCGAGACGCCGACCGCCCGCTCCGCACCGACCAGATCGGCCACTTCCAGCACGTCGGCGGCCACGTTGCCGTAGTCCCAGTAGTCGTCGTCCGGATCGGCAGCCGAACCGTGCCCCGGCAGGGTGAGCACCACTCTCGTGCCACGGATTCCGGAGGCCGGGATGCGGGCCTCGCCCTCCGTGGCTCCGAGACCGTGCGCCACGAGCGTGACCGGAGAACCGCTGCCGTGGACACGCCACCTGGTGCCCGAGGGCAGCACCCGCACGTCCTCCTCGGACGTCTCGCCGCGCCCGCGCACTACCAGGAGCTGCCCTTCTGCACCTCGAGAACCCTGGGCCGCACGTCGACGATGTAGACCAGCGCGGCGACGAGACCGGCGATCCAGAAGATGGTCATGGGACCACCGCGCATCAGGATCAGGATCAGAGCTCCCGCACCGGTTATCCCGAGCCAGACGGGTTTGGACATCTTGTCCGCCGCCGTGAACGCGTCGGCCCGCTGCATCGCGGCGTGCCCGAAGGCGTACACCCCGAGCGGTATGCCCGCCATCCACAGAGCGGTAACGATCACCTGAGCGAGTAGCACGGCAACCAGGATACGTGTTCGTGGCGCGGAGGTCCCGTGTGCGGGAGTTCCGTTCAGCCCTCCGAGCTCTCGCGGTCACCGGAGCCGGACTCGCCGGTGGAGTCGTCCTCCTGCGCGGCGGAGCTCCGGGCCGCCGTCCTGCGCGCGGCGCTGCGCGTCTCGGAGGCCACGCGGTCACCTGCCTCGTTCACCCGCTCGGCCGTCTCCTCCGCCACGTTCTCGGTGGTGCGGGCGACCCGCTCCCCGAAGGAACGGGTGGTGGTGCTCACCTTGCCGAGCACGTCGTCGGCCACTCCCCACGCACCGTCGACGACTTCCTCGACGCGGTGCTGGGCCTGCCCGACCTGCTCCCTGGTGCGCTGGACATCCGGCCGCGCGCGCAGCCGCTCCAGGGTCTGCTCGCCGCGTTGGCCGCAGTACCCGTACACCTCGGCCGCGGAATCGCGGTAGTGCTCGAGCAGCTTCCGCAGCTCCCCGGAGCGCAGCCTGTCGCGCAGCTCGCCCAGGTCAGCCGGGGCCCCCGCGGTGTTCTCGCGGGCCGAGCTCGCGTAGTCCGAGAGCTGGTCCCGAACCCGCTGCGCCGTCTCGGCCACGGCGTGCGCGGCCAGGTCGCCCGCGCCCAGCGCCGCGACCAGCGGTCCCCGTGCCTGCTGGTAAGCGGTCTCGGCGACCCTGCCCGCTTGCAGGCGCACCCGTTGCAGATCCTCGTGCCGCGTGTTCATCTCGCTCACTCCTCGAATTCGGATCCAACCGCTTCGGTGGACACCGCGGTCGCACCGTCCGCGCCCTTATCGGGGGAAACCGCTTCGGCGTCGGATCGGTTCTCGCGGCGGAACGAGGCGTAGACGTCGAGCAGTGTCTGCTTCTGCCGTTCGCTGAGCTCGGTGTCTGCGAGTATCGCCTCGGCAACCGGTCCCCCCGAGCGGGGTTCCATGATCCCGGCCTGCACGTACAGGGCCTCCGCCGAGATCCGCAGCGCCTTGGCGATCTGCTGCAGGATCTCAGCGCTCGGTCTGCGCAGCCCGCGTTCCACCTGGCTCAGGTACGGATTGGACACCCCCGCGCGCTTCGCCAACTGGCGCAACGAGATCTGGGCCGTGTCGCGCTGTGCCCTGATGTAGCCGCCCAGGTCGGTCACGGCCCGATTGACGACCCCGTTGACCGAACGATCCGTACGCCCCACGTTTCAGCCACCTCTCACCGACCACGCTAACAGCATTGCTAACTATTGCAAGCAGTCAGTTTGCACTCTTTCGCGGGACGGGGAAACCGGCACCGAAGACTCCCGCGCCGGGCAACCGGGAAGGCCGTCCCCGCGGACAGCGCCGCCCGTCAGCACGACTTCCACAACCATTGAAAACCATTCGACGGTTATCCAGGTGTGAGTCTCTCCCGATAACCACGTGGAGGCGGGCCGTTTCTGCCCTACGATGGGCGTGTGAACAGCAAAGCCGTCGCAGCCGTCGCGCCGAACGGGCTATCAGCGGCAGCGTCCGAGCCCGTCGGGCCCGACACGGAACAGGACATCGACCTTCTGCTGGCGTTCCTCAACACCACTGACGCCGAGGCGAGCACGGACGTGCTCCGGGACGCGGAACAGTGGCAGCAATGGTGCTTGGAGCACACCGGGCAGGCTTCCGTCGACACGACAGCCGCACGCGAGATCCGCGATCTCATGCGCACGTCGGTCGCCTACGGCCCGCTGACCGCTCCCCGGAGCACGCCCCCGAGCACCGCGCAGTGGCCGGTTCACGTGCGCCTGGAGGACGGTGTCCCGATAACCTCCGGCACCGACGCACTCGGCGTCGTGCTCGCAGCGGCCTCCCGGATCGCCATAACCGGCCGCTGGCACCGCATCAAGATCTGCCCCGCGACGAACTGTCTGCGGGCCTTCTACGACCGTTCCAGAAACCGCTCGCGCACCTGGTGCTCGATGCGCGTGTGCGGCAACAGGGAGAAGGCACGCTCCTGGAGGGAACGGCACGCCCCGAACTGACGGGCGGAAGACGTCGGCGCGCCCGGCCGCGCGACCGTTCACAACAGCAGGTGCGTCACAGTGTGAATGGCCAAGCCGGCCAACGCGCCGACGACCGTCCCGTTGATCCGGATGAACTGCAGGTCACGTCCCACGTGGAGCTCTATCCTGTCCGAAGCCTCTGAGGCGTCCCACCGCTCGACGGTGTCGGTGATCAGCGTGGTTATCTCCGAGCGGTAGTGCGTGACCACGTAGCGGGCCGCCTCGCGCAGCCAGCCGTCCACCTTCTCCCGCAGCTCCGGTTCGGACGCGAGGCGTCCCCCGAAGGAACGCAGTCCCTCCCGGACCCGCGTGCGCAGCTCGCTGTCCGGGTCCTCCGCCGCCTCGAGGAACATCCGCTTGGCCGTGGTCCAGGCCGAACCCAGCAGGTTCCGCACCTCGGGGTGCTCCAGGATTTGGTGCTTGATCCGGTCCGCCCTGGCCATGGTCACCGGGTCCTCGCGCAGATCGGTCGCGAACTCGATCAGGAAGCGGTCGACCGCGGCGCGCATCCGGTGATCGGGGTCGGTCCTGACCGCCCAGGCGAAGGACAGCACCTCGCTGTAGACCCTGTCCGCGACCATCGAGTCGAAGAAGCGCGGTGACCAGGAGGGAGAACGCTGGTTGACCACGCGCGAGACCGTCTCGTAGTTGTCCCGGACCCACTCGTAGGCGCGATCGCACACCAGGTCGACCAGCCCCCGGTGCGAGCCGTCCTCCAGGACCCGCCCGAGGATCCGCCCCAGCGGAGGCCCCCAGGGCTGGTCCACGACCTTCCGCAGCACCACCTGCTCCAGCACCTGGCGCACCTCCTCGTCCCGGAGCACCTGAACGGCACCGCGCGCCGCCGCCGCGAGCTCGGTGGTGGCCCGCTCCGCGTTGTCCCGGTCCGTCAACCACTCGCCCGCCCTGCCTGCGATCCCGGCGCGGTCCAGCTTGTCCACCACCACCTGCTCGGACAGGAAGTTGCCGCCCACGAAGTCACCGAGATTGCGCCCGAGAGCGTTCTTGCGCGTGGGGATGATCGCCGTGTGCGGGATCGGCAGCCCCAGCGGCCTGCGGAACAGCGCGGTCACCGCGAACCAGTCGGCGAGCGCGCCGACCATGCCCGCCTCGGCGGCGGCGTTCACGTAGCCGACCCAGGCCGGGGCCGTGCCCACCAGCCACCAGCGGGTGAGCACGTAGATCAGCGCTGCCAGCAGGAACAACCCGGTGGCCAGCGCTTTCATCCGGCGCAGGGAACGCGCGCGGACGAGTTCGGCTGCCGACGACGCTTGCGACACCCCACGATTCTGACAGCGCGCGCCGAGCACGGACTCCGCCCGCACCCGCTCGCGGGGCGACGGCAGGTCCCACTCCGGCGACACCACGACAATCAACCCGCCGCACTCCCGTCAGGAATTCCGGCAAAGGACTTCGTCCGACGCGAGCGCTTCAGCCCAGGCAGGACGAGGAGATCCGGTGCGTGAGTCGGATGCATTGCAAGGCGGGAGGGCACGTGGCGTAGGCCGCTACTCGAGGTGCCCTCCAACGCAGCAAGGCGCCGACTCACGTGACGGCTACCCGAGGTGGCTACGCAAAGCTCCGTTATGAGTTATGAGGTTCGCCGCGTGCGTACTGTGGCTACCCGATGTCGGGGCTCCCGGAGCGAGACCCCGACTGAGGTTCGGCCACGGAACCCGCCAAGCAGACCGACTCGCGGACTCTCTACTCTCGCCTGCGTGCGTACTCCAGCTCTGACTCGCCGCCTGCGCCCGTTCACTTCGACGATCTTCGCCGAGATCACCGAGCTCGCCCGGAGCACCGGTTCCGTCAACCTGGGACAGGGCTTCCCCGACACGGACGGACCCGCCGGGATGCTGCGGCGCGCGGAGAACGCCATCGGTGAAGGGGTGAACCAGTACCCGCCCGGGGCGGGCGAACCCGAGTTGCGCGCCGCCATCAGCGCCCAGCGGCGCGCCGACTACGGGATCGAGCACGACCCCGAGGACGAGATCCTGGTCACCGTCGGAGCGACCGAGGCCGTCAACGCCTCGATGATGGCGCTGGTCGAACCGGACGAAGAAGTGGTGCTGATCGAGCCCTACTACGACGCCTACCCGGTCGCGGTGGCGATGGCCGGTGGAGTGCACCGGTCGGTCCCCCTGCGCGCCGAGCGGGGACGGTTCCGCCTCGACACGGAGGCCCTGCGCGCCGCCGTGGGACCGCGCACCAGGGCGGTGGTGCTGAACTCGCCGCACAACCCCACCGGAACAGTGTTCACCGCGGACGAGCTGTCGGCGATCGCCGAGACGTGCCGCGAGAACGACCTGCTGGCCATCACCGACGAGGTCTACGAGCACCTGCTGTTCGACGGCAGGGCACACACCCCGCTGGCGACGCTGCCCGGCATGGCCGAGCGCACCCTGTCGATCTCCAGCGCGGGCAAGAGCTTCAGCGTCACCGGCTGGAAGATCGGCTGGGTGTGCGGTCCGGCCGAGCTCGTCTCCGCGGTGCGGGCGGCGAAGCAGTTCACGACCTTCGTCGGGGGCGCTCCCTTCCAGCCCGCGGTGGCGCACGCCCTGAACGAGGAACGTTCCTGGTTGGAAGGGCTGCGTTCCGAGCTGGAGCAGAAGCGGGACCGGCTGACGAGCGGACTGACCCGGGCCGGGTTCGAGGTGCTGCCCTCCGAGGGGACCTACTTCGTGTGCGCCGACGTCCGCCCGCTCGGCTACTCCGACGGGGCCGAGTTCTGCCGCGCGCTGCCGGAGCGGATCGGGGTCGCGGCGATCCCGCCCCAGGTGCTCTGCGACGACCCCGAACCGATGCGTCACCTGGCGCGCTTCGCGTTCTGCAAGCGCGACGAAGTCATCGACGAGGCCGTCGAGCGGCTGCTCAAGCTCGGCCAGGTGTAGCTGCCGGACCGGCTCGGTGCGCTCCGGTGTTCCAGCCGCCGGGCGGGCGCTCGCCCGAACCACGCGGACTCCGGGGACTTCCGGCCTCCGGGGCGGACGGCCACGGTGGATTCCCCTCGCGGGGGTTCCACGTGACCGACCGCCCCACCGGTCCTGTCAGCAGGTGAACCAGTCGGTGGCGACGCTGAAGCCCCACCGCGAGCGGAGGAGCACGCTCACCGGACCGGCTGCTATCCCGCGCACCAGGAACCCACCGCAGTGGTCCAGCACGTCGTGGCTCTCGCCCGCCCCGTGCCGAACGCTCAGAACGCCACCCGCCTGCGACTGCCCGGTCCTGCCGAGCACCACCCCCGCGGCGCTGAACAGCCCCGGGCCGGTGCCGACCAGTTCCAGTTCGACCACCCGTCCCGGTGCTCCGAGGGTCAGCACGCGCGGGCCCTCAGCGTCCGCGTCGCTTCCTGGGGAGGACTCCGGACGGTCCGCGGTGTCGCTGAGCGGGACGAGACGCGCGTTCGGGGATCGTCCTCCGCGGAACCGCTCGACCGCCCGGTACGCGCTCGCGATCGCTCGCCGCGGAGCGGGGTCGCCGAGGCGGAAGAGCTCGCCCAGCAGGTTCAGCTCGGGGAGTGGTGCCGTGCTCATACTGCCGTCACCTCCAGGTCCTCGGCGCTGCCCAGGGCGCTCATCCGCTCGCGCAGCGCGTGCAGGCAGCGCTGCTTCTTCGGGCCGATCGAACCGCGCGCCATCCCCAGCGCGGTGCTGATCTGCTCGTAGCTGGCTTCCGGGGCAACGGCCATCACCCGCAGCAACCGCTGGCAGCGGTCGGAGAGCTGGGAGAAGGCCTGCGCGAGCCGCGTGGTGAGCACCGAGCGCAGCGCGGCGCGCTCGGGATCGCCGGTGTCGTCCACGATCTCGGCCAGCACACCGTCCACTCCGGCCGGGGACTCCCGCCGTCTGGTGCGCGCCAGGCGCAGCGATTCGCGCCGCGCCGTGGTGACCAGCCAACCGGACAGCGCCTCGGCGTCCCTGAGGCGGTGCAGGTTCTCGGCCAGGGACAACCAGGTCGCCTGCCAGGCGTCCTCCGCGTCCGCACGGGTCGCGGAGTAGGCCCGCACCGCTCCCCAGACGACACCGCCGTTGCGGTCCACCAGGTCCCGCCAGGCCCGCTCGTCCCCGAACGCCACTCGCCGCAACAGCACGGCCGTCCCGCAGAACTGTCCCTGTTCCGTCACTGCTCTCACACCTTTCCCACGCTGTTTTCCCACGCCGTGCGTGCTCGTCCTCCCGGGAAGCGGCGCGAACGCTCCGCTGCGGACCGCCGTGCTCCTCCGGGCTCGTGCTGTGGGAGACGTGCGGACGCCGCGCGGATTCACCACTGACGGACAAACCCCTGAACGGGTCACCGGTTCGAGTAGTTCTACGCAGCGGGCCTGCGCTGAACATCGTTCGAGTTAAGTGGTCGACGCGATACCGCCTAACCGAGTGACAAGGGGCTGTTACGGATGCCAACGCCGCCGCCACACGGCAGGATGATGTCCGGACGGCTGGCAACGGGCGCGGGCGGTGATCTGCATGACGCGGTTCCCGGACGGTCGCGGGCACGCGTCCGTGACCGCTCTGGCGTTTCGCGTGGCGCTGCTGCTCGGGATGTTGCTCGCGTTCTGGCTGGCCGCGCAGTGGTGGAACGCGGACAGGGCGGACGCCGCGTCCGCGTTCCCCGGCGCGGAGGGGAGCACTCCGACGGCCGAGGAGACGGAGTCGGACCCCCTGGTGGAGCCGATCGCGATCCGCTCGGGCGACACGGCTGAGCAGGTCGCCGCGCGGATCTCCGGAACCGAGGCGGAGAAGCCGCCGGAGCCCGCCGCGGTCGACGTCGATCCGATCGTGAAACCCCTCGAACTCGCGGTCGACTCCCCTGACGCGGCCGAACCGGTGTCCGCGAGTCGCGACGAGTCCACCGGCGGGACACCGCCGGAGGGCTGTGACTCCTCGCGGGAACTCGCTCCGGATGGGGAATCAGCTCGGGAGGCTGCCGCAACCCCCGGAAGTCCCGGAAGCCCCGGAACAGCGGGTCTCGCGACCGCCGGGTCGACCACATCGGACGGAACGCGCCTGCAGGAGCAGGAGACCGAGCGCACTGCCACCCCGGACCGCGACGACGGGCCGCGTGCCGCCGCGGTCCCCGCCGCCTCCGAGGTCCAGCGGGACAGCGGTGCTTCCCTCCCCTCGCGGGGCGGCCCCGCGCGGACGCTCGAGACCGGCCCGGACACCAGCGGTTCCACCGCGGCGCTCGCCGCGGAGGAAAAGAGCGAGCAGCCCCCCGAGCATCCCCGACCGACCCCGCTGCCCGCTCCGGTCAAGGCTCCCTCCACCGCGCAGGTGGTCCAGCCGAACGCGGGCAGCGGCCAGCGGGACGTCCACGCGCTCCACCCCGAACCGCTGCGGCTGCCGACGCTCACCGAAGCGCGGAGCGAGCAGGAGCACGAGGGCCTCCGCTCCGGCGTCAAGGCCGCGGTACCGGTGACCACACCGGACTGACCGGCGAGCACGCGCCCGCGAACCAGCGCGTCGTCTTCCGACGCGGCTCGAACGGATGGTCCCGGACGAAGGTCCGGGTGACCACGAGTTCCCGGGAGTCGAGTTCTTCCCACTTCCGGTCCGAATGTCCGCGCCCACTTCGGACCGGCCGGGGCCCGTCCCGGCGGAGACCGATTCGTCACGAGAACGGACGGTGCCCCGCCCCGGTGTCGTAATTGCCCCTGCGGCACCGGGGCCGCGGCCACCCACCGGCACGTCGAGGGGCCGTGCCGGCGGGTGGCCCACCACCTGTCGAGATCGCGGTGCTGGTTGCGGGCCGGCTGCTCGGCGGGACCGTCGGCGTCGGCACGGCCTGCCACGCGCAGGCCGTCGGACCGTTGACGCAGCTCGCGCCGCCCGTTGTGGCGATGAGCCCCGCACGAGCCGGATAATCCGGCCATGACCACTGTGCGGACGGCCGAACAGGCAGGGGCAGGACCGGGCGGCACGAGCGAGGACGTGGTGCTGGTGCTGCGGAACGCGGTAGCCGTGCTGGACGGCGCGACCTCGCTGCGCCCCACCACGCGCACCGGGGGCTGGTACGCGGCCGAGCTCGCCGAGAAGCTGCGCCCCAGGTTGGAAGCGGAGGGAGCCGACCTCGCCGAGTCGCTCGCGACGGCGATCTCGGAAACCGCGACCGCTCACGGGTTGCGCCCGGGGAACGCCCCCTCCAGCACGGTCTCGATCCTGCGCTGGGACGAGAGCACGCTGGAGGCGCTGGTGCTCGCCGACAGCCCGGCCGTGGTGTTCACCGACTCGGGGGCGGAAGTGGTCAGCGACGACAGGCTGGCCGAGCTGCGCGTCCCGAACGGCGGAGGCTATCGGCAGCGGCTGCGCGCGGGCGGGGGTTTCGACGAGCTCCACGGGCAGCACCTGCGCGAGGCGGTGGACGAGACGAGCAGGTGGCGCAACGTGGAGGGCGGCTTCTGGGTGGCCGAGGCGGATCCCGTCGCCGCGTACCGGGCCGTCGTGCGGAGCTGGCCGCGCTCCCGGGTGGAGTCCGCGCTGCTGGCCAGCGACGGGGTCTCCTGCGGGGTCGAGCAGTACGACAGCTACCCGGACTGGTCCGCGCTGCTGGGCCACGCCCGCGAGCGGGGGCCGCGGGCCGTGCTGGACCGGGTGCGCGCGGCCGAGGAGTCCGACCCGCACGGCTCGCGCTGGCCGCGCCCCAAGAAGCACGACGACCAGGCGCTGGTCGTGGTCGACTTCGGGCGGGACGAGTAACCTCCCCTTCCCGCCCCTCGAACGGACGCGCACCGGAGGCCACCGCGCATGGCGCTGATCCACGGCACCGTCTACGCGAACGGCAGGCGGCGGGAAGACCACCGCACCCTGCAGGAGACGCTGAGCGGGCTGCGCGCCCCCGACGCGACGGAGAACCGCTTCGGCTGGATCGACCTGGTCGAGCCCGACCACTCCGACCTGGAGGAGCTGGGCGGGGAGTTCGACCTGCACCACCTCGCGCTGGAGGACGCTGCGGTGGCCCACCAGCGTCCGAAGCTGGACCACTACGGGGCGACGTCGTTCCTGGTGCTGCGTCCTGCCGAGTACCGGGAGAGCACCGAGAACGTGGTGCTCGGGGAACTGCACGCCTTCATGGGCTCGGACTTCGTCATCACCTCCCGCCGGAACGGGGGCCTCGACCTCGGGGAGGTGGCCCACCGGCTCGAGCAGCAGCCGCACCTGCTGGCCCGCGGTCCGGCCGCGGTGCTGTACGCGATCGTCGACCGCGTGGTGGACGACTACCTGCCCGTCGAGCGAGGGGTCCAGAACGACCTGGACGAGATCGAGGACGAGGTGTTCGGCGGCGAACCGGCGGTGTCCAAGCGGATATACCGCCTCTCCAGAGAAGTGATCGAGTTCCAGCGGGCGACCGGACCGCTCATGGACGTGCTGGACGGGCTGGGCGAGACCTTCGCGGAGCTGCGGGACGGGGTCGAGCTCAGTCGGCACCTGCGCGACGTCCGCGACCACGCCGCCGACGTGGTCGAGCGGGTTGAGTCGCACCGGCAGCTGCTCTCCAACGTCCTCACGGTCAACTCCACGCTGCACTCCCAGCGACAGAACGAGCAGGCCACCAGGCTCACCGAGACCAGCCTGCGGCAGAACGAGGACATGAAGCGGATCTCCTCCTGGGCCGCCATCCTGTTCACTCCCACGCTGGTGGGCACCGTCTACGGGATGAACTTCACCCACATGCCCGAGTTGAGCTGGCCGTTCGGCTATCCGATGGCGCTGGTGCTGATGCTGTTGGTGGCGGTGGCCCTGTACTTCGTGTTCCGGTCCCGCGACTGGCTGTGATCGACGAGATTGATCAAAAAAAATCTCTTCCCCTAGAGACATTTGCGGTCCTACCTAGTAGACTGAGGCACGTCCACCTGACCCCCAGGGGTGGACTTGGCGCCCCCGCACTCCCGGTGACCCCCAGGCCGGTTGAGAGCGGGGGCGCACCTTTTTCCCAGGTCTTCACCTGTCCGGCTGAGTAAGGCGCCCGTCACCCGAATTCGCCGAGTGCTCTTCCGAGAGACGTGCCATGCTCCGAGCCACACCCCGGAGAAGGGGGCTGAAAGCCTCATCCGCTCGACGGGCGACCGCTTCCGCCGAGCGCGGTCCCGACCGGACACGACCCTCGGAACTCACTCGATCGAGTGAAGTACCGGAACTACACAGGCCCCTGACTCGTCAGTTCTGTAAGGAAAGCCGGAGGTTTTTCACAAGCGGAGGCCCACCATGAACATGCACGCGCGGATCGAGCTGTTCGGCGGCCCGGAGGACGGCCGCGAGATCACACTTCCCGTGAGCGCCGAGGGAGAGCCACTGTCCCCCCTGCCCGTTCCCGCCCCGCGCGACTCGGGAGAGGACGAGGGAGTGGCCTGGTACGAGCGAGACCACCACCGGGGACGCGGCATGTGGATCTACAGGTACGCGAACTCCCGCTCGCCCCGGCAGAGCGAACTGCCCTGAACCGACTCCGCGCAGGGCCCGCTCCGGCGCGGGAAACGTTCCACCGCTCCGGCGCCGCGCCCGTCCTGGTCCGGGCACTTCCGCTGCCGAGCCACCGGCTAAGCGGCGCGAACCGGTTCCCCGCCGTGCTCGAGGTAGACCGTGCGGCCCTCCGCGCGGGCTGCGTGGGCCTGCTTCACCCGGCGGGACAGGCGCGCGGCGAGGTAATCGTCCAGCTCGCGGGTGGGCACCCACTCCCAGCGGTCCAGTTCCGCACCGTCGAGCCGGACGCGGTGCTCGTCCTCGGCCAGGTCACCGCAGTCGAAAATCCACAGCAACTTGTCGCCGTCGTGGGCGCTCGGTGCCCAGTCGAGCGCCAGCACTCGACGCGGCCAGCGCTCGATCCCCAGTTCCTCGACCAGCTCGCGGCGGCAAGCCCGCGCAGGGGACTCGCCGGTGTCCACGTAACCGCCGGGGACGTCCCACCGGTCGCCACCTGTCTTGCGCACGAGCAGCACCCGGCCCGCTGGGTCGACGAACAGCGCTCCGGCGGCCATCCGCACGGTGGCGAACCCGTCGGTCTCCGGTTCCATGCCAACGACCCTAGCCCGAAGCAGCGGCTCCGGGGGTTCGGAAGGTGCTCGTCGCGGGGTCTCCGCTCGGGCGCCCGGTCACGGGAGCACGCCCCGCGCCTCGGCCCTGGCCAGGATCTCGCCGATCAGCGGGCCCTTCGCGGCGGCGTAGGCGTTCATATCGGTCCACTCCCGCCCGGCCAGTTCGCACTTGAGTCGCGCGTAGCGTGCCCGGTCGGACTCGTCGCGGCGCAACCAGTCGCGGAACAGCAGGTGCTGCCGCTCCCAGTCACTGCCCACGTCGTAGACGTGCACGTGCACGTCACGGGCGGGGGTGCGCAGCATCCGGTGACCGGGTTCTCGCACCCGCAACCGGTATCCCGCCCGCTGCAGCGGGCCGAGGTAGGTCGCCTCCGCGGTCACGTCCGGCACGCTCACGCCGATGTCCACGACGGGTTTCGCCGCCAGCCCCGGAACGGCCGTGGAACCGACGTGCTCGATCCGCCGAGCAGTCGTGCCCAGAGCGGTTGCGATCCGCTCGTGCTCGGCGCGGAAGCGCTCCGGCCAGGCGGGGTCGTACTCCACGATGCGGATGTCGCGCTGCTCGACCCCGCCGATCAGTTCGACGTCCTCGGCCACGGGCCGACCGTAGCCGGGATCCCGCACGAACGGAACGGCCGTGCCCAGCGCGCGATCGTCCCGCTCGATGTCGGGGGAGCCAGCTTCCCGGCATGACCACCCAGCAGCCGAGCCGCGAGCTCGAGGCACCTTTCGAGATCACCGCTTGGGACGAGACCGTCTACGAGGAGCCGGTCGAGGGACCCAAGCTGACCCGGATCACGATCCGGAAGCGCTATCACGGCGCGATCGAGGGCTCGGGAGCCGTCGAGGTGCTCACCGCCCAGGGATCGGCCGGGGCGGGCTACGTCGCCTCCGAGCGGGTCGAAGGCACGCTCGAGGGCCGCCGGGGGACCTTCGTCATCCAGCACAGCGGCCTGGCCGACGGAACCGGGCAGAGCAGCCACGGCAACATCGTCCCCGCTTCCGGTGAAGGCCGTTGCCACTGCTCTTCCACGTAACCAGGTGCACCGCCGAACTCCCGACGCTCGGCGTCAGGCCGTCCGCTGTCCGGCTGAGCACCCATCCCGCTCGTCCGCCCGGGCGGTATCTGTCCACTTCAGCTCGTCCGATGAACGGAGTTGCCGGTGCTCGGCGAAATACGTGCCCAACTACGGCAAATCACCGATACCGCACCCACCGATGAACTGCAGATCGTGCGAACCGAACTCGACGAGCTGTGCGGGAAGCAACGCTGACGGGTTCCAGGGCACAGGTGCTCGCCTTCTCCAGGATCGCCGCGTTGTAGATGTCCACGATCGCGGACAGATCCTCACGTGTGGCGAGGCGATGGCGGTACCCCGGGAGATCGCTCCAGTCCGGTTCGACTGCCTCTGCCGCGGCAAGCGCGGTTCGTCGCGACTCCGGAGAGTGCGAACGGTGCGAACCGAGGTCCAGAACGGATCAGGGGTCGATCGCAGCCTTCACGGCGCTACGGTTTCCGCCGCAGGCCCGTCACCTCGGTTCTTTGCGGGCCAGGAGATGAAAGGCTCGACTGAGCTGGCGGTAAGGATCTCTCCGACTGGCCTCGAGTTCGACCGCGGCCGCTGCTTCCACCTCCTGCGAGGCGTTGGGATCCAACTCGGCGCCACTGAACTCCAGCCAGTCGACGAACAGCCACACCCCGTACCAACGCAGTGGCTCCACCCCGTGGTTCCGGACGAGCTCGCTGAGTTCCTCCACCGTGTCGGCTCGGCCCGACAGCCCCAGCACGTTCGTCTCGGTCCGGGAATCGAACGCCGCCAGAGCGTCATCCCACCGACGTTCCAGCGCGGGGCGTACCGCCATCGCCCCGGCGTTGCCAGTCATGATCGAGAGCACCCCGTCGTCGTCAGTGCACCGGCACAGCTGATCGACCAACGGCTCCGGCCGCTCCAGGTACCCGAGTACGCCGTGGCACAGCACGGTGGCGAACTGCTCGCCGTGCACCGCCTCGTGCGCTCGCTCGCCGTCGGCTCGCACGAACGTCACCCGCCGCCGCTCCTGATCGGTCAGCTGCTCGAGCCGCTGTTGCGCCTTGTCCAGCATCGCCTGCGACGGATCGAGCAACGTGACTTCGTAACCTGCTCGGACCAGCGGGAACGAGTGATGACCCGCGCCACCGCCGACGTCGAGAACCCTCGCCGGAGCCGGTGGCAGGTGCTCCAGCAGCTGCTGGTGCATCACGTAGCTGCGCACGTAGCCCTTCGCCGAGGCGAAGGCCTCGTCGGCGTAGCGGTCGGCCAGGTCGGTGCCTGTCCACGTGTTCCCGTCCATCGCCCCACGATAGTCAGTCAGCAACCAGTGACCAATGATCTGGCGGCCTCGACCACGGGCAGGAGCCACGCGGGAGGGACCGGAAGCCAGCGGCGAACAATCATCGGGACCCAAACTGAGACCCCCGCACACGAGAACGGCCCCCACCGCTTCCGGTGAGGGCCGTTCTCGCAGCTCTGAGCCGTGGCCAGGGACGGGGTCGAACCGCCGACCTTCCGCTTTTCAGGCGGACGCTCTACCAACTGAGCTACCTGGCCGTCCGCGCCCGGCTCATGGCCGATCGCAATGGCGACCCAGACGGGACTCGAACCCGCGACCTCCGCCGTGACAGGGCGGCGCGCTAACCAACTGCGCTACTGGGCCATGTTTTTGTTGTCGTCACCGGACGGATCCGACTCCGTACCCCCAACGGGATTCGAACCCGCGTTACCGCCTTGAAAGGGCGGCGTCCTAGGCCTCTAGACGATGGGGGCTTATCCAGTCAGCGAACTGACCGAACTTTGCCTCCAACCGGCTTTCCCGTTTTTTTGTGGGGTGCCCCGTTGGGAACGATTAAAAGCTTAGTGCATGCCTTCGCGGCCTCTGCAAGGGGGGGTCCCCAAAACCGCACGAGCCGAGCAAGCCCCCACGCCCGCCTCAACCGTAAGTCCGTGCGCTGCGAAGAACAAACGCGACCTCTCACCCCTTCCCCCGCGATCACCCCACTTCGGGCCGACCCGACCCCCTCACGACCCCCGCGGAGCACGCGAAACCGGTTCTTGTGACCCCGGTCTCACCTCGGAGGTCGCTCAGTGGACCGGCGGAGGGGTCACCGAGAACGCCGGTTGCTCAACCACTCCGGGCTGGCCACTCCGCGCAGAGTGACGCGCCAGACCTCCTCCATGCGCGCGGCCGCGCCCGGCCCCATCTCGGAGCAACCGACCACGCTCGCCCCCACTACCGCCGTGTAGGCGACCCGGGCCACCGCCATCGGATCCACCCCGGGGCGCAGCAGCCCGCTCACGGCGGAGCGCCGGAGCAGGTCCTGCAGCAACGGCTCCCACGCCAGCTCGTGGCTCTCCTCGTCCTCCGCTATGCGGTGACGCGCGAGCTGGGTCCCGGCACGGATCACGACGTCCTGCTCGATCAACCGGGCGGCGTCGTTGAGCATCCCCACCGCGATCGAGAGCGGATCGAGTTCACGACGCAACCAGGCCCGTTGCAGCCGCGGCCAGCGCTCGGCCTGCAGCCGGACCAGGGCCAGCGCCAACTCCTCCTTGGAGGAGAAGTGGAAGTAGAACGCACCCTTGGTCACACCACTGCGCCGCAGGATCGCGCTGAGCGGCACGGCGTCGTAGCCCGCTCGGTCGAACTCCTCCGCGGCGGCCACGACGATCGCACGACGGGTCAGTTGGGCACGACGCTGCTGAGGCATGTGCGCGGCTCCGGCGTACGACTGTGGGCAGCGCACCAAAACACACCGTGACGGGCAGGCGGCTACCACCCACGAATGGATGATCAACTTCGCGGAATGAAATTACCGCGCGTGGGCAGCGCTTGCCCATCCGCCTTCCTCTCGAACCCGACCGCACAAGGCTGATACGCACTCACGGCCCGGAAAGTGGCCACCTGGCGGACGTTCAAAAAAGACCCGGGGGTAGGTTTTCCCCGTGGCCACACGGCGGCCCGCCCGGGTCCCGCGAGACGTTCCACCGGGGGGTGTACGTCTCGCGGGGCCTCTCGAAAGCGCGCTGCACCGCCCGCAACGCTTCGGCCGCGGCCGCCTCTCGGGCGAGAGCAGCACAGCCGGCGCACGAGAACTCCAGCCCTCCTGTCGCTCACGAACAGGAGAACGACACGGCGCCCGCGACGGCATCGTTCAGGTGACACCGTTCGAGCGGCACCCGGCACCGTTCAACAGCATCGGCCAGCAGGACCGCTCAGCCGGTCCGTTCAGCGGGCCTGTTCAACGGGACGCGGGCGGGTCCTCCTCGCCCTCCTCGTCCTCATCAGCCGTGAGACCGAGCATCTCCAGCAGCTTCCTGCAGTCTTCGGTGTCTCTGGCCCCGCGCGCCACCGCCATCCGAGCACGGTGTAGCTGCTCCGGAGAGAACCGCACGGCATCACTGCTGCGCTGCGCGGGCACCGAGGTCGAGGACCTGGGGTGACTTCTGTCCTGGAGCGCCAGGAACTTGCGTACGTCGAGCGAGCTGTCCATAACCCCTCCCCGACTAGGGTTCTGCCGCAGGTTATCCACCGGGAGACCTCCTAAACAGCCCCCTGGCGAGTGAAGCGTGAACACGTGAAGTAATCGAGCACCCGCGCAGCAAGCACGAGCCACTCCGCGCGAAGGGGTTATTCCCGCAATGCCCGCCGGATAATCACCACGGACGAGTGAGAGGAAACGGCGTTGCACAACACTTACCCCCTAGGGGTATATTGCGAGGCGGCGAAGCCATTCGAACCAACTTCCCGCAGGTGCGCAAAAGGAGGGGCAATGCCCACTCAGACCTTCACCGTGAACGGAATGACCTGCCAGCACTGCGTCGCCTCGGTGACCGAGGAGCTCGGCGAGATCCAGGGAGTCTCCAACGTCGACGTCTCCCTCGAAACCGGCGGGGTGACCGTCACCTCGGAATCGGAGATCAGCCGGGAAGCCGCCTCGGCCGCCGTGCAGGAGGCCGGCTACACCCTCACCGGCTGGCCCGACGAGTGAGCGAAGCGCGAGCCGCGGCACGTGCTGCTCGCCGCGGAAAGCACCCCTCCGCGGCGAGCACTGCGGATCCCGCGGCTCGGGGCCGCGGACCGGGAACGCGACCCCGAGCTCCCGTCCGCTCGCGCGGCCGCTGACGCGAAGCCGCTTCGCGAGCCCTCCACAAAAGGCGGCCGGACATGCCACAATCGCCCCCGCTGACCCACCCCCGGTCAGCAGCTGTGGAGATCGGCATTGCCCTGCCCCCGCGTTTCCCCTGGCGCGGGGGCTTGCCGGACCGAGTTGCCCCACTCGGACGAGTGAGCACCCCCACATCCGCTGTTCCGTCCGGTCCGAACAGTTATCGTGTCGGCGTGGTTCTAGGACGGGCGAAGATCGGACGTCGGCAGCGCACGGACGAGGCCGACACACAGCAGCAGGCCCAGCCGGACAGCGAGCTCGAGTCCTACCTCGCGGCGCTCTCCCCCGAGGAGGATCCGGAGACCACCGGCACCGGCCGCAGCTTCGGTACCTCCGAGGTACACCAACTGCGCCTCCCGTTGATGGCCAACGAACGCCTCAAGGAACTGGCCGCCGAACAGGGAACCTCCCCGAGTGCGCTGGCCAGGGACTGGGTGCTGCAGCACCTGAACGACCATCCCGCGCCGGAGGAGGCCGAGTGGCCCGGCAGCGCGGAATCCCGGCCCGCGCACGCACCCCCCGAGGCGGGCGCCGACGTGCAGTGGCCCGCCGACGAGGGCTTCCCCACCGAGTTCCCCGAGGCTACCGCCCCCGGCAGCGGGTACTCGCGCGCGAGCTTTCCCGAGCACGGGGTCGAGGAGACCGACACCGAGATCACCATCCCGCACGGGCAGTACCGCTACTGACCTCCCGCGGACGGCACGCCCCGGCGGGGCGTGCCCCGATCCGGTGGGCGAACCGCCCCGCGGAACAGCCCAGATCAGGCGGGCAGCCCGAGTTCCCTGGCGATCAGCATCCGCTGCACCTCGCTGGTGCCCTCACCGATCTCCAGGATCTTGGCGTCCCGGTAGAACCTGCCGACCGGCGTCTCGTTCATGAAGCCGTACCCACCGAATATCTGGGTCGCCTCCCGCGCGTTGTCCATCGCGGCGTTGGAGGAGGCCAGCTTGGCCACGGCTGCCTGCCGCTGGTAAGGCGCGCCACGCAGCATCCGGCTGGCCGCGTCGTAGTAGGCCAGCCTGGCCGTGTGCGCGCGCAGCTCCATGTCCGCGAGCTTGAACTGGATCGACTGGTTCTGCCCGATCCTGCGCCCGAAGGCGCTGCGCTCGTCGACGTAGCGCAGGCACTCGTCCACGCACCCCTGGGCGAGGCCGACCCCGAGAGCGGCGATGGCCACCCGCCCCTCGGTCAGGGTGGCCAGGAACTGCGCGTACCCGCGTCCACGCTGCCCGAGCAGGTTCCCCGCGGGCACCCGGCAGTCCTCGAAGACCAGCTCGTGGGTGTCGGAGGCGTTCCACCCCACCTTGGAGTACTTGGGCGAGACGGTGAAGCCCGGTGTTCCCGCGGGAACGATGATGGTGGAGATCTCCTTGCCCCCGTCCGGCTTCCTGCCGGTGACGGCGGCGACCGTGACGAATCCGGTGATATCGGTCCCCGAGTTGGTTATGAACGCCTTGGAGCCGTTGAGCACCCACTCGGAGCCGTCCTGCTCGGCCGTGGTGCGGCAGGCGCCCGCGTCGGAACCGCCGTCCGGTTCGGTCAGCCCGAAGGCCCCCAGCAGCTCGCCCGCGGCGAGCCGGGGCAGCCACTGCTCGCGCTGCTCCCGCGTGCCGAACCGGTAGATCGGCATGACCCCCAGCGACACCCCGGCCTCCAGGGTCACGGCGACCGAGGAGTCCACCCGCGCGAGCTCCTCGATGGCGACGCAGAGCGCGAGGTAGTCACCTCCCATGCCGCCGTGCTCCTCCGCCACGGGGAGACCGAACAGCCCCATCTCGCCCATGCTCGCCACCAGCGGATGGGGGAACTCCTCCCGCTCGTAGTAGTCCCCGATCACCGGGGCCACCTCCTTGAGCGAGAAGGACCTGACCGCCTGGCGCAACTGCTCGTGCTCCTCGCTGAGCTGGTAATCGACCATCCCGACCTCCTGCGCGGTTCGCGGCGTGGATGTGCCGCGCCGACCTGTCACCCGAGGAGGTTCACTCCTCGGGGGTCCCGTCTCCGTCCGCGGTGACCACCGCGAGCGGCTGTTCCAGCTCGACCGCCTGGCCCGTGGTCGCGAACACCTCGGTGACGGTGCCGTCCACGGGGGCGGTCACGGTGTGCTCCATCTTCATCGCCTCGACGACGAACAGCGCCTGGCCGCCGCGCACCCGCTGATCGGGCTCGACGTTGCTGACCAGCACCGTTCCCGGCATGGGGCTGGTGACCGCACCGTCGCTCACGTTCGACTTCCCCGCCGCGTCGGCGAGCAGGTCGCGCTCGGTCAACGACCAGGCGCCCTCCGCGGAGGCGAGTCGGACCGTCCGCCCGGACAGCGCGTAGCGGTAGCGCCTGGTTCGCCCCTCCAGGGTGACCGTGAGCACGGAGTCGTCGCGCCCTGCGCGCAGCGGGCTCGGCCGACCGGCCTCCTCGTCCGGACCCGGCTCGACCAGCGCCTCGGCCGCCGTGGAGTCCCCGCGCAGCCACACGGTCCTGCGCTCGCCGGAGACCTCGAAGGTCCAGCTCATCCAGGCCCGGCCACCTATCCGCCAGCCGGTGAGCGCCTCCCAGGGATCCGCTCCCGGCCCGGCCGGTTCCAGTTCCGCCAGCCGGACCGCCGCGGCGGCGATCAGCACGTGCTCGGGCGGTGCCTTCCGCTGTCCGCTGTTGTCCAGCAGCTCCTCGAGCTCCCGTTCCACGAGCCCGGTGTCGAGCTCGCCCGCGCGCACGTCCGGGTGGTTCAGCAGCGCGCGGAGGAAAGCGGAGTTGGTGTCCAGCCCGAGCAGCGTCGTCTCGGCCAGCGCCCCGTCCAACCTGCGCAGCGCCTCGGAGCGGGTCGCCCCCCACGCGATGATCTTGGCCAGCATCGGGTCGTACTCGGAACCGACCCGGTCACCGCCGCGCACTCCCGAATCGATCCGCACCCCGGCCGCGCGCGGCTCGTGGAAGCGCAGGACCTCACCACCGGTGGGCAGGAACTCCCTGGCCGGGTCCTCCGCGTAGAGCCGGGCCTCCACGGCGTGGCCCACCACGTCGAGCTCGTCCTGCCGGAACGGCAGGGTCTCGCCCTCCGCGACGCGGACCTGCCACTCGACCAGGTCGATCCCCTCCGGCCGCCCGTCCCCGCTCCGCGCGGGCCGGGTCGCGCGCTCCTGCTCCCGCCCCACGGAGGTGACCATCTCGGTCACCGGGTGCTCGACCTGCAGCCTGGTGTTCATCTCCATGAAGAAGAACTCCTCCGGCTTGTCCGCCGAGACGATGAACTCCACCGTGCCCGCGCCGACGTAGCCCACGGCACGGGCCGCCTCCACGGCGGAGGCCCCGATCTCCGCGCGCGTGGCCGGGTCCAGCAGCGGCGAGGGGGCCTCCTCGACGATCTTCTGGTGCCTGCGCTGCAGGCTGCACTCCCGCTCCCCGAGGTGGACCACGTTGCCGTGGGAATCGCCGAGCACCTGCACCTCGATGTGCCGGGGGCGCGTGACGAAGCGCTCCACGAACAGGGTGTCGTCGCCGAAGGCCGCGCGGGACTCCCGGCGGGCCGCGTCGATCGCAGGGGCGAGCTCCTCGGCGGTGTGCACGAGCCGCATCCCCTTCCCGCCGCCGCCCGCGGCGGGCTTGAACAGCACGGGGAGACCGGTTTCCAGCGCCGCTCGCCGGAGCTGCTCGTCGGTGGCCCCCTCGGCGCCGCTTCCCGGGACCAGCGGTACGCCCGCATCGGCCACGGTCCGCTTCGCGCGGATCTTGTCGCCCATCGAGTCGATCGCGCCCGCGGGCGGGCCGATGAAGGTCAGGCCCGCCTCCGCGCAGGCCGCGGCGAACTCGGCGTTCTCGGACAGGAAGCCGTACCCGGGGTGCACGGCCTGCGCCCCGCAGGCCACTGCCGCGTCCAGGATCCGGTCGCCGCGCAGGTAGCTCTCGGCCGCCGCTGCCGGTCCGATGCGCACGGCCGTGTCCGCCTCGGCCACGTGAGCCGCATCCGCATCGGCGTCGCTGTGCACGGCCACGGAACGAATCCCCAGCCGACGCAGCGTCCTGATGACGCGCACCGCGATCTCCCCGCGGTTGGCCACCAGCACCGCGTCGAAACGCCGCTCTCCCGACGGTTGTGCGTGCACCATCTCCCACCTCCGGCCTGCGCTCGTACTCGCCGACATCCGCTCTCGCTCCACGTTCGGTCACATGCGGAACACGCCGTTGTTCACCGGCCCCAGCGGAGCGTTCTCCGCCGTGGCCAGGGCCAGTCCGAGCACGTTCCTGGTCTGCTTCGGGTCGATCACCCCGTCGTCCCAGATGCGGGCGGTCGAGTAGTAGGGGTGGCCCTGCTGCTCGTACTGCTCCCGCACCGGTTGCTTGAACTCCTCTTCCTCCTCGGCCGACCAGTGCTGACCGCTGCCCTCTAGCTGGTCGCGCCGGACGGTGGCCAGCACCGAGGCGGCCTGCTCCCCGCCCATCACCGAGATGCGGGCGTTCGGCCACATCCACAGGAACCGCGGCGAATAGGCGCGCCCGCACATCGAGTAGTTGCCCGCGCCGAACGAGCCCCCGATCACCACGGTCAGCTTCGGGACGCGGGCGCAGGCCACGGCGGTGACCATCTTGGCCCCGTGCTTGGCGATCCCCCCGGCCTCGTACTCCTTGCCCACCATGAAGCCCGAGATGTTCTGCAGGAAGACCAGCGGGATCTCCCTGCGGTCGCACAGCTGCACGAAGTGGGATCCCTTGAGCGCCGACTCCGCGAACAGGACACCGTTGTTGGCGACGACGCCCACGGTCCTGCCGTGGATGCGGGCGAATCCCGTGACCAGGGTCTGCCCGTACTCGGGCTTGAACTCCGAGAATCGGCTGCCGTCGACGATCCGGGCGATCACCTCGCGCACGTCGTAGGGGGTCCTGCTGTCCGTGGGGACCACCCCGTAGAGCTGCTCCGGGTCCACGGCCGGCTCCTCGACCGGGGCCGGGAGCGCCGCCGAGGTCCGCCTCCCGCCGTCGGCGGTGCCCACGATGGAGCGCACCATGCGCAGCGCGTCGGCGTCGTCGGCGGCCAGGTGGTCGGTGACTCCCGAGGTTCGGGCGTGCAGCGCGCCGCCGCCGAGCTCCTCGGCGCTCACCTCGGCTCCCGTGGCCGCCTTCACCAGCGGCGGCCCGCCGAGGAAGATGGTGCCCTGCTCGCGCACGATCACGGCTTCGTCGCTCATCGCGGGGACGTAGGCCCCGCCCGCGGTGCAGGAGCCCAGCACGGCCGCGATCTGCGGGATCCCGCGCGCGGACATCGTGGCCTGGTTGTAGAAGATGCGGCCGAAGTGCTCCCGGTCCGGGAAAACCTCGTCCTGGCGCGGCAGGAAGGCCCCTCCGGAGTCCACAAGGTAGATGCAGGGCAGGTTGTTGTGCAGGGCCACTTCCTGGGCGCGCAGGTGCTTCTTCACCGTGACCGGGTAGTAGGTCCCGCCCTTGACCGTGGCGTCGTTGGCCACGACGACGCACTCGCGGCCGGCCACCCGGCCGATCCCGGTGATGATCCCCGCGGAGGGGGCCTCGTCCTCGTAGAGCCCGTGCGCGGCCATCGGGGAGAGCTCGAGCAGCGGCGAGCCGCGGTCCAGGAGCGCGTCCACCCGCTCGCGCGGCAGCAGTTTGCCGCGCTCGACGTGCCGCCGCCTGGTCTTCTCCGGCCCACCGGCGCGGACGCGGGCGAGCTGCTCCTCGAGGTCGGCGACCAGCGCCGCGTGCTCCGCGGTGTAGCGCGCGTAGGAGTCGGCCGTCGGGTCGACGGCGGTGGGCAGTACCGGCGCATCCATCTCGTTGACCGCACCTTCCGTTCTCGTTCCCGCCCCGCGCAGTGGGACTGCCGGCCGAACAGGCACACTCCCGGCAAAGTTGTTAGCATTCGTTAACGTATCTATGTTAACGTTTTCTAACTGACTTCGTCTAGTATCGGAGTCGATGACGAGCAACGCCGCCGAACAGCCTCCCGCCTCGCCCCGGACCCCCTCGCGGCGCGAGCAGATCCTCGGAGCCGCGGCGGATCTGTTCGCACGGTACGGATTCCACGGGGTCGGAATCGACGACATCGGAGCGGCTGTCGGCGTGTCGGGCCCGGCGCTGTACCGGCACTTCCGCAGCAAGGACGCCATGCTGGGCGAGATGCTCACCGGCATCAGCGAGAAGCTGCTCCGCGGCGGCCGCGCCAGAACGACGAGCACCCCGAACCCCGCCGAAGCGCTCGAGAGCCTGGTGCGCTGGCACATCGAGTTCGCGCTCACGAACTCGGCGCTGATCACCGTGCACCTGCGCGACCTCGACAGCCTGACCGAACCCGACCGGCACCGGGTCAGGGAGCTGCAGCGCGGCTACGTCGAGGTCTGGGTGCAGACCCTGCTGGCCGTCCGGCCCGAAATGGACGAGGACACCGCACGCGCCGCCACCCACGCCGTGCTCGGGCTGATCAACTCCACCCCCTACAGCGCGCGGCTGGACACCGGCACCATGTCCGAGCTGCTGCACCGCATGGCCATGGGCGCGCTGAACACCGAACCCGAGCCGGGCTGAGCCCGCCGACCGGAGCGCCCCGGACTCCCGACCGCTGCGCGACCGCCGCGCGACCGCTGCGCGGAGCGCTCCGCCCGCGGCCACGTCGCGCCACCTCGCGAACGGCCCAGCCTCCGAGCCGGACATCATCCCATCGGGCTAAGAGCACGTTTTGCGAGCCAACAGCACCGGCGCAAGACTGGACCGGCGTGCCACCGAGCCGAAGGAGGCGGGATGGCTACTTCCGGTACACGTCCGACACCGGTGCCCACGCGCGCGTCGGAAGGAGCACGCGCCCCGAAGGGCTCGGTGCTCGTGGCGCTGAGCCGCACCACCGATCCGAAGCAGATCGGGATGCTGTACCTGTCCACGGCTTTCGCGTTCTTCCTCATCGGCGGCCTGCTGGCCATGTTCCTGCGCGCGGAGCTCGCCGCACCCGGTCTGCAGGTGCTCTCCCAGGAGCAGTACAACCAGCTGTTCACCATGCACGGCACCATCATGCTGCTGCTGTTCGCCACCCCGATCCTGTTCGGGTTCGCCAACGTGGTGCTGCCGCTGCAGATCGGCGCCCCGGACGTGGCCTTCCCCCGGCTGAACGCGTTCTCCTACTGGCTGTTCCTGTTCGGCGGGCTGATCGTGATCGGCAGCTTCATCACCCCCAACGGAGCGGCCGACTTCGGGTGGACCGCCTACACCCCGCTGGCCAGGAGCGAGTACAACGCGGGGATCGGCGGGAACCTCTGGATCACGGGGCTGATCGTCTCCGGCCTCGGCACCATCCTCGGAGCGGTCAACATGATCACCTCGATCGTGTGCATGCGCGCGCCGGGGATGACCATGTGGCGGATGCCGATCTTCACCTGGAACATCCTGGTCACCAGCCTGCTGATCCTGGTCGCCTTCCCGATCCTGACCGCAGCGCTGTTCGGGCTGCTGGCCGACCGGCACCTGGGCGCGCACGTCTTCGACCCCGCCAACGGCGGCAGCGTGCTGTGGCAGCACCTGTTCTGGTTCTTCGGCCACCCCGAGGTCTACATCGTCGCGCTGCCGTTCTTCGGCATCATCACCGAGATACTGCCGGTGTTCTCGCGCAAGCCGCTGTTCGGCTACACCGGCCTGGTGTACGCGACCTGGGCGATCGGGTTCCTGTCCGTGGTGGTCTGGGCCCACCACATGTTCGTCACGGGTGCGGTGCTGCTGCCGTTCTTCTCGTTCACCACGTTCCTGATCGCCGTGCCCACCGGCATCAAGTTCTTCAACTGGATCGGCACCATGTGGCGCGGTCAGATCACCTACGAGTCGCCGATGCTGTTCAGCGTCGGCTTCCTGGTGACCTTCCTGTTCGGCGGGCTGACCGGGGTGCTGCTGGCCTCACCACCGCTGGACTTCCACGTCTCGGACACCTACTTCGTGGTGGCGCACTTCCACTACGTGCTGTTCGGCACGATCGTGTTCGCCGTGTTCGCGGGGCTGTACTTCTGGTTCCCCAAGATGACCGGCCGGATGATGGACGAGCGCCTGGCGAAGGCGCACTTCTGGCTGACCTTCATCGGGTTCCACACCACGTTCCTGGTGCAGCACTGGCTGGGCAACGAGGGGATGCCGCGGCGCTACGCCGACTACCTGCCGACTGACGGGTTCACCACGCTCAACGTGATCTCCAGCGCGGGAGCCTTCCTGCTCGGCGCCTCGATGCTTCCGTTCCTGTACAACATCTTCAAAAGCTACCGCTACGGCGCGGTCGTCAACGTCGACGACCCGTGGGGCCACGGCAACTCGCTGGAGTGGGCGACCTCCTGCCCGCCCCCGCGGCACAACTTCCACGAGCTGCCGCGCATCAGGTCCACCCGCCCCGCGTTCGAACTGCACTACCCGCACATGTCCGAGCGGATGGAGCTGGAGGCCCACGTCACGCGGCAGGGCGGATCCGGCGGGGAGCACCGGGCCTGACCCGGCCGGACCGCCCCGCACCGCGCTGACGACGGCGGAGCCGAGCCACCCGGCCGCGGGCGAGGCGGCGACTCGACGCGGTTGGAGCGCTCCCCGCTGAGCGCTCCCCGCCGGGAACTCCCCGGGGGAACTACTCCTCGGGCATCGGTGCGGCTCCGGGGATCTCCTCCCGGTACTCCCTGGTGCGCGGCGGCATGGTCGGACGCTGCTGCTCGATCCCGGCCGCGTCGAAGCGGGACGGGTGGGAGTTGTTGTTCGACAGGGGCTGGATCCGCTTGCCCGTGTTGACCACGCAGCCCTTGCCGGGAAGGGCCTTGCAGACGGGGCACTTGACCTGCAGCACGGTACGTCGCGCCCGGATGTCCTCGATCGCTTCGTCGGCGTCCTGTCCTCTGGCCTCCAGCAAAGCGGCCGTGGCCCGCTCCCAGCCGCGCAGCGACTCCTCCGCCGAGGGACGGCGCTTGGCCTTGATCTCCGCGCTCTCCGCCTTCTGGATCTGCTGGTTCCGGTACTCCACCCACTCCCGGTGGATCACGCTGGTCGTCACGGAGGTGGAGTTCCTCCGGTAGTGCTCGACGACCACGGACTTGGCGAAGTCGGCCGGGATGTCACCGAGCGCCGCGGCCCACGACTCCGCGGACAGGTCGGCCTTGCCCTGCTGCTGCTCCGTCTTCGGATAGGCCAGGGACTCGAACGACTTGTCGTAACTGGCGACGAGCTGGAAAAGCTCGGGCAGCTCGTAGGTCTCCATCAGACTCCTCCCTCGTTCGAGGACCCGTCGACGTCGACGACCCTGGAATCGTCCTCCCGCTCACGAATGTTCGCACGCAACCGCTGCTTGTTCTGCGCGGCGACGTAGTGCGCCTGCCTGGGCAGGTCGAACGCCCTGCGCCCGAACGTCGGCTCGGGCAGGCACTTCGGGCACTTGCGCACCCGGCCGTCGTCCTGCTCGATGTAACCGTTGTCGCACTCGGGGGTGCCGCAGTGCCCCGGCAGCGGCCGCGTGCGCGCGACGGTGCTGCCGGACGTGGAGAAGTTCGGAACGGTGACCTTCCGCTGCTCGGAGCCGCCGGGGCGTTCGGGCTCGGGAGAGCTGCTCTTGGCGACCTCCCTGCTCGAGGAGCCGCTCGAGGAGTTGTCGTAGACGTCGCGCGCGGAGCGCTGGAGCGCCTCCCCGTAGCACTCGGGGAACTTGCTGGGGGCGGCCTTTTTGTCCCTCCAGATGTTGAGCGCAGCTATGAGGTCACCGGTGTTGGCCAGCGGGGACAGCTCCCGCTTGGCCCGGATCTCCTTGGCCAGCTTCTCCAGTATGGAGTCGGGGAACGGCGTCTTCTGCTGCTCGGCCCACTGGCGCACGATGCTCTCCGAGGTCATCGTGTTCGCCGAGGGGGTCTCGCCCGCGGGCTCCTGCTCGGGCTCGCGCTGCGGGGTCTGCTTGGCCACCGGAGCGGTGACCTCGGTCGCCAGGGTGGTGCGCTCACCGCGGGGCACGGCGCCGGAGTGGACCGTCCAGCGCACGCTGCCCGACTCGGAGGCCCCGGTGAGCCAACCGCTGCCCTCCAGCTCGGCCACCAGCGCTATCGGGTCGGCGGCCCCGGCAGAAGCGAGGTCGTCCAGTCGAACGCGGCCGTGGGCCTGGATGAGTGCGTACGCTGCTCGGGCCTGCAGGCTCACGGAATTGTCCAGAGCCAGTTCGATCGGGACGGCCGTCCAGCCGTCCCACCCAACAGAAAGCGCACCATCCATAGGACGACTCCTCCATCGGTGTCACAACGCCGTGCCGGGACAGGCTATACCTGCGGACACGGGGCTCCGACAACGTGAGTCGCACTCGGGCCACGTCGCGTCGAGGCGTTCCGCTCGGGTCGTCGCGGATGTTCGGGCGGCTCCCGGAGCCCACCCTGCCGCACCCCCGCGGGAGTTCGGGGACACCACTCCGAGCTTGTCCTCCGGTCGAGTGAAACAGGGGCGATCACGTACGTGGCGCCGTTCATAATCGATGCAGGAACAAATCCCGAACGGGTAGCGTTGTGGTGTGCCGGGATGCGCGACGACGCGCGACCCGCATCGATCATGAACGGTCCGGGCCGAGGGCCCACGCTCATTCGACTGTCGTCCATCTCTCAACCGCCGGTGAGGACCAGATCAAGTCCCGCGGCGGACGAAGCTGTCGGCGTGTTCGCGCTACACCGGAGGAGAAGCGTTGCCTGTTGCCCTGCTGGCACTAGCCATCGCGGCGTTCGGGATCGGCACCACGGAGTTCGTCATGATGGGGCTGCTTCCCGAAGTGGCCACCGACATGGACGTGACGATCTCCGCCGCGGGCGGATACATCTCGCTCTACGCGCTGGGGGTCGTCGTCGGCGCACCGCTGCTCACCATCGCGGGCATGCGCGTGCGCAGGAAGACCATGCTGCTGAGCATGCTGGGGTTGTTCATCGTGGGCAACCTGCTGTCCGCCTTCGCACCCACGCACCTCTCGCTGCTGGGCGCGCGGTTCATCGCCGGGCTGCCGCACGGCACGTTCTTCGGCATCGGCGCCGTGGTCGCCGCGAGCCTCGTCAGCAGGGACAAGCGCGGACGGGCCATCTCGATGATGTTCGTCGGGCTCACCGTGGCCAACATCGTCGGCGTGCCGCTGGGCACTCTGCTGGGACAGGCCATCAACTGGCGCTGGACCTTCGGCTTCGTCGCGCTGATCGGGGCCGTGGCGCTCCTGGCGGTCAGCGCGCTGGTGCCGCGCCAGGCCAAGCCGACCGAGGCCAGCCTGCGCGGCGAGCTGACCGCGTTCAAGCGCCCGCAGGTGTGGCTGGCCTTCGCGGTCGTGGTGTTCGGCTTCGGCGCGATGTTCTCCTTCTACAGCTACATCAAGCCGCTGCTGATCCAGGTGAGCGGTTACACCCCGGTGGGGGCGACGGTGCTGCTCGCCCTGTTCGGAACCGGTATGACGCTGGGGACCGTGATCGGCGGCAGGTTGGCCGACCACTCCCCGATGCGCACGCTGTACGGCTTCCTGACCGCGCTGGCGATCGTGCTGATGATGTTCACCTTCACCGCGGAGAGCACGGTCCTCGTCGCGGCCAACGTCTTCCTCGTCGGCCTGACCGGTTTCGCCGCGATACCGAGCATCCAGGCACGGATCCTGGACCAGGCCAAGGAGGCCCCGTCCCTGGGTTCGGCGAGCATCCAGTCCACCTTCAACATCGCCAACTCCCTCGGCGCCTACCTCGGCGGGCTGGTCATCGCAGCCGGCTTCGGGCTCATCGCCCCGAGCTGGGTCGGCGCCACGCTCGCTCTCGTGGGACTGGCCTTCGCGGTGCTGTCCGGCAGGCTGGACCGGCTGGGCCGCGCCGGAACCACCGTCAAGGCGGAGGCGCACGGCAGGCACACCGCCACCCCCCAGAGCAGTGCGGAACCGGTGGACGCGGGGAGCGGTCCCGGCGACCGCACCGGCTGACCGCACCCATCCCGGCCGCCCGTCGGAGGGGTGCGCGGACCACTCCGCTCCGACGGGCGGGCACTCCTCCGCCGGGGAGAGCGGAAAACAACGACGCACCGCGACGCGCGAACGAGCACGCCGGGCGCGCACCAGCGAGAAGTGCTGAAATCAGCGCACCGGGAATGCTTGATCGATTCCAGTGGTTGACCGGAACGGTGCCGCCTCATCCGCACGGACGTCTCCACCCCGTCCGTGCGGGTGAGTCGTGCTGCTAGTCGACATTCGCGAAGGGAAAAGACCGCATGAGCCAGGTTCCGAACATCACGCTCAACACGGGCGCGAAGATGCCGCAGCTGGGTTTCGGCGTTTTCCAGATCCCGTCCGAGGAGGTCGTCGCGCCGGTGCAGACCGCCATCGAGGCGGGCTACCGCAGCATCGACACCGCGGCTGCGTACGGCAACGAGGAGGGGGTCGGCAAGGCCATCTCCCAGTCCGGCGCGTCCCGTGACGAGCTGTTCGTGACCACCAAGCTGTGGAACGACAGCCAGGGCTACGACAACGCGCTGCGCGCGTTCGACGACAGCCTGAACAAGCTCGGGCTGGACTACGTCGATCTGTACCTGATCCACTGGCCGATGCCCGGTCAGGACGCCTACGTGGACACCTGGAAGGCGTTCGAGAAGCTGCACTCCGAGGGCAGGGCCAAGGCCATCGGGGTCTCCAACTTCCACAAGGCGCACCTGCGCAGGCTGTTCGACGAGACCGGCATCGTGCCCGCCGTGAACCAGATCGAGCTGCACCCCAACCTGCAGCAGGCCGAGCTGCGCGAGTTCCACGCCGAGAACGGCATCGTCACCGAGGCGTGGAGCCCCATCGGCCAGGGCAAGGGCCTGCTGGAGGACTCCAGGCTGCAGACGCTGGCCGAGAAGTACGGCAAGTCCGCCGCCCAGGTCGTGCTGCGCTGGCACGTCCAGCTGGGTCACGTGGCCATCCCCAAGTCCGCGACTCCTTCGCGGGTGCGGGAGAACCTCGACGTGTTCGACTTCGAGCTCAGCGAGGACGACATGGCCTCGATCGGCGAGCTGGAGACCGGCAACCGCGTCGGCCCGGACCCGGACGTCTTCGGGGCGTGATCTCCGACCGTCCCCGCCGCACCGACGTCACGTGGACGTCGCCCCGACGGGGACGGCTCCCCTGCACAGGAGCGGGGCGTGCCGCGGCACGCCCCGCTTTTCGTGCTCGGTCCGCGGGGACGGGCACGGCTCACCGCTGCGCTGCGGTGGGTGCCCAGCTTTGCCCATAACTGCGAGTTTTTCCCCGGGAACCAGCCCGAGCAGCACCGGTGGCGGCACCGCGCCGTCGTCGACGGGGTGCGTCGACGGGGCTCGTCGACCGGGCGCAACGAGTGGCCGAACAGCGCAGGCGCACTGGCGCGCTCTCCACCGAACGGGTACCGGAGGGTCCCCGAAAACCTCGCTCAGGCCATCCCCACGCGCACGGAGGGATACGCCAGACCGCGCAGGATGTTGCTGCCGGAGCGCAGCGAGATCACCTGGCTGCGGGTGGCGATCCAGCCGGGGAACTTGCCGATGCGCTGCAGCGGGGTGCGCCGCTGTGCCGAGGTCAGCGCCGCCGTGCGGGAAACCTTGGCCACCCTGGGGCGACGTTGCTGCTCGTAGTCCCGCAGCATCGGCTCCGGATCCCCCTCCACGCGCGACAGCGCGGAGGAGAGCAGCCAGGCGTCCTCCATGGTCTGGTTGGCGGCCTGGGCCACGGCGGGCGGCATGGCGTGCGCGGCGTCCCCGATCAGCGTGGTGCGGGGCCCGCCCCACACCTTGGGGATCTGGTGGCGGATGTGCGGGAAGAAACCGAGGTCCTCATCGGTGACGGAGGCCAGCAGCTCCTCGACCGGATCCGGCCACCCGGCGAAGGCCGCCCGCAGGTCCGAGACCGTCAGCTCGGGGTGGTCCTCGCTCCACGGCATGTCGAACCACCAGTGGAGCAGACCGTCCCCCGCGGGGATGAGCCCGCAGTGCCCGTCCCGTCCCGCGATGTTCAGCGTCTGGTAGCCGTGCGCTATCGGGAGGTCGCTGTAGGTGAGGCCCTGCCAGCTGGCCCAGCCGGTCAGCCGCGCGGGCTCCCCGCCGAGGACCGTGCGCCGCACCATCGAACGCTGCCCGTCCGCACCGACCACCACGTCCCCGGTCTCCGAGCTGCCGTCCTCGAAGTCGGCGACGACGTGGTCGGCGTACTCCCGCACACCGACGCAGCGCCTGCCGAAGCGGAAGATCCCGTTCGGCAGCGCCTCCGCCATCCTGTTCAACAGCTCACGTCGGGGAATCTCGACCGTGGGTGCCCCGAGACGCTCCGTGACCTCGTCGAGATCGGCTTCCCAGAGCATCCTGCCCGCCGCGGTCATGGCCCGCAGGCTGTGCAACTCACGACCGACACCCTCGAGGGAGATCCCCAGCCCGCTCAACGCGGCCGTACCGTTGCTCCAGATGGTCACCCCGGCCCCGCCGTCCCGGAGCCGGTCCCCGTGCTCGTAGACCCGAACCCGGTGGCCCTTGTCGAGCAGGCCTTTGGCCACGGCGAGTCCGCCTACGCCTCCCCCGATGACCAGAACCCGCATCGTCTCCGTCCGTTCGAAAACCGGCATCCCTGCAGAGTGGGCGGGTCACCCGCCGGAGGGCCCCGGGCCCGTCTGCGACGCCGATTTTATCCGGAACGTTTCGGACGGAGTCATTATCCTTGCTCACATCGGGATCATCCGGTTCGCTCGGCCGAGCCGTGGGTCGGCGCGCAGCGGACCACCGCGAACCGCTCGTCGTCGGCTCCACCCCGGGGTCGGGGTTGCGGCCGACCGGCACTGGCGTTCAGCCTGTACGCTCAAGGAAACGACCGGCGACCAGGCCGGGTTCTTCGTCCCCGTCGAAGCGCACCCACAGCACGGGACCGTCGAACACGTCCGGTAGACCGGTCGCGGTCTCGACCACGGTCCCGATCTGATCCTGAAAGCGACCGAACGAAGCGCGCACACGCGTGCCGGGCTCCAACGGACTCGATGACTGCTCCATGAGAGTGGACGGTACGTGCCCGCTCCAGGCGACGAAAATCGCACCCACCGCTCCCGCTGCTCAAGCACGTGCGCAGGGAATAAACCCCCCTCACGCGAGGTGCCGGAGATCACACCCGATTCGGGGTGACCGCCGTCACGAATTCCGGCCGCGAGGCCGCCCCGCGGATCCGTTCACGACGAAAGCGGCGACGATGGGGCGGGGCGCCGAGAACGGGAGGGGGACATGCGCACCATTCGAGAAGCGGGATCCGCCGAGCTCGTGGAGAAGAAGTCACGCTTTCTGTGCCTGCTCGAACGCGTCGAGTCCGAGCAGCAGGCCCGGGACTTCATCGGCCGGTGCCGCAAACAGCACCCGGACGCCCGCCACCACTGCTACGCGTACGTGCTCGGCGACTCGGGGGAGAGCCAGAAGTCCAATGACGACGGCGAGCCCTCGGGAACCGCGGGCGTGCCCATCCTGGAGGTCCTGCGGCGCAACGAGCTGACCAACGCGGTCGCGGTGGTGGTGCGGTACTTCGGCGGAGTGCTGCTCGGCTCCGGCGGCCTGATCAGGGCGTACGGCACCGCCGTCACCACGGCGCTGGACGCGGTGGGAACGGTGCGGCGCCTGCGCGCCCGGACCGTGGTCGTCGCGGTGGAGCACTCGCTGGCGGGTAAACTCGATCACGAGCTGCGTGCCGCCGGGTACGCGGCCGCCGAGATCCGCTACGGGTGGCGCGCCGAGTTCGACGTGCCGATCGCCGAGGACTCGCTCGAGCAGTTCCGGCAGTGGGTCACCGAGAGCACCGGGGGTTCGGCGGAGATCACCGTTGGCGACGTCGTCTTCGCCGAGGTCGAGTGAGGACTCCCGAGCGCGACCACCGCAGAAGCTGACTCCACAGCAGACATTCCGCTCTCCCGCATTCGGACGAATCGGACGTGAGAAGATCAACATCTCCGTGTTCGGACGACTCCGCTGCGTGTTAACAACTCACGGGGCGATCGACCCCGCCCCGCAAGCACGCGTCCGAAGGAGTCGTATGACCGACATCGCAGAGAAGCTGAACAAGGCGTACGAGGAGTACGCGATCTCCGACCTCGCCGACGCCCCGGTGTCGGCCCTGAAGGGGGTCAGCGAGAACGACGCCAACCTGCTCGAAGAGGCGTTCGGGATCCGCACGGTGCGGGACCTGGGGACCAACAAGTACTTCCGCTGGGCACAGGCGGTAGCCAACCTCGTCGACTGACTCGGGGATCCACGACTCGGCCTGCTCGGCGCCCCGGGGAACCCCGGCCGAGGTCTCGTCGCGAGTCCCACGGCTGATCCCCGGCGGCGCCGAGAAACGAGGTGGGCATCGCGGCTCCGCTCATCCCGGGGACGCCCCGCGGCCCCGGAACGGACTCACGATGAAGTAACGATCACCGGACGTGGCCACGCCGGGGGAACCTTTCACGGAACCCTTCCGTTCGCGCGACGAATTCGCCGTCGAACCCGGCGAGACGGCCCGCTACGGAAGGACTGGACATGTTCAAGCGAATGCTGCAAGCGGTCGGCATCGGCGGCCCCTCGGTGGACACCGTCCTCCGGGAAGGACCCTGCCAGCCCGGGGAGAGCGTCTCCGGCGAGGTGCGCATCGGAGGGGCCAGCGGTAGCACCCGGATACAGCGGATCGACCTGGTCCTGATCGCCCAGGTCGAAACCGCCGACGACCAGCAGGGGGCACTGGAGTTCCGGCGAGTGACGGTGGCCGAGGACTTCCAGCTGGAAGCCGAGCAGCACACGAACATCCCGTTCGAGATCCCCCTGCCCTGGGAGACCCCGATAACCGCGCTGCGGGGTCAGGCGCTGCCCGGAATGCGGGTGGGCGTGCGCACCGAGGTGGCGGTCGCGCGCGCGGTCGACACCGGTGACATGGACCCGCTGCACGTGGAACCGCTGCCCTGCCAGCTGCCCGCGATCGAAGCGCTGTTCGGCATGGGGGCCCAGTTGAAGAGCGCCGACGTGGAGCACGGCACGATCAGCGGAGTCGCCCAGGAGTTCCCCTTCTACCAGGAGCTGGAGTTCTTCGCTCCGCCGGAGTTCTCCGGCCGGATCAACGAGATCGAGCTGACCTTCGTCACCCGCGCCGACAGCGTCGACGTCGTGCTGGAGGCCGACCGGCGCGGCGGGTTGTTCACCTCGGGCGGGGACGCGCTCGGCAGGATTCACCGCTCCCACGAGGAAGCGGTGCACACCGACTGGACCTCCGAGATCCGCAGCTGGCTGGAGGCCGTGGCCCAGTCCGCGGGCGGTTTCTTCGGCGGAGGGCACGACTCCCACGGCAAGCACGAGCACTCGGGCCACTCCGGAGGGCCCGGAGTCGGGGGCATGGTCGCTGCCGGAGCCGCCGGAGTCGCGGCGGGCGCCGTCGGCGGGATGATGCTCGACGAGGCGTTCGAGGGCGAGGAAGAGGAAGGCGACGAGGAGTGATCGAGGCCGCGCAGCGGTGCTCTGCGCGCAGGTGATTGCTCAGCAGGCACGTGAGTCGGCGCCTCGGGAGCGTTGGGCCGCTGGTGCGCAGCCACCTGCGCGGCGAGCGGCTTCGCCGCTCGACCGGACGACCGGACGACCGGACGACCGGCGCAACCGGGGGATCGACACCGCAGGACGAAGCGAGAGACCTAACGCCCACCGGAGGAAAGGGGAGAGTCGTGAGCTGGTTCGGCCAAGCACTCGAGGGAATCGGGGACATGGTGGAGGACTCGGCCGAGGAGGGCAGCGTCACCTCGGCGCTGGGAGACCTCGTCGAGGACCTGGGCGAGTCGATGCAGGAGGAGTGAGCGGTCGGCGCGAAGCGGCCCGCGTAGCGGGACGACGAACCTCGGCCGGGTCCTGACTTGTGTTTTCCGGCCGGTCTACCCCGCCCAGGGGTTCCTTTCGGCGCCGACAGCGTCGAAACGCCCCGAGCAGTCGGCACCGCCGCGGGTTCTCAGCCGAGTGCCCGGCGAGGACGGCCCCGACGTTGTGTAGGCCGCTACCCGATGTCGGGGCACCCGCAGCCGGGCGCCGGCTGAGGTTCCGCCACAGAACCCACTACGCCAACCGAGCCGCGATCTACACGACCTCAGACGTCGTAATCCACCGCCACTTCCTCCGACACGGGAAGCGCCTGACAGGTCAGCACGAAGCCGTCGTCCAGTTCGGACTGCTCCAGGGCGAAGTTGCGCCGCATGCGCACCTGTCCCTCGATCACTCTGGCCCTGCAGGTGCCGCAGACCCCGCCCTTGCAGGCGAACGGGAGATCGGAACGCACCCGCTGCGCCGCGTCGAGCAGCGGAGTTCCCCGGTCCAGCGCGATCTCGGTGGTGCGCCCGTCCAGGGTGACCCTGCCCGTGCCGGCGGAACCGTCGCCGGTCGTCTCCTCGTGCCGCACGGGCTCGGGAGGGAGTTCGTCCACGTAGAACAGTTCGCGGCGCACCCTGCCCGGGGGAACTCCCAGATCGTCGAGCACGCGCCCGGCCGCTTCGACCATTCCGTGCGGCCCGCACAGCCACCAGCGCTCCGAACCGTCCAGCGGGATCAGCGTGCCGAGCAGCCCCCGCAGCTTGTCCTCGTCCAACCTGCCGGTGACCAGCTCCGAGCCGCGCGGCTCCCTGGAGAGCACGTGCACCAGCTCGAACCGGGCCGGGTACCGGTCCTTGAGGTCGGCCAGTTCGTCGATGAACATCACCGTGTCGCTGCGCCTGTTGCCGTAGACCACGGCGACCGTGGAGTCCGTTTCGGCCAGCAGCGAGGAGGCGATGGACAGCACCGGGGTGATCCCGGATCCGGCCGCGATCAGCACGTGCCTTCCCGAGGTGTCCGGTTCCGGGGTGAACCGCCCGGAGGGGGGCTGCACCTCGATCTCGTCGCCCACGTCGACCTCGCCGGTCAACCAGCCGGAGAACAGGCCGCCCGGGACCAGGCGGACACCGATGCGGAGGCGTTCGCCGCGCCGAGCGCAGATCGAGTAGCTGCGGCGGTGCTCGCCCTCGGCCGTCCACCGCCGCAGGGTCAGCGTCTGCCCCGGCCGGAAGTCGAACAGCTCGGCCAGCTCGGTCGGCACGTCGAAGGTGACGGCGACGGCGTCGTCGCACAGCTTCTCGACGTCGGCCACGCGCAGCGCGTGGAAGGCGTTGCCGCTCCGCGTCCTCTGACTCGAAACCGTCGGCGTCGACACTCAGATCTCCTTGAAGTACTCGAAGGGCTCCAGACAGCTCAGGCAGCGGTACAGCGCCTTGCACGCGGTTGCGCTGAACTCCGAGGTCCGCTCCGTGCGCGTCGATGCGCACCTCGGGCAGCTGACGCGCCTGCGCGGTGGCTCCAGGGTCAGCGGGACCGGTCCTCCCGCTGTGCCGGGAATCCCCGCGGCGCCCGCCGCGGAGTCGTCCGGGGGGTGTATGCCGTGCTCGGCCAGCTTGCTCCTGCCCCGTTCGGTGATCCAGGAGCTGCTCCACGGCGGGGAGAGCTCGGTGCGGATCCGCACGTCGGTGAAACCGGCCTGGTTCAGCTCGCGCAGCAGGTCGGTGCGCATCTCGGTCAGCGCGGGGCAGCCGGAGTAGGTCGGCGTGATCGTGACCAGCACCCCGCCGTCCCCGCTCGGGCTGACGTCGCGCAGCACGCCCAGGTCCGCGAGGGTCAGCATCGGCAGCTCCGGGTCGGTGACCGTCTCGGCCACGGCCCGCGCCGCGGACGTGTCGACTTCACCTCCGGTCACCATGTCGCCTCCGGATCGCTGCGAGCGAGGCTCTGCATCTCGGCCAGCAGGTAGCCGAAGTGCTCGGTGTGGACCCCGTCCCGGCCCGCTCTGCCCGCGAGCGTGCCCACGGGGGTGACTTCGGGACGGGTAGCGGTGGCCCGCGCGCACACCTGGTCGAGCACCTCGTCGAACTCCCGGCGCAGCGCAGCGGGGTCGACCGCTACACCGGCCCGTTCGAGGCGGTGTTCCACGGAGTGCGGGGTGAACAGCTCCTCGGCGAACGGGAGCACATCGGCCAACCCCGCGTGCAGCCGCTCGGCCGAGTACTCGGTGCCGTCCCCGAGGCGCACGGCCCAGCGGGCCGCGTAGTCGCGATGGTAGGTGACCTCCTTGACCGCCTTGGCCGCCACCGCCGCCAGCACCGGATCGGCCGATCCGGTGAGCCGGTTCAGCAGGGCCAGTCGCCAGGTGGAGAACACCAGCAGCTCGGCCACGGTCCTGCCGAAGTCCCCGCGCGGCAGCTCCACCAGCCGCACGTTGCGGAACTCGTCCTCGGAGCGGAAGTGGGCCATCGCGTCCTCGTCCCGGCCGCTTCCGTCGACCGTGCCCGCGCGTGCCAGCAGCGCGCGTGCCTGGCCGAGCAGGTCGAGCGCTGTGTTCGCCAGCGCCACCTCGTCCTCCAGCTCGTGGGCGCGGGTCACCCACTCGGTGAGCCGCTGCGCGAGGATCAGCGCGTCGTCACCGAGCATCAGGCAGTAGCTCGCCAGATCGGCCCGGTCGACCCCGCCCGGAACGGTGGTGTCCACCCCGGACAGCGGGTCCTCGAAGCCGGTGCCGAAGGCCCAGCGCGCGTCCCCTTCCGGGTGCGCTTCGGCGATGGCCTCGTAAGCGTTGTCGAAGGACATGGTGTGAACCTCCGTCCGGGGCGACGTCCGCTGTGCTCACTGATGCTTCCCCGCCCTGTCGTGTCGATGGACCGAATCGGGGGCGAGCGGAAGATCTCGGTCAGATGTGCGGGACGTCGTCCGGTATCTCGTAGAAGGTGGGGTGCCGGTAGACCTTGTCACCGTTCGGCGCGAAGAACGGGTCCTTCTCGTCCGGGCTGGACGCGGTGATGTGCTCGGCACGCACCACCCAGATGCTGACCCCCTCGTTGCGCCGGGTGTAGAGGTTGCGCGCGTTGTGCAGCGCCATCTCCTCGTCGGGGGCGTGCAGCGAGCCGACGTGCACGTGGTTGAGTCCGCGCTTGCCGCGCACGAAGACCTCGAACAGCGGCCACGCGGCCCGCGCGCCCTCGGTGCCCTCCCGGTCCGGTCCGGTGCTCACAGCGCCGCCTCCCCTCGTTCGGCCTGCTTGGCCGCGTGGGCCGCGGCGGCCTCGCGAACCCACGCTCCCTCCTCGTGCGCGGCGCGCCTGCGCTCGACCCGCTGGGCGTTGCAGGGGCCGCCGCCCTTCAGCACGCGCCGGAACTCCGCCCAGTCGGGTTCGGAGAAGTCGTAGTGCCCGCGCTCGGGGTTCCACACCAGGCCGGAGTCCGGCGGGCTCACCCCGAGCGCCTCGGCCTGCGGCACCGTCATGTCCACGAACTTCTGGCGCAGCTCGTCGTTGGTGTGGCGCTTGATGCCCCACTCCATCGACTGGCGGGTGTTGGGCGAGTCCCCGTCCGGGGGACCGAACATCATCAGCGAGGGCCACCACCAGCGGTCGGTGGCGTCCTGCACGGCGGCCCGCTGCTTCGCGGTACCGCTCATCATGGTCATCAGCAGTTCGTAGCCCTGTCGCTGGTGGAAGGACTCCTCCTTGCAGATGCGGATCATCGCCCTGGCGTAGGGGCCGTAGGAGGCGCGGCACAGCGGCACCTGGTTCACGATCGCCGCGCCGTCCACCAGCCAGCCGATCACTCCGATGTCGGCGAAGGTCAGCGCGGGGTAGTTGAAGATCGAGGAGTACTTCTGGCGCCCGGTGACCAGCTTGTCGGTCAGCTCCGAGCGGTCGACGCCGAGCGTCTCCGCCGCCGAGTACAGGTAGAGGCCGTGCCCGGCCTCGTCCTGGACCTTGGCCAGCAGGATCGCCTTGCGGCGCAGGCTGGGGGCACGCGTGAGCCAGTTCCCCTCCGGCTGCATCCCGATGATCTCGGAGTGGGCGTGCTGGGCGATCTGACGCACCAGGGTTTCGCGGTAGCCGGAGGGCATCCAGTCCCGCGGTTCGATGCGCTGGTCCCTGGCGATCCGGTCCTCGAAGTGGTCCCGCAGCTCCGACTCGGTGCCGAGCGTGGCTTCTTCGGTACTCACACCGCTTCACCTCTCCCGCTGGGAACCGCCCCGCCTCGGCCGGTTCCGATTTCCGATTCCCGTCGACGACTCACTCGGAAGTCGCCCCCTCCTTGGCGACCAGGGTCAGGACGTCGTACTTCGCCACCGACTCGCCGTGCTGGTTGGTCACATCCGCGTCCCAGCGCACCTCGCCGTAGTCGGCGTTGTGCCGTGGTGTGATCCGCTTGGCCGTGAGAGTCACCGTGATCTCGTCACCCGGATAGGTCGGGGTGAGGAACCGCAGGTTCTCCAGCCCGTAGTTGGCCAGCACCGGCCCCGGCTCGGGGGAGACGAACAGCCCCGCCGCCAGCGAGACCACCAGGTAGCCGTGCGCCACCAGCCCCCCGAAGAACGGGTTGGCCGCGGCCGCCGCCTCGTCGGTGTGCGCGTAGAACTCGTCGCCGGTGAAGTCGGCGAAGTGCCGCACGTCCTCCGCGGTGATCCCGCGCGGTCCTCCCACGACGCTGTCCCCGATCCGCAGCTGCTCCAGGTGCTTGCGGAAGGGGTGGGCATCGGTGGTGGTCCGCGTACTTCCGGGGAACCACTGCCCGGTCAGCTCCGTGAGCGTGTCCGGATCCGCCTGGACGGCGGTGCGCTGCATGTGGTGCAGCACCCCTCGGATGCCGGCCATCTCCTCGCCCCCGCCTGCGCGGCCGGGGCCGCCGTGCACCAGCTGGGGCAGCGGGGAGCCGTGCCCGGTGGACTCCTCCGCGTCGGAGCCGTTGAGCACCAGCATCCGGCCGTGCCGGGAGGCCGCGCCCAGCACCACCTCGCGGACGAACTCGGTGTCGCCGGAGACCACCGAACCGACCAGGCTCCCGCCTCCCCGGTTGGCCAGTTCGACGGCGTGCTCGGCGTCCCGGTAGGGCAGCACCGTGGCCACCGGTCCGAACACCTCGATCTCGTGCGGCTGGGGCTGTTCGGGGTCGTCGCAGCGCAGCAGCATCGGGGGCACGAAGGCTCCCTGCTCGTAGTCGGCGTCGACCGGTTCGAAGGGCTGCCACGGATCGCCGTGGACCAGCCGTCCGGCCTCCAGCAGCCCCTTGAGGCCGCGCCGGACCTCCTCCCGCTGCTCCAGGTCGGCCAGCGCTCCCATGTCCACCTCGGGGTTGCGCGGGTCGCCCACCGCGACCCCGGACAGGCGGTCCGCGACGGCCTCCACCACCTCGTCGACACGTCCTTCGGGAACGAAAGCCCTGCGCACAGCGGTGCACTTCTGCCCGGCCTTGACCGTCATCTCGGTGACCAGCTGCCGCACGAACAGGTCGAACTCCGCGGTGTCCCGCGTGGCGTCGGGTCCGAGCACCGAGCAGTTCAGCGAGTCCGCCTCGGCGTTGAAGCGCACCGACTGCCGCACCACGTTGTCCTGGGCGCGGATCCGCTGCGCCGTGGCGGCGGAGCCGGTGAACGAGAGCAGGTCCTGCTCGGTCAGGTGGTCCAGCAGGTCCCCCGCGTTGCCGCAGAGCAGTTGGACCGAGCCCTCCGGCAGGATTCCCGACTCCACGATCAGCTCCACGAGCCGGTGGGTCAGGTGCGCGGTCTGCTCGGCGGGCTTGATCAGCGTGGGCACCCCCGCGACGAAGGCCGGTGCCAGCTTCTCCAGCGGGCCCCACACCGGGAAGTTGAAGGCGTTGATCTGCACCGCCACTCCCCGCAGCGGGGTGGCGATGTGCTGCCCGAGGAAGGTGCCCTGCTTGCCCAGCGGTTCCGTTCCCCCGTCGACGTGAACGGTGGAGTTCGGCAGCTCCCGCCTGCCCTTGCTGGAGTAGGAGAACAGCACCCCGATGCCGCCGTCGACGTCGAACTTGGAGTCCCCCCTGGTCGCGCCGGTGCTCGCCGAGAGGTCGTAGAGCTCCTGCCGGTGCTCCCTCAGGTGCGAGGCCAGCGACTTGAGCAGGGCTGCGCGCTGGTGGAAGGTCAGCTCGCGAAGCGCGGGACCGCCGACCTCCCTGCCGTGGGCGAGCGCGGCGGCCCTGTCGATGCCCGCGGTGGACAGCCGGGCCAGCTCCCCGCCGGTGACGGCGTCGTACAGCGCGGTTCCCTCGTCCGCGGGACTCCGCCACCGGCCCGCGGTGTAGCTGCGCAGCGGTTCCATCCTCGCGCTCTCCCTCGAAAATCACGTTCGCGTGGTTGTCGGCCCCGCGGCAGGCGCACTCGGCCCACTCTCACCAACCGACCAATCGGTCAGTAAGCATTGTGACGTAGAACAAGCTCGTGCACAATCACCGCATCAAAAGTTGCCCACGGCACAACCGGCAACCGAACAGCGGACACCTCGCCGAGAACCCGGTGAGAGGTGAAAACCAGTGACCGACTGTTCGGTCAGTATTCAAGGTGGTGAAGCCAGTTGGACGCGGAACGGGCACCGATAGCCGCCGCGGCAGCGGCCATGTTCGAGGACGACCAGGCCTCCAAGGCGCTCGGAGTGGAGCTGCTGGAGGCCACCGACGGCCGGGCGCTCACCCGGATGCGCGTCACCCACGAGATGGTCAACGGACACTCGATCGCCCACGGCGGCTACGTGTTCCTGCTCGCGGACACCGCCTTCGCCTGCGCCTGCAACAGCCACGGTCCCGTCACGGTCGCCGCGAGCGCGCAGATCACCTTCCTGGCTCCCGTGCACGAGGACGACGTGCTCTACGCCCGAGCCGTCGAACGACACACCCGGGGCCGCGGCGGCATCTACGACACGACGGTGTTCCGCGGCGAACCCGACTCCGAGACCGTGGCCGAGTTCCGCGGGCACAGCCGCAGCGTCGAGTCCCGAAAGGACGGCGAAACATGACCGACACGATCCGCGGAGAAGTGGGAATCCGACACGCGGGAGCGGACGGGAGTGCGCACGGGCGCGTGGAGTCGACCCCGGCGGAGGAGCTGAACCGTTCCGAGCTGGCCGAGCTCCAGCTCGAACGACTGCGCGAAACCCTGCACCACGCCTACGAGAACGTGCCGTGCTACCGGCGCAAGTTCGACGCTGCCGGAGTCCGCCCGCAGGACTGCCGCCGACTGTCCGACCTGGCGAAGTTCCCCACCACCACCAAGGAGGACCTGCGCGCGAACTACCCCGACGGGATGTTCGCCGTGCCGCAGGAACGACTCAGCCGCGTCCACGCCTCCAGCGGCACCACCGGCAATCCCACGATCGTCGGCTACACCGAGCGGGACCTGAACCACTGGGCCGAAGTGGTGGCGCGCTCCATCAGGGCGGCGGGCGGGCGCCCCGGGCACAAGGTGCACATCGCCTACGGGTACGGACTGTTCACCGGCGGACTGGGCGCGCACTACGGAGCCGAACGCCTCGGCTGCACGGTGATTCCCGCCTCCGGAGGCATGACCGAGCGCCAGGTCCGGCTCATCCACGACCTGCGGCCCGAGATCATCATGATCACCCCCTCGTACATGCTGACGCTGCTGGACGAGTTCCGCCGCCAGGGGATCGACCCCAGGAGCACCTCCCTGCGCATCGGCATCTTCGGCGCCGAACCGTGGACCGCCGAGATGCGCGCGGAGATCGAGGAGTCCGCCGGGATCGACGCCGTCGACATCTACGGCCTCTCCGAGGTGATGGGCCCCGGAGTCGCGAGCGAGTGCGCGGCCACCAAGGACGGACCGCACATCTGGGAGGACCACTTCTACCCGGAGGTCATCGACCCCGCCACCGGGGCGAGCCTGCCCGACGGCACGCACGGCGAGCTGGTCTTCACCTCGCTGACCAAGGAGGCGACTCCGGTGATCCGCTACCGGACCAGGGACCTGACCAGGCTGCTGCCCGGAACGGCCCGCCCCGCGATGCGCAGGATGGAGAAGGTCACCGGGCGCACCGACGACATGATCCTGCTCAGGGGGGTCAACGTCTTCCCAGGCCAGATCGAGGAGCTCGTGCTCCGGCAGCCGGGACTGTCCCCGCACTTCCAGCTCGAGCTGACCCGCCGCGGGCGGCTCGACGAGCTGTGCGTGCGGGTCGAGACCGACGGGGAAACGGCCTCGGGAGACCCCGCGGCCTCCACCGCGCTGGCCACGTCGATCAAGGACGCGATCGGGGTCAGCGCCGCGGTGGAGCTCGTGGCCCCCGAGACGCTGCAGCGCTCGACCGGCAAGTCGCGGCGAGTCGTGGACCTGCGCGAGGGCTGAGTCCGGGCTGGATCGGGCTCCCGGAGATCGCAGCGGGCCGGGCCCGGCGACGTCGGTGGAAGGACACTGCGAGACTGGCGAACATGGTGGGTGCGAGCACGAGCGACGGCGCGGGACGGAGAAAACCCGGTTACGACCTCGATTCCCTGCTGCGCACCGCCGTGAAGGTCTTCCACGAACGTGGCTACGACGGCACGAGCATGGAGGACCTGGCCAAGCGGCTCGGCATCACCAAGTCGGCCATCTACCACCACGTCTCGAGCAAGCAGGAACTGCTCCGCATGGGCGTCGACCGGGCCCTGGACGCGCTGTTCGCGGTGCTCGACGAACCGCGGTCCCGCGAGGGCGACCCCATGGACCGGCTGCACCACGTGGTGTGGCGCAGCGTCGAGGTGCTCATCGACGAGCTCCCGTTCGTCACGCTGCTGCTGCGCGTGCGGGGCAACAGCAAAGTGGAGCGTCAGGCCCTGGCGCGGCGCAGGGAGTTCGACCACCTCGTCGGTGAGCTGGTCGCCGAGGCCGAACGGACGGGAAACCTGCGCTCCGACCTGGACCCCGCGCTGACCAGCAGGCTGCTGTTCGGGATGGTGAACTCGCTGATCGAGTGGTACCGGCCGCGGCAGGGACTGAGCAAGGACGAGATCGCCGAAACCGTGACCCGGATCGCCTTCGACGGGATGAAGCGCAGGCAGTAGCGGGGCCTCCTCTTTCCCCGCCTGCCCGGAGGATCGTTCGGCGGGGCCGTCACCGGCTCCCGCGACGGGGAACACGGCCCGCGGCGCACTGCCTCCGGACGCCCCCGATTCGCGCGGTTTCGCGCGGAACGTTCCTTCTGATCGGGCCGGAAGCTCCCGCACCGCCGCGCACCGACTGCCCGCGACCCCGCCACCCTGGGACAGGGTGGCGCAGTTCCGAGCGGAAAAGCAGGCGCTGCCGCTCCGTGTTGCCGAGCACCGCTTCGTGACCGAGAGTGCTAGGCAAACACCTTGGTGTTTTCAGTCACTCGAATGAGGTGGACAGATGGGAACACCGACCGCTTCTCCCACCAGCGCCACTGTGCAGCTCGATCACGGCGTGCGCAGGGACGTCAACAAGATCAGCCTGCTGTTCACCGGGGTCGGCGCGATCATCGGCTCCGGCTGGCTGTTCGGCGCCCTGTACGCCTCGCAGATCGCCGGTCCGGCAGCGATCCTGTCCTGGATCATCGGCGCGATCATGATCATGCTGATCGGATTCTCCTACGCCGAGCTGTCGGTGATGTTTCCCGTGGTCGGGGGCATCATCCGCTTCCCGCACTACTCCTTCGGCTCCTTCGCCAGCTTCAGCGCGGGATGGATCAGCTGGCTCGCAGCGGCCGCGGTAACCCCCATCGAGGTGCTCGCCACCATGCAGTACGCCTACCCCTACGCGGGATGGCTGATGACCCCTGTGGAGGGTGAGTACCTGGTCAGCGGATACGGCTGGTTGATCGCGATAGCGCTGATGGCGCTGTACAGCACGATCAACGCCCTGGGGGTGGGCGTTTTCGCCCGGCTGAACAACATCCTGGTGTGGTGGAAGCTCGCGGTGATCGTGCTGGTGATCATCGTGTTCTTCGCGGTCTCGTTCAACCCGGGCAACCTCACCGCCTTCGGCGGCTTCGCCCCGGAGGGGCTCGGCACGATCTTCACCGCGATCCCGGCCGCCGGGGTGGCCTTCTCCTTCCTGGGCTTTCGCAACGGTGTCGAGTTCGCGGGCGAGACCAACAATCCCCAGCGCAACGTGCCCTTCGCGCTGATCGGATCGGTGCTGATCACCGCGGTGATCTACGTGCTGCTGCAGATCGCCTTCGTCACGGGGCTGCCGCGGGAAGTGCTGGGGCAGGGCTGGCACCAGCTGACCTTCGCGGAGAGCGCCGGGCCGCTGGCGGGGCTGTCGCTGCTGCTCGGGGTGGTCTGGCTGGCCTGGCTGCTGCGGGTGGACGCGATAATCTCGCCCGCCGACACGGGGCTGATCTACGCGGGCGTGACCACCAGGCTGTCCTACGCCAACGCCCGCAACGACAACGCGCCGCAGGCGCTGACCCGACTCAACCGGCGCGGGGTTCCCTGGGTCTCGGTGCTGCTGATGTTCGTGGTCGGCTGCTTCTTCTTCCTGCCGTTCCCCGCCTGGTCGAAGTTCATCGGCTTCATCACCTCGGCCTTCGCCGTGTCCTTCGCACCGGGCTGCCTGGTGATCGGAGCGCTGCGCCGCCAGCTGCCGGACCAGCACCGTCCCTTCCGGCTGCCCGGCGGGGACACCATCCCGCTGCTGGCGTTCTTCTCCTCCAGCCTGCTCGTGTTCTGGTCCGGCTGGTCGATCAACGAGAAGATGCTGATCGGACTGCTGGTCGGCTACGTGGTCTTCGCCGCCTACAACCTGTTCGGCAAGCACGCCAAACCGCCGATCGACTTCAAGTCCGGCTCGTGGTTCCCCGTGTGGCTGCTGGGCATACTCGTGCTGAGCTACTTCGGCGAGGTGACGCCCAACGAGCCCGCCGACCCGGCCCTGGTCCTGCCCGGTGGGGACGGCCCGGTCAACGTGGGGATCGGAGCGCTGATCATCGCGGGCTGGAGCGTGCTGATCTACTACTACTCCATGGCCGTGCGGCTCTCCTCCCGGCGGGCCGCCGCCTACATCGAGAAGACTCCGACCGACGCGCCGAACACGGCCGGGTGAGCATTCCCGAGTAGGACGTTCCGCCACCGCCGTGGCGGTTTCCGCGACTCGTCGCTCGCTCGTCGGACAAAAGGAGCAGCCGCTTCTGCTACCGGCGGGCGCCGAACCGCCTGCCCGCCGAACGAGCCGGCCGCTGTCCAGCGCCCCTTTCGGTGGGGGACGCCCGCGGGCCACGCGCCCCGCGAAGTCGTGCCCTCCGAGTTCGCCCGCCCGACTCCGTTGCCGTCTTTCCCGGAGTCCGATTCGCGCACGTCCGTGCGGGGGCAGAACACAGCTCTGTACACAAAATGTTACTTATTGGCTTGAACATTTAACCGTTTCGTGTTGACGATCCCGCTCGAATCCTAGAGAGTCCACGCTCAAAGTAATCATCTACCTTGCAAAAGCTTGGAAAGGGCGAATAGATGGCGACACCAACTGCGCAACCGACGCAGGCTAAGGTGCAGCTCGATCACGGCGTGCGCAGGGACGTCAACAAAATCAGCCTGCTGTTCACCGGGGTCGGCGCGATCATCGGCTCCGGCTGGCTGTTCGGCGCCCTGTACGCCTCCCAAATCGCCGGCCCAGCAGCGATCCTGTCCTGGATCATCGGCGCGATCATGATCATGTTGATCGGATTCTCCTACGCCGAGCTGTCGGTGATGTTTCCGGTCGTAGGCGGAGTCATCCGCTTCCCGCACTACTCCTTCGGCTCCTTCGCCAGCTTCAGCTCCGGTTGGATCAACTGGCTCGCGGCCGCGGCGGTGACGCCCATCGAGGTGCTCGCCACCATGCAGTACGCCTACCCCTACGCGGGATGGCTGATGAACAAGGTCGACGGCGAGTACCTCGTCGACGGTGCGGGCTGGTTCGTGGCGATCGGGCTGATGGCGCTGTACAGCGCGATCAACGTGCTCGGCGTACGACTGTTCGCCTACCTGAACAACCTGCTCGTCTGGTGGAAGCTCCTCGTGATCCTGCTGGTGATCGTGGTGCTGTTCGCCCTGGCGTTCAATCCGGGCAACCTCACCGAGTTCGGCGGGTTCGCACCCAGCGGCCCGGGAGCCGTCTTCACCGCGATCCCCGCCGCGGGCATCGCCTTCTCGTACCTGGGCTTCCGCAACGGCGTCGAGTTCGCGGGCGAGACCAGCAACCCCCAGCGCAACGTGCCCTTCGCGCTGATCGGGTCGGTGCTGGTCACCGCGGTGATCTACGTGCTGCTGCAGATCGCGTTCATCACGGGGCTGCCGCAGGAGCTGCTCGGTGACGGCTGGGCGAACCTCTCCTTCGGTGAGAGCGCGGGCCCGCTGGCCGGGTTGGCCATCGCGCTGGGGGCCTTCTGGATGGCCGTGCTGCTGCGCATCGACGCGGTCGTCTCCCCGGCCGACACCGGGTTGATCTACGCGGGCGTGACCACCAGGCTGTCCTACGCCAACGCCCGCAACGACAACGCACCGCAGTCCTTGGCCAAGCTGAACAACCGCGGCGTCCCGTGGGTGTCGATCCTGCTGATGTTCGTGGTCGGCTGCTTCTTCTTCCTGCCGTTCCCGGCCTGGTCGAAGTTCATCGGCTTCATCACCTCGGCCTTCGCCGTGTCCTTCGCACCGGGCTGCCTGGTCGTGGGGGCCCTGCGCCGCCAGCTGCCGGACCAGCAGCGCCCCTTCCGGCTGCCCGGCGGGGACACCATCCCGCTGCTGGGTTTCTTCGCCTCCACGCTGCTCGTGTTCTGGTCCGGCTGGTCCATCAACGAGAAGATGCTGATCGGACTGCTGGTCGGCTACGTGGTCTTCGCCGTTTACCACGCCTTCACCAGTCACGACACACCGCCGATCGACTTCAAGTCCGGCTCGTGGTTCCCGATCTGGCTCGCGGGGCTGATGGTGGTCAGCTACTTCGGTGAGGTGGACCCGACCTCCGAGGCCGGGGGCAGCTTCCTCGGCGGCGGGGACGGGGCCATCGGCATCGGTCTCGGCGCCGTCGTGCTGGCCGTGTGGAGCGTGGCGATCTACTACTACTCCATGGCAGTGCGGCTGCCCGCGCACCGTTCCGTGGCCTACATCGAGAAGACGCCGACCGACGCGCCGACGACCGCGAGCTGAAGGCCGCGGCCGCACCGTCGGAAGCACCCGCGGGGGCGGGCCGCCACGCGCGAGCCCCGCCCCCGTTTCTCGTTCCGCCCCGCCGAGCGGAGGCAGCTGCGAGTAGTGCGCACCACACACCGCGGAGCACACGCCCGTCGTCCGCATACACTGCGAAGTGTCCGGCGCAGCCGACCCGACAGGAGCAGTGGTGTCCACGAACGGCGAAACCGTGAACAGGGTGGCGGTGGTGGTCAACACGCTGTCCCGCACCGGTAGCATCGCCTACTCCCAGGCGATTCGGAGCCTGACCGCCCAGGGGGTCCCCCTCGGGACGACCTATCCGCTGCGGGACCCCGCCCGGCTGGTGGAGACGGTGCGCTCGGCCGTGGACGACGGGCACGACTTCGTCGTGATCGGCGGCGGCGACGGGACCATCAGCTCTGTGGTCGACGTGCTGGCGCACACCGGGGTGCCGATGGGCCTGCTGCCCCTCGGCACGGCCAACGACTTCGCCCGCACGCTCGAGATCCCCACGGACCTGGAGCAGGCGTGCCGAACGATAGCCCACGGCAAGGTCGTCGACATCGACCTCGGGCTGTGCGGCAACAACTACTACGCCAACCGGGCCTCGATCGGTATCGGCTCCAACGTGGCCACCGCCATGTCCCCTGCCCTGAAGAAGCGCATCGGGTCGCTGGCCTACCCGATCGCCTCGCTCAAGGGATTCGTGCGGCACCGCCCGTTCCCCGCCCGGTTGAGCTTTCCCGACGGCGATCACGAGCCCAGGGAGTACAACAGCCTGCTGCAGGTCTCCGTGGCGAACGGGCGCTACTTCGGCGGAGGCCAGCTGGCCGTTCCCGACTCCGGCATCGACGACAGCACGCTGGACATCACGGTGATCAGGCACGGCAACGTCCGCGAACTGCTCACCGTCGCCCGGAAGTTCAAGAGCACCGAGCTGCTCGAAACAGACCAGGCCGAGCACATCCGAACCCGGCGGGTGCGGATCGAGACCAAGCCGGACATGCCCATCAACATCGACGGCGAACTGGTCGCCAGCACCCCGCAGGAGGTGTCCGTGGCGCGCAACGCACTGCACGTCGCCGTTCCCCAGAGCTGGGTCGACGGCGGGTGACCTGGGACCGCCGCCCCGGTCAGCGTGGTCCGGTGCTCCCCGACGCGGCAGCGCCGCTCCGCCCACGCCGCCCGCTCCCGGCCCGGTCCGGCGAAAACCGCGCATTCCCCGAGTGCCGTTCGGCACACGCCCCCCGGCCGGGTGGCTTCGGCCCGGTCGAACCGGTAGACCGGGCGCCGAACCGGCCGGCCCCGACTTCGCAAGGGACGTCCTCGTTGACGATGTGGAACTACAGCAACGCGCCGCGCTGCACCGTGTGCTCACACCGCGCGATCATCAACAAGAAGCAGGCGCAAACCCTGGTCAACTCCTCGGAGGGGAGACTGGTGGCTTACCAGTGCCCGATAGAGCTGTCCAGCTGGCACGTCTGGGCCCCCGAGCTCGACAAGGCGGCCGAAACGGGTTCGGAGTAGCAGCGCCGGGGTACGGACACCACCCGGTGGCCGGTTTCCGAGGCTTCCCCGTCTCCGAGTCCGCCCGGGGCCGCTCCTCGCGAACGGTCGCTCAGCCGAGGTCCCGCACCAGCGCCCTGCCCGCGTTCCTGCCGGAGAAGACGCACCCGCCGAGGAAGGTGCCCTCGAGTGCGTTGTACCCGTGCATCCCGCCCCCACCGAATCCTGCGGCCTCGCCCGCGGCGTAGAGCCCCTCCAGCACCTCGCCGTCCGGGCGCAGCACCCGGGAGTCCAGGTCGGTCCGCATACCGCCCAGGGTCTTGCGAGTGAGCACGCGCAGCCGCACCGCGATCAGCGGCCCGTGTCGGGCGTCGAGCAGTTCGTGCGGGCTCGCGACGCGCAGCACCCGGTCGCTGGCGAACCGGCGTGCCGAGCGGATCGCGGTGATCTGCGCGTCCTTACCGTAGGGGCGCCGCATCTCGCGGTCCCGCGCCACCACCTCGCGGCGCACCCTCTCGTGGTCCAGCAGTCGGTGCCCGGTCAGCTCGTTCATCCCCGCGACCAGATCGCGCAGGTTGTCCCGCACCACGAAGTCCGCGCCGCGACGTTCGAACGCCGCGACCGGCCCCGGCGGCCCACCGCCCACTCTGGACAGCAGGTCCCGCAGTCTCTTGTTGGTCAGGTCGGGGTTCTGCTCCGAACCGGAGAGGCCGAACTCCTTGGCCAGGATGCTCCGGTCGAGCAGGAACCAGCTGTGGTCGTGGCCGGTTGCCAGGATGCGCCGCAGCGTTCCCATCGTGTCGAAGCCGGGGAAGTACGGCGGGGGCAGCCGGTTGCCCGTCGCGTCCAGCCACAGCGAGGAGGGGCCGGGCAGGATGCGGATGCCGTGCCCGGGCCAGACCGGATCCCAGTTGGCGATGCCCTCGGTGTAGTGCCACATGCGGTCGCGGTTGACGACGCTGGCCCCGGCCCGCTCCCCGACGTCCAGCATCCGGCCGTCCACGTGGGCGGGCACTCCGGTGAGCATGTGCTCCGGGGGCCGGCCGAGCCGTTCCGGCCAGTTCCGCCGCACCAGATCATGATCTCCCCCTATGCCACCCGAGGCCACCACCACTGCCTGCGCGCGGCGCTCGAACTCGCCGACCACCGTCCGCGAGGAGGCGACCCCACGTCGTTCGGCCGAGGGCTCCAGCACGCTGCCCCGCACTCCCCGGACCGCGCCTCCGGAGACGAGCAGCTCGTCCACCCGGTGGCGGTACTCGAAGCGCACCAGACCGGCGCGCTCGGCCTCGCGCACCCGCTCGGCGAACACCCGCACGATCTCGGGTCCCGTTCCCCAGCCGAAGTGGAACCGCGGGACGGAGTTGCCGTGGCCGGTGGCGGTGCCGTCCCCGCGCTCGGCCCAGCCGACGAAGGGCATGAACCGCATGCCCAGCCCCCGCAGGTAGGCGCGTTTCTCACCGGCCGCGAAGGCCACGTAGGCCTCGGCCCAGCGGCGCGGCCAGTAGTCCTCCGGCCGGTCGAAGGCGGCCGAGCCCATCCAGTCCCGCAGTGCCAGCTCGTGGTCGTCCCTGATTCCGATCCTGCGCTGCTCGGGACTGTCCACGAGGAACAGACCTCCCAGCGACCAGTGGGCCTGCCCCCCGAGGTTGTCCGCGTTCTCCTGCTCGACCACCAGCACGGAACGCCCGGCACGGGTGAGTTCGTAGGTGGCGACCAGACCCGCGAGCCCGGCACCGACCACGACGACGTCCGCCTCCGCCACGATCCCGCCTCCTGTCCGCTTCGACGACCACGGTTGCGAAAAGCTCTCGGAGCGAGTCGCGTCACATTATCCGGAGCGGAGGCGATTCGGAACAGTGCTACCGGAAACCGCGCGGAGCGCGGAAGCTCCAGAGGAGCACGATCACTCCCACGGCAGGGCTTCGGGCAGCTGGGCGAGTCCGTCGAGGACCAGCTCCGGTTCCGGGGCGAACGGGTACTTCGGGCTCGCTGGCGAAGCCAGCTGCGCCACCCGCATTCCCACCAGGGCCGCCCCGGCGCAGTCGAACGGGTTGGCCGAAACCAGCCAGATCCCCTCGAGCGGGGCCTCCAGTCGCGCGGCCAGGTGCCGGTACGTCTCCGGCGCGGGTTTGAACGCCCCGACCTCGGAACAGCCGACCACCTCCTCGAACCGGTCCGCGATCCCGTGCTCGGCGAGGATCCTGTCCAGTCCCCCGACGTCCCCGTTCGAGAACACGGCCATCCTGACCCCGCGGCCGACGAGCTCGTCCAGCACCTCGGGCACGCCCTCGAACAGCTCGGGCACGGCCACCCGCTCCAGCGCGGCCGCGCGCTGCTGCTCGCCGAGCTGAACGTGAGTGGCCGCCAGCGCCATGTCCAGGGCCTGAGCCGTCACCGTGGACCAGTCGAGCTTGCGGCCCGCCGCGGTGAGCAACCAGGAGATCTCCAGCTGGTAGCGCCGCCACGAGGCCGCTATCACCTCGGGCTCGCTCGTGTGCGGTCGCAGCCCCAGCGCGTAGCTCGCCGGGTCGGCGAGGGTCCCGAAAACGTCGAACGCCACTGTCGGTGCCACTGTCGGTGCGGACACGCCCCAACTCCTCACGCGCTGCTCACCGGCGGTGGTTCCGGATCCCGCCGTCCACCTCGAAAATCGCAGACCCGCCCCCCGGCGGCAACGCCACCGGGAAGTGCTGCGCAGCGAGCTGGGATCATCGCGGTGTCGGCCGAGAACCGAGAGAACGGTGCCCCCATGAGCGAGACAGCGCGCGCCGAATCGCGCGACCGCGCCCGAAGGCTGCTGGCCACCACCCCGGTCCTGGACGGTCACAACGACCTGCCCTGGGCGCTGCGGGAGCAGGTCGGCTACGACCTCGCCCGCAGGGAACTCACCGAGGACCAGTCGGAATCGCTGCACACGGATCTGGGGCGGTTGGAGTCCGGCGGGGTCGGTGCGCAGTTCTGGTCGGTGTACGTGCGCACGGACCTCGCGGGCGAGACCGCGGTGACCGCGACGCTGGAGCAGGTGGACTGCGTGCGCGCGCTGCTCCAGCGCTACCCGGAGCGACTGGCGTGGGCCGGTTCGGCCTCCGAGGTCGAGCGGGCCCGCGAGCTCGGCAGGACGGCCTCCCTGATGGGGGCCGAGGGCGGGCACTCCATCGCCTGCTCGATGGGGGCGCTGCGCGGGCTGCACGAGCTCGGGGTGCGCTACCTGACGCTCACGCACAACGACAACGTGCCCTGGGCCGATTCGGCCACCGACGAACCAGTCGCGGGCGGGCTCACCCGATTCGGGGCCGAGGTGGTGCGCGAGATGAACCGACTGGGCATGCTGGTGGACCTGTCGCACACCTCCGCCGACACGATGCGCGACGCGCTGCGGGCAAGTCGCGCCCCGGTGATCTTCTCGCACTCCAGCGCGCGGGCGGTCTGCGATCACCCCCGCAACGTGCCCGACGACGTGCTGGGCGCGCTGCCGGACAACGGCGGGGTGGCGATGGCGACCTTCGTGCCGAAGTTCGTGCTTCCCGAGGTCGCCGAGTGGGACGCCCGGCTCGACCGGTACCTGGCCGAGCGGGGGCTGCACCCGCTGGCCGAGGAGGACGAGGCGTGGCGGGCTCGCCGGGAGTTCGAGGAGGCCGAACCGCGCCCGGTCGCGCGCGTGTCCGATGTGGCCGACCACCTCGACCACATGCGCGAGGTGGCCGGGGTCGACCACATCGGGCTCGGCGGCGACTTCGACGGCACGGTGTTCACCACTTCGGGGCTGGGGGACGTGTCCTGCTACCCCGAGCTGGTGGCCGAGCTGCTCGACCGCGGCTGGTCCGAGCAGGACCTGGCCAAGCTGACCTGGCACAACCCGATCCGCGCGCTGCGCGCGGCCGAGGAGGTCGCCGACCGGCTGCGGCGCACCGAGTCACCGTCGATCGCCACCGTGGAGCAGCTCGACGGCGGGTCCGCTTCCCGGTGAGGTCATCCCTTCCCGGGGGCGGGCAGTTTCGTGGCGACCTCGGGGACGGTCTCGAGCACCTCCTCCGGTGCTCCTCCGCCTGCCGGTTCGGCCTCGGCCACCACCACGGTGCTGCCGCGCCGCTGCGAGTCGTAGTGGTGCCCGGTGAACCGGGTCCCGGGCACCACGGGGCGGATGTCGCCGGTGCCGTGCACGTCGATGAGTTCCCTGAACTCGCGGGCCCGCCTCCTGCCTGGCATGCGCACCCAGGACACCAGCACCACGACGGTGCCGCCGTTCGCGTCGGTGAGCGGGAACTGCACGCGGTCCAGCCCGCGGCACGGATTCTCCAGGAAGAAGTCCCGCACCCCGCCGTGGGAGAGAACCGCGCACTCCGCCGCCTCGTGCGGACGTCGGGGTCCTCGCCGCAGGCGCAGTCTGCTCCACGCGCGTTTCCTCTTGCCCTTGCGGGCTGCTCGCTTGCTCGCGGTGAGGTTCTGCCGGACCGTGCGCACCACCGCGGAATCGGCCGCCGACACCCCGGCCGATTCCCCGCCGCCGACCACACCGCCGAGGGATGTTGTTCCCAAACCTCCCCCCGAGTACACCAGCATCGCCGCCACGCTGGCACCGAGGATTTTTCCTCCTTTCCCCCTCTTTCCGTCTCCTTCCTCCATCGGGTAAACCACCCCGTCCTTGCGGCGGGTACGAAATCTCACCATGGCTCTCCCTTCGACACGTTCAGTCGAATCCTGCCGCGAATGTGACTGAACGTGCCCCCGAAGAAGCCGGGTATCACTCGTTCAGATCAGGTTTTGATCGAGTTCTCACTCGTTCGGAGCAGCATCCGAGTTCACTGCGTCAGCTTTCGCCGCCGGAGGGAAGACTCGACCGAGCCGGCGAAGCAGCCGCCGCGGCCCGCCACCCGCCCGGAGGAGCGCGGAGGAGCTCCGCAACCACCCGACGGCTGAACACCCCCTTCGCCCCGGAGCCCGCAGCACCCGGAACGATTCCCGCAGCGGAACGAAAAGCGCACCGAGCGTGTTCGAATCCTGTTTCGGCGCCGTGAACACCGGGTCAAGAAAGTACGGGAAATCATCGCGTCACCAGCAGGGTATCCGCCGAGAGCGCCAGTCGGGGAAAAATAGTTTCACCGGCATTTTTGCTATCCTGGTCGAGGCGGCCACGGCCCGGACCGCCCGATGAAACGGGCCACTCCCAAGCACGCCCCGAGCAGATACGACGCGGAGAAATGTAACCGACAGCGAACCCGACTCGACTCGATCCGAAGCCGCATCCGGCCGGGAACCACACCCGGAAAGTCCGGACCGAGCGAGCACCTCGCCCCCTTGCGGCCTGTCGGTACCGTATCCTCCACGCCGCGGTGCGGCCACGTCAAACAGCCCCGAGAATTCTCCAGGAGCGCGCCGATGTCCGACTCGTTCTTATCCCTGATCCCACCGATACTGGCTCTCGGGCTGGTCGTGCTCTCACGAAAAGTTCTGCTTTCGCTGAGCATCGGAATCATTTCCGGTGCGGCGCTGCTGAACGGGTTCGAACCGCTGCCCTCCCTGGGCATGCTCTACGAGATCGTGACGGGGATATTCGTGTCGGACGGCGGGGTGAACACCGGCAACGTGTTCATTCTCTGCTTTCTGATCGTCCTGGGGATGACCGCGGCCATCATTTCGACGTGCGGCGGCAGCAGATCGTTCGCGGAATGGGCCGCTCACCGCTTCGCGACGCGCCGCGGGACGCTCTCCTTCCCGGCGCTGCTCGGGGTGATCCTGTTCATCGACGACTACTTCAACGCGCTGGTGGTCGGCAACGTCTCCCGCCCGGTTACCGACCGGCACGGAATATCCAGGGCCAAGCTCGCCTACACCGTCGACTCCACCTCGGCCCCGATCTGCATTCTCATGCCCATATCCAGCTGGGGCGCCTACATAATCTCCGTGTTCGCCGGCATGGCCACGGTGAGCGGATTCGCGGGCGCGGGCGGGCTGGAAGCCTTCCTCAGGACCGTGCCCGTCAACTACTACGCCCTGATCGCACTGCTCATGGTCGGTTGCGTGGTGTTCTTCGGCCTCGACGTCGGTCCGATGCGCACCCACGAGAAGCGGGCTCTCAGCGGCCGGGGGCTCACCGATCCGGCCAAGGGGACCGCCGCGGACGGGACCGGGGACGAGCCGGTCAACCCCGCGGGCAGGATCAGGGACCTCGTGCTGCCCATCGCGGCCCTGGTGATCGCCACCGTCACCGCGATGATCGTGACAGGGGCGCGGGCGAGCTCCGAGGTCACTCCGCTCTCGGTCCTCGAGAGCACCGACGTGCCCACTTCGCTGCTGTGCGGCGGGCTCGTCGGCTGGATCGTCGCACTCCTCCTCGCCCGTCGCCGCGGCACCGGCAACGCGGCCCTGGGGCGCGGGCTGTGGTCCGGGGTGAGGTCGATGATGCCCGCCATCTGGATCCTGCTGTTCGCCTGGACCATCATCGAGGTGATCGACCAGCTGGGCACGGGGGAGTACCTCGCCGGCCTGGTCAGCGGGCGCATCGACACCGCGCTGATCCCGCTGCTGATCTTCCTCATAGCGGGGTTCATGTCGTTGTCCACCGGCACGTCCTGGGGAACGTTCGGCATCATGCTGCCGATCGCCGCGGACATAGCCGCCTCGACCGATCCCGGGCTGATGTTCCCCGTGCTGGGGGCGGTGCTGGCCGGTGCGATCTGGGGCGACCACTGCTCGCCCATCTCGGACACCACGATCATGTCCTCGGCCGGTGCGCAGGCGCACCACATCGACCACGTGGTGACCCAGCTGCCCTACGCGCTGATCATCGCGGGCGTATCCGCGATCGGCTACCTGGCTCTCGGGCTGACGGGCAGCGGCTCGATCGGCCTGCTCGTCGCGCTCGCGTTCTTCGCCGCGGCCGTCGTCGTGCTGCGGAGGCTGTCCCGCGACACGCGCACACCGGCGGGTGAGCCCTCCGAAGCGGCGTGAGTGCAGCGCCGCCGGTCCCGGCCCCCGTCGGTGACCGGCGGCGTTCCCTGGCTCGTCCGCCGCTCGTCCGCTCGTTCCCGACGCGCCGAAGGCCTCTCATGCCCGGGGCCCCTCCGGGACGACCTCTTCGACCTCCTCCGCCGGCCGAACAGCACGAGCAGGCAGAGCACCAGCAGAACCCAGGGCCAGTACCAGCCGTAGTTGTCCCCGACGTAGCGCGCGGTCAGGTACCAGCCGACGAACAGCGCGAGGGCGGTCACCACCCAGTCCGGGGAAACCCCTTCGTTCGCGCGAGTGCTCTCCCGGGTCGCACGCCCGGAGGAATCGCTTCGCCGCACCGACACTCTCCCGTTCACTCGTCCGGTTCCAACCGGGGAGAGCTCCACGCCTCAGACACGATCGTGTGAGTTCCGCCCCTCGGGAACTCAGCACATCATCAAGATCGTGGACGGGGCATCAGTACTCGCACCGAGCGAACTCCGGGAAAACACTCACCTCGGAGAGTGCGTACGGCGGTTTGCGCAGGTGACCGGGCAGCCGGCACGTGAGTCGGCACCTCGGGAGCGCTGGGCCGCTGGTGAGCAGCCACCTGCGCGGCGAGCTGCTCGGCCTCGCACTGCATCCGACTCACGCACCGGAGCTTCTTCCGCTGATCGGGCCGAAGCGCCCGCTCCGGCCCGAACGAGAGGCATCAATCAGCGGCCGCGGTCGTGCGCTCCTCGACGGGCTCGCTCATGTCCCCGGACCAGAGCCGCTCGGGGCGCTTGCCTAGCCCGTTGAACACCACGATGGCCAGCAGCGCCACGGCCCAGCCCGGGATCATCGCGTAAACGCCCGTTCCGTTGAGCACGTCCACGTTCTGCCAGACCACGACGGTGACCGCGCCGCCGACGATGCCGCCGAGCGCTCCGGTCCAGGTCATGCGCGACCAGAACAGCGAAAGCAGGATCACCGGGCCGAAGGAGGAACCGAAGCCGGCCCACGCGTAGGACACGATGTCCAGCACAGCACCACCGCCGAGCGCGATCACGTAGGCGACGATCGCCACCACGATCACGGCGCCCCGCCCGACCCACACGAGGGCCCGCTCCGAGGCGGTCCTGTTGACGAAGGCGCGGTAGAAGTCCTCGGTCAACGCCGTGGAGGCGACCAGCAGCTGGCTGTCGGCCGAGGACATGATCGCGGCGAGCACGGCGGCCAGCAGGACGCCTGCGATCCAGGGGTTGAGCAGCTGCTGCGCCAGCGCGATGAACACCCGCTCCGGGTTGTCCAGCGGCTGGTCCAGCAGACCGATGCCGACCAGGCCGACCAGCGAGGTCCCGGCCAGGGTCACCAGCACCCAGCTGATGCTGATCCGGCGGGCCACCGGAATGTGGTGCACGCTGCGGATGCCCATGAACCGGGCGAGGATGTGCGGCTGGCCGAAGTAGCCCGGCCCCCAGGCCAGCAGGGACACGATCGAGATGAACCCGAGCTCGCTGCCGCTCGACCAGCTCCCGTCGGTGAAGCTCGCCTCCTGCCCCATGTCCAGCAGCGCCGGGGAGTGCTCGGCCAGCGAGCTCCCCAGCCCGCCGAACCCGCCGAGCAGGGTGATTCCGATCAGCGGCAGCACCAGCAGGGCCAGGAACATCAGCGTTCCCTGCACCACGTCGGTGAAGCTCACCGCGAGGAAGCCGCCGAGGAAGGCGTACAGCACGATCACCGCCACGGACACGGTGATCGCCAGCCTCGAGTCCACGCCGAACAGGTCCTCGAACAGCACGCCGCCCGCGACGAGACCGCTGGCCACGTACACGGTGAAGAACACCACGATCACCAGGGCGGAGACCATGCGCAGCGCCCGACTCCGATCCTCGAAGCGCGACTCCAGGTAGGCGGACAGGCTCACCGCGTTGCTCGCCCGCTCGGTGTAGGTGCGCAACCGTGGAGCGATGAACAACCAGTTGAGGTAGGTGCCGAGGGCGAGTCCCACCGCGATCCAGGTCGCCCCCACCCCCTGGGCGTAGACCGCTCCGGGCAAGCCCAGCAGCAACCATCCGGACATGTCGCTGGCCTGCGCCGAGAGCGCTGCCGTCGGGGCGTTCAGGCGACGGCCGCCGAGAGCGAAGTCCGCGAGGGTGTTGGTTCGTCGGTACACCCACACCCCGATCACGATCATGACGACCAGGTACGCGGCGAAGGTCGTCAGTACCGATGGGCTGATCTCAAACACTGCTACTCCTTCAGCCGAGATGGCACATGCACTCCCGACGAGGCGGACTGCTGGATCGACGTTCGTGTCGCGAGGCCAACACGTGTATTCGCGGTAAGTGTGCGGTGGATAGTAGGTGACCTCACCCACGGCGTATTCATGTGGTCCCACACGAGTTTTCCCGTTTCCTTGTCCGCGCGGACAACGCGAAAGCCGGGCGAAACGGTCGAACACCGCGATCCGGCAGGACGCGCGGATCAGTGCGCACTGCGTAATACGATCCGCACGATTCGTGCCCGAGCGCGGTCATCACGGCACTTTTCACGCCCTGCGCGATTATCGATTCCCCCGGCAGCGCCTCGGGGATTCGACGGATTCCCGAAAGCCGGTGCCGGGGTTTCCGCGTTCCGGCGGTGCGTGGTCACCGGTTCCCACCGCTCCCGCGGCGGGTGAGGCCGCCCGAACTACGAGCCGTGCCGCTCGCCCAGCCGGGCGAACACCTCGGCCGTTGGGGACCCGGGATCGGCCGTGACGAGGACGAGCTGCTGGTCGTCCTCGTCCATCGGCAGCACGTCGCAGTTGACGCGGAGCCGACCGAGCTCGGAGTGGGTGAGAACTTTGCGCCGGTTCCCGGGGGTGTGGACCGGGTGGGTGTCCCACAGTCCGCGGAACTCGGCGCTGCGGGCGAACAGCTCGGACAGCAGCCGGGAGAGCGGTTCGTCGTTCGGGTACCGCGCGCTGGCCGCGCGCAGTCGCGCCGCCGCGATGGGCCCGAACGCCTCCGTCTCGGGACTCTCGGCGGGCCCGAGCCGCAGGAAGTGGCGGCGGGCGAGGTTCGGCTCGTCCCGCAGACCTTCGAGCAGGGCCTCCGCCAGGGGGTTCCAGGCGACCGCGTTGTAGGTGGCGTCGGTGACGAGAGCAGCCGTGCCCGGGACCCGGTGCAGCATCGCGGCCACGTGGGGGCGAACGCGACGCACCGGTTCGGCGGGAGGTACGGGGGCCGCGCCGGCCAGCCGGAAGAGGTGCGCTCGCTCCGCCAGCGAGAGGTGCAGAGCTTCGGCGAGCGTGTCCAGCACGCGCGCGGAGGGACGCGGTCCGCGGGCCTGCTCCAGGCGGGTGTAGTAGTCGACGGACATGTGGGCGAGCCGGGCCACCTCGTCACGACGCAGCCCCGGTGTGCGCCTGCGCTGCCCGGAGGGCACGCCCACGTCGGCCGGGGTGAGGCGAGCCCGCCTGGTGCGCAGGAAATCCGCGAGTTCCGCACGTGGCACGTCGCCTCCTGACCTCACTCACGGGGGGATCGTTCGTCCCTGGCTGAGCCGGGGGTCGGCTGGAACCGTCGGAGGCATGAGGCATTCGACAGCTCTGGTCACCGGCGCCAACAAGGGTATCGGCAAGGAAATCGCCAGGCAGCTGCTCTCCACCGGGATGACGGTCCACCTCGGTTCCCGCGACGAGGAGCGCGGCCGCCGAACCGTCGAGGAGCTCGGCGGTGACGCCCGGCTCGTGCGGCTGGACGTCACCGACTCCGCCAGCATCGCCGAAGCCGCCGGCGCGGTGGGCGCGCTGGACGTCCTGGTCAACAACGCCGGGATCTCGGACTCCTTCGCGGAGGCCCCCGAGTCCGGGGCGGAGGAGTTCCGGCGCGTCTACGAGACCAACGTGTTCGGCGTGCTGGAGGTCACCAACGCCTTCCTCCCAGCGCTGCGGCGCTCGGAGCACCCGCGCGTGGTCAACGTCTCCAGCGGCACCGGGTCGCTGACGTGGAGCACGGACACCAACCCCCAGTTCGCGACCGGAGGAGGTGGTGCCGCCGCCTACCGCTCGTCGAAGGCAGCGCTCAACGCGCTGACCGTTCTCCACGCGCAGAGCCTCGCCGGGGAGGGCTTCAAGGTGAACGCGCTCGCCCCCGGGCTGCGGGCCACCGAGCTCAACGCCAGGGCGGCGCGCGACGGCGGAGACCCGGGCGAGGCCGCCGAGCAGGCGGTCCGGCTGGCGCTGCTGGACGACGACGGCCCCAGCGGCCAGTTCTTCTCCTGGGACGGGACGTCCGTTCCGTGGTGAGCTAACGGCCCGGCCCGTCGCCGGGCCGGGCCTTCCCGGGGGCGAGCGGTGGTCCTCCGCCGGGAAGGCCGGGGGCCACCGCGAACGCTCCCGTGGGGACGCGCTGCACCGGGTGGGCGATCAGCAGGTCCAGGAGCACTTTCGCCTTGCCGCCGCGACTGGGTGGTAGAAAGCCTCGGCCACGGAAATGTCCCCGTGTTCGTTCCACCCCAGGTAGTCGTTCCCCCGTTCACGGAGCGCGTGCTGCGCCCACAACGGATGGTCGTCGGGCAGCGCGAGCCTGCTGTCCGTCTCGTCGCCCGAGGGCTGAATCCCCAGCTGCGCACTCAGGGGGCTTATTGTCTCCCTCGCCCGCTCCCGCGACATCGCGATCTCCACACCGGCCCCGGTGGACAGCCGGACATCCTGGCAATGCGGCTGCGGACTCGAACCGGGTGCTGCGTGATCCTGACCCGAAAAGCCGAGCGAGCTACATCCGGATCATCGGTTACTCCGCGAGCGCCGAGTTCGTAATCACCGTCATCGTTGACCCCGCGGACTTCTCCGGGGTCACGGCCCGGAAAACGCGCGGGGCCGACCTGCGCGACCATCTGGAGAACAAGGAGGCCGGAACATGACGAAAACCGAGGACGACCGGGCGAACCGCCGTACCAGACATGCCGCGATCCGTGCCGAGGTCGCCGCGGAAGCGGCCGAGAACGCCGAAGCGGAAGCAGCCGAGAACGCCACGACGCTGGACGAGGCGGGCTTGAGTGCTCGTCACATCGCCGACCAGCTGGGGCACTCGCGGCCGTCGATGACTCAGGATGTGTACCTGGGTCGTAAGGCTGGCAGCGGTGGTGCGGCTGATGCGCTGGAACGGGCCATCGATAACTAGTTCACGAGTTTTGTGCACCTAAAGTGCACTCGTGATCTTGGTCGATTACCAGTGAATCTCGCTGACCAGGAGTTTCGGTGGGACGCCAGGGACTCGAACCCCGAACCCGTGGAGTATCAACAGGTGCTTGCCAGTGTTTCGCGTTGGCAGGCGGCAACGGGCATGAGCTGCATGCATAACACGTGCAAATGACCACTGAGGATGATCCACCGGCGTCCTCTCTCGTCGTTTCCTGGGGCAAAGATGGGGCCGCACGCCGCTGGCCGCCGACGCGCATGCGCTTCCATCCTGCTGTCCTTGCCACCTCACTGCCGGGGTTATCGGTGTCGTCCCACCGCTATGGCCACTGGCACCGATCGCTCACTGGCGGGCCTGTTCGAAAGCCGGCCACCTACGTAAGCAGTGGGTTTACTCCGATGTTCCCGGCTTTGACAATGCGGCGACAGCGGGATGGGGGCCTACCAAGCGCACCCGGTCGGACAGCCATGGTGTGCGCAACTGGATTCCGCTTCAACTCCGCCCCGCGTGGGTGCTTCTTCCGCGAGCCAATCCGGGCGCGACCGTCCGGCGCAGAGCGCAGCCTGCGGAGCGGCGCGCCAGGTCGCCCGGCTCTTGGCCGCGTCCCGCCCCGCCTCGCGGGGCGGCTTGAAGACGTACAGAAAGTTCTCACAGACAGTATCGTGAGCGCTTGCTACAGCATGGGTAGTGGATGGTCCCGCTGTGTACGTATCAAAGGGCAGCCAAGATACTGGCAAGATCGTCTAGGGCATCGGCTCGTACAACCCATCGCCTGATACCCCACCTGTGCCAGGCGCGCTGGAGTTGCTCAACGATCTCAGCCACCGTGCCGATCCACAGGTATGGCACAGCTAACAGATCCCGGACCGGAATATTCAGTCGTTCCGCTAAGGGCTCCGCCGCTGCCTCGCGATCATCGGTAATGATGATCTGCTGCACTAGAAGCTCCACGGGCGGCATAGCCGCACCAGCGGTATCGGCACCGTGTTGGACCAGTGCTACATGGTTATCAACCTGACCGGGTGACCAGGACACCGTGTGTGAATGCCCGTCGGGCAAGGTCCGTCCCAGCCCGGATAAGCCCACAGCATCAGCATGCGCACCACCCCAACGGAGTAATGCTGGATTCCCCCCACCCACCAGCAGGGGCACCCGTTGCTGCACCGGTCGAGGCCCGTCCAAAACCACGTCGGTCAATGCATCCAGCTCGGAAGCTGGAACAATTCCCCCGTCGAGCAAGGTGCGCACCGCGGATGCGACTGTATGTAGCCGTTGTACCCGGTCGGCCGGTGCAGGACGTTGATACCCAGTCATTTCCCATTCAGCCGGGGTATGACCAGCGCCTAGTCCTACTTCGGCTCGCCCGTTCGAAACGACGTCGAGTGTGGACACGTCAGCGGCAATAAACAGCGGATGACGCACTCCGGTGTTCACGACATAGCTACCTAACCGCAACGTTGACGTGGCGACCGCAGCGGCGGCTAGTGCCACGAAAGGGGAAGGGCCGATACCGGGATGGTCAGAAACGAGCAGCGCTCGACATCCAATCTGCTCACATCGGTGCGCCAACTCGGTCCATTCACCTTGATCACCCGGAGATGCCTGCACTGACACCTCGATCCGCTGCTCAACCACAGCGCTATCCTGTACTTGCGAGCACTCCCGCGCAAGATCTACTTTCTTGCTCGAGGTTGCCGGTGCAGACCAATACGCTCCTTCACATGATGTTGTTCGTGTGGGCCTACGAGGTTGCCGAGTTCAACACCCGGCGGGGCCTTCGCAATGCGCGAGGGAACGACGGTTTCGCCTGGGTGACTTCGCACGTGTTCCGCAAGACTGCGGCGACGGTGTTGGACGAGGCGGGGTTGAGTGCTCGCCGGATCGCTGATCAACTGGGGCACTCGCGGCCGTCGCTGACTCAGGACGTGTACATGGGGCGTCAATCCCTCGACCGGGACGCAGCTGAGGCCCTGGAGTCAGCCTTGGATATAGAAGACCCGAATGTTTCGGGGGGATAAAAGGGGGATGCGGCTTCGCCGCCTAACACCCTGCAACCCTCTGAACAGGGATTTCGGTGGGCCGCCAGGGACTCGAACCCTGAACCCGTGGAGTAGCGGGTCGGTTCCTGCCGTTGTTTGCCGGTGGGTGCCGACACCCGCTGTCACCTGGTCCGATACTGGCACCGCACTGATCACTGTGGCTGGTCAGCACTCGTCGTCTGTCGTCGTTTTGTGTGGGAAAAGTGTGGCTGTAGCTGTTTGAGGTGAACAGGCCCCGGCATGGGGTCTGGCTAACTATGATCTTGGCATGGTGTCTGAGGCGGTGTCGCTGGAAAATCGATTGGCCAACGCCGCGCGGGCGGGTGAACTGCTCGACGTCAGCGACGAGACCGAGCGCGAGATTCCGGCAACTGCGATCCGCAAGTTGCTGTTTGGCTCGGATGCCGAGAACATCGACCCGCGGGGAGTGCGACTGCAGGGCGCGCACATCACCGGAGAACTGGACCTCACCGATGTGCGGGCCGCCGCGCCGTTGATGCTGCACCAGTGCGAGTTCGACGAAAGTATCGAGGCCACGCGGGCCCATCTTCCACATCTGGACCTGTCCGGAAGCCGGTTTCCAGCTCTGGACGCCGACGACCTCGTCTGCGAACACGACGTCCGCCTTCGGGGGGGTCGTTGCGAGTGGTTGAGTCTGGTGGATGCCAACATCACCGGAAACCTCAGCCTCAGCGATGCTCAACTGATCGCAGCCGATAAACCTGCTCTGGATATGGAAGGAGTCATCATTGGCGGTGATTTCTTTCTCGATGAGGGGTTCACCGCCAGCAGCGATAGCTACCTCGGCACGCTGCGGCTGCCCGGGGCCAACATCACTGGGCAACTCAGCCTGCGTGAGGCGCGGTTGATCGCCACCAACGGGCCCGCCCTGAACGCTGAGACCCTCACCGTCGACAGCGACGTATTCCTCGATGAGGGCTTCACCGCCAACTCCGACAGCAACGATGGCACGCTGCGGCTGCCCGGGGCCAACATCACTGGGCAACTCAGCCTGTCCGGGGCGGAATTGATCGCCACCAACGGGCCCGCCCTGAACGCCGACACCCTCACCGTCGGCAGCAGTGTGCTCCTCGATGAGGGCTTCACCGCCAACTCCGACAGCAACGATGGCACGCTGCGGCTGCCCGGGGCCAACATCACCGGGCAACTCAGCCTGCGTGAGGCGCGGTTGACCGCCCCCAACGGGCCCGCCCTGAACGCCGACACCCTCACCGTCGACAGCGACGTATTCCTCGATGAGGGCTTCACCGCCAACTCCGACAACAACGATGGCACGGTGCGACTGCCCAGGGCCAACATCACCGGACAACTCAGCCTGTCCGGGGCGGAATTGATCGCCACCAACGGGCCCGCCCTGAACGCCGACACCCTCACCGTCGGCAGCAGTGTGCTCCTCAACAAAGGCTTCGTTGCCAGCAGCGGTAGCTATCTCGGCACGCTGCGGCTGCCCGGGGCCAACATCACCGGGCAACTCAGCCTGCGTGAGGCGCGGTTGACCGCCCCCAACGGGCCCGCCCTGAACGCCGACACCCTCACCGTCGACAGCGACGTATTCCTCGATGAGGGCTTCACCGCCAACTCCGACAACAACGATGGCACGGTGCGACTGCCCGGGGCCAGTGTTTCTGGGGACCTGGTCATGGTCTTGACAAATGTGGGCAACACTGGCGAGAACTATTTGGTGCTGACTCTGCGGGGTGCCCAGGTATCCGGGGGTCTGGGCATACTGTTGGATGGGTTGGTCGCCGAGTCTGGCGAGCTGTTGCGGGTGCGTGTGGACGGGTTGCGGTATCCGTTCATACCTCGTTTTGCGACGTACGGCGAGTGGCTACGGGTACTGCGGAAGCACACCGTGGGGTATGCGGCGCAGCCGTATCAGCAGTTGGCCAGTGTGTACCGGGCGGCCGGGCACGATCGGGAGGTCCGCGAGATCCTCATCGCCCAGCAGCGTGACTTGCGTCGCCGAGGTGATCTCGGTGGGTGGTTTCGCAGGTTGTTACACCGGTGCAGCGGGGCCTTCATCGGCTACGGGCACCGCCCCTTCCGCGCCCTGGGCTACCTGGCCGGACTCTGCGCGACCACCGTGGGGCTGGTGCTGCTGGCCGGAGCGCTCGGCCTAGCCGTGCGGGCCCATCCCAACACCGGGCCGTGCTCGGTGGCTGAAAGCATCGGGCTCGGCATCGACACCGCCGTTCCGCTGCTGAAAACCGGCGGCGGGAAACGCTGTGAGATCGCCACCACCACCGGCTTGGGCCAGACTCTCTACCTCGGCAAGTACCTGCTCACCATCCTCGGCTGGGCCTTCGCCACCCTGTTCGTGGCCGGATACACCGGACTCGTCCGCAGAAACAACTGAGCACCAAGATCCGACCAACAAATGAGCCCAGCTGGGTGAGTGGCTACGCCGCTGGCTCGGCGGGCTGGCCGTAGGAAGTAGCCGGGTGAGGGAGTCCGCGGCGGGACCACACCTGCTTCGTCACTGCTTCCCGACCGACCACGGTGCCCGGCCCTCCGGTGGACGTACGGGCGAGTTCTCCTCGGCGGCCCCTGCCGTGGTCTCGGGCCGCCTGCCTTCCGCTACGCGTCCGGGAAGCCGCCCGCCCACCGCTTGGCGGTCGGCCGCCGGCGCCGGGACCGGCGCCAGCCGCACGCCCGGCGTCGGCCTGGCCGACCGCACCAGACAAGCGGGCGGGCGGCTCTCCCTGGACGCACCGGGCAAGCAGGCAGGCGGCCCCGGCAGGGGCCGCCCTTGATGAAGAAAAGAAACTCTAAACACACGCACGCTGGGACTGGATCGATCGGTGGTCATCCACGATTTGCCCATCCGGGTGTCGGTTCTGATGGATAGGGTCGAGCTATGACGTTGTATGCGTGGGCGTTCGAGATCTCGCGGGACAAGTTGGCGGAGACTCTGCCGCGACGTTGGTCGCATGTTCAGGGCGTGGCCGAACGAGCTCGGGGACTTCGTCCGGTCTCCGGCGAGGATGCTGATCTGTTGGAGGCTGCTGCGGTCCTGCACGATGTGGGCTACGCCCCGGACTTGGCCACGACGGGTTTCCACCCGCTAGACGGGGCGGTCTTCCTCCGGGAAATCGGGGCTCCGGCTCGTCTGGTGCATCTGGTCGCGCACCACTCGTACGCGGTGCTGGAAGCCGAACTCCGCGGGCTGTCGGACGAACTCGCGGACTTCGTCGATGAAGGCGGCGTCCTTCGTGACGCGTTGTGGTACTGCGATTTGAACACCACTCCGGACGGCACGGAGGTGGATGCGCGGGACCGCATCGCCGAGATTCAACAGCGCTACGGCCCGGAGCATCTGGTCACCCGGTTCATCACCGATGGCTCACCGGAACTGCTCGCGGCCGTGGACCGCACGCGTACACGTCTGGAGTCCGCGGCGGTCAGCTGAGATATGGCCCGGAACGCTGCTGCAACGCGTGGTCGATGCGCATCCGCATGGTGGGGTGCATGGTCAGCGCGTCCAGCTCGTCGGATCGGATCCAGTGCACCCGGCGGCTCTCCCCGCTGGGTCGTAGTCGACCCTCCATCGGCCGGGCAGTGAACACGATCGAGAACTCCTGGCGGACCTCACCGTCGTCGTAGGCGATCACGTGCCGCGGGTCGGAGTAGATGCCGACGATGTCGGTGACCTCCACGGTCAGCCCGGTCTCCTCGGCGACCTCACGGACGGCGGCCTCGCGGGTGGTCTCACCAAGATCCTGCGCCCCGCCGGGCAGCGCCCACAGCCCGTTGTCGGTGCGCTCGATCAACAGCACACGGCCGGACTCGTCGCGGACCACCACGGCCACGGCCACCACCAGGCTGTTGGCGCTCGGGGCATTCGGATCGCCGTAGTAGTCCCGCTTGCTCATGGTGCCTGCCTCTCACGTCAACGCCGAAGCGCCGTCCCAGACGACGTCGAAACTGTCCGCGTAGGTGCTGAACAGGTCACCCGCGGAGAGACGGCGAACATGCATGGCCGGCGCGTGGGCGGCGAGTTTGCCGAACACGTGCGGGTTGACGATCATCTCGTCATCGAAGCGGTAGATCGAGTTGTACAGCACCGTCGCGTGCGTGCGGATCTCTATGCCCGGAGTGTCGGCCAGAGGTTTGAAGAAGGCCAACGCGTGGTCGATTTTGGCCGAGATCGTGTTCCGCCCGATTCCCTCGTCCAAGCTGCGTTGAATCACGGCGTCGCTGTCGCGGTCTCCGAACAGCAACCGGACCCGTGCTCCGTTGGCGGCCTTGTCCCTAAGCTGTTCCAACAGAGTCGGCTTCTCGGTCATGAACATGCCCACGTAGACCAGCATGTCCACATGGGACGTCGCCGCACCGAGCAACCGGTCCCACAGGTCGTCGGGTACCGCGTTGCGATGCGGGTACAGCTTGACCATCTCGGACTCACTGACCTGCTGCGCCTTGTCCTCCGAGACAGCACCGGGCCACAGGTAGCGTTCCATCTCCCCGAGTTTCGCGGCGATCGCGTGCCGTGTTCGCGCATGTGGCTTACGCCCGGTGGTGACCCACCGCTCGGCGGTTTTCGGATCCACCTGAAGTTGGTCGGCCAGTTCGGACGGGGTTATCCCCTGTTTGAGCAGGGCGTCTCGTAACCGTTCGTTCGGGGGCATCGCTGCCTTCCAAGTACGTCCGGGGACGTCACGATCATAGCCGAGACGTCCCAAAACGTCCTGTCATGCGGTGAATACGTCCCGTTGATCGCGGGAACCTGGAACCATGACAGCGCGATGGAACGACCTTCGGGAGCGGGCTTACCGCTGCTGCTCGAGAGCGTCCAGGCGGGCGGACAGGTCCGCGACAGTGGCGCGCAGTTCGGCGACGGCCGAAGCGAGGTCCTCACTCTTCTGTGCGGGTTCGGCAGGGACCGAGTTCACGAACGTGCCCACGGAGGGGGTTGTCGTGATCCAACCGTCTTCCTCCAGGGCGCTCAACGCCTTCTGCGCGGTCCCGAGTGCCACCTCGTACTTCTCGGCGACTCCGCGGTTGCTGGGAAGGCGGTCGCCAGGACTCAACGCACCTGAGCGGATCTCGCGCTTGATGGTCTCGGCGACACGCTGATACGCGGCAAGCCCTGGGGTTTCCTGCTCCATGGCAAACAGTCTAACCAAGGCGACCCACACCGACATAGCTCATTGGGGCACACCCCCTTGCAGACCAATATAGTCCGATGTATATTGGAATATGTCGGCAACGAACAACGGAGGTATTGAGCCATGCTGCGAAACATCCCGGTGCTTCTGGAGGGCTACAAGTTGCAGGTCTCCGAAGAGCCGACGATGAAGACCCGGTTGGATGAGCACGGCAACGAGGTGGTTGCTACCGATTATCACGGGGCCACGCAGTACGTGGTCAGTCTGTTCGCCAAGCCGCTGGACGAGAACGGCAAGGCTCGGGGCAAGGGCGAGGAGATCAAGGTGACTCTGGAGACCGAGCCCGAGGAGATCGAAGACGGTACGCGGGTGGAGTTGATCAACCCGCGGGTGTCGCACTGGCAGAACGATTTCGGCAATGGCACCACGTCGGGGCTGTCGTGGAAGGCCACCGGGATCAAGCCGGTCCGCTGATACGCCGATCCGGTTCACATTTCCCTGATTAGTTTTTCCGCCCGTTCGGGCATGGTTGTTTGAGAATTCCATAGTGGGGCCGAGCTGTGTCTTTTTCCTGGCGCTTTGGGCGCCGGGGAATGGTGTTGACTCCCGGCTGCGTGGTGTGGCCGGGGGTTTTCATGGTTCCCCGATGGAAAGGAGGTTCTGTGTCGTTGCGGTATTGCCCGGCGTGTCATTGCGACCGGTGGTTGTATGCGCACTCCGGCGACGGTTTTTGTGAATCGAGCACGGTGTGAGCGGTGTTGATTCGGGATTCTGATCGGGTTTCTGGGAACGGATGTCCGTCAGTTGAGTAGTGTGCCCGGCCAGATCCCCTGCGGCAGTTTTCTGGCCGGGCTCTCCCAACAGTAGGAGGGCTTCATGTTTATCACAGGTGATGACGAGGTTGAAGACCTGGCCAAGCAGGTCGGGGTGCTGCGTCGTGTTCGGGGTGGTTTGTCGTTCACGGCCACATGTGCGGGTGGTTGTGGCACCCCGTTGTCGGATTCGACGCAGATCATGTGCACCCGGTGTGCGCGGCAGTGATGATCACGGGAAAGGGGTGATGGTTCGTGGTCTCGGGGGAGTCTTCGGTGGTGCGGCATCGGGAGATCGTGGCGGAGCTGCTCGAGCGGGCGCGTGCGGTGCAGGCGGATGTGGAGCGGTTGAGTCGCCTGCTGGGGCGGGGTCGTCCGGAGGTGGCGACGTGGTTGCCGTTTGCGGCCTCTGATCAGGAGGCGGTCATTGACCGGTTGGAGGGTGTGCTTGACGAGCTGGATGGAAAGGACGCGCGGTGATGCTTGGTTGTCACGGTGCGGGCTGTGTGGGGCCGACTCGGTTCGGGAAGAAGTTCTACGAGGGGCGAATATGGACAGTGCGGAAGAGGAATTCATCGCAAGTGTGAATGCGGCGTGGTATCGCTACGTGCGTCGGGTTCATGCGGAAGACAACGAGCAGCGTGATCTTGTTCGGGCGGATGTGCGGTTGAGTCCGCGGGTGGCGGACGTGGTGGCGAGTTTCGCCGAGTACGACTGGCGCATCAAGCACGGGTGCAACTGAGAAGGAGGGTGACCAGTGGCAACGGTTCCGGTGGGCCGTGGGGTGCCGAAAATCAAGATGAACACTCCGGCGGTGAACAGGCTGCATCTGATCGGCAAGCTCATGGATGATCTGCACGGGCAGCTCAACCAGGTGTATTCACTGGAAGAGGAGTTCTCCGAAAAGCGCCAGTTCAACGAAACTGTGGACATGGTGAGCAAGGCCCAGGACTCGATCAAACGCGTGCGGGACGCGATCGGTAAAAAGGGCGGGCAGTCGGTAGCGAAGGGATACAAGTGATGGGGCTGCGCGGCAGTGATGATATCCACAAGATGGCGAAGAAGGTGGATGCCTCGATGGCCACGTTGAATCAGGCGTTGCGTAAGTTCGGCGTCCCGAAGGGGATCGGTAATTCGTTGACGACCTTGAAAACTCGCACCGGTAATGTGATCTCGCAGTTGGAAATGAGCCAACGACGGCAGTAACGCGAATACGGAACGGGGCACTCGGTCTTCTCGACAAGGCTGGGTGCCCCTTTTTTGTGTCTGGAAAGGGGTGTGTGGCGGTGCGGGAGACGCGCGTCAACGCTGGGGATACGGAGCGGACTCCGGCTCGGGTGGCGATCGGGTTCCTCCTGCGCCACCCCCGGTCGGTGGGGTCGCTGGCCGCGGTCGGGATCACCGGCTGCTACATCGGGTTTCACACGATGCTGATCGGCGCCGGGGTCGCCGTGGTGGCCGGTGCCTCGTGGGCGGTGCTGGACCGGCCCACCTTCGACCGATTCGCCGGGCGGTTGCTGCGGGCCTGGTGGCGCCGGTGGGCGGTGTATCGGCGTAAGTGGGCCGATGTGGCCTTCCGCTGCGGGCTGGCTAGCTCCAACCGGCACGGGCAGAGCCTGGTGCCGACACTGCTGGCGGTGCGCTCAACGTGGTGTTGGGACTCGGTGCGGGTGCGCATCCTCGACGGGCAAGCCGCCGAAGACTTCGAGCAAGTCCTGGACCGCCTGGCGAATGCCTACAACGCCCGGCGGGCCACGCTGCGCACGCTGAAACCGAACATGATCAGCTTGGATTTCCAGCGACGGGAACCGTTCGACACGCTGATGGTGCCGTTGCCGGAGATGCCCCGTGAGGAGTCCGCGGTGAATCTCGAACGGCTGCCGCTGGGCCGAGACGAATACGGGCGTGACTTCGCGCTGGATCTGGTGGGCGGGATTCACTACCTCATCGCCGGGGCCACCGGCGCGGGCAAAGGCTCGTGGATGTGGGGACTGCTGCGGGCGCTGGCTCCGTGGATCCGCTCCGGGCTGGTGCGGCTGTGGGTGATCGATCCCAAGGGGGGTATGGAGTTCGGCCAAGGCGCGGAGCTGTTCCACCGGTTCGCCACCGACGATCAATCCGGCCTTGACGTCACTCGCGAGTACGTCGACGCCCTGGACGAGCGTAAAGAGGCCATGGGGCGGGCCGGGCTGCGTAACTGGACTCCCTCGGCCGAGCACCCGTTGGACCTGCTGATCGTGGACGAGCTGGCCGCCATGACCGAATACACCGACCGCGACATCAGCCGCGAGTTCGTCAAGCTGTTGTCCAAGGCACTGACCCAGTTCCGCGCGCTCGGCGGGCGCGTGGTCGGTGCGACTCAGGAACCCACCAAAGAGGTGATCCCCATGCGGGGGCTCTTTCCCACCACGGTCGCCCTGCGGCTGGAAGAGGCCTCGTACGTGGACATGGCCCTCGGGGAAGGCGTGCGCGACCGGGGCGCCTTCGCCGATCAGATCCCCGAGTACATGCCCGGCGTGGCCTACCTCAAACAAGACGGCAAACGAGAGCCCCTGCGGGTGCGGGCGGCCTACACCACCGACGACGACATCACCGAACTAGTCCGCTTCGCCACCAGCGAAGACGCCACCGTCCTCGACTTCCCCACCGATACGGGCTCCGGCACCGACTCCGCGGACGCCGCCGACACGGAACAGACCGAGACTGGCTCGCTCGATGTCGAATACATCGAGGATGACGGCGACGACGATGAGGACTTCGACGTCGCCTGACCCGCTCGAACACGCAAACGGCCCCGCTCCTACCTCCGGCAAGAGTTCCAGGAGCGGGGCCTACCTCACTCATGGAGGCAGGTTTCATGTTGGCAGAACTCGCCCTGGGCGCAACCACCCTGTCCACCTCCGGGCTCGGACTCTGGGCCCACCGGCTGTGGCATCGGCTGCACACCGACCCGCTGACCGGGCTGGCCAACCGCGCCCGGATGCACCGGGCCTTCCACCGGGCCCGGCGACTGCGCCGCTCGAACAGCCCGCTCGGGGTGCTGTTGATCGACGTGGACCGGTTCAAACACGTCAACGACACCCACGGGCATCGCACCGGGGATGCGGTCCTGCGCACGATCGCGACCGAGTTACAGGCGGCCACCGGACCGGGAGAGTTACCGGTGCGGCTGCACGGCGACGAACTGGCCGTGCTGCTAACCCGCCCCGATGCCGGCCACGTTGCCGAGACCCGCGCGGCCGAGATTCACCGCACCGTCCGCGGTACTCGGGTGATCGACGGGCACCCGATCGAACTGTCCTTATCGGTCGGAGCGGCCACCACTTGCCCGAACTCCGGCGAGTTATCCGACCTGCTCGCGCTGGCCGATCAGCGCATGTATCAGACCAAACCGTCCCGAAAGGCGGTCACACGATGATCCTGTTTCACCTCTCCGGCCGCGGACTGCTCGGCCTGCTGGCCACCACCTTGCTCGTGCTCGGCGTGCTGGCGCTGCTGTGGGCCCTGGCCGGGCCCGCCTGGTCGATCGGGCTCGGGCTGGTCCTGGTCCTGCTCATCCGGGGCGTGCTCGCCCTGCTCACCCCCAGCAACAGTGAATAAGGAGGCCGGTCGTGTCCAAGCCCGCTGTTGATTCCCAGACTGGGCGTACGCGTCGGGTCAGTGATCTGGAACGGCGCATCGCCGAATCCCGACACCTGCGCAGCCTGGTCCGGGACCCGGATCTGGTGGCGGTACGGATGGATACCTCACGCAAGCGCACCCTGGCCGGGCTGTGGACGTTCCTCGCGTTGGGGCTGGTGTTCACCACCACCGGGGTGCAGCAATTCCTTGCCGGAGACCGGGTGATCTCCGACCCGATGTGGTGGGCCGCCTGGTGCGTGGAACCCATGTTCGCCGGGCTGTTGATCGTGCTGCTCAACTTCGAGGCCGTGATCCTCTCCCACGGGATCACACCGGATCATGCCTGGTGGACGAGGCTGAAACACACGCTGTTGGCCTCCACACTGGCCATGAACGTCATTCCACAGTTGGCCCCGCTGACCGGAGACGGGGCCTTCAACCTGGGCTCGCTGGCCGTCCACGCCATCATCCCGATCATCGTCTACGGCCTGGCCGAAGTCATCCCGGTGATCCAAGCCCGAGCACGGCAGGTCATCCACCACAGCTACGACACCACCGACCACCACACCCCTACAGAACCCGAACCGTCTCCGGAGGGAACCGAGCCCTCGCCGGTGCCGGACTCGGACACTCCCGAACCCTCCGAGACCGCTCCGGAGGAGTCCGCGGAGTCGGCAGCGGTCGAATTGGCCGATAAAACCTCGGGGTCTGAGCCGTCAGAGTCGGACTCGGAACCGGGGCCGGCGCGATTGGCTCCGGTGCGGCCTTCGTCGGTGCGGCTGCCCGAGTCCGTGTTGAACACGCTCACCACAGCACGCGAGGAGGCCTACTCCTCGGGGCGTTCGCTGAGTGCGACCGATATTCAGCGGCTGACCAAACTGCCCGAGAGAACCTCCGCTCAGCTGGCCGAGGAACTCGCGGTGCCCGACACCAACGGGCACGCGATGTCCTGATCCCGTACTCGTCTCTGATCACTGCTCGGCGGAAACCCCGCGGTCTTCGTGCCCTGGGGTTTCCGCCTTTTTCATGTTGGGAGGTGGCTGCATGGTTCTTCCCGTCTCCCCGGAAGTGGACCGGCTGACCCGCCGGATGCGCTCGCCGGACTTCGAGGACTGGAAACGCAAAGTCAAGTCGGTGGCCGGCTGCACTCGCCCGGTGCACCTGTCCGGCCGCTGGGCCATTCAGGACGCCCACAGCGGGGCGGAATTGGCCACGCGCTCGGGCCAGGTCATGACCCCCTGCGGCAACCGCCGTGAATCGGTCTGCCCGGCCTGCTCGGACCGCTACGCCGCCGACGCGTTCCACCTGCTGCGCGCGGGCCTGTCGGGTGGCTCCAAAGGTGTTCCCGACACCGTGGCCGAGGCTCCGCGGGTGTTCGTCACCCTGACCGCGCCCTCCTTCGGCGCGGTGCACAACCGGCGGGTGAGCCCGACAACGGGCAAGACCATGCCGTGTGCCTGCGGCTCGTTTCACCACGAGCACGACCCGGCCCGCGGGCAACCGATCGATCCGGACTCCTACGACTACCTCGGGCATGTGCTCTGGCAAGCCCACGTCGGCCCGCTCTGGAACCGGTTCACCACCTATCTCCGCCGGCATCTGGCCCGGGCCGCCGGGATCGGCTCCCGCGAGATCGGCCACCACGCTCGCGTGTCGTATGCCAAAGTCGCCGAGTACCAACGCCGCGGCGTGATCCACCTGCACGCGGTGCTCCGCCTCGACGGGCCAGACGGTCCCACCGACCCGCCCCCGGGCTGGGCCACCACCGCACTCCTCACCGATGCCGTGCGCTCGGCAGCGCGGGCCGTGTCGGTCACCGCCCCCGAAGTCGACGGGCAGCGGCGCGTACTCACCTGGGGCGAGCAACTCGACGTGCGCCCCATCCGCGCGGCCAACGCCTCCCAGCTCGAAAACGAGCGGGGTGAGATCACCGAGGATCGGCTGTCGTCCTACGTGGCCAAATACGCCACCAAAGGCACCTCCACCGCCGAAGCCGTGGACAAGCCGATCCGCTCGCAAGGGCATCTGGACCTGCTGGCCATCAACCCGCACCACCGGCGCATCATCCAAACCGCCTGGGACCTCGGCGCCCCAGTGGCCTGCCCGGACTGCCACCCGAACCACCCGCACACCGGGGACGGCTGCCCCCGCCACTCCAGGACCGGTAGCTGCCCGACCTGCCACGGCGGCGGCCAGGTGTCCCGCACCACCCGCGAGCACTACCTACGTCCCGACACGGCCCCCGAGGTGGACCCACTCGACGCGCTCAAACTCCGCCGGTGGGCCCACATGCTCGGCTTCCGCGGGCACTTCCTGTCCAAGTCCAAGCACTACTCGACCACGTTCCAGCGCATCCGGGCCGACCGGCGCGACTACCGGCACCACCAGGCCCTCGACGAACTCGGCGTGACCGACGACCAGATCACCGTGATCAACCACTGGGACATGGTCTCCGTCGGCCACGACTCGCCGGAGGAAACCGAACTGGCCGAAGCCATCGCCCACCGGATCCGGCTGGACCGCCAGCAACGCTACGAACACGAGAAACGGAGGAACTAACCATGCGCAACCTCTGGGGCCCCTCCGACGTGGCCGACTACCTCGGCATCCCCGTGCAAACCCTCTACCAATGGCGCAGTCGCGGGGCCGGCCCACCCGGACGCCGCGTCGGCAAACACCTGCGTTTCAAACCCGACGACGTCGAAACCTGGTTCGACCAACAACCCGCGGAGGTGAACTGATGCCACGCCCACCACTGCCGATCGGCTCGCACGGGAAGATCCGGGTATACCCCTCGGGAGCGATGTGGCGGGCCCTGACGAAATTTCGTGACTTCGATGGGATCACACGTTCCGTCGAACGGGTCGGGAAGACGAAAGCAGCTGCTCAACGCGAGCTGAAGCAAGCTTTGACGGAACGCACTTCGCAGGTGGCCGACGTCGTAAGTCCGTCCACACGGTTTCGTGAAGTCGCCGAGCAGTGGTTCAACTCGGTGCAGGCGGCCGCCGCGCAGGGAACACGTTCTCCGACGACAGTGGACGTGTACCGGAGCCAACTGGATCGCCACGTTCTCCCCGCATTGGGGGAGCTGCGGGTTCAAGAGGTCACGGTTCCGCGGGTGGATTCGTTCTTGTCCACGCTCCGAAACCAGAGCGGAACGGCTACTGCGAAGACGAGTCGTACCGTCGTTTCCGGTGTTCTCGGCCTGGCCGTGCGGCACGGGGCGATCTCGACCAATCCGATACGGGAAACGGCGAGGATCGAAGAGGGCCCCAAGTCTGCTCCGCGCGCGTTGACGGCGGCCGAGCGGGCACGGTTCCTCGACCAACTCGAATCGGACGAAGCGGCAAGTGGCAGGGACATTCCCGATCTCGTTCGCTTCATGCTGGCCACGGGAGTACGGATCGGGGAGGCTCTGGCCGTGTGTTGGCCCGAGGTGGACTGTGACAGCGGCTTGGTCGCGGTGAACTTCACGGTGGTCCGGGTCAAGGGCAAGGGACTGGTCAGGAAGTCGACCAAGTCCAGCTCCGGGGAACGGACCTTGCCGCTGCCCTCCTGGGCAGTGGAGATGCTTCGACAGCGCAAAGCTGAGCGAGGCACTTCCGGCGAGCCCGTTTTCCCGGACAGCTTGGGCGGCTTACGTGACCCCTCGAACACTCGTCGGGACCTTCGGAAAGCACGTGGTTCCGAGGAGTTCGGCTGGGTAACCTCGCACGTGTTCCGCAAGACCGCGGCCACGATCCTGGACGAGGCGGGCTTGTCGGCGCGAGTGGTCGCTGATCAGCTCGGTCACTCGCGGCCCTCGCTGACACAGGACGTGTACATGGGCCGTAAGGCGGTCACCGAGGATGCGGCCACGGCGCTGGAAACGGTCTTCGATAGAAAGTCAGAGTAGTTTTGTGTGGGTAAAGTGTGGCTGTGATCTTGGAGAGATCACCCTGCAACCCTCTGACCAGGTATTTCGGTGGGCCGCCAGGGACTCGAACCCTGAACCCGTGGATTAAAAGTCCACTGCTCTGCCCGTTGAGCTAACGGCCCGCGTGTTACAGCCTACAACCCGACTCCGATCTTGTGCATCGCCGGGCGGGACGTCGCCCGCCCGGCGATCCCCTCAATCTCGCACGACCACCGGCTCGGTCCCGACGGCCTTGCTGGTGCCGCTGCGCTCGTTCCAGCCCAACGCGCTGATCATCGCAACGATCAGCGCGAAGCCGATCCACTGCGTGACGGTGAGCGTCTCGCCCAGCACCCCCACCCCGACCACGGCGGCCGTGGCGGGGAAGGACAGCTCGGCCACGGTGGCCCGCGCCGCGGCGGTGGTGCGCATCCCGAGGTAGTACAGGCTCAGCGCCAGCAGTCCCGGGATCAGGGCGAGCAGCAACAGCCCACCGATGTTCCCCCACCCGACGGCCAGGGCGTCACCGATGTTCGACGGCCCCCGCACCGGGGAACCGTCCCGGAAGAAGACCACCAGCGCGGCGGTGGGCAGACCGACCGAGTACCGCAGGGTCGTGACTTCCATGGCGCTGAGCTCCCGGCTGAGCATCCGCCCGAACACGGTCCCCGCCGCCCAGAGGATCGCCGCCCCCAGCGCCAGCAACGCGGGCATCATGCGCGAAACGCTGACCTGGAGCGGGTCCGGGAAGGCCAGCATCCAGGCTCCCAACACCGCGGGCACCGCGAAGAACGGATATCCGCCGCCCATGCGCTCCCGCAGCAGCAGGAACGAGGCCAGCCCGGCGAAGACGGGCTGCAGCTTCTGCAGCACAACCGGGGTCACCGGGTCGCCGTAGGTGAACGCGGCCGTGAACAGCAGGGTGGCCAGCGCGGACGTCCCCGCTCCCACCACCAGCACGCCGAGACGTTCCCGCAGGTCGCAGTCCCGGAAAGCTCGCCAGGCGCGCGGCAGCAGCGGCACGAGCAGCAGGGTCACGATCAGGTGCTCGCACAGCACCACCGTCGTCGTCGGCAGGCTGGTGGCCAGCGGCATCCGCCACAGCGCGTCGGTCCCCCACATGGCGGTGGCGATCGCGACCAGCCACGTTCGGTCACGTCCCGAATCGGTCATCCGATCAACCTAGCGCGCCGCCCCCGGCGCACGCCGCCGCACGACCACGGGATCCTGCTCACAGTCCTCGCTCCGGAGCGGTCGAGCACCGGGACACGCCGACCCCACCCGTTCCGGTGAAAGTCCAGCACCGCGCGGAACCTCTCGGGTACGAATTGGACATATGCGACGCATCTCGACACTGAGCGCCCTGGTGCTCGCCGTGCTGACCGCGGCCGCTCCGACCGCGGCCGCTGCCCAACCGGCGGAAAAGACCGACCTGCCCGCTTCCGCGCACTCGTACGGCTCCTTCGACCACTACGAGAGCGGAACCACCGCGGTCACCTACGACCCCTCCGCGGTGCCCGTCGGGGCCACCGCCGGATTCCTCTCCCGCGAGCTCCCCGGTGAGCACACCGGGGTCACGGCCGCCCTGCGGGGGCTGCGTCCGGACCGGGACTACGGTGCGCACGTGCACACCGAACCCTGCGGGAGGACGGGGTCCGCCGCCGGACCGCACTTCCAGCAGGAGGAGGCCCCCGAAGGTGTTTCCGGCGATCCCGCCTACGCGAACCCGCACAACGAGGTGTGGCTGGACTTCCACACCGACGAGGCGGGCAACGCGGTCACCGCGTCCTTCGGCGACTGGAACCTGGAGCGGGCAGGCAAGGCCTCGATGGTGATCCACGAGCACCACACCCGCACCGCCCCCGGGGAGGCCGGTGAGGCCGGGGACAGGCTGGGCTGCCTGACCGTCGAGTTCTGATCCGCGCCCCCGGCGAGGCGGCCCGCGAATTCCGGGCGGCGGGTCGAGCACGCGCACGGGTGGAACACGGCACCGGCACTCCGGTGCCCGGTGCCGACACCGCTCGAAGGTCCTCGATAATGGAGGTATGTCGCTCGCACCCGCCACCGCACCGCTGCGGATCGGCCCGTACGAGGTCGACCCGCCAGTGGTGCTCGCCCCGATGGCCGGGATCACCAACGTCGCCTTCCGCAGGCTGTGCCGCGAATACGGCGCAGGCCTCTACGTCTGCGAGATGATCACCTCGCGCGCGTTGGTGGAACGGCACCCGACCACGCTGCAGATGGTTTCCTTCGACGCGGACGAGTCACCGCGGTCCATGCAGCTGTACGGCGTCGACCCGGCGACCATGTACGACGCGGTCCGCATGGTCGTCGACGAGAACCTCGCCGACCACGTCGACATGAACTTCGGCTGCCCCGTCCCGAAGGTCACTCGCAAGGGCGGCGGCTCGGCGCTGCCCTACAAGCGCAGGCTTTTCGGCCGGATAGTGCAGGCGGCCGTGCGCGCGGCCGAACCGGCAGGCATCCCGGTCACGGTCAAGTTCCGAGTCGGCATCGACGACGAGCACGTCACTCATCTGGACGCGGGCCGCATCGCCGAGGACACGGGAGCGGCCGCAGTGGCGCTGCACGGACGCACCGCCGCGCAGCGCTACTCCGGCACGGCGGACTGGGACCAGATCGCCCGGCTGAAGGAAACCGTGCGCAGCATCCCCGTGCTCGGCAACGGGGACATCTTCAGCGCCGACGACGCGCTGAAGATGATGTCTTCCACCGGTTGTGACGGCGTGGTCGTCGGAAGGGGCTGCCTGGGGCGCCCCTGGCTCTTCCGGGATCTGCAGGCCGCCTTCGCCGGGGAGCCCGTACCGGAGGGCCCCAGCCTCGGGGAGGTCTCACGCGTGCTGCGCAGGCACGCGGAGCTGCTGACCGAGCACATGGGCGAGGACAAGGGCGTGCGCGACCTGCGCAAGCACATGGCCCAGTACCTGCGCGGGTTCCCCGTCGGACCCGAGCTCAGGAAGCGGTTCGGCCTGGTCTCCACCCTGGCCGAACTGGACGACCTGCTGGCCGGTCTGGACCCGGACGTCCCGTTCCCGGCCGAGGCCGAGGGCCCGCGGGGCAGGCAGGGCTCGGCGGGCAAGGTGGTGTTGCCGGAAGGTTGGCTGGACGACCCGGAGGACTCCTCCGTTCCGGAGGGCGCGGAACTGGACCACAACGGGGGGTGAGCATCCCCGCGCTCGGACGTTGGAGTGCCCGCTGGCTGTTGCTGCTCGGCATGCCGATCTGCCTGCTCTCGGGTGGTTCGGCTCCTCCGGAGGAGGGGGCCTTCCCCACTGATCCGCGGAACGCGGTCAACGACTACTTCGCGGCCAACAACGCGGCGGCGCGCCACGGCCCGGACGCCCAGCGGGCGTTCCTCCGGCGCACCCAGCACCCGGATTTCCGGGAGAACACCTGCTCGCTGGCGGGGCGAACCGTCACCATCGACCCGGCGCCCCGCACTCTCCGCCGGGACCCCGGCTTCACGGTGCGCGGCCTGCGCCCCTCGGGAAGCGTCTGGGTGGTCGCGGTGGAGGTCACCGTCCGCCGCTCCGGTGAGGTCGTCGGCAGGCAGATCGGCTCGAAGCACCTGGTCTCGCTGGACGGGAGGATCTACGGGTTCGCCCCGTGCCCGACCTGACTCCACCCCACCGCGCGGAGCAGGCACGTCCCCCCAACCGGTGAAAACGCAGCGAATTCGAAATCGAACGCTGCGTAATCGCGCGCAAGCCTGTTCAATGAGCGGCACGCGGGGTTCGGTCGGCCGTGCACTTCCCTCCCGCTCGCGCTCGGGACGAGTACGCCGGTTGAGCGAATTCACGCGCAGCTGAGCGCAACCGGCTCAAGCCGAGCACACCGTTCGACGAAACCAGGATGGGAGGTGAGTGCGATGTCCGGACTTCGCGATGGCATTGCCAGGTCGGGCACCTGGCAGGACGAGGCCGCTCGGGCACGCCTGCACGACCTTCCGTGTACCGAACATTCGACGGGCAGGCACTACGCCACCGACCCGACCACGGCGGTCGGCCTCGCCCAGCTGCACGAGGCCATAGCCGAGCTGCTCGCTACGCGTGAAAGGTGGCAACAGGCGTACCGGCACTTGCGCGCTGCCCTGGACCTGCGGGACAGCGAGCTGACTCCGCGCGTTCCCGAGCAGCTGCGTCACGAGGTGAACTGGCTGCGCAGGGAGCACGCCAGAGCGCGGGAGCAGAGCCTGCGCGACACGCTGACCAGCAGCTACAACCGTCGTTACCTGGATGAACGCCTCAGAAGGCTGACCGAGGAGACCATCGGGGGGATCGGCATAGCTCTGGTGGACCTGGACTGGTTCAAGCAGATCAACGACACCCACGGTCACGTGCTCGGCGACCGCGTGCTCCAGAACGTGGTGGAGTTACTGCAGGAAGAACTTCCCTCACGGGGATTCTGCGCCAGATACGGAGGCGAGGAATTCGTACTGGTACTGCCCGAAGTGGACGTGGGCACCGCTGTCGCCGTGTGCGAACGCGCACGCGCCCGAATCGAGAGTTTTCCGTGGATGCGAATGGCCAGCGGGCTGCGCATAACGGTCAGCATCGGATTGAGTTACGACACCGGGCACACCAGCGCACCGACCCCGACGACCACGGAGCAAAAAATACTCGGCGCCGATGTGTTGCTGTACGCGGCCAAACAATCCGGGCGCAATAAGGTGGCATACCGCACCGACGGGGAAGTGCAATTGACCGGAACGGACGAACATTCCGAATAGTCACCGGAATACTACCGAGCGCGGCCGCGCTCCGGTGTGGACACAACGTCCACCACTCCCCCACACGGGGGAGCACAGCTTGTGATTTGCCCGACAGCACCCCGCGCTGCAGTGCACATATTGTGAAGAATCCGGTGCCACTGTCGTCAGTCCGAACGATCGGCCGTAGCATCTTGGCCGAGTATGGCGATACAGCATCGGGGGTGGGGATCGCCAAACATCGGGATGAACGCCAATGGCTGTAAGGTGGGAGGGAACACGGGTGCCGGAAAAACCCCGCGAAGGCAGTTCGGGGCACCAGAGTTCCCACTCGGAGTGGGCTTCCTCCGCCGCGGAGGAGGCAGGGAACGAAACCGGCGAGCGGTCCAAGTCACGTAGGCGCAGGCGCGCACTGGGGGACGACGGCACCGGGGGAACGCGAGTCGGGGACCTGCTGTCCAAGCACGGCAAACGTCAGACGCAGTCCACCGGGTCACACCGCAGGATCGAGGAGAACGAGCAGGACGCGTCTCAGGATCCACCGCAGTCACCTCAGCCCCCGGCCGAGGGCCGTCGAGCAGCCGAGCACGCCGAGCAGCCCGCTCCCCGGGCCGACGCGGCGGAGACCTCCGCCCGACAACCGGCCCCGGAGACACCGAACGCGCGCCCCGGGCGCTCCCGTCGCGCGCGGCGACGTGCCCGACACTCCTCCGAGCAGGAGGACGCAACACCTCCGCAGAACCAGCCGCAGAACCCGCCGCAGGGACCCCCGCAGAACCCACCGCGGAGTTCGGCGCAGAGTCCACCTCAGGGTCCCCCTTCCGGGCAGTGGCGGGCTCCGACGGGTGAGGAGCAGCAGCCCCCCGCTCCGGGGCCGCAGGCGTCCGCCCCGCCCAACGAGGCCGACGACACCACGCAGATCCCGCCGTTCCGGGGAGCGCCGCGGAGGCCGAACGGCCCGCGCAACCGCCCCAACGAACAGCGCCCCAACGAACAGCGCCCCAACGAGCAGCGCCCCAACGAACAGCGCTCCGCGTCCGAAGGACGACCGCGCTCCTCCGCCTCCGGGGCAGCTGCTCCGGAGGAGGCGCCCACGGGTGTGAATCCCGCCCCCGGGGCCGGGGCTCCACCTGCCTTCACACCACCCGCTCCGGCTGCGCCGCAGCAGCAGTTCCCCTCGACCGGGGGACCGCAGCACCAGGAGAGCGGACAGCTCGGCGAACCAGCCGACGAGGACGCCACGCTCCAGCACCCGCCCGTGCGGGAACCGCAGTCACCCGATGCGCGGCAGGTGCCCGGCCCCGGAACGCCTCCCGGCGGTCCCGCTGCTTCCGGAGCTCCCCCCGCGGCGGGGCAGGCAGCTCCCGGATCGGTCCCCCCGGCACCGCCCCCACCCGCGAATCCCGGGCGGGCAGCGGTCGGTCCACGACCGGGCGGCCAGGTTCCCGCTGCTCCGAACCAGCACCCCCCGCACGCGAACGCCTCCGCCCCCGAGGTGGCTCCGGAGGAGGCGCCCACTCGGTACGAGCCTCTTCCCTCCGCCCCCGGAACGGGTGAGGACACCCGGGCGGACCCCGCGGGTCGGCAGGACTCCTCCGGAGAGGACCTCCTCTCCGGGAACGAGTCCTCGGCAGCGCATCCGACCGCTCAGGCGCCGGAGCACCGCGGTTTCGAACCGGACTCCGACGCGGAGGACTCCGACGAGGACGCGGGGGAGGACGAGAGCGATTCCGTCGACGACGAGGACGACGCGAACGCGGACAGCGCCGCTGACGACATCGACGCCACCCTGGCCAGGTTCTCCGCCGTCCACGACGAGATAGCCGCGGAGGAGGCCAAGCGGCGCAAGCGCTTCGCGTGGTTATTCGGCAATCGCAAGGAGCCCGAACCCGGCCAGGACATGCCGTTCGACTTCTCCGACGACCGCGGAGGCAGCGCGTCCCGCGTGGAGTGGCGCAGGGACAAACGGCGCCAGCGCCTTCAGCGGCTGGGCAAGTCGCTCGCGCTCGCCGCAGCCGTGCTCGTGTTCGTGAGCACGGGAATCGGCTGGGGGAGCATGACCTGGTGGGACTCCAAGTTCAAGGAGGTCTCCGCGCTCAGTCGGAACTCGGACTCGATCCAGAACCCCGAGATGCAGGAAGGCGATCTGAACTTCCTGCTCATCGGGTCCGACACCAGGGAAGGGGCCCAGGCCGAGGACAACGTCGGCACCAGCAAGGGGGTCGCGGGAGCGCGCTCGGACACCACCATGATCGCCCACATCCCGGCCGACCGCAGTCGCGTGGTGATCGTGTCCATCCCCCGGGACCTGGAAATCGATATCCCGGCCGACACCTGCGAGTCCTGGAACCCCCAAACCGGCGAGTACTCCGACGAGGCGGTTCCGGCCAGGAACAACGTCAAGTTCAACGTGGCCTACGCCAGCGGTGGTCCGCAGTGCGTGACCGAGAAGGTGCAGTCCCTCTCCGGGCTGAAGATCACGAACTTCCTCGGGATCAACTTCCAGGGGTTCAAGTCGATGGTCAACGCGGTGGACGGTGTGCGGATCTGCTCCAACAAACCGATGGTCGACCGCGAGCTCGGCACGGTGCTCGAGACCGCGGGCTGGCACAAGCTCCGGGGCGAGCGGGCCCTGCAGTACGTGCGGGCGCGCAAGGTCGTGGGGGACCAGACGTCCGACTACGGCCGGATGGAGCGTCAGCAGATGTTCCTGTCCGCGCTGCTGCGCAAGATGACCTCGAGCGACGTGCTGCTGAACATGAACAAGCTGGGTGACCTGGCCAACGCGGTCATCGCCAACACCTTCGGCGAGAACGTCAACAGCAACAAGCTCATCGCGCTCGGCAAGTCCCTGGAAGGGTTGGATCCCGAGAAGGTCACCTTCGTGACCATCCCGACCACGGGGGAGAACAACGAGCGCGGCAACGAGGAGCTGCGCGAGTCGGCCACGAGCTCACTCTTCCGGGCCGTCATCGAGGACAAGCCCATAACTCCCTCCTCCGAGGAGTCGGGGCAGCAGCGGAGCCAGGGGGGCTCCTCCGCCACGTCCAACTCCTCCATGGGCGGTACGCAGCGCGAGCCCGCGCAGACCACCCCGAGTCAGGCCTCCACCGGCCCCAGCCCCTCCGAAACGAGCGTGGCGGTGTTCAACGCCACCGAGCGCAGCGGGCTGGCGGGCAACACCGCCCAGAAGTTGCGGGAGTACGACTACTCGGTCGACGAGATCGGTGATCTGGACTCCCCCAGCGACCGGACCGTCATCAGGTACTCGGAGGGCGACAAGCAGCGGGCCCAGCTGCTCGCCTCGTCCGTGCCCGCCGCGGAGTTGATGAAGGACGCCTCCGCCGGTGACACCATCAGGTTGGAGCTCGGCAGCGACTACGAGAACCGAATCCTGCAGCCCGACACCGGAAAGGTGGAGGTCCCGGAGGGACTGTCGACCGTCAACGCGGGCAAGGACGTCTGCGGCGGGGTGAACTGAAACCACCACCCCCGAGGGGTGAAGTCCCTGCGAACCGGAGTCCCTGCGAACCGGAGTCCCTGCGAACCGGAGTCCCCGCGAATCGAAGTCCTTGCGAACCGGTGCCGACGTGGTTCGTCGACCGCTTGCCCGGCCCGGCCGAAGGCCGGGCGAGCGGCGAAGCCGCCGGGACTCTCACTGCTCAAGTCGTGTTAACCGGTGGTTAACCGACGGGAACCCTGCGCTATTCCCATACGAAGTAGGCTGGACCCATGCGTGAGGCCTACCAGGAACAGCTCGACAAGCTCGCCGAGGAGCTCGCCGCGATGTCGACGATGGTCGGCAACGCGATGGAGCAGGCAACCACCGCGCTGTTGGGAGCGGACCTGTCGTTGGCCGAACAAGTCATCGACGACGACATGAAGGTGGACGAGGCCCGGGCTCGCTGCGAGGAGCACGCCTTCGGGCTGTTGGCGCTGCAGGCACCGGTGGCCGGTGACCTGCGCACGGTGATCTCCACGATTCACGCGGCCGAGAGCCTGGAGCGCATGGGGGATCTCGCGCTGCACGTGGCCAAGGCGGCCCGACGCAGGCATCCGCAGCCGGTGCTGCCCGAGGACGTCAAGACGTACTTCTCCCAGATGGGGCAGGTCGCGGTCCAGCTGGCCAATCGCCTGAACCAGATCCTGCGCACCCAGGACGTCCAGCAGGCGCGCGACCTGGAGGTCGACGACGACGAGATGGACGACCTGCACCGGTACCTGTTCAGCGTGGTGATGGGGTCCGAGTGGTCGCACGGGGTCTCCGCCGCCGTGGACATCACGCTGCTCGGCCGGTTCTACGAACGCTACGCCGACCACGCCGTTTCGGTCGCCCGTCGGATCGTCTACGTCGTCACCGGGACCATGCCGACCAGCGAACGTCCGTGACGCGGGGTGGGGCGGTGCGGGCCGGCCACTCGACTCGTTCGCGCGTTGCCGCTCCCCGCCCCACCACTCGATCGGGTGAACAGTATTAATACTCGGCGTTGATACCGGGCCCGCGTCCAGCGGTTGTGCGAGGCTGCCGCACGTGAACCAGAGCCCGACCGTCCATCGCCGACGCCTCGGCGGCGAACTCCGCAGGCTGCGCGAAGCGGCCCAGCGGACACATCGCGAGGTCGCCGCCCACCTGGATTGTTCACAGGGCAAGATAAGCCAGATCGAGCTCGGGCGAGTACCAGTGCGTACTGCCGACGTCCGGTTGATGGCCGAGTTCTACGGCTCGAGCTCCGAACAGGTCTCGGAGCTGCTCGAACTGGCCGAGGCCTCCAAGCAACGCGGCTGGTGGCAGGAGCATCCGAGCACGGCCCGTCGCAGCGGGTTCGACACCTACCTCGGTCTGGAGACCGCCGCGACGGCGCTGAGCGTCTTCGAACCGGACCCGCTTCCCGAACTGCTCCAAACCGCCGAGTACAGCGCCACGCTGCTGCGTTCGAGCAGGGAGGGGTTCACGGCCCCCGAGATATCGGACCGGGTGGCCGTGACCTCGAAGCGCCAGCAGCGGCTGCTCGGTACGGATCCGCTGGAGCTGTGGGCGGTGCTGGACGAGGCAGCGCTGCGCCGCCGCGTGGGCGGCAGCAGGCTCATGCGCGGGCAGCTGGAGCACCTCGTGCTGATGAGCTACCGGCGCAACGTCACCGTCCAGGTGTTGCCGTTCGACGTCGGGGCGCATCCGTTCCTGGGCGAGCGGGTCACGGTGTTCTCGTTCCGCGAGAACACCGATCAGCAGGTGGTGCACACCGGAGGTCCGCCGAATTCGCGCTTCCTGGACAAGAGCGGCGAGACCGAGCCGTACCTGACCGCCTTCGAGCAGGTTTGCTCCATGGCGCTGCCGCCCAAGGAATCGACGATGCTGATCTCCAGGATCGCCGATGAGCAACCCTGCCGGCCGTTGCGCCGCCGCGCTACTCGGCCAGAAGTGGTCGGCGGCCCGGCTCCCGGCAAGTGAGCCGACACCGGACTGCTCCGCCCGCAGCACGCCCGGCCGAGCCACATGATCGGAACGTTTCGCGCGAAACTGCGCACCCCGAGGCGCCGGGGAACGGCACTCCGCCCCACCACGCGAACCGACCCGCCCGCCGAGCAAACCGAGCGGCCGAGCATCACCTCAGCCGAAGCGGCCGGAAATGTAGTCCTCGGTGGCCTTCTGACTGGGATTGGAGAAGATCTTGCCCGTCTCACCGATCTCGACCAGCTGGCCGGGCTCGCCGACGGCGGGCAGGTTGAAGAAGGCCGTCTGGTCGCTGACCCGTGCCGCCTGCTGCATGTTGTGCGTCACGATCACGATCGTGTAGTCCTTCTTCAGCTCGGCGATGAGATCCTCGATCGCCAGCGTCGAGATCGGGTCGAGCGCGGAGCACGGCTCGTCCATCAGCAGGACGTCGGGCTGCACTGCCGTGGCGCGTGCGATGCACAACCGCTGCTGCTGTCCCCCGGACAGGCCTCCGCCCGGCTTGTTGAGCCGGTCCTTGACCTCCTCCCAGAGATTGGCCCCGCGCAGCGCGCGCTCGGTGATCTCGTCCAGCTTCTTCTTGTCCTTGTCCCCGGCCAGTTTCAGCCCGGCGACGACGTTGTCCTTGATCGACATGGTGGGGAAGGGATTGGCCTTCTGGAACACCATTCCGATGGTGCGCCGCACCTGCACCGGGTCGACCCCGGGCGCGTAGACGTTCTCGCCGTCGAGCAGCACCTTGCCCTCGACCCGGGACCCCGGCACCACCTCGTGCATGCGGTTCAACGAGCGCAGCACGGTCGACTTCCCGCAGCCGGAGGGGCCGATGAAGGAGGTCACGCTGCGCGCGTGCACCTGCAACGTGACGTCCTGGACGGCGTGGAACTTGTTGTAGTACAGGTTGAGGTTCTCGATGTCGAGCCGCTTTGCCATGGTTCGGCTACCGCCCTACTTGGTCTTTACAGCGAAAAGCTTGGACAACAACGTCGCGATCAGGTTGATGAGCATGATCAGCAGCACGAGGGTGAGCGCTGCCCCCCACATCCGGTACTCGCCCGCCTCGGTCGAGGTCTTGCGCGCCGTGTAGACCGTCAACGGCAAGGAGGCCATGGGACCGTCGAACAGGTTGAAGTTGATCGCCCGGGAGTACCCGACGAGGATCAGCAGCGGAGCCGTTTCACCCATGACTCTGGCCAGCCCGAGGATGATCCCGGTCAGGATCCCGGACAGCGAGGTCGGCAGCACCACTTTCAGGATCGTCTTCCACTTGGGCACGCCGAGCGCGTACGAGGCCTCCCGCAGCTCGTCGGGAACGATCATCAGCATCGTCTCGGTCACCCGGACCACCACCGGCAGCATCAGCAGCACCAGGGACAGCGAGACGGCGAACCCGCTGCGGTCGAACCCGAAGGTGGTGATCCAGAGCGCGTAGATGAACAGCCCGGCGACGATCGAGGGGAGCCCGCTGAGGATGTCCACCATGAAGGTGGTGGTGCTGGCCAGCTTGGAGTTCCGCCCGTACTCGATGAGGAAGATCCCGACGCACACGCCGAGCGGAACCGCGATCAGCGCGCAGACCAGCGTCTGTTCCAGCGTCCCGACCAGGGCGTGGTAAATGCCGCCGCCGAAGTCGTTCGGCAGCAGGCCGTAGAAAGAGTGCGTCCACCACTCCGCGTTCAGCATGGGAACCAGCCCACGCCGGAAGAGGGTGAACAGCACCCACAGCAGGGGGATGACGGCCACCACGAAGGCCAGGGCGAACAGCGTGGTGGCGATGTGGTTCTTGGCTTTGCGTCCCGGGCTCAGCTGCTGGAAGGCCGGGGTTTTCGCGGGCCGCTCGATATCGGCGGTGTCCGTCCTCATTCCTTCCCCTTACCGCTGCTGCTCTCGATCCAGCGGGCCAGCGCGTTGACGGCGAAAGTGCTGATGAACAGCACCAGCCCCGCCGCGATGTAGGCACCGACGGTCAGGTTGTTGTTGAACTCCGCCGAGCCGAGAGCGATCCGCGACGCGAAGGTCGCCCCGGCGTCGAAGATGCTGTAGTGCGGACCTTCGTAGGTGTAGCTGAGGATGACCGTCAGGGCCACCGTCTCGCCGAGGGCGCGTCCCAGCCCGAGCATCGACCCACCGACGAACCCGCTGCGGCCGAACGGCCACACGGTGGTGCGCACGACTTCCCACTTGGTCGCGCCGAGCGCCAGGGCACCCTCGATCTGGGCCTTCGGGGTGCGGGCGAAGACCTCGCGGGCCACGCCGGTGATGATGGGCAGGATCATCACGGCCAGCACGATTCCGGCGGTGAAGACGTTGGAGCCGCTGTCGGCGGGCACGTTCCCGTCGCCGAAGATGGGGATCCAGCCGAGGTTGGTGTTCAGCCACACGGCGACGGGTTTGATCACCGGAGCCAGCACCAGCGCTCCCCACAGCCCGTAGATCACCGAGGGGACCGCGGCCAGCAGGTCGACGATGTAGGCGAACGGCCTGGCCAGCACGCTCGGCGCGTACTGGGTGAGGAACAGCGCGATCCCGCCCGCGATCGGCATCGCCAGGACGAGCGCGAAGAGCGAGCTCGCCACGGTGATCCAGGCGAGGTCGACTATGCCGAAAGCCAGCTCGTCCGGGTCGCCGGTCTCCCACTTGCCGGACAGCAGGAAGTTGGCCTCGTTGGCCTGCAGGGCGGGGATCGCCCGTATCAGCAGGAAGAGCCCGATGGCTCCTATGATCGCCACGACGAACACGCCGGACCCGGTGGCGATGCCCCGGAATATCCGGTCCCCGATGCGCACCACCCGGTCGGTGGGCGTGCTCGGCGGGGTGACCGGGGCATCGAGGACGGGGGCTTCCGTGGTGTGCACGGGAGCATCGCCCACCTCGCCCGGTGGTTCCGGCCTCCGCTCGGAGTTCCTCGACTCGCTCACTGCCGCTCGCAGCCTCTCAGTTGCTCGGCTCGCTTTCCGCGCGGGTGCTTCGCCGGGTCGCGAAGCACTCGGCCCGGTCTTCCGGTCGGAGTGTCACCGACCCTCGCGGACCGCCGCACGGGTTCGGACGGGGTGTGCCGTTGGTCGCGCCGGCGCGATTCATTCTTCGATCGCCCGGACGGCACCGAGGACCTTGCTCTTGAACTTGGGGGGCAGCGGGACGTAGCCCGCCTGCTCCAGGTTCTCCTTGCCCGCGTGGGCCGCGACCTTCAGCGCGGCTTTCACGGACTTGGCTGTCTGCGGGTCGTACCCACCGGAGCACACGACCTCGTAGGTCGCGAGCACGATCGGGTAGACGCCGGGCGCGTCGTTGCCGTAGATGGATTCGAGGTTCAGCTTGAGGTCGTTGCCCTCGCCGGCGATCTCGGCCGATTCGATCGCCTTGCCCGCGGACTCGCTGTTCAGCTCGACCGGCCCGTTTCCGCTGTCGATCGAGGCGATGCCCAGCCCCGCGTTCTTGGGGAACGCCCACGCCGCGTAGGTGATTCCACCTTCGGTCTGCTCCACCGAGGACGTCACACCGTCGGTGCCGGAGCGCCCCTGGCCGACTCCGCTCTTCGGGCGGAAGGTCTTGCCCTCGCCCTTCCAGAGCCCGTCGGTGGCCGTGGACAGGTACTCCTGGAAGTTGGCCGAGGTCCCCGACTCGTCCGAGCGGTAGAAGGGGACCACGGGGATGTCCGGGAGATCGGTCCCGCTGTTCAGCCGCTGGATCTCCGGGTCGTTCCAGCGCTTGATCTCGCCCTGGTAGATCTTGCTGATCACCTCGGGGCTGAGCACGAGGTCGCTGACCCCGGGGATGTTGTAGGTGATGGCCAGCGGGCCGAAGACCATGGGGATGTTCCAGGCGGGGTTGTCCGAGCAACGCTGCCTGGCCGCCTCGGCCTCCTCGGCGGTGAGCGCCTCGTCGGACCCGGCGAAGTCGACCTGGCCCGCGGTGAAGGCCGAGATTCCCTTCCCGGAACCGGAGGCGGTGTAGTTGAGCTTCTTGCCGGGGCACTTGACTCCGAAGTCCCTGGCGAAGACGTCCATCGCGTTCTTCTGCGCCGACGACCCCTCGGCCACCACGGAGGCGTCCCCGCAGGCGACCTTCAAGTTCCGCAGCTCGGGATTGAGCTCGGCGTTGGTCACGTTCTGGTCGGTTCCGCAAGCGGAAAGTGCCAGCACCCCCACGACAAGGGCTCCCAGCACGGCCTTGTGCCGCCCGATGTGCACGTCGTTCCTCCAAGACCGGAAGTCAACGGCGTGTGCCGTCCACGCCCTGCAACCTTAGGTCTATCGGGTAGACATCTACCGCCATTCAGGTGAACAAAGAGTTAACTAAGTACTCTAAGTAAGCAATCCCACATCTCACCGGGTGAGCGGGCAACGAACCCGCTCACCCGAAAGCCCCAAATGGGCACATTTCGTGAACCAACCGGGTTACCGGCCGAACTGCACGTCGACGTCCCAGCGCTCGAAACCGAGACGGTGGTAAACCGCCACGGCGGGCCCGTTGTCCCCCTCCACGTACAGCATCACCCGCGAGCATCCGACATCCCGCAGATAACGCAACCCGGCCAGCGTCAGCGCACGCCCGAGGCCGCTACCCTGCGTATCCGGGTCCACGCCGACCACGTAGACCTCGCCGCTCCCGTCCGGGTGAATCTTGGTCCAGTGAAAGCCGAGCAGGGTCCCCGAACCGTCGACCGCCAGCAGGAATCCGGCCGGATCGAACCAGTCGAGCTCCTCCTTCTCACGCAGTTCCCGCTCGGTCATGCCGCCCTGCTCCGGATGCCAGGAGAAGGCGCGCTGGTTCACCCGGACGACTTCCCGCTCGTCCTCGTCCGCCCGGAAGCCACGTATCGACACGCCCTCCGGCAGCACCGGCTCCGCGAGTTCGGCGCCGTCGAGTCCGCGCCCCATCCGCCACAGCTCGCGGACCCGCCCCGCACCGAACCGCTCGGCGAGCGCCACTGCTCCGGGCAACAGCCCGTGCGACCACACCCGCAGCCGTCCGGCGTCCTCCGGCGGGTCCTCCTCCGCGGGGACCTCGGCGCGCTGGGCGAGAGCGCGGACGAGCTCGCCGCCCACTCCCCTGCCGCGGAAACTCGGGTGAACGGCCAACTCCGCCACCAGGGGCTCTCCCGAAGCAGCACCCTCGGTGTCCAGATGGGCGTACCCGGCCAACTCCCCCTGCTCGGCCCGGACCACGAAGTGCTCCGAACCACCGGTATCCGCTCGAACCGGTTCGATCTGCTCGGTCACGCCCCGGTGCGCACGCAGTCGCAGGAGCACGTGCTCCCCCGCGGGGGCCACCCCGTCGCTTCGCTCGGTCTCCGCCAGCAGGTTCTCCACCTCGGCGGTCTCGGCGTCGTCCAGTCCGTTTCGCCACGTCAGCTGCACCACATCGACCGAGATTACCCACATTCGGCCGCCGGTGGGCGCTGCCAGCCCTCCGAGTGGCGAGTCTCGCCACCGCCCGAAGGCGAGCCGAGCGGAAGTTCCCCGAACGTTGCGCGAACCGACTTCCCTGAAGCGCTCCGCCCTGGCATCACTCGGCCGGGTCGTACTCGAACTCGGCCCGCCGAGCCTGGTTTCGCTCGTCCGGGGCCGAAAGCTCCGCCTCCGCCCCGTTCATCCGGGAGGTGAACTCGGCCTGCTCCGCGTCGTGCGCGGCCGAGTCCGCGCGGCGTGACCCGCTGGAGTCCCTGCTCGTGCGGGACGGGCGCACGAACTTGTACCCGACGCTGCGAACCGTGCCGATCATGGCCTCGTGCTCGGGGCCCAGCTTGGACCGCAGCCGACGGATGTGCACGTCGACCGTGCGCGTCCCCCCGAAGAAGTCGTAGCCCCAGACCTCCTGGAGCAGCTGCACCCTGGTGAACACCCTGCCCGCGTGGGTGGCCAGGTGTTTGAGCAGCTCGAACTCCTTGTAGGTGAGCTCGAGGGCGCGCCCCTTCAACCTGGCGGTGTAGGTCTCCTCCTCGATGACGAGGTCGCCCACGGTGACCGGTCCGCCCGCCGTGGAGCTGCCGCCGCGCTGGGCAGTACGCAGCCTGATCCGCGCGTCCACCTCGGCCGGGCCGGTGGTGGGCAGCAGCACGTCGTCCACGCCCCACTCTGCGTTGACCACGACGAGTCCGCCCTCGTTGACCACGGCGAGCACGGGAACGCCCTCGTCACCGGAGGAAAGCATCCGGCACAGATTGCGCGCTGCGGCCAGGTTGTCCCGCGCGTCGACCAGAACCAGCTCGTAACCGGTGGTGGTCACCATCGCCGAGGAGTTCGGCGGAACGATCCGCACCCGGTGCGGCAACAGCGAGAGCGCGGGCAGCACGGAATCGCAGTCGGACTCGTTGGTCAGCAGCAGCAGCTCGGAGCTCATCTATGCCTCCGTAAACCGGCTCTCACCGGCATGGACGGTACGGCGGGGGAAACCGCGCGGACGGCGAGGCTCCGTTGCCTCCGATGACGGAAAGAATACACACAATGTCACGGACAAGCACAGGTAACGCAGCGCACATCACACGACCGCGAGAGCGATGGCGTCGAATCTTTCGGCGACGAAGTCACGAACGGAATTTTTCCTCCCCGCCAAGGGCCCGCCCCGGAATCCTCCCTGCGGGGTTGCCCGGCCCCTCGGGAACGCGCTCGACTCGCGCCCCGGAGCACGGCCCGGCGTGTGCGATCCTGAGCCACGGAAGCGGCCCTCGAGCACACTCCGGACGGAGGTGCCGCTGCCCTGCCCGCGAACGAGTCCGGCCCACCGGCTCCGCGATCCGACCCGAACACGGGGCCCGGCCGGTAGGTCCCCTCAGACAAGGAAGGTCGCGTTGAAACGTGCCTTACCCGGAAAAAAGCTGGTCATAACACTGCTCGTGCTCATCGGCCTGCTGGTTGCCGCCGACTTCGGCGCGGCGGCCGTGGCCGAGAACCAGGTTTCGAAGAAGATGGGCGACAAGCTCGGGCTCGCGAAGGACCCCGAGGTGCGGATCAACGGTTTCCCGTTCCTGACCCAGGCGATCCGCGGCGACTTCAGGGACGTGCAGCTGCGCGCTCCCGGAGTGGACATGGGTCCGGTCGAGGACGTGGGCCTGCAGGCCGATCTGCACCACGCGCGGGTGTCCACCTTCGCGATGCTGCGCGGCAACTCGAGCAGAATCGACGTCGACGAGGTGGTCGGCCGCGTCCGGCTCGACGACTCCTCCCTCGGAAAGGTTCTTCCCGTAAACGACCTCCACATCTCCCCCGCCGGGGATTCCGCGGGGCCCACCGCCGACTCCACCTCCACCGGGGTCCGGATGGAGGGCACGGTGGACATCGCGGGCAGCACCAACAAGGTCGCCGTGACCGGTCGACTCGTGCTGAACGACGAGGGCGGCATCCGGATCGAGCCACGCGAGCTCGACCTGGACAACAGCAAGGTCGGCTCCGTGGACCTGGCGAGCCGCTTCGAGCAGGCGATCCTGCGCCGGTTCACGACTACACTCGATCCGGGGATGCTGCCCTTCACCGTGCGCCCGACCGCGCTCCACGTCGAGCGGGGAGCGCTCGTGGCCGAGGGAACGGCCCGGGACGTGACCATCAACGGCGACGGAACCGTGAACTGATGTCGCCGGGCTGGCCGGCGCTGGTCGTGGCGGTGGCGGCCGGGCTCGTGCTCGGGGCGCTGCTGCGAAGCCGGGAGGGCAGGGTCAACCGGACCAGGCTCGACCGGAGCGGGGGCGCCCGGGGCCGAATCCCCCGGACCAGGGCCGCCACGAACGGCACCGACCGCGAAGACGAGATTGGACGGGAACCAGCAGTGTTCGACCAGCTTCCCCCCGAGATAGCCGATGCGCTGCGCGGCGCTCTTCGCGGGTCCGGGCGGGGCGCGCAGGCCGGCGGTTCCGCGGCGGACGGACCTCCCGAGTCGGAGGTGACCCTGCTGCAGCTGTCCACCACCTTCTGCGCCCCCTGCAGGCACACTCGCGTCCTGCTCTCCACGCTGGTCGAGCGGACCGCGGGGTTGCGGCACGTCGAGTTCGACCTCACCCACCATCCGGAGTGGTCGAAGCCGTTGCGGGTGCACACCACGCCGACCACGCTCGCGCTCGACTCGGCGGGGCGCGAGCTCTTCCGGGTGTCCGGGGTTCCGCGCCGGGACGGACTGGACACCGCGCTGCGCCCGCACCTCGCCCGCTGACCCCCTCCCCGGAGCAGTTCTCCGGGGACGCGGCCACGGGACTTCCCCTCGTCCGGAACCACGGTCATCCGCGTTCCCCGCCGTGATCACCGAACGTGCTCGGCCGCATCGACAGATCCGTCCCACAGGGTGAACAATCTTTCCGAGCAACGGTCGTGGCGGGTAATCTCCGAACCGTGCACGTACTGCTGACCTCCAGGCGCGCGGTGGACCTGTGTCGCGTTGGGAGCAGCCTGTGTTGCAGGCGATGACCGGGCGGTGACGACACCGGAGGCGAGCGGACCACACGTCCGTGCCCGGCGCGCTTCGTTGCCACCCCGACGGACCCGACAGCACCGTCCACCGGCCAGGAGGTCCCATGTCCACCGATGCCCGTGTCGATCCACGCGGTGTTCGATTCACGGCATGGGTCACCAGCGGCATCCTCGCCGTCGGGCTGGTAACGGGTAGCTGGCGCGTGCTCGCGGCGCAGACCGCGTTGTTCGCGCTCTGCGCGTTCGTCGGACTGCGCACGAACCCCTGGGGCCACCTGTACCGGCGGACGCTCCGACCTCGCTTGGGTGAAGTCCCCGAGGCGGAGCACGAGGACCCCCGACCGGTCCGCTTCTCCCAGGGGATCGGGTTCGCCTTCGCCCTGCTGGCCACTGTGGGGTACGCGGCGGGGTGGACCTCCCTCGGCGTCGTCGCGAACGCGCTGGCCCTGGTGGCCGCACTGCTCAACGCAGCCTTCGGCTACTGCCTCGGATGCCAGCTGTATCCGGTGGTCAGGCGGCTGGTACCCGCCGGATCACCCACCGAGACCCGCTGAGATCTCACTTTGCCGATACGAGCGAGAAGGAGCCACTCCAATGAGTCGTGAACAGGTCCTGGTCACAACCGACTGGGCCGAGCAGAACCTGGACACCGACGGGGTCGTGTTCGCCGAGGTCGACGAGGACACCACGGCCTACGACAACGGACACATCAGGGGAGCGGTCAAGCTCGACTGGCGCAACGAGCTGCAGGACCACGTCCGGCGCGACTTCGTCGGCCGCGACGACTTCGGCGCGCTGCTCTCCTCCAAGGGAATCTCGAACGACGACACCGTGATCCTCTACGGCGGCAACAACAACTGGTTCGCCGCCTACGCCTACTGGTACTTCAAGCTCTACGGCCACAACGACGTCCGGCTGCTCGACGGCGGCCGCAAGAAGTGGGAGCTGGACGGCCGCGAGCTGACCAAGGACGTACCGGAGCGCCCGCGCACCAACTACGTCGCCGCCGACCCCGACAACTCCATCCGCGCGTTCCGCGACGAGGTCGTCGAGGCGATCAACAACCGCAACCTCGTCGACGTCCGCTCGCCCGACGAGTTCTCCGGCAAGCTGCTCGCCCCCGCCCACCTTCCGCAGGAGGCGGCCCAGCGCGGCGGGCACATCCCCTCCGCCATCAACGTCCCGTGGAGCCGCGCGGCCAACGAGGACGGCACCTTCAAGTCGGAGGAGGAGCTGCGCAAGGTCTACAACGAGGCGGGCCTGGACGAGTCCAAGAACACCATCGCCTACTGCCGGATCGGCGAGCGCTCCTCGCACACCTGGTTCGTGCTCCACGAGCTGCTCGGACACCAGGACGTGAAGAACTACGACGGCTCCTGGACCGAGTACGGCTCGCTGGTCGGCGTGCCGATCGAGAACCCGAGCGAGCAGGAGGGGTGAACGTGACCAGCGGATGCGGAGCACCGGACCAGTCCGGTGCCGTGAGCACGGACACCGGGGACCAGACGGTCCTCGCGGGCAAGGTCCGTTCGGCCGGGCAGCCGGTCGGCGGTGCCTTCGTCCGCCTGCTGAACCCCTCCGGTGACTTCACCGCCGAGGTGGTCACCTCGGACGAGGGGGATTTCCGGTTCTACGCCGCAGAGGGGACCTGGACCGTGCGGGCCCTGCACCGGGACGGCAGCGGCGAATCCACGGTCTCGCCCGAAGGACCCGGGCTGCATCAGGTGGACATCGCGGTGGCTTGACGCGAAAGCCGCGGCGGCGCGGGTGGTGTCGCGACACCGGAGGACACCACCCCGCCCCGCGCAGCGACTCCGTCGCGAGCTCTAGTTGCTCGTCCCGCTCCGGACGGCCGGTCCGAGCGGGACTGAGTCACCTGACGCCCCGGGATCGTCAGCGCTCCTGGGCCCACCTGGAGCGCAGCAGGGCGAACGCCCGTTCGTCGCGGTCCTGCGCCGCGGGATCGGAATCGGTCCGGCATCCGACCGTGGTGAAGTCGAGCACCTCCCAGCCGGTGCGGTCGAAGAGCCTGCGCAGCCCGGCTTCCGAGAAGATCCAGAAGTTCGTGGGGTCGTTGTTGGCCTCGTTCGGGTGCAGCAGGTAGGCCACGGGCTGCTCGGCCAGTCGGGTTCCGTGGTCCGGGCTGAGTTGCGCTATCCGCGTGGAGACGAAGCAGAGGTCGCTGCGCCGGGCGAGCGTCTCCAGCACGTAGAACGGGTTCCTGAGGTGGTACAGCAGCCCGAGGAACAGCACGGCCCCGTAGTGCTCCGCGGGCAGGGAGAACTGGCTGTCCAGGTCCACGTCGTGGATCTCGGCGGAGGACCCGAGGCTCTCGGCCAGCAGCCGCGCACCGCGCAGCCGGTTGTAGTTCGGGGCCGCCGTGTCCACCAGGTCGATGTGGCACCCCAGCTCCGCCTCCAGGAAGAACCCCAGGTCCCCGTCGGCCGCGCCGATGTCGGCGATCCGGCGTCCGGCCAGCTCTCCGAACACGTTCCTGTTCTCCGCGGAGAGCAGCCCGTCCAGGTGCAGCACGTTGGCCAGCGTGTCGAAGGGGTACCAGTCGAAACCGGCGTCGATCTCCTGCTTGCGCGCCAGCAGCCACTCCCGGTAGGAAAGCGCCCTGTCGCGCAGCGTGCCGAACTCCATGTGATCCCTGTCTCTCCCGCGTGAGCACCGGTGCCGCTGAGCACCGCAACGCGTTCCCCTGAGTCGTTGTCGGCACAGATCATGCCTCAGCCCACACCCCACGACGCGCGGGTGGTGGTTATGCTCTCGGGCATGACCCTCATCGACTTTCTGCACTACGGTCTGGTCAGCCTGGTGGCGATCGCCGCCATCGCCACTGTGTGGTTCGCCTTCTACGTGGTGTATCGGCTGCACAGCGACTGACTCCCGCGCGGGGAACCGGGGGTCAGGCTACGACTGCCGCGAAGAGACGCGGTAGTCTCGACAGCGATGTCTGCCACCCCCAACCAGCCGTCCGAACAGCCCGGCCCGTCCAGCAGTCAGCCGCAGCCCGGCAGCGGTGACGCGGCGGTGCGCGCCCAGGCCGAGCGCGCCGAGAAGACCCGCGGGCGCAACATTCCCGAGTTCGACGACCTCCCCGGTGTCGGGGACACCGCGAACCTGCGCATGGGGCCCGACCTCAACGGCGCCTGCCTCGGGCTGCTTCCGCTGATCGGTGTCTGGCGCGGTGAGGGCGAGGCGAACCACCCCTCGCTGGAGGAGAAGTACCGCTTCCTCCAGCAGGTCACGTTCGCCCACGACGGCAGGCCCTTCCTCTACTACGAGAGCCGTGCCTGGAAGCTGGACGGTGAAGGCGGCAACATCGTGGAGCCCGCCTTCCGCGAGCTCGGTTGGTGGCGGCCCCAGCCGGACGACAGCATCGAGCTGCTGATCGTGCACTCCTCCGGGGTCGCGGAGATGTTCTTCGGCAAGCCCCGCAACCAGACCAGCTGGGAGCTCTCCACCGACGCGGTGCTGCGCACCCCGACGGCCGAGGACGTGACCGCGGCGAGTCGCCTGTACGGGGTCGTCGAGGGCTCGCTGGCCTACGTCGAGGAGCGGGCCACCTCCGAGCACGAGCTCCAGCCCCGGCTCTCGGCCAAGCTGGAGCGGATCGCAGGCTGAGCGGTTCGGCTCGTCTGAACCCGCTGAGCGGCGAGGTCGCCGGAAGGGCTGTCGCTCCAACGCGAGCGCTTACGAGCCTGCGCAGTCGGCACCGCCGCGGGTTCTCTCGTGGTGCTCTCGCGAGGAAGGCCCGACGTTGTGTAGGTCGCTACCCGATGTCGGGCCTCGCCGCAGCGAGAGCCCGCGAGAGGTTCCGCCACGCAACCACCCAAGCAAAAGGCCCTACCGAACTCCCTGATCAGTAGAGGGATTCGTAGAGCTTGCGCACCCGCTCATCCAGCTCTCGATCCGCCCTGATCGCCGCCCCGTCCACGGTGTGCACCTGGACGATCCTGCGGATGCTGGAGGCCAGCCACACCCCGTCGGCCCGGTGGAGGCGTTCGACCGAGACGGGTTCGACAGCGGTGTTCCACCCCGCTTCGGAGGCCGCCGCGAACAGGGCTCCCTGGGTGGTGCCGCGCAGGATCCCCGCGCTCGGAGGCGGTGTGACCAGGGTGTCTCCCTCGACCAGCACCACGTTCGAGGTGGGGCCTTCCAGCACCGAGTCGTCGGTGGCCGTGAACACGACCTCGTCCGCCCCGCGACGTTCGGCTTCCCGCAGGGCGGCCATGTTCACCGCGTAGGACAGCGTCTTGGCCGAGAGGAGCAGCCAGGGGGCGCGCTCCATCATCCCCGGGTCGATCCCGCGCTCCAGCGTCACGACCGAAATCCCCTCGGCCCTCTTGCGCAGCAGTTCCGCGGAAATCGACTGCCCGGAGGCGAAGGCGGTCGGGGTTCCGTCACCACCGTCGACCCCGCGGGTGCAGACCAGTTTCAGCGCCATCTCGGATTCCGCGTCCCACGGCCACTGGTCCGTCACCGCGCGCACGGCGCGCTCCCAGTCGGCGCGTTCCGGAAGCGTCATCTCCAACAGCCGCGCGGAGCGTTCGAGCCGGTCCAGGTGGGCTTCCAGCTCCCGCGGACGGCCGTCGACCACCAGGATCGTCTCGAAAACGCCGTCACCGCGCTGGACGCCGAGGTCGTCGGCCCGCAGCAGCGGACTCTCCGGATCGGCGACGCTGCCGTCGAGCAAAGCCAGAACACGCATAGCAGCAGCCTAGTAGGGCTCCGTCGAGTCGTCGTCGCAGGCTCACCGGCGGAATGGCACCCACTGCCCCGGGAGAGGGGCGCTCGATCCGGTGGCGACGAGTCGCACACGCCCGAACGGGTCGTACCGGGCAACGCGGTCGTACGATCGTGGGGAGCAGCACAGGGACACGACCACAACGGGAGCATGCCGTGACCGACCGGGGAGCTCGCACGGCTCGGGACGACGAGCGAGCCGCGAACGACACGCCAGCCGACGGCGGCACCGGAGGCGGCGAAGCGCTCGAGGGCAAACCAGCGCTCCGCAGCACGCTGCACCGGCGCGGCATGCGCATGACCCCCCAGCGGCAGCTGGTGCTCGACTCCGTGCGCGAACTCGCCCACGCCACCCCGGAGCAGGTGTGCAAGCACATCCAGCGGACGGCTCCCACGGTCAACATCACCACCGTCTACCGGGCGCTCGACCTGCTGGAGGAGCTCGGACTGGTCCGGCACACTCACCTGGGGCACGGTGCGCCCACCTACTCGGTCGAGGAGCACGAGCACGTGCACCTGGTCTGCCACCGTTGCGGTGACATAGACGAGGTGCCGTGCGAGCTGCTCGACGAGCTGGGCAAATCGCTCGACCGGGAGCGCGGGTTCGCCCTGGACGCCACCCATCTCGCCCTGTCCGGCACTTGCGGCAAGTGCCGCACCGCCGGGGAGGAGGATCGGAGCACCTCCGAGGACCGTCCCCCTCGGGACACGTGAACCGTCGTCTGCGTCCCGTTCGGTTCGGACACCGAGCGGACCCCTCGCAACAACCGCCGAGGAGCGGAATTGAACTCACCTTTGCTCGAACTGCCGGGCGCGGTCCCCGCGCCGGAGGACTCGCTCGATTCGGGAGTGCCGTGGCACTTCGGCGACCCGTTCGGCGAGCAGCGCGCGGCCGTCCGCAACGCCGTCGTGGTGGACCGCTCGCACCGCCAGGTCATCGCCGTACCCGGTGAGGAACGTCTGAGCTGGCTGCACCTGGTGCTGTCCCAGCACCTCACCGAGCTGGCCGACGACCGGGGCACCGAGGCGCTCGTGCTGGACAGCCAGGGGCGGGTGGACAGCCACATGATGGTGGCGCACCACGACGAGGTCGTCTACCTGGACTGCGAAGCGGGCTCCACCGCCACCAGCGCGCTGCCCACCATGGGCACGGACGGCACTCAGTCGCTCTTCGAGTACCTGGAGGCGATGCGGTTCTGGTCCGCGGTCGAACCGCGCGACGCGACCGGGGAGTTCGCCGTGTTCACGGTCATCGGGCCCGGGGCGACCAACGTGCTCGAAGAGGCCGGAGTGACCGAACCGCCCACCGAGCCCTACGGAGTCGCCGCGCTGCCGGGTGGCGGGCTGGTTCGGCAGGTCCCGTTCCGGCAGGTCTACACCGCCGACCTGCTGGTGCCGCGGGACTCGATGGTCGACTGGTGGATGCGGCTGACCGGAGCCGGAGCCCGCAAGGCCGGAACCATGGCCTACGAGGCGCTGCGGGTCGAGGCGCTGCGCCCCCGGGTGGGGGTGGACACCGACGATCGGGCCATCCCGCACGAGCTGGGGTGGATCCACACGGCCGCACACGTGGCCAAGGGCTGCTACCGCGGCCAGGAGACGGTGGCCAAGGTGCACAACGTGGGCAAGCCTCCGCGCCGGATGCTGCTGCTGCACCTCGACGGCTCGCTGGAGATCCGCCCCGAGACCGGGGATCCGGTGCACCGCGGGGAACGTTCCGTGGGCCGGGTGGGCAGCGTCGTGCTGCACCACGAGCTCGGCCCGGTCGCGCTGGCGCTGATAAAGCGCTCGGCCCCGGTCGACGAGCAGTTCACGGCCGGTGATTCCGAGCAGGAGCGGGCCATCGCGGCCACGGTCGACCCCGACTCGGTGCCTCCGGACACCGGGGAACCGCCGGGGCGGATCGCCATGCAGGGGCTGCGCGGACAGTGAGAGCGTCCGGTCCGGTCCGCTCGGGTGGTTCGCGAGCGGGCCGCGCCGCTTGCTCGACTTGCCCGGCAGCAGGCACGACCGAACGAGTGCTCGCCCGATCCCCGGACCGTCCGGCAGCCGGGCCGCGGGGATCGGCGGAGCCGTCCGCTGTGCCAAGATCGGAGTATGACAGCGTCGTCAGCCGAGACCGGCGGATCTCCGGCCCAAGCGGGAACGATCATCACGGTGGCCGCCACGGGGGCCCATGCGAAGGCCGACGTTCCCACCCTGCCGGTCGGGAGCGAGGAGGTGGCCGCCGCTGCCGCCGCCTGCGAGCGAGTGGGGGCTTCGGTGGTGGACCTGGAGCCCCGGCACGACACCGCCGTCCCGGACGTGGTCAGCGCTGTCCGCGGTCGGACCGATCTGCTGGTGCGGGTCGCCGCCTACGCGCGTTCGGAAACCCTGGCCACCCTGCTGGATTCGGGGGCCCAGGTGCTCACGTGTCCGGTGGACGCCCCGGAGGAGTTCGTCTCCGACCTGCGTGCCGGGGCGAGTGAGCGGGGACTGGCCGTGCACTACGAGGTGCGGGAGCTGGACGACCTGCCGAAGCTGCGCCAGCTGTGCGCCGGGGACTCGTTGCCCGTGCACGTCGTTCTCGTCTTCGGCGCGGGGATGCCCGGCGACATCGGCACACTCAGCGCGGCCGTCGAGGGGCTCCCGGCCGGAGCGGAGTTCACGGCGACGGGGCTGGGTGCGGCCGCGCTGCCCGTGATGCTGGGTGCGCTGGCCGCGGGTGGACACCTCCGCGTGGGGATGGCCGACACGCTGGAGTACTCCAGCGGAGTTCCGGTACGGGACAACGCCCAGCTGGTCGCTCGGGCGTCCGGCTTGGCCAAGATCGCACAGCGAATGCCGCTTTCGGTATCCCACGTTCGTGGGTTGTTCGGGCTGATCGAGTGACTCGATCGGCGGCACACCTGTTACTCCCCCAAGCACGCCACACCGCTGGCCTAGGATGTGGGAAGCAGCGCCGAAGCGCCGGCTCCGGCGAACTCAGCGCCAGGATGCAGAGGTTGTAGCCGTGATCGAAGTGCGCCCCGGAGGCCGCCGACGCATCGACCGGGTTCTCTCCCCGGACTACGTCGGCGATGTCGAACAACGCGGTCTGGACGAAGTGCGCGAACTGCGCGACGAAGCAGCACAGGAGGAGACCGACCTGTCCTACCTGCGGAGAATGCTGCACGCGCGGATCGACATCGTCCGGGCCGAGCAACGCAGACGCGACGAGGACGGCTCGGCCACCGTTGTCGAGGAGCTGGTCGGGATCCTCTCGGACAACGCCGTGGGACCGGCCTCCGGCTCCGGTCGGTACCAGACCATGGAGCCCTCCAGGGCGGAGTCGCACCGCAGACACGTGGAGGCCCTGGTCTCCGATGTGGACCTGTCCGACGTGATGTCGCTGTCGAGCGAGAAGCTGGACGCCACCCTGCGCGCCTTCGAGTCCGAGGAGGAGTCGGTCTCCACCCGGCGCAAGCAGGTCCAGACGGTGGTGGACCAGCTGAACGAGGAGATCGCGCGCCGATACCGCGAAGGGGTCGCCTCGGTGGACGAATTACTGGCAGCGGAAAGGGACGGACATTGAACGAGCACGGTAGCCCGGTACCGCTGGTCGAAATGGTTCGCGGGGACATCGTGGAGGGCCTGCACCACGGTTCGGTCGTCGTCCTCGCCCCGGACGGCCGGGTGAAGCACTCGCGCGGCGGGGCCGACCAGCCCATGTACCCCCGCTCGGCGAACAAACCGGCCCAGGCCGTCGGCATGATCCGCTCCGGACTGGAGCTGACCGAGGACGCCGACGTCGCGCTGGCGGCCTCCTCGCACAGCGGCGAGCCGGAGCACCTGCTGCGAACGCGTGAGCTGCTCAACCGACACGACCTGACCGAGGACGCCCTGCGGTGCCCGACGGACTGGCCGCTGCGGGAGGCGGAGCGGGACCAGCGCGCCTCCGAGGGGTTCGGCAAGCAGCGCATCACGATGAACTGCTCGGGCAAGCACGCCGCGATGCTGGCGACCTGCGCGCAGCGGGGCTGGGCGCTGGAGGACTACCTCGACACCAAGCACCCGCTGCAGGTGGACCTGCACGAGACCGTTTCCGAGCTGGCGGGCGAGCCGGTCGCCGCCACCTCGGTGGACGGGTGCGGCGCCCCCTTGTTCGCCGTCTCGCTGACCGGTCTGGCGCGCACGTTCCGGACGATGGTCACCGCACAACCGGGGACTCCGCAGCGCAGGGTGGCCGACGCCATGCGCGCGCACCCCTGGCTGGTCGCGGGCACCGACCGGGAGGACACGCTGCTCATGCGCGCGGTCGACGGTCTGCTCAGCAAATCGGGCGTCGAGGGGGTGCTGGCCCTGGCGTTGCCGGACGGTCACGCGGTGGCGGTCAAGATCGCGGACGGTTCGGCGCGGGCGAGGCTGCCCGTGGCAGTGGCCGCGCTGCGCTCGGTCGGGGTCGTCAGCGAGGAGCTGGACGCACTGGCCGAGGAGCCCGTGCTCGGCGGTGGGCGCACCGTGGGGAAGGTTCGCCCAACGGCCGACCTCTTCGACTGAGAGTGCGCGGGACGCTCTGCTCGGATGGTCCCGTGGCGGAACCTCAGTCGGGGTCTCGCTGCGGGATCCTCGACATCGGGTAGCGACCACTGAGTGCGCGTAGCAGAGCTTTGCGTAGGCGGTTGCTTAGCCGGCACGTGAGTCGGCGCCTTGGGAGTGTTGGGCCGCTCTTGAGTAGCCACCTACGCGGCGAGCGGCCCGGCCGTGCAATGCATCCGACTCACGCACCGGATCTCCTCGTTCTGCGTGGGCTCAAAGCGCTCGCGCGGAATGGAACCTTCCATCTGAAGTGCGCAGAGGTCACGGGCAGGAGGTTCCGGTCAAGGAGTCCGCTCCAACGAAAGCGCTCTGAGCCCGAGCCACCGGCACCGCCGCGGGTTCTCAGTCGAGTGCCCGGCGAGGACGGCCCCGACGTTGTGTGGCCGCTACCCGATGTCGGGGCACCCGCAGCCGGGCGCCGACTGAGGTTCCGCCAAGCGACCCGCCGAGCAGAGGGCCCACTCGAGCAGACCGGTCAGTTGTAGCGTTCGTGCGCTGCCAGTTCCGCCCAGAACTCGCGCAGCGCCTCGTAGCGCTCCGCCACCTCGTTGGTGTGCCCGAGCTCCATGGCGTCGACGATCGCGTGCACGTCCTCGGCCGAGGTGTCGGCGCGCAGGTCCTCGTCCCGCATCATGCGCACCAGGCCGCCGTAGTCGAGTTCGACCGCCGAGTGCGGGTGGAACCGCTCCAGCCAGCGCCCGGTCTCCCGCAGGATCTTCGGCGGCCCCTCGTCGCCCAGCGTGTTCCTGGTGACGGTGTGCGCCCGCGAGACCCTGCGCCTGGCCTCCGCCATCGGCGTGCGCCAGTAGACCCGTTCGAGCCCGCCGTGCGAGTCCTCGACGAGCACGCGCTGCTCCGGGTCGACCACGGCGAACCACGGCAGCGGGATCGTCCAGGTGGACGAGATCACGTGCACCGCGCTGTCGGACATCTCGTTGACCACGGCCGTGGCCTTGGACTTGGCGGTGTCCTCGGGCATCGTCAACGCCGCCGTGCGCAGCGGCGGGTCGGCGGCTCCGATGAAACCGACCAGCGCGGCTGCCGCGCGTCCCCGGATGTCGAGCGGGCAGACCAGCGGTCCCGGACCGACGGTGTCGGCGGACTCGGCGGGAACGTCCTCGGGGTCAAGGGCGAGCACCTCCTCCTGCCCCTGCGGTGTTCCGTCGATTCCCTCCCCGGGGAGAAGACGCGGTCGGATGGACAGTTGGCTACGCAGCCACCTGTTCTGCTCGCGAGCACCGACCCCGACCGGATCCACGGCACCCTGATCCAGCGCTTCGGCGAGTTGTTCCTGTCGGGGCGACTCGAACGATGACAGGGGCTCGTACACCCTCATGTAGGCGACGAACGGCTCCGGCACAGCGTGTATGTTGCCATGTCCGCGCACCGCTTCCGGCGGCGCCCGCCCCCACCCCGCACCGACCGGTTCCACGTCCGCGTCCGGTGCGGCTCACGTCACCGTTGCGGAGGCGGCTCGCTGGGCGCACCACGTCGCGAAGAACCGCATCGGCACGGTACGGTAGTTACAGGAAAAGGTTGTTGAGATTCATGCGGGGCCGCCGTTCCCCTGGCCGCCCCGCAAACCCTGCGCGAGGGGGTCGAGCCATGGGGCGCGGCCGTGCCAAGGCCAAGCAGACAAAAGTGGCCCGCGAGCTGAAGTACAACTCCCCCAGTGTTGACCTCAAGGCGTTGGAGCGTGAGCTTTCCGCTGACTACACCCCAGAGTGGTATGAAGAGGACGACTACTACTACGACGGGGAAGACGACTACCGAAGGTGAACGTTCACCCGCGAGTCGCGGGAACCGCTCCCGCGGGTGATCGTGCTGTCGAGGTCCGGTTAGCGGTTGGGTCGAGTGCCGGTACAGCTGTCCGGCCACTCTGACGCGCCGGGGACACGACCGAATGTTCGGACACCACCGCGGGTGGGCGGCGGCTCCTGTCGAGCGCACCCACCCGACGGTCCCCGAACTGTGCCCTGCTGAGGGGCGCGCGAGTCGCACGGCGGCGGCGCAGCGCGCAGGCCGCGGTGCCCGATTCCGCCAGGCTTTCCGAAAAGCGCAGCAGGGTGCCGACCGACGTGCCGGCACCCGGTCTCCTGCGCGCCGTCGCGGACCGCCGCTTCCCCGTCGTGCTGCGGATCAGCGCGCTGCTTGCGGCGCGGGCGACGCCGAAACGATCACCCGATCGATCGGCGCCGCCGCGAAAGCGGCCACGACGAGCTCAGCGCGAGACTCCAACAGCTCCTTCAGAACCTCGGGTGATTGCCGCGCAGCACCACGCGCTGCTCGCCCTCCAGGTCCGGAACGGCCGACTCCTTGGCCACCTCGCCGAGCACCCAGGCCGGCGAGTGCCGCGCGGTGAGCACGGCCAGCGCCCGGTCCACGTCCTCCGCGGCCACCACGGCGACCATGCCGACCCCCATGTTGAAGGTGCGCTCCATCTCGGCGGTGTCGATCCGCCCGCGCTGGGCGATCAGCCCGAAAACGGGCTCGGGGGTCCAGCTGCCCCTGTCGACCACCGCGCCGAGTCCCTGCGGCAGCACCCGCTCCAGATTGGCCGCGAGGCCACCTCCGGTGACGTGCGCGAAAGTGCGCACCTCGGCCTCGGCAGCCAGTGACAGGCACTCCTTCGCGTAGATGCGGGTCGGTTCGAGCAGCTCCTCGCCCAGGGTCCGCCCGAACTCCTCGACGTGCCCGGAAAGCGGCATCCTCGCCTGCTCGAGCAGCACCCGCCGCGCCAGCGAGTAACCATTGGAGTGCAGCCCGGAGGAACCCATTGCGATCAACACGTCCCCGGGGCGCACCCGATCCGGCCCGAGCACGTCGTCGGCCTCGACGACACCCACGCCGGTGGCCGATATGTCGTACTCACCCGGCGACATCATCCCCGGGTGCTCGGCGGTCTCCCCACCGAGCAGCGCGCAGCCGGCCTGCACGCAGCCCTCGGAGACCCCCTTGACCAGGCTGCCGATCCGGTCCGGGTCCACCGCCCCCGTGGCGATGTAGTCCTGGAGGAACATCGGTTCCGCCCCGCAGACCACGAGGTCGTCCACCACCATCGCGACCAGGTCGATGCCCACGGTGTCGTGGATGTCCATGGCCTGGGCCACGGCCAGCTTCGTCCCGACCCCGTCGGTGGACGAGGCCAGCACCGGCTCGTTCCACCGGTCCAACTTGAGCTGGAACAGCCCCGCGAAACCGCCGAGCGAGCCGAGCACTTCCGGACGGGTGGCGCGCTGTGCCCACGGGCGCATCCGGTCCACTGCCTCGTCGCCCGCTTCGATGCTGACTCCGGCCTCGGCATAGGTGGCCGCGGGCCCGTCCGGATCGGCGGTACCGGAATTCGACCCTGTCATCAGGTCTTCGGACACGTCTTGCTCCAGATCTGGTGCGCGATTTGACGATCGAGTGTGCGCGTTCGTGCGGCTGACCCCACGCTACGCGTGATCATGGACGACTCGGGTAACGAGCACGGAACCGCCGAGTTGCGGGCCGGCTCACCGCGAAGCGCGGCAGCGGGGCGGAACGCCCCGGCGCCCACCGGTCTCACGGCCGGCCCACCGCGTCCTCGGCCCCGTAACCACTGGGGAAAACGGGGTCGGCCGCTCCGGAGGATTCCTCGCTCCGCGCACCATCGGAATCCTCCAACATGTGCTTGCCGAGCCGGTCCTCCTCCGGGATCGGAATCGGGTACTGCCCGTCGAAGCAGGCCGCGCACAACCGGTTGCGCGGTTGCTCGGAGGCCGCCACCAACCCGTCCAGGGAGATGTAGCCGAGCGAGTCGGCTCCGATCGAGCGACGCACCCCGTCCAGGTCGAGCCCGTTCGCCACGAGCTCGGCGCGGGAGGCGAAGTCGATGCCGTAGTAGCACGGCCAGCGCACCGGCGGTGAGGCGATGCGCACGTGCACTTCGAGAGCTCCGGCCTCGCGCAGCATCCGGACCAGGGCTCGCTGGGTGTTTCCGCGCACGATCGAGTCGTCGACGACCACCAGCCGCTTGCCCCGGATCACCTCGCGCAGCGGGTTGAGCTTGAGGCGGATGCCGAGCTGGCGAATGGTCTGCGACGGCTCGATGAACGTGCGGCCGACGTAGGCGTTCTTGACCAGACCGTTGCCGTACGGGATGCCGGACTCCTCGGCGTAGCCCACGGCCGCGGGGGTTCCGGACTCGGGGACCGGCATCACCAGGTCCGCCTCCACCGGGTTCTCCCGAGCCAGCTTGCGACCGATGTCCACCCTGGTGCTGTGCACCGACCGTCCCGCGATCGTGGTGTCGGGGCGGGCCAGGTAGACGTACTCGAACACGCAGCCCTTCGGCTCCGGCGCGGCGAAGCGCTGGGAACGCAGCCCCTCGGAGTCGATCGCCAGCAGCTCTCCCGGTTCGACCTCCCGCACGAAGGAGGCCCCCACTATGTCCAGGCCCGCCGTCTCGCTGGCCACCACCCAGCCGCGTTCCAGCCTGCCGAGCACCAGCGGGCGCACGCCGTGGCCGTCCCTGGCCGCGTAGAGCGTCGACTCGTCGGAGAAGACCATGCTGAACGCGCCGCGCACCGTCGGCAGCAGCTCCATCGCCGCCTGCTCGACCCCCTTGTCGGCCGCGTTCGCCGCCAGCAGCCCGCACACCAGGTCGGTGTCGGTCGTGGCCCGCTGGGAGCCCGTGGCCGCGGAGGCGTTGGGTGTGGAGGCGTCGGCCCCCTCGGCCACCGCGCGCTCGAACAGCTCCGCGGTGTTCACGAGATTTCCGTTGTGCCCGAGAGCGAGCCCGCTGCCGGCCACGGTGGTCCGGAAGGTCGGCTGCGCGTTCTCCCAGCTGCCACCGCCCGTGGTGGAGTAGCGGGCGTGGCCGACGGCCACGTGCCCCCGCAGCGAGGCGAGCACCTGCTCGTCGAACACCTGGCTCACCAGGCCGAGGTCCTTGTAGACCAGCATCTGGGAACCGTCTCCGACGGAGATCCCCGCGGCTTCCTGACCTCGATGTTGCAGCGCGAAAAGTCCGTAGAAGGCCAGCTTGGAGACTTCCTCGCCAGGGGCCCACACGCCGAAGACGCCACACTCCTCACGTGGGACGTCCTGCTCGGTCGACTCGGCTCTTCCCGGATATGGCAGGTCGGTGACCACCGAAAACTCCCTGATGACGGAGTCGGAGTTACACCTCAGTATAAACTGCGTGTCATCCTCCGGTGTTCACCTCCCGAACGTGTGCCCGGTCACTTCTCCGCTGGCTCGTCACCGGCGGAGTCGAAGCGCAGCAGCGGAAGCCAGTGCGACAGGTCGGCTCGGGACCCCGAGGCCGAGACGAGCCCGTCGGCCACGGCCCCCTGCCAGGAGAACCTCCCCGTGACCAGTGACAACCACGTGTGCGGGTCGGTCTCGACCACGTTCGGCGGGGTTCCTCTGGTGTGCTCGGGTCCCGGCACGCACTGCACCGCCCCGAACGGCGGCACCCGCACCTCGACGCTCCGCCCCGGAGCGACCCCCTCGAGAGCGCGCAGCGTCATCCGAACGGCCCCGGCGAGCTCGCTCCGCTCCGGACGGGACTCGTGCCCGCTCAGCCAACCGAGCGTGCCGGCCACGGTCTCGCGAAGGTGGGTCGGGTCAGGCGAACCTCTACTCACTCCTCCGAGGTTAATAAGGGTCACCGGCGCCGGTTGCGTGGCGGGTTGCGTGGCGGAACCCCGGTCGGGGGCCCGCTGGTGCTCAGAGCCAGCCGAGCTTCACCGCGCGCACTCCGGCCTGGAAACGGGTCTGCACTCCCAGCCGCCAGATCAGCTCGCGAACCCTGCGGTGCGCGGTGCGCGAGCTGAACCCCATGTGGCGCCCGATCGCCTCGTCGGTGGCTCCCGCAGCCAGCAGGGACAGGATCCAGCGCTCCTCCTCCGAGGGAGCGTCGGTGACCTCGTCCCCGCCGTTCGCGCACAGCGGCGCGGCCAGCCGCCAGAGATCGTCGAAAACGCTGCTCATCGCGGAGAGCATGGTGGAACCGCGCAGCAGCACGGCACTGTCGATGGTCTGGGAGGTGCTCGTGAGCGGCAGCAGCCCGATCTCGTCGTCGACGAGCAGCACCTTCACCGGAGCCAGGTGAACGACCCGAGCCTGCTCGCCCAGCTGCAGCATCCGCGAGGTCCTGTCCAGCTGTGAGCGGTGGGACAGCGCGGAGCGATCGTAGAGAACCTGGTAGTCGACGCCCTCGGAGAGCTTGTGGCACTCCAGCGCGTCCAGGGAGTCGGTCGCCACGTAGGGGGGTTTCACCACGCCGCGCACGACGCGCGTGGCGTCGCGCTGCAAGCGGTGGGCCACGCTTCCGATGCACTCGGCACCGTGAACGATACGCAGCACGCCCTCCCGCGAGGTCCGGGCGCTTCGCGCGACGGAATCGACGGTGCGGCCGGCGTTCGTGCGGATCTCGCGTTCACTCGGGGACTGCTTCGCGGTTCTCGGCTGTGCGGGTCGCAGCATTTCGGCTTGAGTGCTCGGCACGACGGCCCCTCTCGGTGGATGCACGGCCCGGTCTCGGGTTTCGGGTGGTCACCCGGCCCCGAACGGCAACTTATCCGAACCGGACACCTTCAGGAACCCACTTTCGGAGGAGGCGATCCAACCGCACGGCTTAGTCCCCGCGGAGTGATCCGCCGTGATCGCCCGAGCTGCGCTCCGCCGCGGCACCGGCGGGACCCCGGGTGCGAAGTGCCGCCGGATGGGCCCGGCCAGCTTCCACGCGAGACCGCGGCCACACCGACGACAGCGCCCGCACGGCATCCCGACTCAGGGGGATGCGACCAGGCGGCGCAACCGCGAGCTGACAGCTCGCACGTAGCTCACCACGGCCTCGGCCGAGTTCGTGGTGTTGCCGACCGCGGGTTCCGGAGCACGCGGCCGTCTCCCGTCCTCCATGCCGTAGTGCAGGTAGAGCTCCCTCTCCCGCTCCGCTTCGAGATCACCTTCCTGAAGCGGCACGCACGGCGCGTTCCGCACGGAGTCCCTGGCAACGGCGACGGTCAACGTGTCACCGTCGAACGCCGCCCCCTCCAGGGGGACGAGACTCTCGTTGGTTCCGAACAAACCGGTCTGCACCGTCGCCCACACGGGCTGTTCGGTGTCGGCGTCCACCAGGATCCGACCCACGACCCCGAGCCGATGGCCTCTCGGGTCGAACGTGTCACATCCGGCCAGTCGCAACGCCTCCCGCTGTCCGATCATGAGCAAACCACCTCCCACCCACCTGCTCGCCCCGACACGAGCATCGGTGGTTAAGTCTGCACGTCTGGGCCGCGGGAGGCATCCCGCTCACCCACGCGGACTGTGTCCGTTGTCACATCGAGACCGAACGCGGGTCCCTCTCACACGTCTGACACCGTCTACGAGGTCGACGCGGAGTACTCACCCCACGGCGTGAAACGTCGGGAGGGACCGCGCGAAGCGCCCAGCACAGTATCCGAAAGGACCGTCACGAGATGACCGAAGAACCGGCACAGCCCTACGTCCCCCAGATCACCGACGAGATGCGGGAGCAGGCGAAGCAGACCCCGGACAGCTGGCTCTACATAGTCGACCCCTCCTACGAGAGCTCCGGTGAGGACGTGCCACCCGAGGGCGTGGTCGGCGCCTTCCGAATCGATTCGGACGGCGAGATCGAGCAGGAGTTCCACCCGAACGAGGAGTACGAGCCCAGGGTCGGCACGATCGAACCGGTCAACGAGCTCGAGCGAGTTCTCGAGCGCATCTCCACCGGGCAGGCCCCCGAGTCCGAACTGCCCCCTGCCGTGCTGGCCGCCGAGCTGGTGCTCTACGCCGAGAACTCCGAGGACGAGTCCCTCTACGAGGCGGAGCTGGACGACGGCAGCAGGCTCGTGCCCGCCTGCACCTCGGCGGAGCGGGTGCCCGAGGACTGGCCGAGCCACCGCGTCGTCCCGGGTGAGCAGCTGCCCAAGCTGCTCGCCGGAATGGACCTGGGACTCAACCTCGACGACCCGATACGCGCGGTGATCCCGTACGACATGCTGGTCGAGTCGTCCACGGAACAGTGATCAGGAGTTTCAACCGGGCCCGTCGCGGATAATCTGCACCGTGTGGCAGACGATCAACAACGCACTGGTCCGAGCCTGATCGAGCACTACGCGCTGCTCTCCGACCTCCGCACGTCCGCGCTCGTCGGCAGGGACGGCTCCATCGACTGGCTGTGCCTGCCCCGATTCGACTCGCCGTCCTGCTTCACGAGGCTGCTCGGCGACGACCAGCACGGTCACTGGCTGATCGAGCCCACCTGTCCCGTGCAGCGGGTGCAGCGACGCTACCGGGACAACTCGTTGGTGCTGGAAACCGACTTCCACACCGATTACGGCACCGTGCGGCTGATCGACAGCATGCCCCCGCACGAGAAGAACCAGAACGACCAGCCGTGCGTCGTGCGGACGGTCGAGGGCGTCACGGGCGAGGTCGACGTCCGAGTGCGGTGGGTGGTGCGTTTCGCCTACGGCCACTCGAAGCCCTGGGTGCGGACCATCCGCGAGCGGGAGCCGCTGCTGGACGAGTACCTGCTCGCGCTCGCGGGTCCGCACACCGTCGTGCTGCGCGGGGACAAGCTGCCCCGGCGCAAGGACGACGAGCGGGCGCACGAGACCACGCTCACCGTGCGAGCCGGTGAGCAACACTCCTGGGTGATGCAGTGGTCCCAGGACCCGGACCGCCTCCCGCCACCGGTGGATCCGGTCCAGCAGGTGCGCGAGAACGAGGAGTTCTGGCGGGAGTGGTCCCAGCGGATCACCTACAACGGCCCGCACAAGGAGGCCGTCTACCGCTCGCTGGCCACCCTCAAGGCGCTGACCTACGCGCCGTCCGGAGGGATGGTGGCGGCCCCGACCACCTCGCTGCCGGAGGCCCTCGACGGCAACCGCAACTGGGACTACAGGTACTGCTGGCTGCGCGACGCCACCCTCGTGCTGCTGGCCCTGGACAACTACGGCTGCTCCGCCGAGGCCGCGGCCTGGCGGCGCTGGCTGCTGCGCAGCGTCGCGGGCGATCCGGCTGACGTGCAGGTCATGTACGGGGTCGGCGGGGAGCGGCACCTGCTGGAGTGGCAGCCCGACTGGCTGCCCGGCTACGAGGACACCTCCCCGGTGCGCATCGGCAACGCCGCGTACGGGCAGCTCCAGCTCGACGTGTTCGGCGAGGTCATGGACGCGCTGCAACTGGCGCGGGAGCGCGGGGTGACCGAGACCCCCGATTCCTGGGCGCTGCAGCGCGGCATGATCAAGCACCTGGAGACGATCTGGCAGCGGCCGGACAAGGGGCTCTGGGAGGTGCGCGGTCCGGACAGGTACTTCACGCACTCCCGCGTGATGATCTGGGTGGCGTTCGACCGCGCGGTTCGCGCCGTGGAGGAGGACGGGCTGCCCGGTCCGGTGGAACGGTGGCGGGAGATACGCGACACCGTCCACCAGGAGGTGCTCGAGCACGGCTTCAACTCCGACCTGGGGGCGTTCACCCAGTACTACGGCGGGACCACGCTGGACGCGGCGACCCTGCTGATCCCGGAGCTGGGGTTCCTGCCCGCCGACGACGAGCGCGTGCTCGGCACGCTCCGGGCGGTGGAGCGCCAGCTGCGGCACGGTGTGCTGGTGGACCGCTACAGCACCCACGAGGGGACCAGCTCGGTGGACGCCCTCACCGGCAGGGAGGGCTCCTTCCTGGCCTGCTCGTTCTGGCTGGTCGACGCGCTGGCCATGTGCGGCAGGCGGGACGAGGCCGAGCGCGTCTTCGAGGAGCTGCTGGGCATGGCCAACGACGTGGGGCTGCTGGCCGAGGAGTACGACGTGCGCTCCAGCCGGTTCACCGGCAACTTCCCGCAGGCGTTCAGCCACCTGGCCCTGGTCAACTCGGCGGCTGTGCTCTACGGCGGGCACACTCGCAACGAGCCCAGTCGTCGCGACGGAAGGAGAAGGCGTTGAGGGCGGCGACCGTGATTCCGGGAAAACCGGATTCCTCGGCCGTCAACGAGCTGCCGGATCCGGATCCGGAACCGGGTGAGTTGCTGGTCGAGGGACTGCTGGCAGGAGTGTGCGGAACCGACGAGGAGGTCGTCGGGGCCGCGCACGGATCAGCGCCCGCGGGCAAGGACCGGCTGGTGCTCTTCCACGAGTCGCTCGGGCGGGTGCGCTACGCCCCCGCGATCAGCGGGTTCCACGAGGGCGACCACCTGGTGGGGGTGGTCCGCAGACCGGACCCGCAGCCGTGCGCGGCCTGCGCGGCGGGCCAGTGGGACTTCTGCCGCAACAACGGCTACACCGAGTGCGGGATCAAGGAACTGGACGGTTTCGGTGCGCAGCTCTGGACGGTGGAGCCGCGGTTCGCCGTTCCCGTGGCGCACCGGCTCGGTGATCTGGGGGTGCTCACCGAACCGGCCTCCGTGGTGGCCAAGGCGTGGGAGCAGGCCGAGAAGGTCGGGAAGCGGTCCTACTTCGCCCCGCGCCGGGTGCTGGTGACCGGGGCCGGGCCCGTCGGCCTGCTCGCCGCGCTGATGGGGGTGCAGCGCGAGCTGGATGTCCACGTCATGGACCGGGTGAGCGACGGGGTCAAGCCGGACCTCGTCCGGGACCTGGGCGCCAGCTACCACACCTCGCTGGACGAGCTCGGTTTCGAGCCGGAGATGGTGTTCGAGGCGACCGGTTCCGGGGAGGTGGTGTTCGACGTGCTGCGCCGCACCTCCCGCAACGCGATCACCGTGCTGCTCGGGATCTCGGGCAGCGACCGCACGGTGCGGGTGCCGACCGGTGCGCTCAACGACGAGCTGGTGCTGGACAACGACGTGGTGCTCGGCAGCGTGAGCGCGAACCTGCGGCACTACCGCAACGCGGTCCAGGCGCTGGACAACGCCGACCGCGCGTGGCTCGGCCGGTTGATCTCGCGACGGGTGCCGCTCGACCGCTGGCAGGAGGCGCTCAGCTCGGAGAGCGACGACGTGAAGGTGGTCGTGGACCTGCGGGACTGAAGGCCGCGGGGCGGAACACTATCCTGAACGGACACTCCCGGGTGGACCCTTCCGGGAGGACTGCCCGGGTGTGCCGCGCGAGCGCGTTCACGGCACCGGAGCGTTCTGGACACCGGGGCGTTGGCTATACATTGGCGGGACCATGACACGACGCTACTTACGCTCCGGCACCGTGCGCGCGACCGTCACCTCGCTGGCCGCGATCGGCCTGCTGACGATCGCGGCCTGCGGTGGCGAGTCCGCGGAGTCGGCGGACCCGCCGCAGGAGACCTCCTCCGCCGCGTCCACTGCGACCTCCGAGCGGTCTCCCGAGGTCACCAGTTCCACGTCCACCACCTCCGAGTCCTCCGAAACGGCCCCGCTGCCCTCCTGGGACTTCAGCAGCACGAGATCCGTGCCCGAGTCGGTCAGCGCGGTCGAGCCCCCGCCGCCGAAGGTCTCCCTCACGGGAACGGACCCGTGCGCACTGCTCACCGAGCCCCAGCGGAAGGAAGTCGGACTCACCGGCCCCACCAGCAGTGAGCAAGGCGACGGCTCGCGCAGCTGCGAGTTCGGTCCGCCCGAGGACAGCGGTGCCGGAACCAGCGCCCAGCTCGAGATCCACGAGAACAGCGGGTTGGACGAGTTCACCGGCGTCAACGGTGATCCGCAGGACACCACCATCGCCGAGCACCGCGCCAAGATCCAGTGCGAGTACGGGAACTGCCTGATCGGCATCGCCGTCGCCGACAGCTCCCGCGTGGACGTCCAGTCCACTGTGCGCGGCGACGACGCGGCCACGGAGCAGCTGGGCAGGAGGATCGCGGAAATGGTGATCGGGAACCTGTCGAACGTCTAGGGGTGATCCCGCCGGACAACACGTCGTCAGCCACGTACGCCCCGGAGGCCCGGAGCGGACGAAGCAGCCGTGGCCGGAGGACTGCCCGGTCACGGCACTCCCGCACCCCCACCCCGGCACGTCTCCGCCGCGAACGCGCACGGCCGCGCCCCGCGCGTCGAAGCGGGCGGGGCGCGGCCGTGAACCCGCGCGTCGGGGCGGTCCCGCGAACCGGCTCCGCGGCTCAGGCGCGGCCGGAGATGAAGTCCTCGACCGCCTGGTAGGCCTCCGAGTCGGAGTACTGCTCCGGCGGCGACTTCATGAAGTAGGAGGCGGCCGACAGCACCGGCCCCCCGATGTTCCGGTCGGCGGCGATCTTCGCCGCGCGGATCGCGTCGATGATGATGCCCGCCGAGTTCGGCGAGTCCCACACCTCGAGCTTGTACTCCAGGTTGACCGGGGCGTCACCGAAGGCGCGGCCCTCCAGCCGGATGTAGGCCCACTTGCGGTCGTCCAGCCACGGCACGTAGTCCGAAGGACCGATGTGCACGTTGCGGTCGCCCATCTCGCGCTCGACCTGCGAAGTCACCGAGTTGGTCTTCGAGGTCTTCTTGGACTCGAGCCTGCCGAGCTCCTTCATGTTCAGAAAGTCCATGTTGCCGCCGACGTTGAGCTGCATCGTGCGGTCCACGTGCACCCCGCGCTCCTCGAACAGCTTGGTGAGCACGCGGTGGGTGATGGTCGCCCCCACCTGGGACTTGATGTCGTCCCCGATGATCGGCACTCCCGCCTCGGTGAACTCCCGCGCCCACTCCGGGTCGGAGGCGATGAACACGGGCAGCGCGTTGACGAAGGCCACTCCCGCGTCCAGGGCGGCGCGCGCGTAGAACTTGTCGGCGTCCTCGGAACCGACCGGCAGGTAGGAAACCAGCACGTCGGCCTCGGCCTCGCGCAGCGCAGCGGCGACGTCGACCGGCTGCTCCTCGGACTCGGAGATGGTCTCCGCGTAGAACTGGCCGAGCCCGTCCAGGGTGTGACCGCGCTGGACCGGCACCCCGAGCGGCGGAACGTCGGCGATCTTCATCGTGTTGTTCTCGCTGGCCACGACCGCCTCGGACAGGTCGCGCCCCACCTTCTTCGCGTCCACGTCGAACGCGGCGACGAATTCGAGATCACCGACGTGGTACCCGCCGAAGTCGACGTGCATCAGCCCGGGTACCCGCCCGGAGGGGTCCATCTCCCCGTAGTAATGCACGCCCTGCACCAGCGACGCGGCGCAGTTGCCCGCACCAACGATCGCCACCCGGACCTTGCTTCGCGTCGCCTCGTCGTGACGATCTCCGCCCATGGTCGCCGGCCTCCTTCTAGGTCATGTCCCGTTCGTCTACCTGTCCAAGTTCCGCCCGACGTTCCCGCGCTCACGCCGGGTCCGCGTCCTGCTCGGCCCGTTCGTGTGCGATCAGCTCGTCGAGCCAGCGAACCTCGAGCTCGCTGTGGTCCAGCCCCAGGCGGTGCAGCTGCGCCGTGTACCGGTCGCACTGCTCGTCGGCTCTGGCCAGGATCGCGCGCTGGCCCTCCCGGCGTTGCTCCAGACGCCGGCGACGGCTCTCCAGGATCCGCATCCGGATCGGCGCGGGGGTCCGCGCGAAGAACGCCAGCCGCACGTCGAACGTCTCGTCCTGGCACGCCCGCGGCCCGCAGTCCTCGGCAAGCTCCACGAAGCGGTCCCGCCCCGCCCCGGTGAGCCGATACACGCGCCGGGGACGTCGCGATCCCTGTTGTGCGCCCTGCTCGTCCGGCTCCTCCTCGATCAGTCCGGCCCGCAGCATCCGCCGCAGCGTCGGATAGACCGTCCCACAGGAAAACGCGCGGATCTCCTGAAGCCGCTTGCGCAACTCGTAGCCGTGCATCGGCGTTTCGTGCAGCAAACCGAGCACCGCGAACTCGAGCATCGGCACCCCTCCTGCGAGTGAAGCTCCGAACGAGCAACACTCCGATCGGATTATATCGCCTCGATATATCACTTCGGAAACCAGACCGGCAGGTGTGTCCCGTGCTACAGCCCGACCGCGCGCAGGCGTGGAGCGCCCCGCTCCGCCGGGGGCGAGAGCCGGGTTCGGGTGTCACACACCACTCCTCCGGAGGGCGTTCCCTGAACGGCCCATGGAGATCGGGCGCACGACACGTACGCTGTGGGCGTGCGGACCCAACGGCAAGTGGTGGATTACGCGTTGCGGCGACGGTCGCTGCTCGCGCAGCTCCATGCTGGCCGCGTCGGGGTGATGGAGGTCTGCGACGCCGGCCCGTACCTGCTACAGGCCGCCAAGTTCCATGGTGAGTCCAGCGACGTGGTCTGTCCGGTATGCCGCAAGGAACGACTGACCTACGTATCCTGGGTCTTCGGTGACCAGCTCAAGCACGCCGACAACTCGGCGCGGAGCAACGCCGAGCTGGCCCGGATGGCCACCATGTTCGAAGAGTTCAACGTGTTCGTCGTCGAGGTTTGTCGTACATGTAACTGGAACCACCTGGTGCAGTCGTACGTCCTTGGAACCGGGGGCCGGCACGGCCGCGGTGGAGGACGAAGAACTGCCGCCGAGTGAGCACGCAACCTCTCCGGCAGCACCCCCGGCTGCCGGGTCGACGTGAACGCACCGAACGGCGTCTGCCGACGCCTGTCCCGGAGGACGACTACTCGTGACTGACGAGCGTGACGACCGGTCCGACGGCCGCCACCCGAGGCATCCCGCCGCCGGAGACCGGGAGCCGGAACACGGGCAACACCCCGGACCGCCCCCGCACGCGGGGCAGCGCAGACAGGACGGCCGGAGCGAGGACCCCCAGCGCGATCCCCGCAACGATCCACAGCGGCCGCCCGAACAAGGTGGGCAACCGCCGGGTCCGCCGGGGCATCCCCCGCAACCTCCACGTGGACAGGCTCCGCAGCACCCCGGGCAGCAGCCCGCTCCGGGGCAGCAGGGACCTCCGCAGCGCCCCGGTCAGGAGCGTCCGGACGGACGACAGTTACCGCCGGAGCAGCAACACCCCCCGCAGCAGCCTCCGCAATCTCCGCAACCCCCGCAGGGGCCACCGCGCGGCGCTCACCCCCCCAATCCGCAGGGCCCGCCTCCCCCACCTGGCCCCGGAGGCCCGCCCGGCGCTGCCCAGGGGCGCCAGCAGGCGCACCCGGACGGGGAACCCGCCTGGCCCGGGGAGGAAGCGACACCGCAGTGGCCCGGGGAACAACCCCCCGGCGACCAGGTCCCGCCCCGGGGAGGCCCTCCCGGACAACCACCCCGCGGCGAGGACCCGGACGCGACCGTCCAGCAGCCGGCCGTGCCCTCCGGGCAGGACCCGCGCGGTCCCGCGAACTCCGCGGCAACGCCTCCCGAGCACCCCGGCCGCACCGGTGACGAGACGCTGAACGCTTCCGCGCAGGGCCCCGCACAGGGACCACCGCCGGACGATGCGCCCACCCGGAAGACCCCGCCGGTGGTTCCCGGTGGGCAGCCGCCGACCGCCCGAACTCCGCACACCGGGCGATCGGACGACCCGGGCGAACAGCCGACCGAGCACATCGCGTCGGTGCCCTCCCCGGAGAACGAGCAGCAGGACAGGACGCGTCGCCACCCCGGCCCCTCCGCGGGCGCGGGAGGTGTCGCCGCGGCTCTGGGCGGAGCCGCGGGAGCCGCCGGTGCTGCTGGTGCTGCCGGTGCTGCTGGTGCTGCCGGCGGAGCCGCGGGCGCGGCGGGAGCAGCCGGTTCCGGGAGCTCCGGGAACCGCGACTCCACCGAATCCACCTCCCTGCTCGGCGCCGAGAGCGGGCAGCCGCCGTCCGCCTCCGAGCCCACCCGGGTGGGGGACGAGGATTCCGACAGCGATCCCGGGTTGATCACCCACCGCGCGGCTCAGGGCGGGTACAACTACTACACGGACGACGATCCGTACGAGGACGACTTCGACAGCGGTTACCACTCCGCCCCCGAGAGCTACGCCGACGAGCGCGGGCACGACGAGGACTTCGACTTCGACGACGACTTCGACCCACCCGAGGACCCGGATGACGACATGAACGCCGCCCGCAAGAAACACGGACGCCGAAAGCTCTGGCGCAGACTCCGCCGCACCTGCTACGTGGCAGCGGCGCTGATGATCGTGACCCCGGCGGCGGTGTTCGCCTGGTGCTACTTCACCTTCGACATCACCTCCCCCCAGGAGACCGCCGCGAACTACAACACCAGCCTGGTGGTCAACTACTCGGACGGAAGCCTGCTGAACAAGTTCTCGCCGGCCGAGGGCGAGAACCGAGTGCTGATCGACAGCCTCGACGAGGTCTCCCCCGAGATGCGCCACGCCACCATGGCCGCCGAGGACGCGGACTTCTACAGCAACCCGGGCTTCTCGGTCAGCGGCATCGCCCGGGCCGTGTACAACCAGCTCTCCGGTGGCCAGGGCGGTGGGTCGACCATCACCCAGCAGTACGTCAAGCTCAGCACCGGCAAGGACAGCCACTCGGTGAAGCGCAAGTTCACCGAGGTCGTGCGGGCGTTCAAGATGACCAACCAGTACGACAAGAACACGATCCTGAAGGCCTACCTCAACACCGCCTACTACGGCCGGGGCGCCTACGGGATCTCCAACGCGGCGGACGCCTACTTCGACAAGAAGCCCAGCGAGCTCAACGCAGGCGAGTCCGCCGTGCTCGCCGGGATGGTGCAGCTCCCGAAGGGCAACGACCCCAGGGTCGATCCGCAGCGGGCTCAGGATCGCTGGAACTACGTCATCGGCCAGATGGCCGACGAGGGCTGGCTCGGCTCCAAGGACCCGCAGAGCATGAGCATGCCCAAGACCGAGCCGATGTGGGCCTGGACCACTTCCACCACGCCCGTCCAGCTGCACATCAAGCAGCGCGTCATCAGCGAGCTGGAGGAGCACGGCTACACCCAGGGTGAGATGACCAGCCAGGGACTGCGCGTGGTGACCACTCTGGACAAGACGGCCCAGCAGGCGGCTGAGAGCACCGTCAAGCAGGTGATGCAGGACCAGCCGGACAGACTCATCCCGGCTCTGTCCGCCGTGGACCCCGAGACGGGGGCCGTGCGGGCCTACTACGGCGGAAACTCGGTCGGCCGGGACTGGGCGAGCTACCCGCAGCCGGCGGGGTCCTCGTTCAAGCCGTTCGTCACGGCGGCGGGCCTGAAGCAGGGCTACGGCATCGGCGAGGTCTACGACGGTTCCGACAACCAGACCATCTGGGGGACCGAGTACGCCAACGCGGCCGGGGTCGATTGCGAGCACCCCAAGCACTGCGGGGTGCGCGAGGCGACCACGAACTCGGTGAACACCGCCTTCGTGAACATGGCCGCCAAGTTCGGGCCCGAGAAGGTCGCCGCGGCCGCGCACCAGGCGGGCATCCCGGAGGAGCGCACCGCGAACGGTGAGACGACCGAGACGCTGGTCAGCCACAAGACCGGTCGGACGAACCTCGGCATCGCGCTGGGTGCCTACCCGGTGACCACGACCAACATGGCCAATGCCTACGGGGCCTTCGCCGACGGGAAGCGGGCCGAACCCAACTTCGTCAAGAAGGTCGTCACCAGCGACGGCGAACTCGTCGAGAACTTCAACGACAACCCGGAGAACGCGTTCTCGACGAGCTCGTCCGAGAGCCGCAACATCGCGGCCAACGTGACCCAGAGCATGCTCGACGTGGCCGAGCACTCCCACCTGACCCTGGACGGCAACCGGCCGGTGGCTTCCAAGAGCGGAACGCACCAACTCAAGGGAACTCAGCACAACGAGCGGGCCTGGTACGTGGGCTACACCCCGCAGCTGTCCACGGCGGTGTCCATGAACGCCGAGACCAGAACAGAACCCAAGGCGCTGCTGAACAAGAACAACGGGGACATCTACGGGGCCGGTCTGCCCGGGGACATCTGGCAGCAGTTCATGAACGCCTACCACGAGGGCAAGTCGGTCGAGCAGCTGCCCAAGCCGAGCAAGAAGATCGGGCAGTACACCACCCCACCGATGTCGACCTCGGAGACCTCGGAGTCGGCGAGCGAGAGCAGTGAGCCGCCCTCCTCGAGCAGTGAGCCGCCCTCCTCGAGCAGCAACCCGCCGAGCTCCACGAGCAGTGAGCCGCCCTCCTCGAGCAGCAACCCGCCGACCTCCGAGTGCAGCATCTGGGACTCCGACTGCCAAACGGACGACTATGATCAGGGCAACGGCAACGGCAACAGCGAGGACGAAGAGGGACCGAACGCTCAGGGGAGACCGGAGGAGAACCGTCGTGACCCCAGCTACGGTTAGCCCGTGGGCTCGACCGGAACACGAGGCGTCGTGACTTCCGGAGTCGGCACACCCGAACAGAGCGCGTGACCAGGAGCGCGGCCGGTTCCGACCGGCCGCGCTCCTCTCATGTACGAAGGCAGATCCCGCCTCGCACTAGATCCTTCGGGACAGTCCTCGTGGATCTACTCCGTCCGGAGAACCGCAGACTCACGCGGAGCGGAGAGCGCAGACTCACGCGGAGCGGAGAGCGCGACTGTGTACGGCAATCACGACACACCGTTCATCTGGTTCTCAATCGATATCCCGCGAGAACCCGAGAAAATCTCCCTCAGTACCACCCGGTGCAGTACCAGGGAGTCCACCCATACGCAGTATCTATGCGAGCACAAACCCTCGTAGAATCGATCCCCGCCCCCATAGCTGTCCAGAAGTTTTCATACCCCGGATCATACTGCGTCTCAGCCACGGCCGAGAATGTATACGAAGAGTATTCCGAATCAGGAGGGTTTCCATCCAGATTGGTTTGCCACCTGTTAGCCATACCTAATTTTCCAATACGTCCCCAGCTCGCATCACAAGCCGGCGAGTAACGAATTTCAAATGCAGTCCCATTGATGTATACCTGTTCCAAAGTACGCGCATCGGCTCCGCACCCCATCGCCTCTGGATTTTCACCGGTACAACTTGGTCCATAACAACCGACGGCAGCACGCTGCGGTGACGATGCTCCACCACTGGCAGAAGCCGGGGCAACCAACATGCCCATACTCGTCAGAGCCAGAGCAGCAACCGCCAGAAATCGACCAAATCTACGCATTCCTGCCTCTCATTCAGATCACCAAAAGCAATCGATACCACCACAACCGACAACACTCAGATAAGTCAATAGTGATAGACAACACAGGATACATTTTTGCGTGTCACACGACAAAAGACAATAGCGAACACTATCGAAGATATAACGAAAAAAACACGCTCACAACATTGGGGGCTGTGCACTGAACTGTTTACCAGGACTCTTGGAGCCGTCGGAGTCCGGTGATGATGTAGAGTGCTCGTTGAAGATGAACGAGTGGGCGGCGGTATCGGGTGGCCAGGATGTTTCAGTTTTTCAGGTGGGCGATGGTGCGTTCGATCGGGTAGAGTAGGAAAGCTACCGTCGTGTTGGATTTTTCCCTGTCGGGGTCGAGTGTTCCGTTTTTCGGTGTTTTGTGGGGCTTCGTGATGGCGCTTCCCAGGTAGTCGAGATCGCCGATGGTGTTGGCATGGTTCAGCGTCTCGTGCAGTGATGAGTTCCGGAATACCGTGAGATCGTGTGTGGCGCCGGGAAAGATCTCCGAACATGCGATAAGGCTCCCGTTGAGATCGGTGGTCAGCTGCAGGCGCACGCCGTAGCGTCGGTGCTTTCCCGAGTACAGTCTCTCCTGGTCACGACGGTTTCCCGTGGGGATGAGTACACCATCGACAAGAGCGACTCGCCCGTGGAATTCCTCAAGCGGGGCGTGTATCTCGTCCACGACCTCGGCCAGAGCGGGCTCGATCCGACGCAGCACCCGCGAGACCGTCGACTGACTCGTGTTCCGAAAGGCCGCCAGTTGTTTCTGGGTCAGATTCGTCCGGTAGGACTCCAGTGTCACCACCAGGGCCATGAACACCGACAATGTGTTCCTCGAATTCCACCGAATCACCTCACTGATCCGCTCAGTCAACCAGCACAGTTGGTCCTCACTCAACCCTGTGGTGTCCTCGTAACGCAACGGTCTTTCCTTGAGTGAATGGGCTTTTTGGTCGAATTCCATAGATACCTGGAAAGACTGTTTCTTTTATTGCCACCCTCGTCTTCGGCTCACCTTCATAGCCTCCCTGTTGAGCAGGAAAGGTGCTCGTGGGCCATCCCAGTACTCAACCCAGTATTCGCTGTCCACTGGACAGAGTCCTCCTCATCACAACCCGAAGACCGCAAGCGACATGTGCCACATTTTCAGTTTTCCGGCACGTGGTTCTCATTCCGTTTGCACGCGTCGTGGAACCGCATCAGAGCTATAAGAGCTCCAGGAGAGAGTATCAGCCACCAGAACTCATGTTTCGCCGGAAGAAAAAAGGGGGCCAACACGGTCACCACTACTTGCAAGAGAAGAAGTGCGATCCGAAGCCCTCTCGGCTTCCAGGGAATAAGGGGTATCCCTATCCAGACCAGAACAACCGGAAAAACGATGAACAGAACAAAGCTAATCAACATCAGACCTGTCCTCCATTTAGCTTTTAATAATGCGGACCAGGGTAGCACCCGAGGTGCACCCCTTGCGCCTCGGAGGGGCGCACCTCGGCAGGAAAATTAGTTCAGTCCCGGACTACTGTACCTGGCATCCGGCTTTAAATCGGGATCGGAACAGAACTTCATCGAGGAAGGATTAAATCCCGGCCCGTGAGTAGGGTTGACTCCCCAAGGATTTCCATTCCTGTCCCACATGGACTGCTCGACGTACTCATTGCAACCCCAGTACGGCATAAATTCGTGCAGGATCTCATTCTGTGATTTGCTGAAATTCTTGAAGTCACCTTTCAGCAGCGGCCCACTGCTCTCCCGATTGTTACCGGACAGGTCCATCGCAACATCGTTGTGATACAGGTAGTGATCAGGCATCCAACTCGCCCGCAAAACGGGCCTGCCATTTGTCTGCTTTATGGTCCCGTCAGCACAGGCGCGGAAGCTCAGATCCTGCCATATCGGAGGAGCGACATTGTATATACTGGACTCCGCTCCCACTATGGGCCCGCGGTCGAAGAACATTTCCCTGATGTTTTCCACGAGTTCCCAGACGCTTTGTGCGACCTCTGGAGTGTTCTGCAACTTCTCACTGAAGTCGTACATGGCATCGGTCGGCCCCTTCTTGCTGAGCAGGGGCCGGTACCCGATGATGCCGCCGGCAGTAGTACGGGCAGCGACGCAGGTTGCTCCCCGCTGGTCTCCAGTTCCTTTGTAGCTGGTCAGTTTTGGTGCCTTTCCTGCGTAGGCGTAGGCGCGTCCGGGTATTATGCCGTTTTGCAGTGGTCGCACGGTAGTGTACTCACCGTTGTGCTCGTTGAGGTCCTCGGCCCGATAGCTGAGGTCGGGAAGAGAAACTCCGTACAAACCGTAGTCCTCGGCTACAGCCCTGATCAGTTGGAGCGCGAAATGCGGCATGTGCGTGTCCGCGGTCCGGTGGCTGTAATCAGCGTGCTCACTTCCGGCTATTATTTTCCCGTTTTCTCCGGTGACGAAAGTTACTGTGGCCTTCGTTTTTATCTTGTACCGGCTGTCGTCGTCGAAACTGTCGGGTCTCCGATTGGAGTCCGGCCGGTCCTTGTAGGAGTTTGCGAATCCGATCCAGCTCGCGATGCTGTTACCAGGAGGATGGTTGTCCGGGTCCGTTCCGGCCGCTTTCACCTCGGAACGCCAGTTCGCGACCACCTCTCCGACGTTCGGTGTCAAGCAGTCCCCGACCTCAGAGTCGCAGTTCTTCATCGACAGGATCTTGTCGGACATGTTCATGGCCCAGTCATGGAGCCTTCCCATTCCTTGTAACGGTCCCTGGTTTATCCACGAGTCCGGGGCAGCCGTGTTGATGTTTTGGTCCTCGTCGAAGAGTGCGTCGGCTTCGACGGTCTCCTCGTGGTACTGGCCGTCTATGGGGATGAAGGCCATCGCGTCGAACGCGATGTCGTTCTCCCCGGTGCCGTGCGGTGTCTCGGAGCTGAGTGTGACTTTCGGGACCACTCCGTCGAACATGTATGTCCCGATGGAGACCCATCTGACTCCATCACCAGGCTGTCTGGTCACCTGCCCACCGGGACCACGGGTGGCGTTGACTCGATAGTCGGCGATCCGGGTGTGGGCACCGTGATCGGGTAGTGCCGCCATGATCTTCATCGGCCCGGTGCGTTCTCGATCGAGTGTCCAGGTTCCGGTGACCTTCATCTTGCCACCCAGTGCCCCCGGCTTGCGGGTGTGTGCGAACCAGAAGTGGCCGCCGAATCCCGCACCGATCTGATGGAAGTCTATCTTCGACGGGTAGTTGCCACTCGTGTCGCTGGCGAACTTCAACCCGAACTCGCCCGCATTGTTCCACGGGCGCCCGCAATTCGGTCTGATCGAATCAACGGAGTCGGCGACGTCATCGACGACAAGGGCATTGTCCGGAAGTCCACCCAGATCGCACACGGGTGGGTAGTTGGTTCCGTCCGGCTGTTCCGGATAGCTGGTGTCGAACCTGATGAACCCGTTACCACAGGTCGTATCGCAGTCGGTCTTCCAGCTGGTCGACTCATGGTACCAGCAACGGTAGTCGTCTCGCTGACACGGTTTTTCGAGATCGGCCGGATCACACGAGTTGCTCGAGTTGCAGAACAACCGAATGGGCGGCTTGGACTCGTAGCGGTACTGTTTGCTGTTCCACCACGCGGCGCGGTAACCGGCCCCGTCCTCGTTCGCCAACGGATGTCCGGCCCAACCGATCACCTTTTCAGGATAGGGCCAGTCCTGCGGATGGGAAGCGTCGTGGTACGTCTCCTCGAGGAACGGGTCCCTGTCCGCCGGATAGCGCGGGTTGATCGGGTTGTTGAACCACCCGACCCCCCATTGGCCGCTCGCGTGCTGGCCCTTCGGATAGAATCCGCTGTTGTAGGCCCACAGCGCGTAGAACCAGTTCTCGATCTTCGAGGAATCCCCGTTGTTGAGTGTCATCCCCGCACGCCGCGTAGCGTTCCACTTCTTCTGCAGTATCTGCATACCGGCGACGAGGTTGGTCGCGTAGTCCAGGGCGACCGCACGCTGCTTCCGCATCGGCCATGCGTCCAGACCGTCCGGCTTCTCGTGGCCCTCCAGCCGCATGTGGTCGGTAACCTGCGACATCCCGTAGCCGCAGTCCGCCTCGGCGAAGTTGATATCCCAATCATTGCTGGGGTCCTCGTCGTAGACATCGCGGCCGTAGTAATTGCCTATCAGCGGATTCCCCGTTACCCCGGGCTTCACATGCCAGCTGGCCTGCGACATGTTCGACTCCTGGGTCAGAACCCCCAGCATGATCTGTGCAGGAACCTCTCCCCCGCCTTCCAGTGGGATCGGTGGAAACATCTCCTGCGGGTCCCACGCCTGCAGTCCGGACCCCTTCCAGTCGTCCGGACGCGAAGGATGCAAATCGTGCTGCACAGCCTGGTTGACCGCCCACTCCACCTGACGTGGTGTCGGTTGATACACCTGCGTCTCGGGGTCGTTGCGGGGCACGGAGCAGGTTCGTCCCTGATCAACGGGGTCGGTGGCTGCCCCGCCTGCCTTGGGCGAGACGGAATCCCCCGGTTTGGCCAGCCCCGCATTCGGATGCGGCGCACTTGCTTCCGTGTCCGAGGCTGCCTGACTCTCGGGGGTTACCTTGAAGTCCAGCTCGGCTCCGGTCCGAAGGACCTTCGCATGCACGTTCACGGCCTCCGTCCGGCCGGGCCGTGGCCGCGTAGGACCTTTCTTCGAAGTGCTGTTGCTCAATTCGGTACCGGTAACCACGACTTCGCCTGTCGTGGACGGCTGCGCGTTCGCGGGCACCGACAGCATCCTCACAGGCCCCGGCACGCTCCTGACCGACTTCACCGACTGGCCGGTCACGAAAACGGACCCGCCTTTACCCGACCGAACGCGGACTTCGCCCAGCTTTCCACTGGCCACAGGCTGCAGGACGTCACCGTTCCAGCGTCGCACCCGGACACGTTCGTCGTCCTGCGAACGTTCCTGGAACACCACGCCACCCGCGGAGTCGGAACGCATGCGGAAGGGAGTGCTCGCTGCCCGAGCGAGCTCGTGCTGTTTCCCCGAACCGCCGACCCTTATCAGTCGGGAACCCCGCGCGGCCACGATCCCGTGCCGCGTAGGTACCGCTGAGGTCACCTGACCATCGGTGACGACGGGAGAGAGCTCACCGCTGGCAGCATCCAGCCGGACCAGACGTGTTTTACCGGTCTTCTCGTGCCCTTCCTGGGTAAGCACCGCCTGTTCCCCCGTGCCGCAAGCCGGATTGAAGTAGGCCATGCTCGAACGCAACGGTATCTTGTCCACCTCACCGGTGACCAGATTCACCACCGCTGTGAAAGCACCCCGCTCCACGAGGGGCTGCTCATTGGTGAACGTGCGCGGAGCGTAAACCGCCACAGCACGATGACCGGACCCAGTCACACAGACATTGCCGATCCAGCGATCCGAAACGATCCCCGGCTCGGACAAAGTCGCCACCGTTCGCCACGAATACCCAGAATCGGATTCCGCAGTCAGAATATGAAATCCGGCCGAATCCCCGGAAGTGGTCCAGGACAAGTCATCGGACTGCTGCCAGCCCTTCGGTAACACCTCATCGCGCTTCTTGGGCTCAACGGTGTCGTTCACCTGATTAACTCGCGCTGTATCCTCGCCCCCCGCGACGGGCATCGCCGAACTCGGAGCCGCCTGCGTCGGCACGGTCAACAGCCCCACCGCCGTCAGAGCAGCAGCAGCGACCGTGCCAAATCTTCGCAACCTCAAAACATCCCCAAAAAAGCGCAAAATTTCTACGTGATCAATCGAGAGTCACACGACAGGAAAACAAAATATCCACAAAAATTCCAGTGCAAAACTGAAACAGAAAACCACACCCGTTTGTCAATCAAGCGATTTTCCAAATAGGGCGAGCACATCTTCGGCACAGCACGAAGACCTTCTTGACCGCAGTACACCCCTCCCTCCTGATCGACAGAACCGAAACAACACTATTGCCTGAAAAAGTCGACAAAAAGACCCATCAAGAGCACAAACGCTACCCCGTTCAGAGCAGAAAAACACGCAGTCAGGTCAGTGTCACCATCGAGCAACAATTAGAAACCACCAAGATAAACAACTCTTGGACACCGAACCCCCGAACGAAACCCCCGAATCGATTCGCACCACTTTCGATGCGATCTTCACACAAGGAGTGATAAACCGCACAAAAACCCACACTCACCAGGATCCCTGTCTTCACGACCCCAGCAAGCAATCCGCGAAACACCGAAAAGACCGAACACGAGTAGTTCGGAAAGCCGCTCTACCACCCCGGCAGGCCCCGCCAGCGACGCGTAACGATTCGACCGACGACGCCTCCCGCCACCGGACAGCCGAGAGCTGACCTCCCCTCAGTCTCCACGCACGCCGGGGACACGTGGAAACGCGAACAGCACGACGCCCGCACGTGACCGCCTGTCCGGGGGCTTCTCAGATCCCGGTGAAGTCCACCGCTCGCAGGAGCTCTCCGGCCGCTCCGTAACATGCGGACCGTGTCCGAGCCGGATCAACCCGAGCAACCACCGAACGAGCGGCCCACGGCGGACTCCGGGAGCCAGCGGCGAACCAGAGCGGAAACCGCCGAGAACCGGCGGCCGCGGCAATCCGCTCCCGTGGACAACGACTCGCTCGGCCCGGCCCAACGGGTGGCTCCTACCTGGACGGAGCCGCTCGCCGCCGAGCTCAGCAAACCCTTCGGCGGCGGGCTCGGCAGACACGCCCAGATCGGCAGGCAGTGGTTCTGGACACCACTGCGAGTGATCCTGCTGCTCGCGGTGCTGCTGCTCGCCTCGGGTTGGTTGCTCAAGGCTCCCTGCACGCAGACCTACGAGACCGGGCAGGGTCACCAGTCGGTCGACTGGCGCCAGCACCGCCAGTACACCGCGCTGTGCTACACCGACCTCATCCCCCGCTACGAAAAAGGCGACCTGGCCTCCGACGACGCCTTCCCGTACAAGACCTCCTGGGTGGAGAACCGGGGGACACCGCAGCAGCAGGTCCGCTACATGGAGTACCCGGTGCTGACCGGGTTGTTCCAGTGGGTCAACGCCAAGTTCACCGACGGCTGGACGAGCCTGGCGCAGTACGGACTGCTGCCCACCTCGGCGTCCAGTGTGGTCTACTTCGACATCAGCGCGTTCTGGCTGGCCTGCGCCTGGCTGGTCACGGTGTGGGCGCTGACCCGGCTGTGCCGGTTCCGGATCTGGGACGCCGCGCTGGCGGCCATCTCACCGCTGGTGTTCGTGCACGCCTTCACCAACTTCGACGCGCTGGCCACCGCACTGGCCACCACGGGACTGCTCGCCTGGGCGCGCAGACGCGTGGGGCTGGCGGGAGTGCTGCTCGGCCTCGGCGCGGCCACCAAGCTCTACCCCCTGCTGCTGCTCGGCCCGGTGCTCGTGCTCTCCCTGCGGGCGGGAAGAATCCGCGAAGGGCTGCGCTGCCTGATCGCCGCGCTCGGTTCGTGGCTGGTCGTGAACCTGCCGATCATGGTGCTGTTCCCACGTGGCTGGTGGGAGTTCTTCCGGCTCAACAACACTCGTCCGGCCGATCCGGACTCGCTGTACAACGCGTTGATGCACTACACCGGCTGGGCAGGTTTCGACGGCCCGCTCTCCCACGGCGAGGTTCCCGCGGTGTTGAACGCGGTCAGCTTCGCGCTGCTGCTGACCGGCTGCGCGCTGATCGCCTGGCTGGGGCTGTCCGCACCGGTGCGCCCCAGACTGGCCCAGCTGTGCTTCCTCGTCGTCGCGGTTTTCCTGCTGACCAACAAGGTGTGGAGTCCGCAGTACTCGCTGTGGCTGGTGCCGCTGGCAGTGCTGGCCATACCGCGCTGGAGGCTGCTGATCAGCTGGATGCTCGTCGACGCCGCCGTCTGGGCTCCCCGGATGTACTACTTCCTGGGGACCTCGAACAAGGGACTGCCCGAGGGCTGGTTCCTCGGGGCGGTACTGGTGCGCGACGCGATGGTCGTGGTGATCTGCGCGCTCATCGTCGGGGAGATCCTGCGCCCGGGCAAGGACAAGGTGCGCCGGACGCTCACGGCCGACCCGCACGGCGGGTTCCTCGACGGCACGCGGGACCGGTTCGTGCTGCCCGCGCCGTCCATGCGTGGCAGTTCAGCATTGGGTCTCGCCCGTCCTCTCACTGCTTACACTTCGAAGGTAGATCGATGATACGAAAGTAGCAACGTTCTGCATTGTTCGCCATGAGACTGTACCCCATTTAGAGCACAGCAGGGCACAACTGACCTTATTTCCACCATCTCGAGTCAGCAAGCACTTCACAACTGGTTAATACAAGTGTCGTAAATCACTCAGCATTCCCCCTTGGTTTCAACTTGAGATAGGATACGCCCAGCAAAAAACAAAGATAAACACAGGAGGCAAACATGAAAAAAATTTCGTCGCGCGCCTTGAGGGTCATACTTACTTTTGCAGTTATCGCCCCGATGCAAATACTTATGTTCGCTCCCGCTGCTAGTGCCCAAGGAATCAAATGCACAGATATCGGAAACGGATTACTCTGCACAAACGCCTACGGCGACAAAGTTGACGTCTGGTATGACAAAAACTCTGGAGCACCAGTGAAGGTGGCTCTGCAATATCTGTACAACACCACATACAACGGTCCTAACTATGACGGACCACAGGTTCAGTGGGCTGGAGACATCAGACACTCTCCACATTTACCAAAAGTCATCGCCGCAGGCGAACGAAAGTTCGACAGTTACACCAGAATTGATAGCGATGGACATTGCTATGCCCCACGGATGTTTGTCTACGAAGGCGAAAACCTTCAGGACTCCTATCCAATTACAGGAGAATGGAATTGTGGATAGAAACGCTTCAGACGTTTGATCCATAAAAATTATTCTACGAAGCATGGCGCCGAACGCGCTCTTCCAGAACGCGCACTGCACCAAAGAGCGCGTTCGGCGCCATGCGATGTGCAGCGTAACGCGCACACAGAGCCCCAGCAACACTTAGAAAGGGGATAGGCGATCTCTGTCAGTCGCCTATTCCTAGCAGACAAAAAGATGGATTTCCCTGATGTGGATCCGAGCGCCCTCGGCCGCGTTCCTCACGCGCGGTCGCAGCCGCCGTCCTTGAGCCGCCCCACGAAGGCCGCCCACGTCTCCGGCGCGAGCACCAGAGTGCCGCCGCTCCGGTTCTTGGTGTCCCGCACGCCGACCGCCTCGGCGGTCAACGCGACCTCGACGCAGTGTCCGGTGTCGTTGGTCCGGCTGGAAGTGCGCCATAAGGAGGCGGGGAAAGCAGTCATTGCAGTTCCTTTCTCTTTTCGTCGATCAGAGTACGTGACTGTTCCGGGGTGAGTGCCAGAGTTCGCAGGTGGTCCATGATCTCCGTGTACTGGTCCACTTCGGCCTGCTTGTCGAACCAGATCGTTCTGACACGGGTCTCGAAGCAGACCAAGCCTGGATCGTCGGGGATCGGCACGTGGATGATCGTGAACGGCGCGGTCAACGCCGGATGAGCTCCCAACGATGTGGGACAGACCTGCAGCTGCACGTTGTCGAGATCGCCCAGTTCCAGCAGATGACCGAGCTGTCCGGCCATGACTTCAGCCGATCCGACGGGGCGGTCCAGGACTTGCTCCTCGAAGATCAACCACATCCGAACGGGGTTCTCGGCCCGAGTCAAGATGTCCTGACGTTGGGTCCGTAGCTCGATCTTCTGCTCCAGGTTGCTGTCCGAGCGTTGCCTTCCTCGGATCACGTGACGAGCGTAGTCGTAGGTCTGCAGCAACCCAGGAACCAACCGCGACTCGTATCCTTCGATCTTGGAAGCCCCGCGCTCCAACCCCAGGTAATCCTCGTAGCCGATGGGATCAGCAGTAAGGTCGATGTGTTCCCAGCCTGCCTTGCTGCCCTTCGCTTCCTCCAGCAACGCGAGGTACTGCTCGGTCTCCTCCTCGCGCCCGTAGACACGGAGGAGCTTCTCCAGGAATTCGGGCTTGGGGAGATTGCGCTGTCCCTCGATGTTGGCTACGCGCCCTTCCGAAGAGGACATGAGTCGCGCCACGTACGCCTGTGACCAACCAAGCTCCAGACGTATCCGCGTGAGTCCGAAGGCGATCCGCCTTTTCGACACTCGCGGACTTCCGGTAAACCCCATAGCTCCTCCTTGCCACCCTTGCCGATCAGCAGCGTACGCAACGCTCGATCAGGTGAAGAAGCTTGTATTCCTCACAAACTAGGGATCATGCTTACTTGTGAAGTTCACAAAATATGGCTCACAAGAGGAGCGGTGATCACCATGCTTGAGGTGCCGTTGGACGGGTTCGAGTGGCCGGGGCCGGTGGTGTGGTGGAACCCGGTCGACGGGTTCCGGCACGCCTTCGACGCCGGGCAGCGCCCTCGCCCAGACCAGCACCGCGAAACCCTGTGCGGCAGCAACGTCGTCCTGATCGACCCGAGCGACCTGGACTGGCTGCTGCCCACCTGCGACATCTGCATGAGCGCGGCGGTCGAACGCGGCCGCGCCAAGGAGGCGCGCCTGGACGAGACCCGCCGCAGACTGCGGGAACGCTTCGGACACACCGGGGAGGCGTTCTGATGCACCCGCCACCTCTGCTCAACGAACCCACCGGGCTGCTGCTCGTCCTCGGCACCGTGCTGGCCCTGGCACTGGGCAGCGCGCTGGCCCCGCTGCGCGGCGGGCACGGTCAACACTCCGATGCAGGCCCCGGCGCGCTGACCGTGCACACCCTGACCGCCGCACCCACCAGCACGAGCCCACCACCCCGAACCGCACCACGAACCCCGGCACCACACCGCACCCCCGAGCCCGCCAACTGGCCGACCACCGACCCGGACCGGCCGCACCGGCCCGACTCCGCGAGCACCACCGCCCCGTTACGCCACACCCGCCCCCGCGTCCCCAGCCTCGCCGAACAGGACCTCGCCGCCCTGCTCGGCATCGCCGCCCACCCGGACAGCTACGCCCCGGAACCCGGACACATCGGCCGCCACCGCCTCGGTTGGTGAACGACCGCCGGAAGCTCGGCTGTCGCGGCGGTCGCGGCGGTCGCGGCGGTCGCGGCGGTCGAGCGGCGATCGAGTGACGGTCGAGTGGCGGTGCGAGAGCACCCGGGCACTCTCGAACGTTTCGCGCGAAACTGCACGAGCCCCGGGTCGCTACCCGATGTCGGGGCACCCGCAGCCGGGCGCCGACTGAGGTTCCGCCAAGCGACCACCCACGCAACCGGCCCCGACCCGTCGGCCCTCTAAGGCCAACGCCCCAACCAGGCCGCCAACCTCCGGGCCGCCGGTGCTTCCGGCTCGACGGGCCGCACCGGTTCGAACGGTGTCGGCTTCCCCCGCCGCTCGGCGGGCATGATCTCCCGCGCCACCTCCAGGGTCTTCTCGGCCAGTTCCTCGTCCAGCCGGTCGTCCTCGATCCCCAGCGCCCGGGCGAGGTCCCAGCTGTGGGTCGCGGTGTCCAGCAGGCATCCGAGCAGCGCTTCCCGCCCAGGCAGCTCTCCCCAGGGCAGCGACATCTTCCTGTCGAGCGCGGCTCCGTCGGCCCAGGCCTCGTTCAACCGCGCGGCCTCCGCGGCGTAGACCTCGGCCCACTCCTGGTCACCCGCGTTCCGCGGCGGCGGGGTGGCGGCCGCGGCATCGGTCTCGCCCGCTCCGAGGTTCGCGTAGCACCCGGTCATCACGACCACGTGATCCAGCAGCGCCCGAACGTCGAACTCCGTGCAGGGCGTCGGCGCCTCCAACTGGGCGGGCCGCACTTCGGCCACCAGTGTGGACAGCTGTTCCGTGGCCCCGCTCAACCAGGGGCGCGGGTCCGCCATGGTGCTCATCCGGTCCTCCTCTCCGATCGTGTCGCGGCCGAGTCTCGCGCGGAAACCGGACAGGAACTGTCGTGTTTCCTCCGGCATTCTGGTGCGGACCGGACGCGACGAGCGGAGGCCGGAGCCGTGAAATCAGATCGACTGCTGGCGATCCTGCTGATCCTGCAGGTTGAGAGGAGAGCGCGCGCCACCGAGCTGGCCGGGCGGCTCGAGGTCTCCCCGCGCACGATCCACCGCGACGTGGAGGCGCTGTCCGCCGCGGGCGTGCCGGTCTACACCGAGCGCGGCCGGAACGGCGGCGTTCGCCTGCTGTCGGGGTTTCGCACCGACGTCAGCGGGCTCACCCCCGACGAGGCACGAGCGCTCTTCGTGCCCGCCACCGGCAACGTCCACGGCGCCCTCGGGTTGAGCGGGGCGCTGGGCTCGGCGCTGCGCAAAGTGCTCAGCGCTCTTCCGGAAACCCACCGGCCCACCGCGGAACGCACCAGCGGGCGCGTGCTCGTCGACCCGGACCGCTGGATGAGCGACGCGCGACCGCCGGCCGAGCTCGACCTGCTGCACTCGGCCGTGCTCTCCGACAGCGGAGTCCGCATCGAGTACCGGCACAGCGGGGAGACCACCACCCGCGAGTACGCGGTGGACCCGTACGGGCTGGTCTGCAAAGCGGGCGTGTGGTACCTGGTCGCCGACCACCGGCGCTCGCCGCGACTGTTCCGGGCCGACCGGATAGCGCGCACCGAGCTCACCGGGCGAGCGGCGCGTCACCGGGACGTGTCACTGGCCGAGGTCTGGGAGAAGTTGCGGCGCGACGTGCAGGAGCGGCCCGAGCTGGTCCGCGTGCGGGCCCGGATGCGCACTCACCGGCTGGACATGGCGGGCAGGATCATCGGATCGCGCATGAGCGTGCGCCCGGCGGGCGAGCACAGCACCGGGGAGTGGACGGAGATCGAGCTGCACTGCCCCGCCCTGGGAGCGGTGCGCCAGCTGCTCCAGTTCGGCGCCGACGCCGAAGTGCTCGAACCGCCCGAGGCCAGGGCCGAGGCGGCCCGGGGCGCCCGCGAGCTCGCCGAGCTGTACGCGGACGGCTGACCGCGGAAGGCGGGAATCGGCTCCCGAGGCGACCGGGTCGCCGTGAGCAGCGCGCGGAGGAGTTCTACGAGGCGGCTCGCCGGTGCTCGACGGTAGTCAGCACCTGATCGACCCCTTCGTCGTGCTCGTGCACGAAACCGTGCCTCTCGTAGAGCCGTCGCGCGGCGCTGCCGCGGACCACCAGCAGCCGGAACGGGCGGTGGTCGCGGTGCAGCTCCAGCACGCTGCTCAACACCCGACCGCCTATCCCCCGTCCCCGCGCCCACGGGTGCAGGTAGAAGTGCTCGACCCACTGCGCGTCCGGTTCGGGACGCACCGCGATCATGCCCGCGGCCGAGTCGTCCAGCAGCACCACGCGGCTGTTGGCCGGGACGAACTCGTCGAAGAAGCGCTGCCGCACCCGCTCGCGGTCCCACACCCCCAGACGTTCCAGATCGGGGCGCATGGCCTGCTCCTTCAACTCGACCAGCCACTCGGCGTCCTCGGGCCTCGCCGGACGGAACGACCAGAAACCGCACATGAGCCGAGTATCCAACGGCTCGCCGCGGGCAGGTCGCCAACCCCCGCCGGGCCTGCGTCACCGACCGAGGGCCCAGGAGCGCGAGTCAGGAGTTCACCGCGGGAGCACCTGATCCCACCGCGGCGGGCTCCCGCGGTGTCTCGGGGGCTCGCAGGAACGCGACGAAGAGCCCCACCAGCAACGCCGCCCGGCCCCACACCCCGATGACGACGGCCTGCGCGGCCAGCGACTGGTAGATGCTGTACGGCTCCTCGGCGTTGATCAGGTACATCCAGCGGAAGAAGCCGATCCCCATGGCCGCGTCGGCCAGCAGGTAGGCCACCACCCAGCCCGCAGGCACGCGCAGCAGCACGAAGAACGGCAGCAACCAGAGCACGAACTGCGGCGAGTGCACCTTGTGGAACAGCAGGAACCCGCACAGCATCGCCGCGGACACGGCGATCCACGGGAACGTCCCCGTCAGCGCTCGCCTGCGCATGCCGAGCGAGCAGGCCAGCGCGAAGGAGAGCAGGATCAGCGCCGGGGAAAGCACCCCAACCAGGGACTCGAACCGGTCCTCCTCCACCAGCGGACGCAGCCCCCAGTACCAGATCGAGTTGGTGCTGACGTCCACCGCGCGCTGCAGCTGGAAGCGGAACGAGGCCAGCCACCCCTGGAAGCCCAGCACGGCGAAGGGGAGGTTCACCAGCACGAAGGTCCCCGCGGTCACGGCGAGCACGCGCAGCGCGCCGCGCACGTCGAAGCGCCGCGCCCGCTCCGGCGGGGAGTCCCCCCGCGGGCCTCCGGTGAGCACGTACAGCGCCAGCGGAACCGCGAAAATCCCGGGGTAGAACTTCACGGCCGCGCCCAGCCCCAGCAGGACCGCCGCGAACGCGGCAGCTCTTCGCGGGGGACCGCTGCCCGCTCTGTGCACCGTGTACACCGCCGCGACCGCGCACGCCGCGGCGGCCAGGTCCCAGTTGTGGAAGGAGTACAGCACCAGCGGCGGCCCCAAGGCCCAGATCAGGGCTCGCCACCTGCTCAACCGGCCGAGCCACCACGCGGTGAGCAGTCCGAACGGCGCCAGCAGCAGGGCCGAGGCGGCGAGGAAGCCCGCGTCGGTGGACACGAGCAGCGAACCGAGCCAGATGAGCACGCCGATCAGCACCGGGTACTCGACCACGCCGCCGTACAGCTGCCCGCTGTCGGTGATCCCGCCGTTCACGTACGGCACGACCATCTCGTCGAGGTTCCGCGAGCCCCACAGCTGCTGCAGGTCCGAGTAGCACACCACCCCGTAGGAGCGCTTCCACAGCTCCGGTCCGGAGCTGCCCGACTCGTCGAAGGTGGGGCCCGTGCAGCGGGCCTTGTGCGCGTAGCCGAGCAGCATCGTCAGCCCGGCCAGCACGCACAGCACCGTCAGAGCCAGCGCGGACAGCCCCCGGCCCCGACGCGTGGACGTCACCGAACCGTCCCGTGACGGCGTTCTCCTCGTGGTCTCGATACCGCGCTACCTTCGAACCGGATGGTCACTGCCCCCGAGAGGCGATCTCGGGGCCTTGCTTTTCGAGAGTCCGCAACAGAGCTTTGCTCGCGTGGTCGGGTAACCGGCACGTGAGTCGGCGCCCTGCATCGGAAGTGCGCAGAATTCCCCTCCAGCGCGCCAACGCCCCGGACAGGAGCTCCCGATCAAGAGCCCCACGCCGACGAGAGCGCTGTGAGCCTACGCAGTCGGCACCGCCGCGGGTTCTCTCGTGGTGCTCTCGCGAGGAAGGCCCGACGTGGTGTAGGTGGCTACTCGATGTCGGGCACCCGGAGCGAGAGCCCGCGAGAGGTTCCGCCACCCGCACCGCCAAGCAAACCGACCGGCCGACCCTCCTACCTCCGAAGGAAGGAGATATCGGCCGCCTGCCCCTCCGCGGGCGTCTCCACGACCACCGGCGCCCCGGCGCTGGAGCACACCTCGCGCAGCACCTCCGGGTCCACAGTTCCGGAGCCGATGTTGGTGTGCCGGTCGCGCCAGGAGCCGAACTCGTCCCGCGAGTCGTTGAGGTGGACCAGGTCCAGCCGTCCCGTGATCGAACGTACCCGCTCCACGATCCCGACCAGGTCCTCGCCCGCGGCGTGCGCGTGGCAGGTGTCCAGGCAGAAGCCGGCCCCGAACTCGCCGACCGCGTCCCAGAGCCTGGCCAGGTCGTCGAATCCGCGCGCCATGGCGTTGGCACCCCCGGCGGTGTTCTCGATCAGCACCGGGACCTCGAAGCCGCCCTCCGCCTCCTGGCGCTCGAACACCTTGCGCCAGTTCGCGACGCCCTCGGCCGGATCGTCGTTCTTGGTGACGTGTCCACCGTGGACCACCACCCCGGACGCACCGACCTCGGCGGCGGCCCGCGCCTGCTGCACCACCGCCTTGCGGGAGGGTATCCGCACGCGGTTGTTCAGCGAGGCGACGTTGATGACGTACGGCGAGTGGACGAACACCTCCAGCTCGGACTCCCTCAGGCGCTCGGCCTGCGGATGTGGTTGCGGTGCCTTCCAGCCCTGCGGGTCGGAGAGGAAGAACTGCACGACATCGGCATCGCGCTCGGCCGCGGCCTCCAGCGGATCCTCGTCGCGGACGTGGGCCCCGATCTGCATGGGCCCGAGTCTAGAGTGCGCCTGGGAGCCGCCGCGCGTGGTCGCCGGATCACCCCGGCGTCGCCGCCCCGCTTCGGCGGCGGGAGGCTCGCCCGGCGGGAGCGTGCCGGACCGTGCCCGGCGCGGAAATCCGATCACCAACCGGTAACGACACCGTCCCGCCGCGTCACCGCACGGCAACTCGCGCGTTGGTCCGGGCAACGGCTTCGTCAGGACTTCGTCTCGAGTCGCGGGAGGTTTCCGCTCCGCCGAGCCGGCACGACCGAACCGGAAAAGCTCTGCAGGGGTGCGTGTATGAGCAGCGAACACGACCGCGAACGCGCGGCGAGCCACCGTTCCCGCGGACCGGCCGCAGGACTGCGCGGCGCCGCGCTCCCCGTGGTGAGCGCGGTGCTGCTCGCAGGCGGCCTCGCCGCTGCGGGAGCGGCCGAGGCGTCGTCGAGTCCCGTCGCGATCGGCACCTGCACCGAGGACGTGAGCAGCGACGCCCCCGGGCAGCGAATCGTGGCCGCACCGACCGCGCTCGACGCGAAGGTCGAGCAGGCCGCGCTGCTCGTCTTCCCGTTCCAGTTCGAACGCGCCGAGCGGATCAGGAAGCAGTTCCTCGAGTCGGAGCCGGTCGAGCTCGGCTCCGTCACCGGGCAGGAGCAGGAGTTCTCCGGTCGCGACCTGGCCGAGGCGCTCGCCCCCGAGGTCACCGCGCTCCCCGCGGTGGGGGACGCGGGCGAGGCGATGAACTTCCACGTGGGCAATCTCGCGGCCGTGGGCTGCCTCGGCGGGGTTTCCGTGCCCGGGCAGGAGCAGCCGGGCACCTCGCAGCCCTCCACCTCACCGTCCGAGCCCCCGCCGTCCTCGGCTCCGGAACCCACCGAAACCGACGCCCCCTCCGGAGAGGAACGCTCCGGGGACGGGCGTTCCGGAGAGCAGCCCTCCGGGCAGCAGCGGTCGAGCTCGCCTGCTCCGCGGACGGACGACTCGACACCGGGCGGCACCACTCCGAACCACCCCCCAGGGCCCGCCGAGCACGTGAACCCCTCGGACTACGCTTATGTCCCGGGGTCGTTACCGCCGTGGTCGGACACCCGGTTCGGGGAGGCTCCCGGCGGAAGAGCCGAGACGGGTGATCTGCGAAGCGACGAGAAGCACGACCAGCAGGACCGCGTGCGTGAGGCGGGCAGCGCCGAAGCACTGCCTTCCGAGACGGGCAAGAGGGTGGCCCTGCCGGTGTTGCTCGCCGCGATCTCGCTGGCCGGGGTGACCTCGGCGCTCATCAGGACTTGGGTGCTGCGCCGAACCTGACCGAGCTGCCGCCCTCGAGTGCGCACCACCCGGGGCGGGGCGAAACAACACCCAGGTCACCGGAGTTTTCCACCGGGTTGCTAGACTGGTCCGGCTCGCCCACGCGGCGACCCTCCTGCCACGGAGAGTCCGTGGCCGTGAGTCCACAGGAGGTGAGTGGTCTTCATGCGTCATTACGAGGTCATGATCATTCTTGACCCGAGTCTGGACGAGCGCAACGTGTCCTCGTCCCTGGAGAATTACCTCAAGGTCGTCCGTAACGACGGCGGCAGCATCGAGAAGATGGATGTCTGGGGCCGTCGCAGGCTCGCCTACGAAATCAACAAGCGTGCCGAGGGCATCTACGTTGTGCTGGACCTGAACTGCGAGTCCTCGACCGTGAACGAGCTCGACAGGCAGCTCAACATCAGCGAGAACGTGCTGCGCACCAAGATGCTGCGCAAGATCGTCCAGCCGCGCAAGGAAGCCCGCCTCGCCCGGGCCAGCGCCAAGGCCGCCAAGGCGGCCCAGCAGCAGGCCCAGAGCGCGGTCGGCACCTCCGCCTGATCCGCTTCGAAGGCGACCGGCAATGATGCCCGACCGCAGCACAGAGACGGAGTTTCCAGGCGATGGCCGGTGAAACGGTAACCACGGTGGTCGGCAACCTGACGGCCGACCCGGAACTGCGCTTCACGCCCTCCGGCGCCGCGGTGGCGAACTTCACCGTCGCCTCGACGCCGCGGTTCTACGATCGCCAGGCGGGCGAGTGGAAGGACGGCGAGGCGCTGTTCCTGCGCTGCAACATCTGGCGACAGGCCGCGGAGAACGTCGCCGAGACCCTCGCACGCGGAATGCGCGTGGTGGTGCAGGGGCGGTTGCGCCAGCGCTCCTTCGAGACGAAGGAGGGCGAGAAGCGCACCGTCGTCGAGATGGAGGTCGACGAGGTCGGCCCCTCGCTGCGCTACGCCACGGCCAAGGTCAACAAGATCAGCCGCGGCAGTGGTTCGGGAGGCGGTTCCGGTGGATCCGGCGGATTCGGCGGGGACGACCCCTGGAGCTCCGCTCCACCGGCCGGTTCGGGTAGCGGTTTCAGCGACGAACCGCCCTTCTAGCCAGGGTGGAACACCACGGTCCGGCGGTTCTTCCGTCCGGGGTGTGGCCATACCGTTCCGCGAATGCCCGGCCGCGACCGGTGCACGGAAACGACACCGGTGTCGCGGCCGAACGAAAGCCCTCTACGGAGTTCTCGCTCTCTTCAAAGGAGCAAGCACATGGCCAAGGCGCCCGTGCGCAAGCCGAAGAAGAAGGTCTGCGCCTTCTGCGACGACCAGAACGTCCTGAGCATCGACTACAAGGACACCACGCTGCTGCGCAAGTACATCTCCGACCGCGGCAAGATCCGCGCGCGTCGTGTGACGGGTAACTGCAGCCAGCACCAGCGGGATGTCGCCATCGCGGTCAAGAACGCCCGCGAGATGGCGCTGCTGCCGTACACCTCGACCGCCCGGTAAACCGAGACTTCCGACCACGGCCCCGGGAATTCGCGCGCGGAACGCGCTCCGGCCCGCTCCGGGCCGGTCGGGCGCGGGCTCGTCGCCCCGGTCCGGCGTCCGCGGTATCCGCACGACAACACCGACCGACTGCTCACCGACTGCTCGGTGCACTTCCGCTTCGGTCGTTTACGGGGCCGGGGTTTGACCTCGGTTCGGCTTTGAAAGGAGACACGCCGTGAAGATCATCCTGACCTCGGACGTGAGCGGTCTCGGCGCCTCGGGTGACTCCGTCGAGGTACGTGACGGCTACGCCCGCAACTACCTGCTGCCGCAGGGCATGGCCATCGTGGCCACCAAGGGCGCGGAGAAGCAGGTCGAGTCGATCCGCCGCTCCCAGGAGAACCGCCGCGTTCGCGATCTGGAGCACGCCAGGGAGCTTCAGCAGCAGCTGCAGAACATGGGGATGGTGCAGCTGTCCAAGAAGGTCTCCAAGAAGGGCAAGCTGTTCGGCTCGATCACCGAGTCCGACGTGACTTCCGCCGTCCGCCAGGCCGGCGGCCCCAGCCTGGACAAGCGTTCCATCGAGCTGAAGGGCAACGTGAAGTCGCTCGGCAAGATGGCCGTCGGTGTCCGGCTGCACCCGGACGTCTACGCCTCGATGTACGTCGAGGTCAACCCGGCGGGCAGCTGACTTCGCCAGTGAGTTCCGCGCGGTGTGCGCCGCGTTCGCCCACCGCGCGGAACCACTCGAGAAGCCGCTCGCGCTCGCGGCGGTGTTGATTTCCGTCGTGGCGGGGCGGTTCCACTGCTCCGTCGTTCGGACCGACAGGTCCGGGACACCGGTGGACGAACAGTTGTCCCCATGAGCTGTCCACAAGCTATCCACAGGCGCTTACCTGGGATTGCTTCCTGTGACGGTCAAGTTTTCCCCAACTTGTCCACAGCGCGCGTCTTCAGGTCGACGCGGTTTCCACAGGGGACAAAATTTGTCCACAAGCTGTTCGTGGGGGCGGCCGTCCGCGCGAGGGCCGCCCGAGCACGCGCGTGCGGCGGCCCCGCCCGTGCGCCCAGCGCGACCTCACCGGAACCGGTGACTTCGTCACGACCACCCGCTCGAACGAGTCCGATGTCGGTCGTTGCCTCGACGGACGCGGGTGGCGAGTATGGCCGGACTACAGCTCGCAGCTCTGCGTCCAGGAGGTGGCAGTAACCCGTGTCGTTGTCCGACGAACGCGGAGCCGATCCGTCCTCCAACGGCAAGGCCGGTTCCGGACCGGACGGAAGCGTCGACCGCCAGCCCCCGCAGGACGTCGCCGCCGAGCAGTCCGTGCTCGGCGGGATGATGCTGAGCAAGGACGCCATCGCCAACGTCATCGAGATGCTCCGTCCGCAGGACTTCTACCGTCCTGCCCACCACGCGATATACGACTGCGTCCTCGACCTGTACGGACGCGGCGAACCCGCCGACCCCATCACCGTCTCGGCGGAGCTGGAACGACGCGGCGAGCTGGGGCGCGTGGGCGGCGCGCCGTACCTGCACACGCTGATCCAGACGGTGCCCACGGCGGCCAACGCCAACTACTACGCCGAGATCGTCTCCGAGAAGGCGATACTCCGCAGGCTCGTGGAGGCCGGGACCAGGGTCGTCCAGTACGGCTACAACGGCGCCGAGGGCGCCGCCATCGAGGAGGTCGTGGACCGGGCGCAGGCCGCCATCTACGACGTGACCGAAAGCCGCACCTCCGAGGACTACGCGGCCCTGGAAGACCTGCTGCAGCCCACGATGGACGAGATCGACGCCATCGCCTCGCGCGGCGGGGAGTCGCAGGGGCTGCCCACCGGCTTCGTCGACCTCGACGGCGTGACCAACGGACTGCACCCCGGGCAGATGGTGATCGTCGCGGCACGACCCGGCGTCGGCAAGGCGCTGGCCCTGGACACCCCACTGCCCACACCGGACGGTTGGACCACCATGGGGGCGGTCTCCGTCGGGGACGAGCTGCTCGGTGCGAACGGCGCCCCGGTGCGGGTCGTCAACGCCACCGAGGTCATGAACGGGCACACCTGCTACGAGATCGAGTTCTCGGACGGGACCACCGTCGTGGCCGACGCCCAGCACCAGTGGACCCTGCGCGACGGCAACGTGCGCACCACGGCGATGCTGCACGACGAGCAGCGCGGGGAGCTGCCCGAGCACGCCGCTCTCGAGCTGGAGCAGCGCGATCTGCCCGTTCCGCCCTACTCGCTGGGCGTGTGGCTGGCCGCGGGCGATCCGGAGACCGGCGAACTCGCGGGAGTTCCCGCCGAGGTGCTGGCCGACCTCGAACCGGAGGGGGTCGACAGCGCCGGTGAGCGTCCCGTCGTCGACGAGGACACCGCCGCCGAGCTCGCCGAGCTGGGCGCCCGGCGGCAACCGGAGGTTCCCGTCGAGTACCTCCGCGCCAGCCAACGGCAGCGCCGCGACCTGCTGGCCGGGCTCGCCGACGCCGCGGGCGACGTGGGCGAGGACGGACGGGTGCGGCTGCGGGTGCGCGAGTCCCTCTCCGTGCGGGTGCGCGAGCTGGTGCTCACCCTGGGGTACCCGTGCACGGCCACAGTGGACTCCACGGCGGGGGAGACGGCACCGACCACCCTGCTCGTCTTCGACAGCGGGCAGGACCAGGTGTTCCGGCTTCCCGAGAAGGTCGAGCAGCACAAGCTGAACCGCGCGGCGGGATCGTCGACCAGGCACGTCGTCGCCGTCCGCGCCACCCGCAGCGTTCCGGTGCGCTGCGTCGAGGTGGACTCCTCCGATCGGCTCTACCTGGCCAGCCGCTCCTTCCTGCCCACCCACAACTCGACCCTGGGACTGGACTTCGCCCGCGCCGCCTCCATCAAGGGCGGCGCGGCCAGCGTCATCTTCTCGCTGGAGATGGGGCGCACCGAGATCGTGATGCGGATGCTCTCGGCCGAGGCCCGCATCCGGCTCGGTGACATGCGCGGCGGGCGGATGACCGACGAGGACTGGACGCGGCTGGCGCGGCGCATGAGCGAGATCAACGAGGCGCCGCTGTTCATCGACGACTCGCCGAACCTGACGATGATGGAGATCCGGGCCAAGGCCCGGCGGCTCAAGCAGCGCAACGACATCAGCCTGATCGTGGTCGACTACATGCAGCTGATGACCTCGGGCAAGCGCGTCGAGTCCCGCCAGCAGGAGGTCTCCGAGTTCTCCAGGAACCTCAAGCTGCTGGCCAAGGAGCTCGAAGTGCCGGTGGTGGCGATCTCCCAGCTCAACCGTGGTCCCGAGCAGCGCAACGACCGGCGTCCCCAGCTGTCGGACCTGCGCGAGTCGGGCAGCCTGGAGCAGGACGCCGACGTGGTGATCCTGATTCACCGCCCGGACGCCTTCGAACGCGACGACCCCCGCATGGGCGAGGCCGATCTGATCCTGGCCAAGCACCGTGCCGGCCCCACCGAGACGGTCACGGTCGCCCACCAGCTGCACTACAGCCGTTTCGTGGACATGGCCCAGGAGTAGCGCTCGGCGGTGCGGGACCCGTCGGCTGCCGCACGGGGGCGGACCGGCCGGGAGGCGACCTGCCCGGAAGTCGCCCGCTTCAGAGCCCGCGGTGCATGATGTGCAGCCCGACGAGCCCCTTCTCCGGGTGCTCGAAGGCCTCGGGAACGGTGGTCAGTATCTCGAAGCCCAGGGACAGCCACAGCTCGACGGCACCGGTGTTGGTCTCCACCACCGCGTTGAACTGCATCGCGCGGTAGCCGTCGGAACGCGCCTGCTCCAGTACGTGCTCGCCGAGCGCGCGTCCGACCCCCTTGCCCGCGTGCTCCGGGTCGACCATGAACCCGGCGTTGGCCACGTGCGCCCCGGGCCCCGCGTTGTTCGGGTGCGTTTCCGCGGTGCCCAGCACGGTCCCCCGCTCGTCGACGGCGACGAAGGTGCGCCCGGGCGACTGCCGCATCCAGGAGGCGCGGGCCGCCGGTTCGGCGATGTCGCGCGGCCAGCAGAAGGTCTCCCCGGCCGAGACGACGTGACGCAGGAACTTCCAGATCGCGGGCCAGTCATCGGCCACTGCTTCTCGGACGCGCACCACACCAGGGTCCCGCATCCTCGACTCCCCGAACAACGCCCGGGGGGGGGGGGGCGCCGCTCGAGGCGTCCCGCAGCACCGCCGAAACGGCGAAGCTCCGAACCAGTGACGGCCCCGCCCCGGTCGGACGGGGTTCCGCCCCGAGCTAGCTCTCGGACAGCTCGGCGAGGGCGCGGGGAAGTTCCCCGATCCCCGCCAACCTGGCCGCGGCGAGTTCCAGGGCGTCCTCCGCGGGCGGGAAGTGCGGGTTCGGGACGGCGACGACGGTGGCCCCGGAGGCCGCCGCGGCGCGCAGCCCGTTGCTCGAGTCCTCCACCGCCACGCACTCCTCCGCGGGCACCTCCAGCCCCTCGGCCGCACGCAGGTAGACGTCCGGGGCGGGTTTGCCTGCTCGCGTCTGCTCGCTGGAGACGGTGTGGCGCACCACGTCGCCCAGCTCGGTCGCGTCGAGGAAGGCTCGGATTATGCGCGGCGGGGCGGAACTCGCGATCGCCGTGGGGAACCGCCCGCCGACCTCGCGGACCGTTTCCGCCGCTCCGGGGATCACCGGGGGCTCGGTTTCGTAGCGCCGGCTCATCCGGTCGATGACCGTTTCGGCGACCCGTTCCGGGGACAGCTGCACTCCCAGCTCCGTGACCAGGTACTCGGACCACTCCGGGGTGCTCATCCCCATCATGGCCTCGGTCGCGCCCTCGGCCCATCGCCCGCCGAACTCGTGGGTGACCTCGCGGCGGATCCGGTCCCAGAGGTGCTCGGAGTCGGCGAGCACGCCGTCGAGGTCGAAAAGGATCGCGCGCGGTTCTCCGCTACTGACTGCCACGGTCCGATGCTATTTCGCGCGCACCGGAGGGGCCACCACCACGGGATCCCCGGTGAGCTTGCTCAAACCGACTGGCCGCGAAACCCCCAGAAAGTTAGCATTTCAAACGAAATACTTTTGTCTAGTCGAGGAGCACGTCGCCGATGAGCGCGTCATCAGACGTCCGGTTGCTCGAAGTCTTCAAGGGACAACCCAAAGCGGTCTGGATCACAGCCTTCGCCGCCGTGATCGCCTTCATGGGCATCGGCCTGGTCGACCCGATCCTGCGCTCCATCGCGGAAGCGCTCGACGCCGGGCCCGAGCAGGTGACGCTGCTGTTCTCCTCCTACCTCGGCGTCCAGGTGCTGGCCATGCTGGTCACGGGTGCCTTCAGCGCCCGCTTCGGGGCGAAGCGAACCGTGGTCACCGGGCTGGTGCTGATCGTGCTCGCCACGCTGGCCTGCGCCCTGGCCGGTTCCGTCGTGCAGCTCGTGGCGCTGCGCGCGGTCTGGGGGCTCGGCAACGCCCTGTTCATCGCCACGGCCCTCTCGGTGATCGTCGGGGCGGCCAGCGGCGGTCAGCAGGCCGCGATCCTGCTCTACGAGGCGGCGCTGGGCATCGGCCTGTCCACGGGACCGCTGCTCGGGGCGCTGCTCGGACACCTGTCCTGGCGCGGTCCCTTCGCCGGGACCGCGGTGCTGATGGCCATCGCGCTCATCCTCGCCGTGGGCTTCCTGCCCTCCGACGGCGGGAGGAGCAAGGACCCGGTCAAGCTGCTGGACCCGCTGCGCGCCCTGCGCCACGGAGCGCTGCTGCGCACCTCGATCGGCTCCGCGCTGTACACCGCGGCGTTCTTCACCGTGCTCGCCTGGTCCCCCTTCGTGCTCGAGTTCGGCGCCATAGCCGTCGGGCTGGTGTTCTTCGGCTGGGGGATCTGCGTGGCCGTGGCGGGCGTGACCCTGGCCCCGCGGCTGGCCAACCGGCTCGGCGAGCTCGGGGGAACGGTGCTGGCCGTGCTCATGTACGCCGCCCTGATGGCGATCATGACCATCGACAACAAGGCGGTGCTCATCGCGGCCATCGTGGTGAGCGGGCTGGCCTCGGGACTGCTCAACACGCTGTTCACCGGAAGCGCCATGAGCGTGAGCAAGGCACCCCGCCCCGTGGCCAGCGCGGGATACAACTTCTGCCGCTGGCTGGGCGGCGCGCTGGCAGCGACGCTGGTCAGCCACATCGCGACCTGGTTCGGCTGGCAGCAGGCGCCGTTCGCCGTGGGCGCAGTCGCCTGCCTGGTGGCCGCGGGCCTGCTCGCCGTCGGGCTGCGCTCCGGCCGGACCGATCCGCACAAGGTGCCGCAGGAAGCCGCTGTCGTGGGCGAGGAGTTCTGACTCCGGGCCGGACCGCGCAGCACCCTCGACACGCCCGGAACCGGCCGGATCCGAAACGTCCCCCGCACGGGTCCTGGTTCGAAAAGGGGCGCGAGCGAGCTCGCTGCGCCCCTTCGGGCCGCGGCAACGCAATCACTCTCGGTGTTCGATCCTGCTTCCGCTCGCCCGGCAAAACAGCAGGAGCTCATCCGTGCGAATGATTCGTTGCCGACCACGAGTAACGAATTCGCTCGCCGTTCACCTCCAAGAAGTCGCGACATCGCCTGATCCACATAGCCTCGATTCGTTCCCGATCGATGCCGTGGAAAGGCAGGAGATGTCCACCAACTCAGCCGACCAGCGCATGATCCCGCTGCCGCTGGCCACGCACCACACCGCAAGTCGCTCGGCGACCACCTGCGAATACCGCTGCGGCAACGCCTGCGCCCACGACGCGCCGAACACCTCGGCCAACACGTACTTCGGTGACATCGTCCGGCGCGCTCTCGACAGACGCGGTGTCCTGCGGGCCGGAGCGGTGCTGTCCCTGACCGCCGGGGTGACGGCAGCCACCGGAATCCCGGCCGCGGCACGTGGGAAGAAGCACGGCCACACCCCCGCCCCCGCGGGCATCGACTTCGACCCGGTCCCCCCGAACACCCGGGACGGGGTGGTCATCCCGGAGGGCTACGACCAGGAAGTCGTCATCCGCTGGGGCGACCCGGTGCTGCCCGGAGCCCCCGAGTTCGACTTCGACAACCAGAGCGAGGCCGCCCAGCGGGCCCAGTTCGGTTACAACAACGACTTCGCCGGGCTGGTCCCGCTGGACAACGCGGGCATCCACAGCCTGCTGGTGGTCAACCACGAGTACACCAGCGAAACCTACATGTTCAGCGGCTACGACCCGCAGAACCCGACCGAGGAGCAGGTCCGGATCGCCTGGGCCGCGCACGGGCTGACGGTCGTGCAGGTCAAGCGTGACCCCGCTCGGGGCGGACTCGTCCCGCTCCCCGGCTGGCACAGCAGGCGCATCACGGCCAACACCGAATTCGCCGCCCGCGGCCCCGCCGCCGGAAGCGAACTGCTGCGCACCTCCGCCGATCCGGAGGGGACCAGCATCGCCGGAACCATCGCCAACTGCGCGGGCGGCGTCACCCCCTGGGGGACGATCCTCTCCGGCGAGGAGAACTTCCACCAGTACTTCGCCCACGCCGACCAGGTCAACGACCCGGTCGCCAAGCAGCGGATGCAGCGCTACGGGATCAACACGGGGTCCAGCACCCGCAAGTGGGAGCGCTTCGACCAGCGCTGGGACGCCAGCGCCGAGCCGAACGAGACGAACCGGTTCGGCTGGGTCGTCGAGATCGACCCCAACGACCCGAACTCCACACCGGTCAAGCACACCGCGCTCGGGCGGTTCAAGCACGAGGGAGCGACCGTCCGCGTCGCCGAAGACGGCCACGTGGTCGTCTACATGGGTGACGACGAGCGGTTCGAGTACATCTACAAGTTCGTCTCCAGCGGCAGGGTGAAGAACGGGCGCAGCTCCCACGCCCGGCGGCACAACATGTCGCTGCTGGACGAGGGCACGCTCTACGTGGCCAGGTTCTCGGGCAACAGCCCCGAGTCCGAGATCGACGGCAGCGGCGAGCTGCCCTCCGACGGCGAGTTCGACGGCGCGGGCGAGTGGCTCCCGCTGGCCACCGGCGACACCTCGCACGTGCCCGGCTTCACGGCCGAGGAGGTCTACGTCTTCACCAGGCTCGCGGCCGACGAGGTCGCACCGACGAAGATGGATCGGCCGGAGGACATCGAGCCCAACCCGGTCAACGGGCGGGTCTACGGCGCCCTGACCAACAACTCCAACCGGGGGACACCGGAGCACGCTCCCGCCGACGAGCCCAACCCGCGTGCGGAGAACAAGCACGGCCACGTGCTGGAACTCGCCGAGAAGTTCGACGACCCCACCGCGACGAAGATGGCGTGGCGGCTGCTGCTGGTCTGCGGTGACCCGCAGCAGGGCGACACCTACTTCGGAGGGTTCGACAAGGACCAGGTCAGCCCCATCTCGTGCCCGGACAACGTGGCCTTCGACCGGCACGGGAACCTGTGGATCGCCACCGACGGCAACGGGCTCGGCTCGCACGACGGCCTGTTCGCGGTCCCCGTGGACGGTCCCGCGCGGGGACACGTCAAGCAGTTCCTCACCGTGCCCAGCGGTGCCGAGACGTGCGGGCCGATCATCACCGACGAACTCGTGACCGTCTGCGTCCAGCACCCCGGTGAGAACGGTTCCGGAGCGGAGAACCCCGGTTCGCACTGGCCGGACGGCGGCCGGGCGCACCCCCGCCCCTCGATGGTGGCCGTCTGGCGCACCGACGGGCACCACGTCGGGGAGATCGGCAAGCGCTGACACCGGCGCAGGCAGGTCGCGTGGCCCGGCTCCCGTAGCTCCCATAGCTACCGGGGGGCGGGGACTCCCGCAGTCCCCGCCCCCGGGGGTCCGGTCCCCGCGACCTGCCGGGCATCCCCGGAACCTCGCACGTCACCGCCGGGGGACGCGGCCGTTCCGTCGTGGCGAGCGCTACTGTATCGATGATGACTTCACGACCGACAGCACTGGTCACGGGCGCTTCGCGCGGAGTGGGCGCGGCAGTGGCACGCTCCTTGTCCGACACGCACGACGTACTGCTCGGTGGCCGGGACGAACAGGCGCTGCACAAGATGGCGCAGGACATCCCCGGTTCCCGGCCGTGGCCTGCCGAGCTCACCGACTACGACGGAATCGCCGAGGCGGCCGCGGGCATCGACCACCTCGACGTGCTGGTGCACAGCGCGGGAATGGTCGAGATCGGCTCCGTTTCCGAAGCGGGCGTGGACTCGTGGCGGCGCACCTTCGAGTTGAACCTCTTCGCGGTCACCGAGTTGACCAGAACCCTGCTTCCCGCACTGCGTGCCGCCTCCGGGCACGTCGTGCTGATCAACTCGGGCGCGGGCCTGACCGCGAAGCCGAACTGGGGTTCCTACGCGGCCAGCAAGTTCGCCCTGCGGGCCTACGCCGACGTGCTGCGCGGTGAGGAATCCGCCAACGGGCTCCGAGTCACCTCCGTGTTCCCCGGACGCGTGGCCACCGACATGCAGCGCGAGGTGCGCGAGTCCGAGGGCGGTTCCTTCGAACCGGAGCGCTACCTGCGGCCGGAGTCGGTGGCCGACTCCGTCGTGTCCACGGTCCGGGCCGGTTCGGACGCCCACATGACGGAGATCGTGCTGCGTCCGAACGACTGAGTCCCCGCACCGCGGATCTCCGCGTACGTGCTCGGCCAGCCGACACGTGAATCGGCGCCCTGGCAGCGTTGGGCCGCTGGTCAGCAGCGGCCTCGGTCAACCTTCGATCCGTTTGGCGGCCGAGCGCGCGGTCTCCTGCACCTCGGCCCGCTCGACGGTGGTGGGCTCCCCGTCCCGCAGCACCGGCTCGCCGGCCACCCACACGTCGCGGACGCACTCCGCCCCCGCTGCCCAGACCAGATTGGACAGAATCCGCTCGTCCGTGGTGTCCACGCCGCACACGAAGGCCGGATTGTCCGTGTCCACGTGCACCACATCGGCCCAGCGCCCGCTCTCCAGCGCACCGATGTCGTCCCGGTGCAGAGCTCGGGCCCCACCGCGCGTCGCGGCCAACAACGCGGCAGCCGAACCGAGCGCGGTGGCGTCCCCCGTGCGCAACCTGGCGAACATCCCCGCGAGCTGGATCTCCTCCCACAGGTCGAGGTCGTCGTTGCTGGACGGCCCGTCGGTACCGAGCCCCACCGGCACACCGGCTTCGAGCAGTTCGGTGAGCCCGGCCGTTCCGGAGGCCAGCTTCGCGTTGGAGCCGGGGCAGTGCGCCACACCGGCACCGCTCTCGGCCAGGACGCGGACGTCCTCCTCGTCCAGGTGCACTCCGTGGGCGGCCAGCACCCTTCCGTCCAGCACGCCCAGTTCGGCAAGCATCCTGGGCACTGACCCGTAGGCGCGGCGTTGTTCCACGTCCTCCTCGGCCGTCTCGGCCACATGGGTGTGCACGAGAGCGCCGCGTTCGCGGGCCTGCTCCCCGATCGCGCGCAGGGCTTCCGGTGGCAGGGTGTAGGCGGAATGGGGGCCGTAGGCCAGCTCTATCCGCTCCCCCGGACCGAACCGCAGCCCGTCCGCGTCGATCCAGCTGCTGATGTCGGCGACCATCCGCCGCCAACCACCCAGCTCGCCCAGATCGGGAGCCGCGATCACCGCCGGAGCGATCACGGCGCGCGAACCGACTTCGAGCACAGCCTCGGCGACCGACTCCCCGGAGAAGTACATCTCGCTGCTCGTGGTGACCCCCGAGCGCAGCATTTCCAGACTTCCGAGCCTCATCCCCGCCCGGATGTCCTCCGGGGTGAGCTCCGACTCCGCGGGCCAAACCACCTCGCGCAGCCACCTGAGCAGCGGCAGGTCCCCACCCATCCCCCGCAGCAGCGTCATCGGGCTGTGCGCGTGCGCGTTGACCAGGCCGGGCAACAACATGCCCGCGCAGTCCAGCACCACCGTGTCCGAGCCGACCTCGGGGGCTTGCGCGCGCGAGCCGCAGTGGGCGATCCGCCCCCGTTCGTCGATGTCCACGACGGCGTCGCGCAGCACCGAGCACTGCGGATCACAGGGAAGTACCAGGGGAGCACGTAGGCGTCGAGCGATCGGCATACCGACATTCTCACGGTTCACGGACCGATCGTGTTCATCGCCTGGAACATCGCCACTCCCGCGGTGAGCACGCCGACGACGAGCAGTACGCAAACGATGTTGTCCCAGCTCAACCACGCCCTCGAGCGCGCAGCCCGCGCGCTCCGGAGCGAGGAGGCCGCGGGGCGCAGGAGCCGCTCCTGCACCGCATCGCTCGAAAGTGAAGGTCCGATGGACAGCTGTTGTGCCATGACCTCAGCATGCTCCCGGCGGAGCTCGCCGCACCTCGGCTCATCGGCCGGGTGAACTCCTACTATCGGCCGGAAAACGCGGCGGGGAACTCGTCCTCGCGGCCGAGCCCGTCACCGGTCCACCTCCGCCCCGGCGAGCACGCGCCGCTCCCCGCCCGGGACCGAGCCGCTCCGGCAGCGGGATCACTCGGCCATCAGACCGGTCCGCCACGCCCAGGCTGCGGTCTCGACGCGATTGCGCGCACCGATCTTGCCCTGCACCGCGGCCAGGTGGGACTTCACCGTGGACAGCGACATGTACAACCGCCCGCTGACCTCGGTGTTGGTCAGTCCGTTGGCGACTTCGCGGACCACGTCCCGCTCCCGCTCGGTGAGCTCCTCGCTCGGCCGGTCCGACTCGCGCGCTACCCCGGAAGCGGCCCCTCCGTTGAAGTGCTTGAGCAACCGGACGGTGATCTGGGGCGAGACCATCGCGTCGCCGCGCTCCGCCGCGTGAACGGCCTCGACCAGCAGCGCGGGGCCGGCGTCCTTGAGCAGGAAACCGCTGGCCCCGTTGGCGAGCGCGCTGGCGACGTACTCGTCGAGGTCGAAGGTCGTCACGACCACGACCCGCACCGGATCGCTCACCCCGGGCCCGGCCAGCCTGCGGGTGGCCTCCAACCCGTCGGTGCCCGGCATCCGGATGTCCATCAGGCACACGTCCGGGCGCAGCTCCCGCGCGAGCCGGAGGGCGTCGTCCCCGTTTCCGACGTCGCCGACGACCTCGATGTCCTCCTCGCCGTCCAGGATCATGCGGAAACCGGCACGCACCATTTCCTGGTCATCGGCTATCAGGACCCGAATCATGCCCGTCCTTTCCCCGCGTCCGAGTCTGTCAACGGCAGCCGGGCCTCGACCTGCCAACCGCCCCGCGGAGCGGGCCCCGCGGTCAACGTGCCGCCGAGCAGCTCGATGCGCTCCCGCATGCCGACGAGACCGTATCCCCCGGATCCACCCGCTGGACTCCCACCACCGGACGAACCGTCGTCCTCCACCCGGACAAGCAGCTCCCGGGAGACGGTGTGCACGGTGACGTCGATCACCGACACGTCGTGGCCGTGCTTGTCGGAGTTGGTGATCGACTCCTGCACCAGCCGGAGGGCCGAGCGGGCCACTTCCTGCGGCACCTCGGTGTCCAGCACCACGTCGAGCCGCGTCTCGGCTCCCGCCTCCCCCGTTCCGTGGTGCTCGAGCAGTTCGCGCAGGTCCGCCCGCAGGTCGGTGCTGGCTATCTCCCCGGAGGCCGAAGCCTCGCCATCGCGCATGCTGCCCACCAGCCGCCTCATCGCGGTGAGCGCCTCGGTGCCGCTGGCCGAGATCCGCTCCAGCGACTCGCGTGCCGCCCGCGGATTCCGCTCGGCGACCGTGAAGCCTGCCTGGGCCTGCACCACGATCCCGGTGACGTGGTGGGCGACCACGTCGTGCAGCTCGCGGGCCAGCGCCATCCGCTCGGCGTGCTGCGCCTCGGCCACGGCGGCGCTCACTCCCCGGGCCCGCTCCTCGTCGCGGGCGCGGAAGTACATCCCCGTGCCCACCGACAGCACCAGCAGCACACCGCCGAGGAACAGCGGCTGGAACAGCGCAGTCGGAGGCATGGTGCCGTACCCGTGCAGATTCCGCGGCATGAGGAACACGCCCGCGACGGCGGCCGAAGTCAGCGCGGCCGTGGCCGCGGCCGCCTCCCGCAGCGGGCGGAGGCGCACCGCGAAGGCGACCAGCAACATCCCGGAGGCGACGGTGCCCGGTGGCAGGGGACCGAGCAGGTAGGTCGAGCCCTCGATCCTGAGCAGCACGGTCGCGGCCACGGTGAGAAACAGGGTGGCGGCGCCGAACAGGGCGGCCTGCAGCGGTCGCAGCGGGGCGAACACGGCCAGCACCGCCATGATCGCACTGCTGGTGAACAGGAACACCCTGTCGAACGGCTGCACGCCGAACCCGTCGTTGAACAGCTGGTAGAACAGCAGCACGGACAGCACGGCGATCACCGGCCAGTGCTTGCGCAGCAGAACCGCCGTGGGGTGCTGCGTGGTCGGTCGCCGGCTTCCACGCAGGTAGAGCCCCGTGCCCACCGCGAGCACCAGCTGCAGTCCCCCGACCTCGAGCACGCGGGACAGCGAGAGATCGAAGATGCCGCCCTGCGGGCCGTGGGGGAGCACTCCGAGGGGTGAGCGGGCGAAGACCGCGAGCAGGCACGCCGCTACCAGGCACGCGGTCACCGAGGCGGCCTTGATCCTGGACAGCGCCCGGAAGGCGTGGAGCACGAGCAGCATCCCCGCGAAGTTCTCGGTAAACGAGACCCCGCGCAGAATGCCCGGCCCCGATTCGATGCCCGCGAACCTGGTCAGCGCGGTGGCCAGCACCAGAAAACCGGCCCCGAGCACCCCGCAGGCAGCGGGACGGCGCGGGGCCGCCAGGGCGAGCAGCAACAGCACCGTGGGCACGGCGAGTCCAAGTCCAACCGCGCTGCCCCGCGCGAGGACGAGCAACACCTCACCGCACCAGGTGATCCCCAGCAGCGCGGCGAAGATCCACTGACTGCGGACGGCGTCGGCGCAACGACGCGCGCAGCCCGGTAGTCGCTCCCGCAGCGTGGGCGAGCCCGCGGTGTCGGAATCCGTCTGATAGCGCACCGGGCGCACTCTAGTAGCGCACCGTCGGGTGCGTCCGCGCGCTGCTCGCCCCTGACCACCCCGGAGAGCAACCGGATGACACCCGTGCTGACCAGCTAATCCGCTGCGGAATCACCCGCGTGAACCGGTCCTGCGAGCCCGGCTGAGAACTGTTGTCCGATCGGCCGATTTTGACAACCACATGGCCGATGCGTCCCACGCCTCGGAGAGGCCAAGCTCGGTGCGGCAGTTCAGGAAAACGACGACCGCCCGACTCCGCGCGGCAAGCTCGTACCGCGGCCCGCGCAGCCTCGTACGCGCAGCCCCGTCCACGCACTTACGGCACCGCGAAAACGGCACTACGAAAGGAGCCGCACGTGCTTACGACCGTACTGACCGTTCTGGGAACGGCCGTGGCTTTAACGGTACTGGTGCTGATGGCACTCAGCTCGGCCCTGCCCGACATCTGGGAAGCGTTCCAGAGCCGCTGAGGCGAGTGAGGCCACTCGCTACGCCTGTCCCCAGCGAGAGACCACGACCGGAAGGCGTCCCATCCGCACTCCGGGCAGACCGATCCCGTCCACGAGACTTCCCGATCCCGGTTCTCGGAAGAGATCGGGCACGGGAGACGACGTCAGTGACGTTCGAATATCAGATCGTGCACCGCTCGCCCCTCGGAATGAGCACGTTCCTCGAACTTGGTGACCGGTCGCCACTCCGGACGCGGCGCCCAGCCACCAGGATGATCGGCGTAGCTGTTGCGCAGCTCGGGCCGGGCGGTGCAGACCTCCATCATCTGCTCGGCGTAGTCCTGCCAGTCGGTCGCCAGGTGCAGCACTCCCCCTTCCCGCAGCCTCGAGGCCACCAGTTCGACGAACTCGGGCTGTATCAGCCGCCGCTTGTGGTGACGCTTCTTGGGCCAGGGGTCCGGGAAGAAGATCCGCACCTCAGCCAGTGACCCCGGCGCCACGTGCTCGCGCAGCAACACGGTCGCGTCACCGCGCAGCAGGCGGAGATTGTCGATTCCCATTTTCTCGGCACGCAGCAGCAGCTGCGCCAGCCCAGGCTTGTACACCTCGACCGCCAGGTGGTCGAGATCCGGTCGGGCCGCGGCCAGTTCCGCTGTCGTCTCCCCCATCCCGGAGCCGATCTCCAGAACCAACGGCGCGGAGCGGCCGAACCAACCGGTCGTGTCCAGTGACCCTTCGGGGAGTTCGGAGATGTCACGGCCGAACTCCGCCCAATACCGGTCCCAGGCACGTTGCTGCCCGGCTGTCATCCGCTCACCGCGCCGCACGTAGCTGACAACCGTGCGCCGCTGGGGAACCTGCTGGTCGGAAGCACTCACGGGAGGTCAGTATCGCAAACTCGACTCCGGTTCCCGAGTTCGACCAGTGCTGTCGGGCTTTCACGCGCCCTTCGCACAACCCGGTCGAACTCGCCGTCCGTACCGGATCACCAGGACTCGATGCGCGGGAGGAGCTCGGACAGTCCGTCGAGCCCCGGTTCGGGAACCGGGATCGTTCTACCGCTGTCCACCTGGGCGGGGAGGATGTTGAGCCAGCCGGGGTGCTGGTCCGTCAACGTGACGGTGGTCGGGACGGTCATCGGAGGCCGGTCGGAAGGAGTGTACTCCCAGTAACCTATCTCACCCGCCGTCGACCAGGGGACGAAGATCCACCCCCGCCGCTTGCTCAGCAGTGAGTGCACTGCGTCCTCGAACTCGAAACCCTCCGCCCGCGTGGCGATCTCACCCCGTTCCAGGGCACGCAACCACCACGGGACCGGCAGCCGCCCCGCCGAACCGTCGAGCCGGCGGAACAGTTCGAGCACGTGCCCCTCCGGTGCGGTGTGCACCCAGCCGCACCGCACCGATGCGGGAGAGGTGGCCTCCTCCGCGGAGGGGACCGGCTCGGTGGCCAGGGACCACTCCAGACGAGGTATCGGGATCAGCCGTACATCGTTTTCCTCGTCCCCGTTCGTCTCCGCTTTTTGCTCATGCGACGAAAACTCACTCGAAAGAACCACAACTCACCTTCCTCCGCGAGCACCGCGAGAGGGGTCGGATAGGCACTCGCGGCAAGCACCCCCAGGGGATGCGCCCCGGAAACGGCGTTGGTTCGGGATCGCACCGCTCACTTTACGAATTACCACGAACACGAGGGGTCAACACACCCTCTCGAATCGTGACCCCGTGCTCACGTACGGGGGCCATCGATAGTAGCGCAGAATCAATCGAACCGTAATCGAAGCAGCTCGCACAGTGCTCGTCGAGTTGCGTGCGCTCGAAGTCCGGAGTAAAAGCTCGCAAGCTCGCGAGGACCGGGCGCGGGAGACAGCCGTGGAAGGCAGTCGAAGAAGGCAGCCGTGGAAAGCGGGGCCGCGTGGTGACGCGACCCCACCGGAAGTGATCAGGGCCAGGGCCGTCCCCCGAATGACAGCCCTGGCCCTCCCCCGTCCCGACCGTTAGGCACCCCCGAAGCGCCCGTACAGCCGGTCGATCCGGTTGTGCTAGAACTCACCCCGACAGAGTGCACAGCGGATCGTTAGGCCTACAGCGGTCCCTATCGGACCAACTGCGGTGATCTTATCGGCAGGGGTGAGCAGTCTCTCCCCCGGGATGGGTAACAGCGTGAAATCACACGAGGGGCTTTGATTCCCCTTCGCATGAATAACTCACCCGGATGGATGAGTGTCATCTCTGCTCAAGCAACTGCCTGATGATGAACAGATCGATTTTCGGATATCGCTCACCCGAAGGGAGGAAAAACAGACGGTGGTGCTCATGCGTCACGCTTGCGAACCGTGACCAACGCCACCACGAGCAGCACCACCGCGATGGCGAGGAAGTAGACCAGGGAGGCCCACGGTCCGATCGGCATCTCGGAGACGGGCTGGCCCACAGTGGAGCCCCCTCCCCCGCGCATGAACCTGAAGGCCGCGGCGAACGGCAACCACTCGTAGATGTCGTCCCCGATGGTGGGCAGCAGCTGGATCAACGACTCGGCCAACAGCACCCAGATCATCACCAGCGTCACCGCACCGGCCGTCTGGCGCACCAGCGCACCCACGGAAAGGGCGAAGATCGCGGCCCCCGCGAAGACCAGTCCCACTCCGGCGACCTGTCGCCATTCCGTCGCCGTGTCCAGCACCAGAGCCTGGTCCGAGGTGAGCAGCCACCCCGCGGCCCACGAGCCGAAGGCGGCCAGCTCGCCGATCAGGAAGGCCAGCACCGCGACCACGGAGGTCTTGGCCAGCATGACGGCCACCCTGTTGGGCATCGCCTGGAAGGTCGCCCGGATGGTTCCGAACCGGTACTCGGTGGTCACGGCCAACGTCGCCATCACCATGACCACGATGAGACCGAACTGGGCCCCCTGCTGGGTCATCCCGACGCTCATCGGAACCATTTCCTGCATCTGGGAGGCGAACATCGCGGCGAACCCGATGGTCAGCACCAGTGCCGTGACGATGCACCACCACGGGGACCGGGTGGAGAAGAGCTTCATGCGTTCGACTGAGATCAATGTCATAGGAGAATCCCGTTGAAAAGGTGCGGGCCAGCAGTTCGCTGAGTGAATCAGAACCGCCGTCGCCGCACACGTGTGGACTGTGGATCGAGGAGGTCAACACCGGTGGCGACCGGCCACCGGCTCAGCTCGGCTTCACTTCTCGGCCGTCGCGAGCGACCCGTTCCCGGGGAGAGCGGATTCCGGTTCACCGGTGCGGTACTCCACGTCCTGCCCGGTCATCTGCATGAACGCGTCCTCGAGCGAACCGCGCTGGGCGGACAGCTCGTGCAGCACGAAACCGTGCTCCGCGGCGAGCTCGCCGATCTGCTCGGTGCTCGACTCGGAGACGACCAGGCTGTCGGGCTCCCGGGAGTCCGGGGGAGCCACCGCCATCCCCTGCGCGGTCAGCACCTCGCGGAGCTGTTCCGCCCGGGGAGCGCGGACCTTGACCGAGGAGCTGCTGGTGCTGTTCACGAACTCCTCGGTGGTGCACTGGGTGATCAGCCTTCCGCGGCCGACCACCACCAGTTCCTCGGCCGTCTGGGCCATCTCGGAGAGCAGATGACTGGAGACCAGAACGGTGCGTCCCTCCGCGGCCAGCCGCTGCATGAACCGGCGAATCCAGTTGATGCCCTCCGGGTCCAAACCGTTCACCGGCTCGTCGAACATCAGGATGTCCGGGTCGCCGAGCAGGGCCGTCGCGATCCCGAGGCGCTGGGACATGCCGAGCGAGAAGCTGCCCGCCCTGCGGCGCGCCACTTCGGTGAGCCCGACGGTGTCCAACACCTCGTCCACCCGCTTCACGGGGATCTCGTTGGACCGCGCCATCCACTTCAGGTGCGCGTACGCCGAACGATTCGGGTGAACCCACTTCGCATCCACCAGGGCGCCGACCGTGCGCAGCGGATTCGTCAGCTCGGTGTAGCGCTTGCCGTCGAAGAGGACCTTGCCCGCCGTCGGCTGGTCCAGTCCGAGCATCATGCGCATGGTGGTCGACTTGCCCGCGCCGTTCGGACCGAGAAAACCGGTCACCTTGCCGGGTTTGACGGTGAACGACAGATCGTTCACCGCGACCGTCGAACCGTAGCGTTTGGTGAGGCCCACAGCCTCGATCATCTTCACTCCTGGGAGGACTCGGTGACGGCCGGAACGAACGATCCGAGTTCCGGCCCATGCCACACCCCAGGTTGCCCGCTGATCGGGTGCGCGCGCGTCAGCCTTCGGTCTAAAACCGAGTAGTCTTCAAGTCGTACTTCCTCCCCCAGGACGTCCCAGTCCTTCCCGAAGACCTCCCCGGAGTCCCGGGGAAGGACCACCGGTGGAGATCAATCGAGCGGGAACCAGCGCTCCAGCGCACCGACCAGACCGTCCTCGGCGACCGCACCGGTCACCTCGTCGGCGGACAACCGCACGGTGGCGGGCGCCTGCCCCATGGCCACCCCGTGCCGGGCCCAGCTCAACATCTGGATGTCGTTGTCCCCGTCACCGACCGCCAGCGTGTCCTCGGAGGCAACCCCGAGCTCGACCCGCAACTTCTCCAGGGAAGCGGCCTTGGTCACTCCGTCGGGGACGACCGTCACCCACGGTTCGTAGTGGTCGATCGTGTAAATGCAGCCGGGCAGCTCCACCCCCTCCAGCTTCCCCCAGACCTCGGCCGGGGAGTGCCCGGCCCAGTTCGCGATGAGCCTGGGGACGGGCTTGGCGACCAGTTCGGGGACCCCGCTGGGCCACTGGGGCCCGTGCAGCTCCCCCGCGGGGAACGGCTCGGTGACCAGACTCCCCTTGCCGAGCTGTTCGGCCGCGAACAACGCACCCGGCAGCAGCAGGTTCAACCGCTCGTGAACGGGCTGCGGATCGAAGGTCTCCACCGAGACGGCCTCGCCCGTGGCGACGTCCACCCGGACGGCCCCGTTGGAGCACAGGGCCTCCCCCGAGTCCATCCCCAGCTCGTCGAGCACGGGCAGTGCGCCGAGCATGCTCCTGCCGGTGGCGATGACCACCTGGGCCTGCGCGGCCACGCGGGACACGGCGGCGCGCACCGGCGCCGATATCGTCTGCGTGTCCGGATCGAGCACGGTTCCGTCCACGTCGAGCGCGACCAGACGTGGTTTCCAACTGGATGTTGCGGTCACACCGGAAGCCTATCCACCACACGCACCGCCGCAGCCGGAACGTGCGCCGTCTCGCACGAAACGTGCCGAACGAGCTCCCCGCGGGAAGCCGGACGAGCTCCGCCGGGCGCGGAGCTACTCCGCACCCGGACGCACCAGACCGGTCTCGTAGGCCAGCACCACGGCCTGCACCCGATCACGCAGCTCGAGCTTGGACAGCACCCGCCCGACGTGGGTCTTCACGGTGGCCTCGGAGAGGAACATGCGCTCGGCGATCTCGCCGTTGGACAGCCCACGGGCCGTGTTGACCAGGACCTCGCGCTCGCGGTCGGTGAGCACTTCCAGCACGGAGTCGTCCCGCAGCTCGCCCCCGGAGGCCCCGAGGAAGCGGTCCAGCAACCGCTTGGTCACGCTGGGCGAGACGACGGCGTCGCCCTCGTGCACGGAGCGCACGGCCGAGACCAGGTCGTCGGGCGGAGTGTCCTTGAGCAGGAACCCGGCGGCCCCGGCCCGCAACGCGGACAGGGCGTAGTCGTCGAGGTCGAAGGTGGTCATCACCAGCACCTTGGCCAGGTCCTCACCCACGATGAGCTCGGTGGCGCGCACCCCGTCCGTCCCCGGCATCCGGACGTCCATGAGCACCACGTCCGGAGCGTGTTCGCGCGCCTTCGCCACGGCGGAGTCCCCGTCCTCCGCTTCGTCGACCACCTGCACGTCCTGCTGGGAGTCCAGCACCATGCGCAGGCCGACCCTCATGAGTTCCTGATCGTCGACCAGTACCACGCGAACCATGCCGGTCAGCCTATAGCAGCTCCCCGCCTCCGGGGTCGCTCGACGGCGCGGGGACGGAACCTCGCGCGCCGTCTCCGCGGCTTCCGGCGGGAGCGGCGGGCCTGCGCTGCCCGCGGGGATCCCGGTTCCGGGGGGCAGGCTACGGGTCCCGGCTACGAGGCCCCGGCCACGGCTCGCTCGCCCTCCAGCGGGAGCTCGGTGCGCACGCACCAACCGCCCTCGGCGTTCGGGCCCGCTTCGAGGCTCCCGCCGTAGACGGTGGCCCGTTCCCGCATCCCGATGACGCCGTTGCCCCCGGAGGGTTGCGGAGTCCGCGGAGCCAGCACGCCGCGCGCCCCGCTGTCGGACACCTCGATGCGCATGCCGGCGCCCGTCTCCTCCAGCGACACCGTCGCCGTCGCGTTCCACCCCGCGTGCTTGAGCACGTTGGTCAGCGATTCCTGGACGATGCGGTAGATGGCCAGCCCCGGCCCGGTCGGCACCCGGTCCAGCTCCCCGTCTATCCGCAGGGTGACCGGCAGTCCCAGCGCACGAACGCGTTCCACGAGGTCGTGAACACCGTTCGCACCGGGCTGGGGGGAACGGTCCCCGGCGTCGTCCCGCTCCTCCGGGTGACGCAGCACGTGGAGCAGGCTCCGCAGCTCGCTCAGGGCGTCCCTGCCGGTGCTGCCTATGGTCGCCAAGGCCTGCTCGGCCAGCTCCGGTTTCCGCCGCACCGCGTAGGCGGCTCCGTCGGCGTGGGTGACCATCACGTTCACCGAGTGCGCGAGCACGTCGTGCAGTTCCCTGGCTATGCGGTTGCGCTCCTCGGCCACCGCGATCCTGGCCTGCTGGTCCTGTTCGAACTCCAGGCTGCGCAGCCTGCTCTCCGTGGCCTCCTGGTACGCCCTGCGCGCACCGACGTACTCGCCGAGCACCCAGCAGAACCCGAGTCCGAGCCCCAGCTGGACCGCGAAGAGCACGAGGGGCGTCCACCCGTGGGGGTTGTCGAACAGCGCCACCGGGACCAACCACGTCACCACGGCTCCGCAGGCGTAGCACGCCGCCGCGCTCCTGCCCACGTAGGCGACCAGGGTGTACAGCATGACCAGCACCGCGCAGGCCCCCGGACGGGTGATCATGTCCTGCTGCGTGACCAGCTGAACCAGCAGGCCGAGCAGCACCAGGTAGGCCACCGGAACCGGCAGGTTCCTCCGCAGCACCAGCGGCAGGACCAGCAGCACCCCGGCGAGCACGTCCCAGTGCGGGGCCGGGGAGCCTGCGACGGATTCGCCGAACGTGCCGCGCAGAACCTCGGCCAGCAGCACCACCAGCATCAGCGCGCTGTCCCCGGCGCTCGGGTGGGCGCGCATCCACAGACTCAGTCTCCGCACGTCCGCCAACGGTAGCCCGTCGCGCTGCTCGGACGCGTCGTTCCGCGGTCGCAAGACCCGTCACACCCAGGTGGGAGGGATCATGCGTCCGCCCCGGGTAGCCGTGTCCGGTCCGGGACGCTTCCGCCGCTCGGCTTCAGCGCCCCGAGCGGGTCCGCGCAGCGCCACCGCTCACTCGCGCTCACTCGGGCCGGTGAGTTTTCGCTTCCGGTCGACGACGTGCGGCCGTTCAGCCCCGCGGCACTGCTCCCGGCGGAGCATTCTCGCCCGGTGATGTTGACGCGAGTTGTGTTCTACGACACCAATGTTCGTTGATGGTGACTGCCGTCCGGTTGTGTTGCTCTTTGTTGCCGAATGTGCCACCGGTACTTGCGCGGCGGAGAACCTCGCACCCGGGGCGGAGTCACCTGATGTCGTGTGAGGAGGATCGATGGAATCACGACGGCCCGCCCGCAGACGGCTCTTCGGCACCCTCGGCGGACTCGTGCTCGCGAGCACCCTCGCCCTGAGCGCCGTGCCGGCCGGGGCAGCCACCCCCCTGAAGCAGTGGACCCCGAAGGAGCCGCCGCTGAGCACCCCGTGGACCGAACAGGTCGGTCCGAACAACGCCCTGCCGGAGTACCCGCGCCCCCAGATGAAGCGGAAGCACTGGAAGAACCTCAACGGCGAGTGGCGCTACGCGGGCGGAGCCACCCCACCCGACGGGAACGGGAACCTCGACGAGCGAGTGCTCGTCCCCTACCCCGTCGAGTCCGGGCTGTCCGGCATCCAGCGCCACGACGACCACATGCTCTACCAGCGCGATTTCAAGGTCCCCCACTCGTGGCGCGGTGGGAAACTGCTGCTGCACTTCGGAGCGGTCGACCAGCAGGCCACCGTTTGGGTGAACGGTGAGCGGGTCGGTTCGCACCGGGGCGGGTTCACCTCGTTCACGCTCGACGTCAGCGACGCGCTGCGCCCCGGGAAGCAGCAGCGGGTCACCGTGGCAGCGACCGACACCAACGAGGACAGCTCCTACCCGGTGGGCAAGCAGAGCAACCAGCCCGGCGGGATCTTCTACACCGGCTCCTCGGGGATCTGGCAGACCGTCTGGCTCGAACCGGTCTCGAACACCCACCTGAGCGAGCTGAACATCACCCCACAACTCGACTCGCGAAGCTTCCGGCTCGAACCGGAGATCAGCGGCTCCGAAGCCGCCAGCGTCGAGACCGTGGTCTCCCGCGAGAACGGCGAGGTCGTCTCGCGAACCAGCACGCGGGCCGGATCGACGGTGGAGGCCCCGGTGCCGGACCCCAGGCTGTGGAGCCCCGACGATCCCTACCTCTACGACCTGACAGTGCGCCTGCTGGACGCCTCCGGACGCGAGCTGGACCGGGTCGACAGCTACGCGGGCATGCGCTCGATCGGCCTGACCACCGACGCGCAGGGCCGACAGCGGATGGCGCTCAACGGCGAGATCCTGTTCCAGCAGGGAATGCTCGACCAGGGGTTCTGGCCGGACGGGCTGCACACCCCACCCACCGACGAGGCCATGCGCCACGACATCGCCCAGGCCAAGCGGATGGGCTTCAACATGCTGCGCAAGCACATCAAGGTCGCCCCGAAGCGCTGGTACTACTGGGCCGACCGGATGGGGATGCTGGTCTGGCAGGACATGCCCGCCCTGTCCGCGAACGTGGGCGGCACCCACGGACCCCCTGACGAGCAGTCCCGGGCCAACTTCGAGGCCGAGACCGCGGCGGTCGTCGACCAGCTCGACAGCGTGACCTCGCTGGTGACCTGGGTGCCGTTCAACGAGGGCTGGGGCGAGTTCGACACCGCCCGCATCACGCGCGAGATCCAGCGACAGGACCCCGACCGGCTGGTCGACGCCTCCAGCGGGGTCAACTGCTGCAACTCGCTGCCCGACACCGGGGCGGGCGACATCTACGACGATCACACCTACGTCGGCCCGGGAACCCCGACGGCCACGGCCGAGCGCGCCGCCGTGGACGGCGAGTACGGCGGCCTCGGGCTCGTCGAGCAGGGCCACCTCTGGCCCGGTGACCCGCACGCCTACGAGATGACCGACAACAGCTCCGAGCTCACCGAGCGCTACGGCCAGCTCTCCGAGGACCTGATCGGAGCCATCGAGCGGAACGGGATCTCCGCGGCGGTCTACACCCAGGTGTCTGACGTGGAGAACGAGGTCAACGGCCTGATGACCTACGACAGGAAGATCACCAAGCCCGACGTGGAATCCATCCGCAGGAGCAACCGGGCGATCATCGACGCGGGAACGCCCTGACCCGCCCGCTCTCCGGGCCGGGCGGCAGCGCTGCCGCCCGGCCCGGTCCCACCGGTCCGGTGACGTCGAGACCTCCCGCAGCTCGCCGGGCGAGCCCGCTCGGCCCCCCGCGGGGGACTCCCCCGCGGAACGGGGCCGCACCGGACCGCACCGATCCACGACACGAACGGTTCGACCGGAAAGGACGTTCATGAGCGATTCCGCCACCGAGGGGCGCGGCTGGAGCAGGCGCAGCGCGCTGACCACCCTCACCGCGAGCACGGCAGCAACGGCCCTCGGGGCCGGGGCCGCCGCCGCGCAGCCGGCGCCCGGACATCGCGGGCCGGGGCGCGGCCGGTACGAGCAGACCGCCAACGGCAGGCTCTACGAGATCCGCTCGGGCCGCAACCGCGTCGTCGTCGCGGGAGTGGCCGCGACCCTGCTGTCCTGGCGGCTGGACGGCGCGGAGATGCTGCTGACCCACGCCCCCGACGACCCGGGTGAGGGCTACCAGGGGAAAACCATCCTGCCCTGGCCCAATCGGATCGACCAGGGGTCCTACGAGTTCAGCGGCGAGCAGCTCCAGGTCCCGATCAACGAGCCGTCCAGGCAGGCGGCGCTGCACGGCCTGATGAACTTCGTCGAGTGGGAGCCGGTGCACCACGGGGCGGACAGCGTGCGGCTGCGGTACCTGCTGCACCCGCAGTACGGCTACCCCTTCTCCGTGGAGTTCTCGATCGAGTACACCGTGGACCACCACGGCGTGCGGTGCACGCTCACCGCCGAGAACCGGGGAAGCAGCGCGGCACCCGTCGGCTGGGCCAACCACACCTACCTGGCGGCAGGCCCCGGCGGCACCGACCGGATGAGACTGCGGCTGCCCGCCGAGACGTACTACCGCACCGACGACCGGCTCATCCCGACCGGAACCGCCGCGGTCTCCGGCACGGAGTACGACTTCCGCGAGGGCCGCGAGATCGGCTCCACCGAGATGGACACCGCGTTCAAGGATCTCGCGCGGGACGAGCACGGCAACGCGGTCGTGCGGTTCGGGCTCGAGGACGGCGGGCAGGTGCTGCTCTGGATGGACGAGGCCTACGGCTACCTGCAGGTCTACACCGACGACGCCCCGAGTGAGAGCCGCGAGCAACCGGCCCGGTCGGGCATCACCGTCGAGCCGAACACCTGCCCGCCGAACGCGTTCGTCACCGGCGAGGCCGTACGCGTGCTGCAACCGGGCGAGCGGCACGCGGCCACGTGGGGGCTGCGCTCGGCGAACTGAGGCGCTCGGCGGGCTGAGGCGCTGGCCGAGCTCGTGCTCCGCGGGCCCCGGTGGGACTTCTCGCGCGAAACGTTCCACCGGGGCCGTCGTCGAGCGGTGCCGCGCAGTTGCGCTCCTGGCCGCACACGAGTCCGCGCGCTCCCCCTAGACTTCTCCGCGCCGCTTCGTCCACCGGGGACCGCCCTCCTGCTCGGGGCACCGGCGGGTGACGGGAGCGGCCCTGGGGACACGTGAGATCGGCGAAGGTGGCTGGGTTTGACCACTCATCAGCGCGTGCGCGGCCCGCTCTCCGCCGCCGTGGCGCGGCTGTGCGCGGAGGTGCGCCCGCGCGTCGGGCAGCGAGCCGCCACCGGCCTGGGCGAGGTGCTCGACCGGCTGAGCGCTCCGCTGCAGCTCGCCGTGGTGGGGCGAATCAAGTCGGGGAAGTCCACACTGGTCAACGCCCTGATCGGACGTCGGGTCGCGCCCACCGACGTGGGCGAGTGCACGAAGTTGGTCACCCGGTTCCAGTACGGGACGGTCGACCGGATCGAGGTCGTCCTGCTCGACGGGAACAAGTACTCCCTGCCGTTCACCGCCGAGGGGGCCATCCCCACCGACCTGGGGGTGCGCCCGGAGCGGGTGTCACACGTCGAGGCGTACCTGACCAACGCCGTGCTGCGCGACCTGACCGTGATCGATACCCCCGGACTGGGCTCCCTGGACGACGACTCGGTCGCCCGCACCGAAGCCGTGCTCGGCAACGGGGGGCAGGACGGCGCGGACTCCGAACGGCTCGACCCCGTTTCGCACGCGGCCGTGGCGGGAGCCGAAGCGGTGCTCCACGTGATCACCCGGTCGGTGCGGGCCGACGACCGGCAGGCCCTGTCCACGTTCAAGGCGGCCACGGGCAGCCGCCCCTCCGGCCCGGTCAACGCGCTCGGCGTGCTGAACAAGGCGGACACGATCGACCCGGACTCGGTCAGCGGCGGCGCGGGCGAGCCGTGGACGGCGGCACGGGCGCTGGCGGTCGAGCAGGAACGGCAGCTCAAACCACGCGTCGCCGAGGTGCTGCCGCTGATCGGGCTGCTCGCCGAGACCTCCGAGTCCGGCGAGTTCACCTCCTCCGACGCCGAAGCGCTGCACCGGCTGGCCGCGCTGGACGGGGCGACGCGCGAGACCATGCTGATCTCGGCGGACCTGTTCACCGAGTGGGAGTGCGAAGTTCCCGCCGACACGCGGGCACGGCTGCTGGAACTGCTGGACCTGCACGGCGTCCGGTGCGCCCTGGAGGAGATCGACGCCGATCCGCACATCACCGCGGGGCGGCTGCGGAGCAGGCTGCACGAGGCCTCCGGGCTGTCCGCGCTGCTGAGTCGGCTCAACTCGGTGTTCCGCGGCCGCGCGGACGGCATCAAGGCCGCGGCGGGACTCGCCTCGGTCGCCGCCGTGGCGCAGTCCTGCGCGGACCCGACCGAGCGCGAGCGGCTGCACGCCGCGCTGGAGGGCCTGCTGACCCAGCCGCAGGCGCACCAGCTCAGGCTGCTCGAGGCGCTGACCATGATCTCGTCCGGAGCGGTCGCGCTGCCGCCCGACCTGCTCGACGAGGTCCTGCGACTCGGCGGTTCCGAGGACTTCTCCGAGCGGTTGGGGATGCCCGGAGCCCCCGTCGAGCGGCTGACCGAGTTCGCGCTGGAGCGGGCGAAGTGGTGGCGCTCGTTCGCCTCGCTGGGGGCCACCCCGGCCCAGAGCCGGGTGGCGCACGTGGTGCACCGCGCGTACTTCCTGATCTGGCGCCAGCTGCGCTGACACCCGGCCGCGCCCCGGGCGGACCGGCCCGCGGGCAGGGCGCCGAGCTCGGGATTTTCACCCGGAGGTGGAACCGGGGCGAGGCGCGTTCGCGTCGAAGGCGACCAGGCACGCACGACGTCGCCGACAGCCCGCGCAGATCGTCCCGCCGTGATCACGGTGCGAGACGACGACACCGAATTCGGAAAGCACATGGCCGCTTTGAGCAACGAACCACTCGTCGATCCGCTGGACCGGGCCCTGGCCGAGCGGGAGACGCTGATCCACCTGTGCATGTACGCCTACGACAGGGCGCGCAGCACCGGGGTGACCGAGCGCCTGGAAGAAGGCATGAACTCGATCGGGGTGACGGCGTTGCGCCCGCGGGGAGAGCCCTTCGACCCGGCCCGGCACGAAGCGGGCGGCACGGTCCACACCGCGGACCACACGCTGGACGGGCTCATAGCCGAGACCGAGACCCTCGGGTTCGCCGATCGCGGCCGCATGTTGCGCCCGCCGGTGGTGGTGGTGTACCAGCTGCCCCCGGGGACGGCGCGCTCTCCGCGCGACTGATCACTCCCCGAACGAGCACCCCCGTCCGCGTCCTCCTCCACAGCGGAAGCCCATGCCGTCGAACTCACCGAACTCCCCGATCGATCAGCTGCCCGGCGCCGACGTGGCGGCAGCCGCCCAGCTGCCCACCCAGGTCAAGCAGACCCGCGAGTCCCTGTCCGCGCTGCTGCGCGAGGTCGATCCGGATGCGGCCGAGTGGGTGGAGCGGATCCGCGCGGAGCGACCGCGCACGCCGAGCGTGGTCGTGATCGGGGAGGCCAACCGCGGCAAGAGCTCGCTGGTCAACGCGCTGCTGGGCGAGCCTGGGCTGTCCCCTGTGGACGCGAGCGCGACCACCTCGACCTACCTGTGGTTCCAGCACGGCTCCGAGCGGGCCGGGTACGCGTGCCACCCGGCGCGCGACGGACCGCTCCGGTTCGGGCTGGACGAGCTGGAGCAGCGGGTCGCGGGCACCGGGCAGCCCCCGCACGGGGAGCTTCCGACCCGCTACATCAGGGTCGACGCCCCGATCGAGCTGCTCGAGGAGCTGACGGTGGTCGACACGCCCGGTGTGGGCGGGCTCGAGTCGGTCCACGACGAGCTGGCCGCCGAGGCCGCCTCCTCGGCGACGGCGCTGCTGTTCGTCGTGGACGCCTCGGCTCCGCTGGGACGTGGCGAGCTGGACTTCCTGCGCGGGGTCAGCGACCGGGTCGAGACCGTGCTGTTCGCGCTGACCAGGACCGATCAGCACCGCGGGTGGCGACGCGTCCTGGAGGAGAACAGGAAGCTGCTCGCCGAGCACGCCCCCCGCTTCGCCGAGGCCCCCTTCCACCCGGTTTCGGCGCGCATGGCCGAACTGGCCGGGCGGGCACCGGACGCGCGGAAGGTCGAAGAGCTGTGGCAGCGCTCCGGGATCGCGGAGCTGCGCTCCGCGCTGCGCCGGTTGCTCGCGGACCACTCGGCGATGCTCGGCGAGGCCAACACCATGCGCGGGTTGTCCACGGTGCTGGACGAGCTCGTGTCCAGACTGGAGGCCGAGAGGCGCGCGCTGAGCTCGGGCGAGCAGGAGGCCGAGTCGCTGCGCAGCAGGCGCGACGAGCTGACCGCCGAGCGCAAGTCCTCCACGCGCGGCTGGCAGGTGCGGCTCAGGGGGCAGATCCAGCGCACGCGGGTGGAGGTCAACCACGAGGTCTCCGACCGGGTGCGCGAGGTGCAGAGCCGGTTCCGGCGCGAGATCGACGCCGCCGACCGGACCAGGTTGGAACAGCTCCCCCAGCAGGTCGACTCGGCCCTGCAGCTGGTGTCCGGGCGGATCGCCGAGCTGTTGTCCACCCGGTTGGACGAAGTGGCCGGGTCCTGCCTGGCCGAGCTGTTCTCCGCCGAGGAGCTGAACGTGATCCGCTCCCAGCTCGCCAGGGGTGACAGGGCTCCGGTCACGTTGCGCCGCCCGGACAAGCGCCCGCCGACGGCCGAGGACAAGCTGCTGGTCTTCATGGGCGTCTCCGGTGGGCTCGGGGTGGGCCGTGCCGCCGCGCTGCCGCTGGCCGGCGTCGGGGTGGGCGCGCTGAACCCGGTGGTGCTGCCGGTGACGATCGCGCTGGGACTGGGCGCGGGGTGGTGGATGGCCCGCACGCGCAGGCACGCGGCGGACAAGCAGCACGTGAAGCAGTGGTTGACCGAGGTCGTCGCCGAGGCTCGCTCCACGCTGGAGCAGCTGGTCTCGGAGCAGCTCATCGAGGCCGAGCAGCAGTTGTCCCTGGCCCTGGACGAAGCGCTGGCCAAGCGGGTCGAGGCGATCGAGGGCGAGCTGCGTGAGATCGACCGCACGTTGCGGTTGGACTCGGCCGAGCGGAACCGGCAGCTGCGCACCGTGGACCGGAGGTTGGAGGAGCTGACCACCGGCAGGCAGCGGGTGGACAAGCTGCTGGAGCGGATCCGCGCGCTGCGCGACAGCTCCCGCTGACCTGCGCGTCCCGGCGACGCGGGGCTGACATCCCGCGAGTTCCTCCCGTTCACCCCCGCTCGACTCTCCGGCTCAGCCCACCTCCTCGGCCCAGCACGAGCGGCACCGCTCGGGCAATCCGTCGACCGGGTTCGGCGCTGATCGCGAACGTGAACGTTGTCACGCCACAGCGAGCGCGATATAGGTTAGCCTAAGTTCTCGGAAAGTTAGGCTAACCTTGCTCAGGAGGTCGTGCCACGAACCGCCCGACACCGAACAGCAGCACGGGACGCCGTCCGTCCGGAGTGCCGAGCGGCGCGCGCCGCTCGCGCTCACCACAGCTCGAACACCCCCTCGCCCCCACCACAGGCCCCGAAACGATCAGCGCAACACCGAGCACCGAGGAGGACGGGTCATGAGTTTCCTCGCCCACCAGCACGAGGAACCGTCCGGAACACCAGCACAGCGGGACGATCCGCGCGAGAACCTGCTGGACGAGCACAACACCGCCGCCTACCACTCATCGGTCCTGCAGGGCGTCGAACGCGTGATCGGTGAGCTCACCGGACGCGACAGGCCCACCACCGGAATCCGACCGGAACAGCTCGAACAGGAAACCAAGCGGATCGACCTGGACTCCCCGCTGCGCGACACGAACGAGGCGCTGGACGAACTGGAGAAGGTCTACCTCCGCGACGCGGTCCACTTCCACCACCCGCGCTACCTGGCCCACCTCAACTGCCCGGTCGTCATCCCGGCGCTGCTCGCCGAGGCCATCGGCTCGGCGATCAACTCCTCACTGGACACCTGGGACCAGAGCGCGGGCGGCACGTTCATCGAACAACAGCTGATCGACTGGACCACCGGTCGCGTCGGACTGGGCGAGCAGGCCGACGGGGTGTTCACCAGCGGAGGGACCCAGTCCAACCTGCAGGCCCTGCTGCTGGCCCGCGAGCAGGCCTTGACCGCGCAGGAGGACACCGCCGACACCGGCGAGCGGCTCTCCAGGATGCGGATCCTGACCTCCCGCGACAGCCACTTCAGCATCGTCAAGGCGGCCAAGCTGCTCGGGCTCGGCTCCGAATCGGTGATCCCGGTGGACTGCGACGAGCAGCGGCGGATGGTCCCGTCCGCGCTGGACGCAGCGCTGGACGACTGCCGCGACCGGGGGCTGACCCCGATGGCCGTGGTCGCCACCGCGGGCACCACGGACTTCGGCAGCATCGACCCGCTCCTGGAGATAGCGGGCAGCTGCGCCCGAGCCGGGGTCTGGATGCACGTGGACGCCGCCTACGGCTGCGGGCTGCTGATCTCCGGCAAGGGCCCGTCCCTGACCGGGATCGAGCACGCCGACTCGGTGGTGGTCGACTACCACAAGTCCTTCTTCCAGCCGGTCAGCTCCAGCGCCGTGCTGGTGCGGGACCGGGAGACGCTGCGCCACGTCACCTACCACGCCGACTACCTCAACCCGGAGCGCCACGCGCAGCAGCTGATCCCGAACCAGGTGGACAAGAGCATCCAGACCACGCGGAGGTTCGACGCGCTCAAGCTCTGGCTCACGCTGCGCACGATGGGGCCGGACGCCCTCGGCGAGCTCTTCGACGACGTGCTGGACCTGGCCCAGCAGGCCTGGGAGGCGCTGAACGCCGACCCCCGCTTCGAAGTGGTCACCCGCCCCGAGCTCAGCACGCTGGTGTTCCGCTACGTCCCGCGCGCCGACATCGACCCCGAGCTCTGCGACCGGGCGAACCTGCACGCCCGCGGCGCGCTCTACGACTCGGCGGAGGCTGCGATCGCGGAGACGGTCGTGGACGGGCGCAACCACCTGAAGTTCACCCTGCTCAACCCGAGGGCCACGCGCGCCGACATCACCGCGGTGCTCGAGCTCGTGGCCGAGCACGCCGGACAGTACCTGGAGGAGCACGGAACCGCCCGGGAACTCGAACAGCGCCGAGCCAGCTGATCGAAGTTCGGCTCGAACAGCGCCGAACCAGCCGAGAACACGACGAACCGGAGCACGGATGCAACCCACGCACGACTTCATCGCCATCGGAGTCGGGCCGTTCAACCTGGGACTGGCCTGCCTGACCGAGCCGATCGGCGAGCTCAACGGGCTCTTCCTGGAGCGGAAACCCGACTTCGACTGGCACAGCGGGATGATGCTGGAAAACAGCACCCTGCAGACGCCGTTCCTGGCCGACCTGGTGAGCATGGCCGACCCGACCTCGCCGTTCTCCTTCCTGAACTACCTCAAGGAGGTCGGCAGGCTGTACTCCTTCTACATCCGCGCGGACTGGTTCCCGCCCCGGCTCGAGTACAACGACTACTGCCGCTGGGCGGCGCGCAAGCTCGACAACGTCCGGTTCGGCACCGAGGTGACCTCGGTCGAGTACGACGAGCGCTCCGCGACCTACCTGGTGCGCGCCACCGAGCTGTCCAGCGGACGCGTCGACACGCACCGGGCCCGCCGCCTGGTGCTCGGGACCGGGACGCCGCCGCACGTCCCCGAGGCGTGCCGGGGGATCGGAGGCGACGCCTTCCACAACTCCGAGTACCTGGAGCGCAGGGACTCGCTGTTGAGCAAGGACAGCGTCACCGTCGTCGGCAGCGGGCAGAGCGCGGCCGAGATCTACTACGACCTGCTCGGCGAGATCGACAAGCACGGCTACACGCTCAACTGGGTGACGCGCTCGCCCAGGTTCTTCCCGCTGGAGTACACGAAGCTGACGCTGGAGATGACCTCTCCCGAGTACACCGACTACTTCCACTCGCTGCCGGAGCGCACCAGGGAGTCGCTGCTGGCCGAGCAGCACGGCCTGTACAAGGGGATCAGCGCCGAGCTGGTCGACAACATCTTCGACCTGCTCTACGTGAAGAACCTGTCGGCGCGCTGCTCGACCAGGCTGATGACCAACACCGCGCTCACCGCGGCGCACCACGACCCGGACAGCGGGAAGTACACGCTGAGCCTGCGCCAGCAGGAGCAGGGCGCTGACTTCACCCTGGACACCGATGGCCTGGTGCTGGCGACCGGGTACCGCTACGAGGTCCCCGAACTGCTCGAGCCCGTGACCGACCGGATCAGCTGGGACGAGGCCGGGCGCTTCGACGTCGGGCGGAACTACAGCATCGACCCGAAGGGCTCCGAGATCTTCGTGCAGAACGCCGAGCTGCACACGCACGGATTCGTCGCCCCGGATCTCGGCATGGCCGCCTACCGCAACTCCTGCATCATCCGGGAGATGCTCGGCGAGGAGTACTACCCGATCGAGCGCTCGATCGCCTTCCAGCAGTTCGCCGCTCCCGAGCAGCGGAGTCGAGCGGGAGAGGAGCCGGTGGCATGAGCGACGTCGTTTTCACCCGCACCGACCCGCGCCTCGGGGAGTTCGCGGTCCGCCACGTCGACCCGGCCGCGGACGTCGACCTGCTGCACAGCTGGCTCACCCACCCCAAGTCCGCGTTCTGGCTGATGAACGAGGCCACGCGGGACGACGTGGCGCGGCAGTTCACCGACGTAGCGGCCACCCCAGGGCACGACGCGCTGCTGGGCACGCACGACGGGACGCCCGCCTTCGTGATGGAGCGCTACGACCCGGCCGGCAGCGAACTGGCCGATGCGTACCGGGTGCTGCCGGGCGACGTGGGCATGCACTTCCTGGTCGCCCCGACCACGACGCCCCTGCGCGGATTCACCCTCGGAGTGCTGCGCACCGTCATGGAACTGCTGCTGTCCGATCCGGACAACCAGCGCGTGGTCGTCGAGCCCGACGTGCGCAACACCTCCGTGCACCGGCTCAACAGCACCGTCGGTTTCGAGGTGGTCGGAACCGTGTCCCTTCCGGGCAAGACAGCCCTTCTCAGCACCTGTACCCGCGCCCAGTACCAGGCGACGGTGCCCGCCGAGCACGACCAGGAGGCATCCCGTTGAGCAGCGCATCCGCACCGCGCGAGGTCGCGGCCCATCTGACCCCGCACCACTGGGAGACCGCCAACCGATTACTGGTGCGCAAGGCACTGGCCGAGTTCTCCCACGAACGCCTGCTGGAGCCCGCGGAGACCGCACCGGGGCACTACCGGGTGAGCAGCGACGACGGGCTGGTGGAGTACCGCTTCGCCGCCGAGATCGGGAGCCTGCGGCACTGGCGGGTCGACGCCGACAGCATCACCAGGCGCTCCGCGGGCAGCGAGCAACCGCTCGACGTGCTCGCGCTGTTCCTGGAGTTCCGCGAGACCCTGGGGCTGCGCACGGAGATGCTGCCCGTCTACCTGGAGGAGATCAGCAGCACGCTGTCCAGCAGCGCGTTCAAGCTGGCCATGCCCGCCACGCGCTCGGCGGAACTGCTCGACGCCGGTTTCCAGGCGGTGGAGGCGGGGCTCACCGAGGGGCACCCGTGCTTCGTGGCCAACAGCGGGCGCATCGGGTTCGACAGCACCGAGTTCACCGAGTACGCGCCGGAGGCAGGGCAGTCCGTCTCCCTGGTCTGGATGGCCGCGCACCGCGACCGGTCCACGTTCACCGTGTCCTCCGAGACGAGCTACGCGGAACTGATCTCGTCCGAACTGGACGAGGCGGAGCGGGAGGCGTTCGCCGCCGGGCTGCGCGAGCGCGGGCTCGACCCGGAGGAGTACCACCTCTTCCCGGTGCACCCGTGGCAGTGGGAGAACAAGCTCTCGGTGACCTTCGCCGCCGAGGTGGCGCGGAACAACCTCGTCCACCTCGGACGCGGCTCCGACTCCTACCGCCCGCAGCAGTCCGTGCGCACCATGTTCAACGAGAGCTCGCCGTCGAAGCACTACGTGAAAACGGCGCTGTCGGTGCGCAACATGGGGTTCCTGCGCGGGTTGTCCGCCGAGTACATGAAGGCGACCCCGGCCATCAACGACTGGCTGTCCGGGCTGATCGCGCGTGATCGGCAGCTCGCCGACTCGGGGTTCGACATCCTGCGCGAGCGGGCGGCGATCGGCTACCACAACGAGTACTACGAGGCAGCGGGCTCGAAGAGCTCCCCCTACCGCAAGATGCTGGCCGCGCTCTGGCGGGAGAGCCCCGTGCCGAAGATCCGCTCCGGGCAGCGGCTGGTGAGCATGGCCGCGCTGCTGCACGTGGACCGCTTCGGGGACTCGGTGCTCGGCGAGCTCGTGTCCCGCTCGGGGCTGGAGCCCGCGGTCTGGCTGCGCCGCTACCTGGACGTCTACCTGCGGCCGCTGCTGCACCTGTTCTACGCCCACGACCTGGTGGCCATGCCGCACGGCGAGAACATCATCCTCGTGCTCGAGGACGGGGTTCCCGAGGGCGCCCTGCTCAAGGACGTCGCCGAGGAGATCGCAGTGCTCGACGCCGATGTGCAGCTTCCGCCCGAGGTCGAGCGGATCCGCTCGGTGGTTCCGGAGCACCTGCGCGAGCTGTCCCTGCTCACCGACGTGTTCGACTGCTTCTTCCGCTTCCTGTGCTCGATCGCCCACACCGAGGGCCTGCTCAGTGAGGAGGCCTTCTGGAGGACCGTGGCCGAGTGCGTGGCCGACCACCAGCGGGACAACCCCGAGCTGCGGGACAAGTTCCGGCGGCACGACCTGTTCACCGAGTGGTTCTCGCTGTCCTGCCTGAACAGGCTGCAGCTCGGGGACAACGAGCAGATGGTCGACCTGCAGGACCCGAGCAGCGCGCTCGCCTTCGCCGGGACCCTGTCCAACCCGATCGCGCCCCACGCGCCGGAGCTCGTGCAGCGGTGATTCCCGCCCGCCGGTGGGATGTTTCGCGTGAAACGTCCCACCGGCAGCGGGCGGGGTTGGGTCGTGGCACGCGACTAAGGACTCCGCTCGGAGATTTCGAACCGCGCGAACAGCGTGATAGGTACGGACATGTCGGACACACTCCTTTCACAGTGTTCGAATATTTCTGTTTTCTGCCCCTGACCAGGAAGGATCAGGGCCAGAAGATCACGACACGGGTGTGGTTCCTGTCGAGCACGAACCCGTGATTCACCCGCTCATCGGGGGTGTGGGCGGGGTGGACCTCGATGACGGCGCCGGGGCCGTGACGGTGTTGCCGGTCCCACTGGCGCATCAGGTCGACGTACTGCTCGGCGAGTTCGGCGCCGCGAGGGCCGTGGCCGTGTACGCCGAGTTCATGCCGTTCGTCCTCGGCGGCGCGCACCGCGGCGCGGTAGGCGAAGCTGTCCCCGTCAACCGCTGCCGGAACTCCCCGGCGTGCGGGGCGGCCCACGAGCCCGCGATCGATGGCGGCTTGTTTCGCGGTCAACATGCCGCAGCCGGGCAGCGTGGTCGTCAACCACAGAGTCAGGTCGTCGATCATTTCCCGGGAACCGATGGTGACTCCCGACCACCGCTCTTCAGGGGGTGTGGCCAACGCCTCGCTGAGCCCGGCGGTGTCGAGATGCTGCTGCTCGTCGAACCGCAGCCCCACGTCCGCGTCGAGTAGCGCCACGTGCTCCTCGCGGGCACCCGCGCCCTGCACCGGCACGAACCCGCACGGGTGCACGCTCCGGCTGGTCAGCCGGTCGTCCGCGCGTTCCAGCGCGATCGACCGCATTACCCCCTGCAACCGAAGAGGGACGATCAGCCTGCCGCCCTCGACGAGCTGATCCAACCAGGCGGGCGGGATGTCCCACACCCCGACGGTGACCAGGATCCGGTCGTAGGGCGCCTGGTCGGCCACGCCGTGTTCAGCGTCGGCGCAGACCACCCGCACTTGGTCGTATCCGGACTCGGCCAGTCCGCGCCGGGCGCGCTCGGTCACGTCCGCGTCGATGTCGACCGTGGTCACGTGGCCCTCCGCGCCAACGAGTTCGGCGAGCATCGCGGCGTTGACCCCACCGGATCCGATCTCCAGCACGCGCATACCGGGCTGGACCTCGGTCTGCTCCAGCATGTTGGCCTGCATACTGGGAGCCGAGACGGTCGACAGCGCCATCCCGTCGTCGTCCCGTTTGACCACCACCGACCGGTTGACCCCGTAGGCCTCCATCAGCGGTGCCTCCGGGGAGAACAGATGCCGGGGCACCACCCGGAAAGCCCGCTCGACCGGATCGCTGCGCAGTGCGCCCATCTGGCGCAATTCCTCGACCATGGCCGCACGCAGAGCACCGGGCTGCGCGCTGTCCTCCGCAGCACCCTCATCAGCCATGTCACGTTCTACATCCATGTGGATACCTCTTTCACGTCTTTGCAGCACCGAACCCGGTCGGCCATCGTTAATCCCCTTCTATTTCCTTTCGGACAAAGCTCGGAGGGTTCTGGAGGACCGCCCGGTACGTCGCTGGACCGAGCGGGCACGGGTACACGCCGCTCGTCGGAGATTCACGACGTGTTCCCGGGTTCGCGGGGCTGGTCAGGTCGCCCGGCGGGGTGGTCTGTAGCGCTACGCCGCGGGCTGGAGCTCCGCCGGGTGAGTGCGGGCCGGGTGGGAACCGGCGGGTTCCGCCCGCGCGTGCAGCGCGGTCGCCGTGGCCGGTTGTCCGGTGTCCGGGTCGGTGCCCGGCCACCGGGGATCGGGGGCAGCAGTCACTCGGGGGAGTCGCCTGCGCAGCACCGCGCGCGGCGGGAGGTAGCCGATCGCGTGCAGGCACGGCCCGCACACCGACCGGTGCCGCTGCTCCGGCGGGTCGTAACCGGTGCTGCGCTCGCGCAAGCCGCGCACGGTGCGCCCGCAGGCACCATGCGCGGACGTGGCAGCGAGGCCGACCACGACCTCGCAGGCGTGCCACTGGGCCTCGCCCTCGCCCGCGATCCACGTTCGGTCGGCCACCAGCCCGCGTGGTCGCGGGATCTCCGCCGTGACAGCGGCGGCTTCGCAGGCCGCTCCGACCCCGCTGCCAGCAGCGGAATCCACACAGGACCCAGGGGCGACTCGGACGGCACCGCTGTCGGCCCGTATCCGTCGGAGAAAAGCAATCAAGATGGACAGAATCAGAGTGATCATGCGTTCCGGTCCGGATCGTTGAGCGGGGAACCGACCGTCGCGCGGAGCGTGGCGAGCCGCTCTCTCAGCTCGTCACGAGCCACGACGGGTACGGCTCCCTGAGATCGTTGCGCAGGTCAGCGATGCCGGCGCGCGTCATCAGGCACGGCCCGCAGTAGCCGTGCCAGGAGAAATCCAGCAGCACGGGCGGATGCGGCGCGAGAGCGATCCACGCGCCGCACAGGCACAGCACCCAGCCGTGTCGGAAATCAGCGGCCAGGTGGGAACTCGTGGCATGGATCCAGCCGGAGTCCCACCCCAGCACGAAACGCGCCTGCCGGTCGGCGCGCGAGCTCACCCGGATTCCAGCAGCACGCGGCGGTAGCCGCGCTCGCGGACCACCGCGGCGCAGTGCTCGCAGTCGACCACCGTCTCCGCGGTGCTCACTGCGGCCGCACCCTGCTGGGGGACGGTCGGAAACGGCACGATCACCGACGTGCCGCACACCGCGCGAAGCTGCGTGCGCACCTGATGCCTGCTGGGGTGCTCCCGCAGCGCGTGCCGCCGCCCGTCCGGCGGCCACTGCTGCGGCACCACCACCAGAAACACCACGTCCGCGTCTTGCTCGGGTCCCCGGAACGTGTCATCACGGGTTGTCCCGCAGAACTCAGGCGGTAGCATGACCTTGCTCCTCACTCAGTCATTAACGCTGGATGGAGCCGTCCCCGCGTGGTGCTTGCCGGCTTACGCGGGAAGGGCTACTCGTCCGGTGGTCGCCACCACCGGACGAGTGGTCAGAAATCGAAGAACGCGCTTCTTGCGCAGTCGGGAACCGCACGAACACAGTCCGAGCAGCACCGGTGCACGTGCCTGCTCAACGGCACCTGGTCGTTCGGCGTCGGAACCGAGACTCGTCCCTGACACCCTCGACGAACGTGACCACGTTCCCGGAGCGGGGCAGGTTCGGTGAGTCGTATGTGTCCTGCCGCAGCTCTGCTCCCAGATGGATAGGGGCAGTAGAGAGTCTTCCCTGCGAAAATGCCAGGACTCTCCGTAAGGTTCATCACTTCAACCTCCTGACGTGTATCCATGCTGGAGTGAAATTCTCACTTGTGCAACCCTGATCAACAGAATCTCTCACTGATACACCCGATTGGAGTAACCGAATGAACACATCGGCAGATAACCTCTACGCAGACCGCGCACAGGAGGTAGCGGTGAACGAACGCATCAGCCCTACAGTCCGGCTCCGCAAGCTAGTACGACGCCTGCGCAGCTGGCGAGAACACGCGCAGATGCGGCAGGAAGACGTAGCCGACGTGCTCGGTTGGTCGAAGGCCAAGGTCAGTAGATACGAAAACGCTGAACAGATCCCAGGAACCGCCGAGATCATCGCTCTGGCGACCATCTACGGCATATCCGAGCAGGAACGCGATCAGTACATGGCCCTCGCTGTCCAAGCGCGCCAACGAGGCTGGTGGCAAAGCTACGGTACGGATGCACTGAAACAAGACTTCGATGAGTACGTAGGGCTGGAGTCGGAAGCATCCTCGCTCAAGGAGTACTGCTTCGAACTAATCCCCGGCCTGCTCCAAACCGAGTCCTACGCCACTGAGCTCATGCGGGCATGGCTACCAAGCGTGGAACCTTCGGTCACTGAAGAGCGAGCCGCACTACGTGCCCAGCGCCAAGCCAACCTCTACGGCGAATGCCCTCTGGCCCTGCATGCGGTGGTGCACGAGTGCGCTCTTCGCCAGCAGGTAGGTGGCCCCGAAACAATGCGGACTCAACTCGAACACCTGCTGTCCATGGCCGAACTTCAGCACGTGACCATCCAAGTCCTGCCGTTCACAGCAGGGGCACACCCAGCTATGGACTCGCCGTTCATCATCCTGTCGTTCCCTGACCCTGAATTCACGGATGTCGGCTTCGCCGAGTACCTCACCGGATGCGTCTACGTCGAAGCCCCGAAGGAAGTCGAATCATATAGCCTGAACTTCACCGCCATAGCCGATCAGGCGTTGACACCGACAGCGTCCATCGACCTCGTCCGTACGCTTGTCGATGAAGTATGAGCACGGCAAGGGAGCATGTCATGACCACCGCGGACTTCACGCATGCGCGCTGGCGCAAGTCCAGCCGTAGCAACGGAGGCGGTGGAGCGTGTGTCATGGTGGCGCACGTGCCCACCGCCACCGGCGTCGCCGACAGCAAACTCGGCGACGACAGCCCCGTCCTGCCGTTCGGCAAAACCGCGTGGACACAGTTCCTCGACGCGATCAAAAGCGACCGCCTCGACGGCTGATCCCGCTTCGCGAAGTCCCGCTCGATGTGCCGTCGGGCGGGACTTCTTCCTGATAGGCCGCTGTGCTCAACGGTCCGAAGTTCGGTTGAGTAGCTCGATCACGACATCACGCCGCATGTGATCTCAGCTCATGTTCCGGAAGGTTTCTGGGCCGTGATCCCAGCACCGAACTGCGACAGCGCCGGACACAAAAACAGCCCCACACTCGGTCGTCCTCAGCGAAGGTACGTTGAAACGCCGAATCGGCGGCACAGCAGTCATGACCGAACAGCTGGAACTTCTCTGCGACTTGGCGGAACTCCAGCACGTAGCGGTGCAGGTGCTGCCGTTCAGTGCCGGTAGCCACGCTTCGCTGGGCACTTCCTTCACGATCCTGCGGCTGCGCAACAACCACAAGCGCACGGTGTATGCCGGAGACATCACAAGCGCGGACTACCTGGATCGACCGCACCACCTCGACACGTATAACCTGGTCTGCGAGCGGCTACGGATGGATGCGCTCGGCTTGCACGAGTCCCACTCCATGCTGAAGCAAACCATAGAAGAGCTTGACGCTGGAAGGTGACGGGATGTCGGCCCCCGACCTCACTGAAGCGCGGTGGCGTAAGAGCAGCCGAAGCAGTGGTAACGGCGGTGCCTGCGTTGAAGTGGGGATTGCGCCTTCCGCTGCCGGAGTACGCGACACGAAACTCGGCGACAACAGCCCCACCCTCGCGTTCACCCGTTCGCAGTGGAACACGTTTCTCGACACGCTCCGAGAGGGCTCACTCGACTGATAACCCGGATGCGAGGCCACAGATGTCCACGGTCGAACAGCGTCTCCCCTGGCAGACGTCGAGCTACAGCGGCAACACCGGCAACTGTGTCGAGGTCGCCGGACTGAACGGTTCCCACTTCATCCGAGACACCAAGGACCGCGACGGTGGAACCCTCACGGTGAGCAACACCGCGTGGTCCGCGCTCATGTCCTCGATCAAGAACAACCGCTTCGCGGACTGACCAGCGAAACTTCGGAAGCAGTCCTGGCCGCGAACAGGCCACGTAGCCGCGGCCGAGAACTATGATCGAGCACAGTGCACGCGCGGTCCAGCGTCCCGCCCCTTGCCGACGGCGGGACGTTTTCCCCTGACGGACGTCCACTGTCACCGGATCGGCCCTCGCACAGCGCTCCTCGCGACCGGTACTTCCGGGGATAGCCGCCGAGACTTCCGAACCGAGGAGCACGAGCCATGCAACAGCCGGACCTGGGACAGGCGCGCTGGCGCAAGTCCAGCCACAGCAACGGTGGAGGAGAATGCGTCGAGATCGCCCAGAACCTGCCGGGGACCGCTCTCCTACGAGACAGCAAACTCGGCGAGGACAGCCCCACCCTCGCGTTCACACGTTCGCAGTGGGGCTCCTTCCTCGACGCGCTCAAGAGCGACCGCCTCGACGACTGACCTCGCTTCGCGCAGTCCCGCTCGGCGCACCACCGGGCGGGACCTAGCGCGTCGCGGACCTCCGCGTCCCCTGGTCGATATCTACCGCGCGAGCAGCACCGGTCGCTAACCTCGCACTCGAGGAGATCGATCCGATGCTGTGGAGGTCGAGCATGGGCAGGCGCGACTCGGACCGGGACGGCCAAGGCACTCCCCAACCCGACAAGTGGGAGAACTGGGAAACCAAGGACGACGGGGACAAGCACGAGGACAAGTAGCGACGGCACGGCGGATGACTCACTCGCGTGCTCGGCTCCCGGTACCGCGCGACCGGTTCGTTCCGTCCGTGGTCTGGCTGGAAAACCCCGCTGGTGACGGATTCACCCCCGTCTCCCGCACCGACGACGAAGCCGGGTGGCGTGCCCTGGTCGAGGCGGACGAACCGATCGTCACCCAGGTCGACGACGGCAGGGCACCACCGAGCGGCGTGGGACTTCGCCCGTCCAGTTCGTGCAGCCAACCGTCCCTGGTCACCGCCATGCTCGAGGAGCTCGACGTGCGCGCGGGCCACCGCGTGCTGGAGATCGGCACGGGAACCGGCTGGAACGCCGCCCTGCTCACCGAGCGGGTCGGCCCGCGCGGACGCGTCGTGTCGGTCGAAGTGGACAGCGAGGTCGCCGACCGGGCCCGCACCCACCTGCTCAGCGCAGGCTACTCCCCGCTGGTCGTGACCGCGGACGGCCTCGCCGGGCACCCTCCCGCAGCCCCGTACGACCGGGTGGTCTGCACCGCCTCCGCCCGGCGGATCCCGCGCGCGTGGATCGCGCAGACCCGGCCCGGTGGAAAGATCGTCACCCCGTGGGGAACCGACTACGGCGACGACGCGCTCACGCGGTGGGAGGTGCACGAGGACGGCTCGGCCTCCGGCCGATGTGGAACCGATCTGGCGTTCATGCGGCTCAGGGACCAGCGCCGCGACTTCCTCGAACCGAGCGAAGACGAGATCGAAGCGGCGGACAGCACGGTGACCCGACGCGGCGGCCGGGAGCTGTTCGAGATGGTCACCTTCGCGCACGCCTCCTTCACGATCGGACTGCGCGTGCCGAACTGCTACGTCACCGTGGAGGACCTCGACGCCGACCACCGCAACGTGGAACTGCACGATGCCCGCTCGACCTCGTGGGCACGGGTGGAGCTCGTCCGTGGCCTGCATCCGTGGACCGTGCGCCAACTCGGCCCGCGCCGCCTGTGGAACGAGGTGGACACCGCCCACCGCTGGTGGCTGTCCGCGGGCAAACCGACACCGCAGCAGTACGAACTGACCGTGTCCCCGGACGGGACGCACGCGGTCCGGCTCGACACCCCGACCGGACCGCACCGGTGGTCGGTGGCCGCGTGAGACCGGACTCCGCACGCGCACCGCGGCGCGCGGACCGACCCGTCAGTGACGGCCCTCGCGCCAGTACCCCATGAAGGCCACCGAGGTGCGCGGAACCCCGTACTGGTTGACCGTCATCCTGCGCAGGCGCTTGATCACCCCGGCCTCACCGGCGAGCCAGCCGTAGAGCTCCCCGCTTTCCACGTCGACGTACTCCCGGGCGGGAGCCTCCGGGACCTCCCAGAGCGGGCAGCTGTCCACGTCCACGTCCTCCAGGGACGCGGAAGGGGACGAGGTGAGCTGCTCCGGCTCCGCGTTCCCGCCGCACAGCTCCCGCAACGCCTCGGACAGGGCGCCCTCCAGCAGCGAACCGTGGTGCTGCCGCACGGTCCCCACCTTCCTCGGCAGCCACCGGACCTCCATCCCGCTCGGGACCTTCCAGTCCTGGACGTCGTCCTCTGTCGGGATCTCCAGGCAGGCGATGCCGCAAGCGCTCGCGGGCAGCGATTCGAGGATGGCCCCCACCGCGGGGATGGCGGTCTCGTCCCCGGCCAGCAGCAGCCGCCGGGCCGTGGCGGGCGGGCACCACTCGCACCCCCACATGCGCCCGGTCCCGGGGCGGTCCGGCCCGAGCAGCGCCACCCGATCCCCCGGTTGAGCGGAAGCGGCCCAGTTGGACGCGGGACCTCCCGAGTCCACTTCGGACCCGTGCAGCACGAAGTCGATGTCGATCTCCGCCCGGGACGGCCGGAAGGCGCGCACCGTGTAGGTCCGCATCGTGGGCCGCGTCTCCTCCGGCATCGCCTGCCACTCGGCGTACCAGTCCCGCCCCTGCGGAACGTCGGCGACGGTCCGCCCCGGTTGGGGCAGCATCAGCTTGATGCGCTGGTCGGCCCCGCCCGCGCCGAAGGAGCGCAGGCACTCGCCCGCCACCGTCACGCGCACGAAGCTCGGGCTCAACCGCTTCCGAGCGACCACCTCGACGGTGTAAACCCGGTACTCGGGTTTCTGCTCGTTACGACGAGCCGTGTGTTCGAGCGCAGCGGTCATGGGGTCTCCCCTTCTCGCACGAGCGGGCTTGCGAAGATTCGCGGTCCGGTTGTCGCGAGGGCCCGCTCCGCGGCCCCGCCGCGGCACGACCGAACAACCGGACGAACCACCCGATCGAGTCCTGCCGACCCGATCCGCGGGTAAGGTTAGCCTATACTTAAGGCCCTTGGCGATAGTAGTACAGGGGGCGGCACGTCACAGTCCGAAGAGACTGCCCCGGGCAAGCCCACCCGGCCCCGCGGCCGAGCCGCCGCACGGAGCAGCCCTCCGCCCGAGCACGCCTCGGGAACCGCGCGCCGGCGCGCCGCGTCCCAGGTGCGAACGAGCAACGACGGCTACGACGGGAGTGCTCACCTCATGTACGTGGAGGACACCGGTTCCGGAGACGGCGACATCCGCATCAACGTGGACGGCGCGGAGTACACCGCCGAGGCCAACCACGACCTGGACCAGAACGGAGTGGACGAGACCGTGGCCGTGCTCACCGACGACGGCTACCTCGCCTACACCGACTCGGACTCCGACGGCGCGGCCGACGTCATGCGCACCGTCGACGAGCAGGGCAACGTCGTGGAGCGCGCCCGCTTCGACGAGGTCTCCGGGGAGTGGGTGCCCGAGCAGCCGGACGGATCGCCCCGGCAGGACCCGCGGGACGACGCCGGAGGACAAGCGATGGTGGTCGACACTCCCCGGGGCGACCGGGAGGTGGGCCCTCCGACCGAGGACACCAACAACGACGGCAGGCCGGACACGGCGGTGGTCGACACCGACGGCGGGCAGATGCTGGTCACCGATGTGAACGGGGACGGAGCCGCCGACCAGATGGTCCGGATCAACGACTCCGGCGAGGTGACCGTGGCCAAGCACACCGGCGACGGCGAGTGGACCGTGGTCGACCAGGGGAGCTTCGACGGCAGCGGGCAGTACGCCTCCGGGCAGACGAAGAGCCCGGTCACCGGTGCCGAGGACTGGCTGTGGGAGTCCGGCGAGCAGGCCGATCCGGCCCCGTCTCCGCACCGCACCCCGGACCCCGGCGAAACCGACCCGGCCAGCGACGCCTTCTGGGGCTGAACGCGCGGGAGGACCGGAAATGCGCGCTCATCCGCTTGCCGTCCGCCCGACATCACCAAACCCCCAAAACAAAAATGTGACCCGGAACACACGCAAAATCGGTTGAACCATTTTCCCCGAAGAAGACGACGAACCCGCGACACCCCCACTCGGGCAGGAAAACATGGCGCGAAGCGGGCAACGACACGCTAATTTTCGTGTATCCCGCCCAACTGAATCGATTCCCTTATCGTTCCTGTGAGGGAAGCGACAACGCTGATCTCCGTAAACGCAGGGCCATCCGGTTAGTCTCGGTGCATCCACTTCGCAGCTCCGCCCGGAATTTCCGGGCGGAGCGATGCATTCCTTGAAAGCCCCGTCGGCCGGTGCGTCGACGGAACGAAGAATCCGGGCTGAGGCGCCCAGTCAGGAGACACGACGCGATGACCGCTCTGACCATCCCCGGTCTCGACCAGGCACCCGTGAATCACGAACGCCTGCTGTCATGGGTACGCGAGGTCGCGGAACTGACCACGCCCGAACAGGTCGTGTGGTGCGACGGGTCCCAGGAGGAATGGCAGCGTCTGACGGACCGACTGGTCGAGGCCGGCACCTTCAAGCGACTGGACGAGTCGAAGAAACCCAACTCGTTCTGGACGGCCTCCGACCCCAGCGACGTCGCCCGCGTCGAGGAGCGCACGTTCATCTGCTCGCGCGACAAGGCCGACGCGGGCGTGACGAACAACTGGATGGACCCGGACCGGATGAAGGCCACCATGACCGAGCTCTACCGGGGCTGCATGCGTGGCCGGACGATGTACGTGGTCCCGTTCTGCATGGGCCCGGTCGAGGCGGACCCGCCGCGCCTGGGCGTGGAGATCACCGACTCCGAGTACGTGGTGGTCTCCATGCACATCATGACGCGGATGGGTGACCGGGTGCTGGAACGGTTCGCCGAGGACAGCGACGCCGAGTTCGTGCCCGCGCTGCACTCGGTCGGTGCCCCGCTCGAACCCGGCCAGCAGGACGTCCCGTGGCCGTGCAACGAGACCAAGTACATCACGCACTTCCCCGAGGAGCGGCTGATCTGGAGCTTCGGCTCCGGCTACGGCGGCAACGCGCTGCTCGGCAAGAAGTGCTACTCCCTGCGGATCGCCTCGGCTATGGCCCGTGACGAGGGCTGGCTGGCCGAGCACATGCTGATCCTTAAGCTGATCTCGCCGGAGAACAGGGTCTACTACGTGGCGGCCGCCTTCCCGTCGGCCTGCGGCAAGACCAACCTGGCGATGCTCGAGCCGACCATCCCCGGCTGGCGGGTCGAGACCCTCGGCGACGACATCGCGTGGATGCGCTTCGGCGAGGACGGCAGGCTCTACGCCGTCAACCCCGAGGCCGGTTTCTTCGGCGTCGCCCCGGGGACCAACTGGAACACCAACCCCAACGCGATGCGCACCGTCGAGAAGGGCAACTCCATCTTCACCAACGTCGCGCTCACCGACGACGACGACGTGTGGTGGGAGGAGATGGAGGGCGAGCCCGCGCACCTGACCGACTGGAAGGGGCGGGACTGGACGCCCGACTCCGACGAGAAGGCCGCCCACCCCAACTCGCGCTACTGCACCCCGATGTCGCAGTGCCCGATCCTGGCGCCGGAGTGGGACGACCCGCAGGGCGTGCCGATCTCGGCCATCCTGTTCGGCGGGCGCCGCAAGACCACGATCCCGCTGGTCAACGAGGCCTTCGACTGGCAGCACGGCGTGTTCATGGGGGCCACGCTGTCCTCCGAGAAGACCGCGGCAGCCGCGGGCAAGGTCGGCGAGGTCCGGCGCGACCCGATGGCCATGCTGCCGTTCATCGGCTACAACGTCGGGGACTACTTCCAGCACTGGGTCAACATGGGCAAGGAGGCCGACGCCTCCAAGATGCCGAGCATCTACTACGTGAACTGGTTCCGCAGGGACCCCTCCGGCGAGAAGATCGTCTGGCCCGGTTTCGGCGAGAACTGCCGCGTGCTCAAGTGGATCGTGGACCGGCTCGAGGGCAACGCGGCCGCGGAGGAGACCGCTATCGGCCGGGTTCCCACCGCCGACCAGCTCGACCTGAGCAACCTCGACGCCACCCGCGAGGAGATCGAGCAGTCGCTGGAGGTGGACCGCTCCGAGTGGCGCGCGGAGCTCCCGCTGATCGAGGAGTGGTTCGACACCATCGGCGACGCCCTGCCCACCTCGATGCGTGACGAGCTGGAGGCCCTCAAGCAGCGCGTCGGCGAGTGAGGCGCTCCGTCCAGCGCTCCGCCGGGGCGAACCGCCCCGTTGCTCGTGCGGGGTAGTCGTGCGGGCATTCCGCGGACTTCGCGGAATGCCCGCACGACTTATCACGGAGCGTATTTTTGTTTGAAGTCAATCTCCGCAACTCACTCCGTCGAGTGGAAGCTTGATCGACACTTCGGCAAGCGGAATCACCCGATCCGAGGTTTCGCGCGGATATTTCCGCGAACTCGCCGGATTGCCTGCCGATCCGCCCCGGAATGCGCGGGGAAGAACTCCTCAGCACCGGATCCCGACCGTTCGGACGACGTAAGAATACTCAGCGTCAACGAGTGAGATTGGGTTGGCCGGGTCAGCGAGCCACGGGGCACACTCAACGCGTCCGAGAAACCGGAAAGGCTGCGCAACACACCCGAGGAGGTGTGTGATGGTTGATCTGGCCACGGTCGCACTCGCCCTGATCGCGCTCCTGGCGATCTGGTTGTTCCTGCGCGGAGCGGACGACGGCAGGTTCTCCCGGAAGAAGAAGGGCCCGCCCCCCGGAGAGGGCGAGCAGGCCGCTCCCCTGAGGCGAACCGACTCCCGCGAATCACGCGGGCCGGGGCTGTACCGCGCCATGCTGCTGCTGTCCCAGCGCCGGTCCGAGCAGGAGGGCGGAGCGGACGAACGGCGCGGCACCACCGGCCGCTCGCCCTGACTCGACACCCCGGCTCGAACGAGACCGCCCGGTCACCCCGGGCCCGGGGCACCCGCGAACGAGCAGCCCGCGCACGGGCCCAGCACGGACCCGCACGAGGCGCGCGACGAGCCGCGCGAGCAGAACCTCAGTCCTCCGGCTCGGCGTGCGTCGGATCCAGCACCCTGGCGAGGAACCCGCGAGTGCGCTCCTGCTGCGGCGCCCCGATGACGTCGGCCGGTGCGCCCTGCTCGACGATGACTCCGCCGTCCATGAACAGCACGCGGTCGGCCACCTCCCGCGCGAACTGCATCTCGTGGGTGACCACCAGCATCGTCATGCCCTCGTCGGCCAGCCTGCGCATCACCCCAAGCACGTCCCCGACCAGCTCGGGGTCCAGCGCCGAGGTGGGCTCGTCGAACAGCATCACGTCCGGGTCCATCGCCAGGGCGCGAGCTATCCCGACGCGCTGCTGCTGCCCGCCCGACAACCGCCCCGGCATGGAACCGGCCTTGTCCTCCAGCCCGACCTTGCGCAGGTTCTCCCTGGCCACGGACTCGGCCTTGGTCCGGTCCCGCCCGAGCACCTTGCGCTGGGCCACGGTGAGGTTGTCCAGCACCGACAGGTGCGTGAACAGGTTGAACTGCTGGAAGACCATCCCGATGCGCGCCCGGGCCACGTCGATGTCCGTGTCCGGGTCGGTCAGCTCCATCCCGTCCACGACGATCCTGCCCGCGGTGGGCTGCTCCAGCAGGTTGACGCAGCGCAGGAAAGTGGACTTACCCGAGCCGGAGGGCCCGATCACGCAGACCACCTCGCCGGACTCGACCCGCTGGTCGACCCCGCCGAGCACTTCCAGCTGCCCGAAGGACTTGCGCAGCCCCGATATGTCGATCTTGACGTCGCTCATGACTTGCTCCCCTGTCCGCCGTCGGGGCCGAACCTGCGCTCCAGGCGCTGCTGCAGGATCCCCAGCGGGATCGTGATCACCAAATAGCACAGCCCGACGACCAGGATCGAGGTCATGCCCGGATAGGTGGTCAGCGCCGACCTGCCGAACTGGGTCAGCTCCTGCTGCTCCAGCTGCGCGCCCAGCACGAAGGCCAGCGAGGAGTCCTTGGTCAGCAGGATCAGCTCGTTGGTCAGCGGCGGCAGGATGATCCGGAAGGCCTGCGGGATGACGATGGTCATCGTCGCGCGGGCGTGCGACATCCCCAGGGAGCGCGCCGCCTCGAGCTGTCCGCTCGGCACCGCCTTGATCCCCGCGCGGATCGTCTCGGCCATGTAGGCCGAACCGACGATCCCCAGCGAGAGCATGATGGTGATGTTGCGGTTGAGGTCGACGTCCTCGAAGGCCGTGGGGACGCCGACACCCACGGACAGGAACACCAGCATCGCGGGCAGTCCGCGGAAGAACTCGATGTAGGCACCCGCGATCCAGCGGTACGGGCCCACCGAGGACATCCGCATCAGGGCCAGCAGGAGCGCCAGCCCGAGACCGAAGGCGAAGCCCAGCGCGGTGTAGATCGCCGTGTTCACCAGTGCCGTGGTGACCACGGTGGGGAACATGGACTGCGCGACCCCGACGTTGAAGAAGGTCTCCTGGATCTTGCCCCAGTCGGCCAGCAGGGCGGCCACGACCACGATCAGGATCAGGACCACGTACTGCGCGCCGCGCCCCAGTTTGGCGCGCTTGCGCTTGCTCATCCCGCTCTTGACGGGGCGAGATTCTACTGCCATCGAGACTCCAGGGCAGTCGTGGCGGGCCGGGCGCGGTTCACGCCCGGCCCGTCGTACACGGGCTCAGCGAGTACGGCCGGTTCCGCAGCGGCGGAACCGCGAGCTCACTTCTCCGAGGGTGCGAAGCCGAACCACTTCTCGTGCAGCCGGTCGTAGGTTCCGTCCTGCTTGGCCCGCGCGAGCACCTCGTTGATCTTCTTGCGGAGCTTGTCGCTGCCGCTCTCCACCCCGAAGCCGTAGGACTCGCTGGTGTCGAACTTCTTGGACATCTCGTAGTCCGGGTTCTGCTGCACGAAGTCGCGGAGCACGAAGTCGTCGGCGATCACCGCGTCGATCTGCCCGTTCTTCAGCGCCGGGTAAAGCAGCCCCAGGTCCGCGTACTGCTTGATCGTGATGCCCTTCGGCTTGGCGTGCTCCTTGGCGTACTTCTCTCCGGTGGTGCCCTTCTGGTAGCCCACCGTCTTGCCCTCGAGCTGGTCCAGGCTGTTCACCCCGGAGCTCTTCGGCACGAGCAGCGCCTGGCTGGCCTGGAAGTACGGCTCGGAGAAGTCGAAGTTCTCCTTGCGCACATCGGTGACCGTTATCGCCGAGGCGGCGATGTCGCAGTTGCCGACGTTGAGCGCCTGGCCGGACTGGATGGTCTCGAACGGAGCGGTGGTGACTTCCTGGGGAACGCCGAGGTCCTCGGCCACCAGGTCGATCAGCGCCATGTCGAAGCCGACGATCTCGCCGTTCTTCCTGGACTCGAACGGCTCGTACGGCGGGTTGGTGCAGGTGGTCAGCTGGCCCTGCTGCACCAGCGGAATGCCCTTGGCCTCGCCACCGCCGCTGCCGCAGCCCGCCACTGCCGCGACCAGTGCGAGCGCGGGCAGCACAGCCGCCGCTCTCCACATCGTCCGACGCGCCACAGTGTCACTCCTCCTCGACGGGAATCCGGATGCTGGGATACTGCCATCCGCCGGGGCCATCGGAAATGGCCTCACGTGTTTCGATCACGTCAACTTCACTCGGAAGCATGACAACCACACAACGAGTGAACACGCAGCGCTTTCCCGATTGGTTTGGTCACTCAACCGACGCCGCACGAGATCGAGTTCAGCGGCCGCGATAGCGGCCAATACGATACCCCTCCTCCGAACAGGTGAAGCGACTAGGGGTTGGAGGCCATCACCAAGAGTGACCAGGCACATTCGCGGAAACCGGTCCTCCCGCTCCGGGAGGCCGCCGTCCGCGGGCCAGCCGTCCGGGAGGCCGCACGCCGGCCCGCGGGCGCCCCGAGGAGCCCGCGAGCCCGCCGGCTCACTTCCGGGCGTGCGCGTCGAGCACGTAGGCCACGGCGCTGGTCACCTTGGCCGCGTAGTCCAGATCCAGGGACTCGTCCGGCACGTGGGCGTTGCTGCGCGGCCCAAGCGCGCCGGTGACCACGAACTGCGCCTCCGGGTAGCGCTCGTGCAGCAGCCCCATGAACGGGATCGAACCACCCAGCCCCATGGAACGCCAGCCCGCGCCGAACACCTCGGCACTGGCCCGGTCCAGCGCCTCGTTCAACCAGGGAGCCGTCTCGGGCGCGTTGAACCCCCGGCCTGCCTCCTCGTGGCCGAACTCGACCTCGGCCCCGTAGGGAACGTCCCGCTCCAGCGTCGAGCGCACGGCGCGCAGCGCCGCGTCCGGATCGGCGGTGGGCGGCAGCCGGAAGCTCAGGTCGAGCGTGGTCCGGGAGCGCAGCACGTTGCCCGCCTCCTCCGGGCGCGGCAGACCGTCCGCACCGATCACGGTCAGCGTGGGGCGCCACCAGTTGTTCAGGGCCAGCTCGGCCTCGTCCTCGTGCACCATCCGCATCCCCCGCGGCAGCTCCACCGAACCGCGCACCAGCCCCGGCGCCGCCTCGACACCCGCACGCGCCTCCGCGGCGCGGCTGTCCGGGATCCGCACGTTCAGCTCCGGCAGCAGGATCTCCCCCGTCTCCGGGTCCTCCAGCCGGTCCAGCAGTCGCCGGGCGATCCGGAAGGAGTCCGGGACCAGCCCGCTCGCCGCGCCCGAGTGCTGCCCGGAGTCGAGCACCTTGACGGTCAGGTTCACCTGCACCAGACCGCGCAGCGAGGTGGTCAACCAGAGCCGCTCGTAGTCCCCGCCGCCGGAGTCCAGGCAGACCACCAGACCGATCCGCCCCAGTCGTTCGGAGAGGTGGTCCAGGTAGGCGGGCAGATCGGGGCTGCCCGACTCCTCGCCGGTCTCCAGCAGCAGCACGCAGCGCGGATGCCGACCGCCCTGCGCGCGCAGCGCCTCGATCGCCGTCACGGCCGCGTAGCCGGAGTAGCCGTCGTCCACCGAGCCGCGCCCGTAGAGCCTGCCCTCGTGCACCACCGGGTCCCACGGGCCGAACCCGGCGGACCAGCCCTCCATCGGGGGCTGCTTGTCCAGGTGCCCGTACAGCAGCGCTGTCTCGGCCGAGCCGTCCGCAGCACCGTCCGTGCCCGGGACGTCCACCAGCAGCAGCGGGCTGCGCCCGGGCAGCCGCACTACCTCGGTGGCGACCCCGGCGATGCCCCTTGCCTCGATCCACTCCCGCACGTGGCCGATGGCCGCATCCAGCCGACCGTTGGCCTCCCAGTCGGGATCGAACCCGGGGGACACGGCCGGTATCTCGACCAACCGGGAGAGGCTGGACACCACGGAGGAGTCCCACTGCTGACGGACGAAGGTGTTAACTGCTGCGTGGTCCACGCCTCGATCGTATTCCCACTTTCCGGAACGGACAGCTCCCCGTGGGGCAGACCTCAACCTCCTCCGCCGTCACCACCGTCCCCACCGTCGCCGTCCCCGCCGGTGGCCACCGCTCCGCCCGCCACGACGGCCACCTGCGCCGTCACCACGGTCGTGTCGACGGCCTCCCCAAGCTTCTCGCCCCGGGCGATCGAGCCCAGCCGCTCCCGCAGGGACTGCTCGACGGAGAGGGCCAGCGACAGCCCGCTGAAGTAGCTCAGCGCCACGAACAGCAGCGTCCGGTCGTCGACGTGACTCTCCCCGCGGGCGACGCGGAGAAGCTTCTCCAACCGCGCTCCGCGCTCCCGTTCCGACGGGACGTAGCGCTCGTGCGACCACAACCCGAGCACTCTGTCCCTGCGGTGCTCGAAGTGGCCCGCCGCGTGCAAGCGGCTGCGGTGCTCGGTGAAGGCCAGCCGCCGCAGCGAGAACCAGGTGCGCAGGGAAATCGAGGCCGAGCGCGAGCTCATCCAGAAGACCAGCAGTTCCAGGTCCCGGTCCAGCCAGTCCACCCCCGTCGGGCTCCGGTCCAGCAACACGACCCGCGAACTTCTGGGTCTCCGTCCGCGCAGCTCGACCCGGCCGCGCAGCACGAGCTCGGCCACCTCGGCCACGGCCACGACGGTGTGGGCATCCACGCTGGCGAACGGCCTGCCGTTCGTCTTGTGCAGCAGCAGCACGAGCTCGGCTGGCAGCGACAGGTCCGAAACACCGGGTGATCGTTCACTCACCCGGCGAAGTCTAGGAGGTGGCAGCGCGGTGGTGGGGCGCTTTGCGTGAAACCGAAAAGCACTCGACGGCCGCGGGTCAGCCTCCTCCGCCGTCCCCGCCACCGGTGGCGGCAGCCGCCCCGGCGACCACGATGGCCGCCCGCGCCGCCCCCACGGTCGCGTCGACGGCCTCCCCGAGCTTCTCGCCCCGGGCCAGCGACTTGATCACCCGCCGTTCGGAGCGATCCATCCCGAGCTCGCTCAGCAGACCGGTGCCGTGGACGATCGCGGCGAGCAGGGCCAGCCTGTTGTCGACGGCCCGCTCCTGCCTGGCCACCTCCCCGAGCTCCTGGACCAGCGCACCCCTGATCTCCGAGTCGGGGAAGTACTTGGAGTACTCCACGCCGAACACCTTGCGCCGCTCCGCCCACAGCGGCCCGTCCCGGGCCATCCGGTCCCGGTACCTCTTGAACACACCGTTCCTGGAGTGGAACCAGGAACCGAGGGCAACCGCACCGGTGGAGCGCCGCACCTTGCGACGCAGCTGGTCCAGCGCGTCGTCCAGCCACTCGAGCCCGCCGGGCTCCACGTCGTCCAGCCGCATCCCGGAGCCGGACAGTCCGAGGTCGGTGATCGTGGCATGACCCCGAAGCACCAGCTCGGCCACCTCGGCCGCGGCCACTGCCACATCCGGATGGGCCGAGTGGTGCCCGCCGTGCGGCTTGTGCAGCAGCAGCACGAGCTCGCCCGGGAGTCCGAAAGCGGTACGTGATCGATCATTCACCCGACGCATTGTATGGCGCGCGGGGCTGCACACGAAGGGCTTTCGCCGATTCGTGAGCAAAACCCGAAAAGATTGGTTATACAACTGTCACAACCCCGTCAATCGGAGCTCCACCCCTTTGATGACCTGCGAATACGTGCTTCACGAGCAAGCACTACGGTGCCGGGGAACAGGTTTGCAGGCGGGATCGATCTTTGTGGCGGGACTCACGAAAGTGGCGGGTGTCATGCCAGGATGGCCACTACAGCGATCCAAAGGCTGCGCCCGGCGCACCGGGGCCCACCAGGCCGAACGGCACCGGGCGGAGCAACCGGACCCGTCGTCACAAGCGATCGGGCCGGGTGAGACGAGGAGATCCACATGTCCCCCGAACACTGGACGCGACCGAGCCGATCCGAGGATCGTGGTCACGCGGACGAGACGGCCCCTGCCGCAACCTCAGCAGTACCAACGAGGGAGCAGGTGATCGCCGGATTGCGCGCGACCAGCGAAGGCGGAGCTGACCTCGTGCAGCTTCTGACACCGGAGGGTCAGCGGGTATCGCACCCGGATTTCGACATCGACGTCTCGGAGCAGCAGTTGCGCGGGATGTACCGCGACATGGTGCTGATCCGCCGGGCCGACCGCGAGGGCAACTCACTTCAGCGCCAGGGGCAGCTCGGCATCTGGGTGCCGCTGCTCGGCCAGGAAGCGGCGCAGATCGGCGCCGGAAGAGCGCTGCGGCCCCAGGACATGGCCTTCCCGAGCTACCGCGAGCACGGAGTGGCCTGGTGCCGGGGCATCGACCCCACCGAGCTGCTCGGCATATTCCGCGGAACGGACCACGGCAGCTGGGACCCGAACCGGACCGGGATGGGGCTGTACACCATCGTCATCGGCAACCAGTGCGTGAACGCCACCGGTTACGCGATGGGGCAGAAGTTCGAGGGCGGGGTCGGCAACCCCGACCCCGACGCGAACGAAGCCACGATGACGTTCTTCGGCGACGGCGCCACCAGCCAGGGCGACGTGCACGAGGGCATGGTCTGGGCCTCCGTCTACGACTCCCCCGTGGTCTTCTTCTGCCAGAACAACCAGTGGGCGATCTCCGAGCCGACCGAGCGCCAGAGCCGCGTTCCGCTCTACGAGCGCGCCAGGGGGTACGGCTTCCCCGGCATCCGAGTGGACGGCAACGACGTGCTCGCCAGCCTCGCCGTCTCCAAGTGGGCGCTGGACGAGGCGCGCAACGGGAACGGCCCGGTGCTGATCGAGGCCTTCACCTACCGCATGGACGCGCACACCACCTCCGACGACGCCACGCGCTACCGGATGGACGACGACCTCCAGGCGTGGAAGCTCAAGGACCCGATCGAACGGCTGCGGGTGCACCTGCTCCGGGAGCAGATCGCCGACCAGGGGTTCATCGACGAGGTGGACGACGAGGGCGAGGAACTGGCCACGCGGTTCCGCGACTTCTGCCTCAACATGCCCGACCCCCCGCCGGAACGGATGTTCTCCGCCGTCTACGCGGAGGAGAGCCCCGTGGTGGCCGCACAGCGGGACGAGTACTTCGAATACCTTTCCGGCTTCGCCGATGCGGGCAACGACACCGAGGGGAGTGTTCGCTGATGGCCGCGCCCACCGTTGAAACCACCGGTTCAGACACCGCGCAGCCCCGGACGATCACCATGGCCAAGGGCCTGAACATGGCCATGCGCGCCGCCATGGAACGCGACCCGAAGGTGCTCGTCATGGGCGAGGACATCGGCAAGCTCGGCGGCGTCTTCCGGGTGACCGACGGGCTGCAGAAGGACTTCGGGGAGCACCGCGTGCTGGACACCCCGCTCGCGGAGTCCGGGATCATCGGAGCGGCCATCGGGCTCGCGATGCGCGGGTTCCGCCCGGTCTGCGAGATCCAGTTCGACGGCTTCATCTTCCCCGGCTTCGACCAGATCGTCTCGCAGCTGTCCAAGCTGCACTTCCGCAGCCAGGGCAAGCTCAAGGCCCCGGTGGTCATCCGCGTCCCCTTCGGCGGGGGCATCGGAGCGGTCGAGCACCACTCCGAGTCGCCGGAGTCGCTGTTCGCGCACGTCGCGGGCCTGAAGGTCGTGGCCTGTTCGAACCCGGTGGACGCCTACTGGATGCTGCAGCAGGCCATCGACAGCGACGACCCGGTCCTGTTCTTCGAACCGAAGCGGCGCTACTGGGAGAAGGCCGAGCTCGACCCCGCGGCCGAGCACCTGCCCATGGGCAGTTCGGCGCTGCTGCGCAGGGGGAGCTCCGCCACGCTCGCCGCGTACGGCCCCATGGTCAAAACCTGTCTGGACGCGGCCAACGCGGCCACCGAGGACGGCAACGAGCTCGAGGTCGTGGACCTGCGCTCCTTGTCACCGCTGGACCTCGGCCCCGTGGCCGAGTCGGTGCGCCGGACCGGACGTCTGATCGTGGTGAGCGAGTCCCCTCCGGAGTCCTCGGTCACCTCGGAGGTCGCCGCGCGGATCCAGCAGGAGTGCTTCTACTCCCTCGAGGCCCCCGTCATGCGGGTGAACGGATTCGACACGCCGTACCCACCGAGCAAGTTGGAGGACGGGTACCTGCCCGACCTCGATCGGGTGCTCGACGCCGTCGACCATTCGCTGGCGTACTGAAGGGGGCTGCCATGTCGCAACTCAAGAATTTCCCGCTTCCGGACGTCGGCGAAGGCCTGACCGAGGCGGAAATCCTGAACTGGCGGGTCGGCCCCGGGGATCAGGTCGAGCTCAACCAGACCATCGTGGAGATCGAGACCGCCAAGGCGTCCGTCGAGCTCCCCTCCCCCTACGCGGGCAGGGTCGGCGAGCTGCTGGCCCAGCCGGGGCAGACCGTCGAGGTCGGCACCCCGATACTGGCCATCGAGCTGGACGACCAGCGGGCCGGGGCGGAGACCTCCCCGGAGACCTCCCCGGAGACCAGCGGTGGGAGCGGCGAGCAGGGCGGCGAGGAGCAGGTCGCGAATCTGGTCGGATACGGGCCCCGCTCCTCCAACGCCAAACGCCGTCCCCGCAAGAGGGGCGCCGCCCCCGCGGCCACGGCACAACCGGCCCCCGACGCCCCATCTGGCGGGGGCGCGGTGGAGAGCGGATCCACCGCGAAGCGGAACGGGACCAACGGCACGCCGCGGAGCGCTCCTGCCGGCGGCACCGCCGTGAACGGCTCCGCTCCGTTCCGGCAGGGCTCCTCGGCACCTTCCGGTGACCGCGTTCCCCCGGCCAAACCTCCGGTGCGCAAGCTGGCCAAGGACCGCGGCGTGGACCTGCGCTCCCTGACCGGATCCGGTTCCGAGGGCGTCATCACCCGCGAGGACGTCGAGCGGGCCGCGGCCGGTGCGGAGTCCCCCGCCCCCGCTCCGGCCGCCGACTCCGGGGCACGGGAGCACCGCGTCCCGGTCAAGGGCGTGCGCAAGGCCACGGCCCAGGCGATGGTGGACAGCGCGTTCACCGCACCGCACGTCACCGAGTTCCTCACCGTCGACGTCACGCCGATGATGGAGTTCCGGCAGCGGCTCAGGACGCACCCGGACTTCCGGGACGTGAAGGTGACACCGCTGGCCGTCGCCGCGAAGGCCATGTGCCTGGCGGTGGCCAGGACGCCGGACGTGAACGCGACCTGGGACGGCGAGGCCGGCGAGATCGTCTACAAGGACTACGTGCACCTGGGGGTGGCCGCGGCCACCGACCGGGGGCTGGTCGTCCCCAAGGTGCGTGACGCCGAGGCGATGTCGCTGCGGGAGCTCGCGGTGGCCCTGGACGAGCTCACCAACACCGCGCGGGAGGGCAGGACCCCGCCCGAGGCGATGACCAACGGCACCATCACGATCACCAACGTCGGCGTGTTCGGTGTGGACACCGGGACTCCCATCCTGAATCCCGGCGAGTCGGCCATCCTGGCCTTCGGCGCGATCCGCGAGATGCCCTGGGTGGTGGACGGCCAGGTGGTGCCGCGTCAGGTCTGCCAGCTCGCGCTGAGCTTCGACCACCGCGTGGTCGACGGGCAGCAGGGATCCCGCTTCCTCGCCGACGTCGGGGCGATCCTCTCCGACCCGGGCATGGCGCTGACCTTCTGACCGAACGGCCCCGCTCCGGGGCCGGCGCCCCGCGCGGGTGCCGGCCCCGGTCGCGGGAGCTTCCCGTGGCGACCGCCACGGGCCGAGGCGTGGCCGCCTTCCGGGGATCCCGGTGCCGAAACGACCGTCCGAGCAGCTCGCACCGCCGCGAGGCCTCCGCCGCGCTCCGGCCGAGGAGCGCTTCGCGATCCCCCGCAGCGTCTCCCCGAATCGGACGGAAACGAGCTCTGGTTAGCATGGGGCCATGCTGAGGGCACTCACTCGCAGGCGCGGGCGCACCGCGCTTGTCGCGCTGGTTGCTCTCGCGGGCTTTCTGATGTGCGTTCTCCCGCCCCACCAGTCGCAGGCTCCGACGGGGCGGATCTCCGAGACGGTGAGCGCCTCCGCGACCGCCGGTCACTCCTCAGCGGCTTCGCGGTCCGGGCGCGCTGCTCGTGCGCCGAGTTCCGCGACGGGGCAGGAGGAGATCGCCCGGTCGCCCGGCGTCCACGACCACCACCCCGCACCGGTGCCGGTGTGCCAGGCCACCATCGCGCACACGATGGAAGCGGTGAAACCGCTCCGGGGTGCTGCCCTCCTGATCGGGGCGCTGCTGGTCGCCGCGGTCGGCCCGGCACCTCGCGACACCCGGGTGCGCGCTCCGGGGTGGGCCACGCGGCCGCCCCGCCTCCTCTCCGGTTTTCCCCTGCTGATCACGCTCGGCGTGTCACGAACCTGATTCGCGTCCACGGGACGACGTCTTCCCGGGTCCCGACCGGACGATTCCCGGGAGACGTCACGTCCCGCTTCCGATTCCTCCGACTTCGCCGCGGAAGCACCACTGCGCGACGACGCGGCCCTCGTCGGACTCTTCCCCTTTTCGCGCCGATCCGCCGCCGTGGCGGTCGGTCCCGTTGACGTGAACGCGGCTCGTCCCGACGCGCGTGTCGCGGCGGGCTGCCGGGAGGTTGGTTGTGACGTACGAATCCGTGCTGGACACCGTCGGATCGACGCCGCTGGTGCGGCTGCGGCGGTGCTTTCCCCGCACCGACGTAGAGGTGCTGGCCAAGCTGGAGATGCTCAACCCGTGCGGGAGCATGAAGGACCGCCCCGCGCGCTACATCGTGGAGCGGGGCGTACGCGAGGGCGCGCTGCGGCCCGGGATGCGGCTGGTGGAGAGCACCTCGGGCAATCTCGGGATCGCGTTGGCGGTGGCCGCCCGCATGCACGGGTTGTCGTTCACCGCGATCGTGGACCCGAACACCTCGCGGACGAACCTGCGGCTGTTGAAGCTGTTCGGTGCCGACGTGGACATGGTGACCGAACCCGACGAGGCCGGTGGGTACCTGCACACCCGCGTGCGCCGAGCCCAGGACCGCGCCGAGGCCGATGCCGGGGTCGTCTGGATCAACCAGTACGCCAACGAGCGCAACTGGCAGGCGTACTACGACACGGTCGGCACCGAGATCCTGCGACAGGTGCGCGGCCCGGTCGACTACCTGATCGGGCCGGTGTCCACGACCGGATCGCTGCAGGGCACCGCGCGGAGGCTGCGCGAGTCGCACCCCGACCTGCGGGTGCTGGCCGTCGACGCCGTGGGCTCGGTGATCTTCGGGAGCGCTCCCCGGCAGCGCCGCATCCCCGGCTTCGGCGCCAGCCGCGTTCCGGAGATCTTCGCCCCGGACGAGTTCGACGAGGCCGTCCACGTCGCGGAGGAGGAGTCCGCGGCCGGGTGCCGGAAGCTGGTCGAAACCGAGGGGATCCTGGCCGGCGGTTCGTCCGGTGCGGTGATCCACGCGCTCGACCAGCTCGTGGAACGGCTCCCCGCTCCGGCGCGGGTGGTGACGCTGCTGCCCGACCGGGGCGAGCGCTACCTCGACACCGTCTACGACGACGCCTGGACCGAGGGCCTGCGGCAGGAGGCGTCCCGGAACGATCTGGCGGAGACCCCGTGAGCGCCCGGGAGCGCGTCCACCGCCGCAACCTGGTGCTGCTGTGGGCCGGCCAGTTCACCAACACCGCCGGGCTGATGATGCTGGTTCCGATCATGCCCTTCTACGTCCGTGACATGGGTGTTCGGGGCACGGCCGAGATCCAGGCGTGGGCGGGTGTGGCCATCGCCGCTCCCGCCCTGGTGCTGACCGTGGCGACCCCGCTGTGGGGGCGGCTCGGCGACCGCGTGGGGCGGCACTGGATGGTCGTGCGCGCCCTGGCCGGGTTGGCCGCGTCGATGCTGGTCATGGCCGTCGCGACCAATCCGCTCACGCTGGTCGCGGGACGGTTGCTGCAGGGCGGCCTCGGTGGGGTCGTGGAAGCCGCCCAGGCCTTCGCCGGGGCCGCCGCGCCGGGAGGCAGGCGCGGTTCGGCGCTGGGCAAGTCGTTCAGCGCCACCGCTGCGGGCTCGCTGGCCGGCCCGGTGCTCGGCGGCGCCCTCGTCGGCGCCGGGCAGCTCGCCGTGCTCATGGTCGTCATCGCCGTTGTCGCCGCGCTGCTCGCCGGCGCCTGCGCGCTGGGACTGCGCGACCCCCGCACCGCCCCACCCGAGCCGACGGCCCGGCCCGGTCCGGCCGCCCGGCAGGACCGCTCCCGCCGGGCGGGCTTCTGGCGCGTCCCGGGAGCCCTGCCGCTGGCGGCGGCCGCGGTGGCTGCCTACCTGGGCGTCTACGGGCTGATCCCCGTCTTCGCCGAGCACGTGCAGCAAGGCTTCCCGTCCGGCCGGGCCGGCCTGTGGGTGGGGATCTTCCAGTCCCTGACGTGGGGGGCCACGTTGGTTGCCTCGTTCTGGTGGGGGCGGCACAACGACCGGGCACAACGCCCGGTGCGGACCTTGGCCGTCGCCACGACGGTCTGCGCGGCGAGCATCACCGCCCAGGCGCTGCCGCTCGGCGTCGCCGGGCTCGTGGTGCTGCGAGCGGCGCAGGGGATCGGGTTCGCCGCGCTGGCCCAGTCGCTGTTCTTCCACTTCGGCGGGCACGCGCTCGAGGAGCAGCGGAGCGGCTACGTGGGCACGGCCAACAGCTTCCTGCTCGTCGGCCAGTCAGCGGGCCCGCTGCTCGCCGGCCCCCTGGCCCTCGTCCTGCCCACCCCCGCCTCGATCGTGCTGCTGGGAGCGGCGTGCGGCGTGGCCGGTGCGTGCTGCGCGTGCGCGGCCCGCTCCGAGCGCGCGCGGGGCAGCGCCGCCGAGCGGTCCGCTGATCGGGGAACGGACGCACCGGTGCTCCGCAGGATGAGCGGGAACCTCGATCCCCCCTCCGAGGAGTCCGGGGCCGGTCCCGCCCCGCGCTCCGCTGCGGAGCGGCTTTCGCAGCACTCCGGAACCGGCGGGCAACGCCCCTCCCGCTGACGCACTGACCACCGGGACAGGCCGTGCGCCTGTCCACGCGGAAAGGACATTCGTGTCGAGCAACCACCAACCCTCCTCCCACGTGTCACGACGTCGGTTCCTGCAGCTCGGTACTGGCCTGGTCGTCGGAGGCCCGGCCGCCGCGTGCGGCGGTCCCGAGCAGGCGCCGACGGTGCTCGGTCCCGGCTCGACCGCCGTGCAGGAGTTCGCCCGGGATCAACGACGGCGCTTCCCCGGGGGGCGCACCGTCTCCCGGACCGTGACCGCTGCTCCCACGACCGTTGACCTCGCGGGAAAAACCGCGGACGCGTGGGCCTACGACGACGCGATGCCCGGGCCGCTCCTGCGCGCGACCGCGGGTGACCGCGTCCGAGTGCGCGTGCGGAACCAGCTGCCCGAACCGACGACCGTGCACTGGCACGGACTGGCGATCCGCAACGACATGGACGGCGTGCCGGAGGTGACCCAACCACCGATCCCCGCCGGTGAGGAGTTCACCTACGAGTTCGTCCCGCCCGACCCGGGGACGTACTGGTACCACTCGCACGGCGAGCTGCAGCGCGGGCGGGGCCTGTTCGGCGCGCTGATCGTCGACGACCCGCGCGATCCGGGTGATCACGACGTCGAGTTCCTCGTCGTGCTCTCCGACCGGCTCGGCCGGCGCACACCGCGGCAGGTCCTCGACCAGCTGCGCGGCGGGGAGGAGGACTCGCGGCACGACGGGCACGCGGAGCGGTCCGGCTCGGCAGTGCTCGGCGCCGACGCCGGGGACGTGCGCTACCCGCTCTACCTGGTCAACGGCCGCCCCCCTGGGGATACGGAGACCTTCCGCGCCCGTGCCGGCCAGCGTGCCCGCATCCGCGTCATCAACGCCGCCGAGGACACCACGTTCCGCGTGGCCCTGGGCGGGCACGCGCTGACCGTGACCCACACCGACGGTCAACCGGTCACGCCCCGCAGCACCCGGTCGGTCCTCGTGGGCATGGCCGAACGCTACGACTGCGTCGTCACCCTGGACGACGGGGTGTTCCCGCTGGTCGCCTCGGCCGAGGGCAAGGGCGACCGGGCCTTCGCCCTGGTACGCACCGGATCCGGAAGCGCTCCGCCCCCGGACGCCCGCGTGCGCGAGCTGGAACCGCGCCCGCTGCTGGCCACGGACCTGAGCGCCGCCGAATCGGCTCGGCTCGCGCCCCGGCAGCCGGACCGCACGCTGACCGCCGAGCTCGGCGGAAACATGCAGCAGTACGTGTGGAGGATCAACGGGCGCAGCTACCCGGAGCACGAACCGCTGGTGGTCTCCCCGAACCAGCGGGTGCGGTTGGTCTTCGCCAACACCACGATGATGCCCCACCCGATGCACCTGCACGGGCACTTCTTCACGGTGGGCACCGCCGACGGGACCGGCCCGCGCAAGGACACCGTGACCGTCCTGCCGCACCAGCGGCTGGAGGTGGACTTCGACACCGACAACCCCGGCCAGTGGTTCACGCACTGCCACAACGAGTACCACCAGGCGGCCGGGATGGCCTCGGTCCTGTCCTACCGGAGGTAACCCGCCGGGCGGTTCGCGGCGTTGGCCCTGCTGCCCCGCCGAACCGAGAAGTGGTTCGGCGGGGCAGCCGCTCACGGGTCCGCTGGAGGTTCGGTCGCCGCATCCCTCGGCGGACCGAGCAGCCGAGCTCCGCTCAGGACCGGTGGAACAGGGTCACACCGGCGTCGGGACGCCACAGCCGCACCGCCAGCCGCTGCCCCTCCACCGCGGTGAGCACCACCTCCCGCAGGTCCAGCCGGAACAGGTGCAGCGAGCCCGGTGGGGGCTGCGTCTCCGCCCGGTAGTGGTCCAGTTCGTCCTCGGCCGTCACCTCCACGGCCTGCGCGGTGATCTTGGCGTCCCCACCTTCCATGTTCTGGTCCGAGGGGTGTGCGTGCAGCGCGCAACGCGGGTCGCGCTGCAGGTCGCGCGCCTTGACCGCACCCCACATGGAACCGAACGTGAGATCGGCGTCGTGGAACTGGACCTCGGTCCCGCTCACCCGCGGCGAACCGTCACCGCGCAGGGTCGCCAGCACGTGGTGGGTCCCGGCTTCGAAACGCGCCCGGACTGCCGAGGCGAGTTCCGGGGCCTCGGTGGTGAAACGCTGCCATGTGGTCATGGCGCGAACATCGCACGAACCCCCGACACTCGGTCCCCGTTCGGAAGCGCTCCGCACTCGGTTCCTCCGCCGAACGCGGGGCCCGACCGGTGCGGACTACGGGTTCCGCGGGTCCGGGTTCCCGGCGGGGACGATCCACATCGCGTGTCCGCTGCCGTTGGTCATCTCGGCTCGCACCGTGGTGGTGGCGTCCACGCGTTCGCTGGTCACGGCCACCGCGTTGGGGTTGTCCTCCAGATCGGTGTCCGGCGTGTCCGCGTAGCAGTGCGCCACGTAGCTGCCCGGACCCAGGAAGGCCAGCGGCACCTCCACGGTGCGGGCCTGCTCGTCGGTCAGGGTGCCGACGAACCACTGCTCGCCGCTGCGCCGGGCCACGCTGATGTAGTCGCCGACCGCGCCGTCGACCACCCGCGTGTCGTCCCACGTGGCCGGGACCGCGCGCAGGAACTCGAACTCCGGGGCTCCCCGGTAGTTCTCCGGGACGTCGGCCAGCATCTGCACTCCGCTGAGCAGCACCGGGTACAGCGCGATCTGGTGCGCCCTGGTGGTGTGCACGCGCGTGCCGTCGTTGTCCGCGCCGTGCGGGTCCTCCGGGGACTGCTCCGGGAACCAAGTGATGTCGAAGATCCCCGGTGTGTAGTCCAGCGGTCCCGCGAGCATCCGGGTGAAGGGCAAGGTCACGGTGTGCTCCGGCGGATTGCCCTTGGACCAGGCCTCGTACTCCTGCCCCTTGACTCCTTCGCGGGAGACGAAGTTCGGCCAGGTCCGCTCGATACCGGTGCCCTTGATCGGCTCGTGCGCGTTGATCATCAGCCGGTGCTCGGCCGCCTTCTCGATGACCCGCTGGTAGTGCCGCACCATCGTCTGGTCGTGGTGGTAGTGCTTGTCGATCACCCCGGCGTAGCCGGTTTTGACACCGGGAATCCCGAGTCGTTCGTACTTGGCGAACACCTCGTCGAGCTGCTTCTCGTAGTTGTCGATCCCACCGCCGGTCTCGTTGTGCGCGAGGAACCGGACACCCCGCCTGCGCCCGTACTCCACCACGCGTTCCAGGTCGAACTGCGGGTTCGGAGTGCTGAAGTCCTGCGCGTTGGCGAAGTCCTCGCCCTCGCCGGTCTGCCAGCCCTCGTTCCAGCCCTCCGCCAGCACGTAGGGGATCCCGTTCTCGGCGGCGAAGTCCATGTAGCGCATGACGTTGTCGGTGGTGGCACCGAGATCCGGCCCGGGGGCCCAGCTGTTCCGCCCCTTGTGGATGCTCCACCACACGCCGACGTAGGTGGCGGGCTCGATCCAGGAGGTGTCCCGGATGGCGCACGGCTCGTTGAGGTTGAGCACCAGGTGCGACTCGACCAGCTCCCCGGGACTCCGCCCCAGGATGAACGTGCGCCAGGGAGTCGAGAAGGGCCCGGTGAGCCGGGCCTTGAGCCGTCCCTGCCCCTTCAGCGGTGCCAGGGCCGTGCGCAGTGACGGGCCGCCCTCGATCTTGTCGAGCGTGGCCTCCGGATAGTCGTAGAGCGCGGCCTCGTGCAGCGCCAGGTACAGATCGTCGGCGATCCGCACGGTCAACGGCGTGGCTGCCGACCCGATCCGCTGTCCGGGATCGTCACGTGGTTCCTGCCAGTCGGCCAGCCCACCGACGCCGGACAGCGGCGTCTCGGTGTGCAGGTACTCGTAGGAGTCGTAGTTGGCCGGGATGGACCAGGCCGTGTGGTTGCCGGTGAACCGGAACTCCGTGTGCTCGTCGAGCACCTCGAAGTCCTGCCACCTCTTCCCGAACAGGTAGCGAAAGCCCACGCCGTCGTCGAACACGCGGAACTCGACCCCGAGCTCCGCACCACGCTGGTGGGGAGTGCGCAGCCCGGCCACCACCCGGTTGCAGTGGCTGCGCACTTCGGAACGCGCTCCCCAGGTCGGCTGCCACGTCTCGTCGAGCTCGTCGCGATGGACGGCGGTCAGCACCATCCGCTCGCTCAGCAGGGAGCCGTCGCCGAGTTCGAAGCCCATTCCCGACCAGGTCAGCACGGTGCGCCCCGCTCGAGCGACCGAGTACTGCGGCCGCCCCTGGGCCACGCGGAAGCGGAGTTCGACGTTTCCGTCCGGTGAGGTCACCACGACGGGTTCGCCTCTGGACTCGGCCGCCGAAACCGGCCCCGCGCCGAGGATCGAGCTCGCGACCCACCCCGCCGCGGCCAGTCCGCTTCCAGCGACGAACGCGCGGCGATCGATACGGCGATCCGACATGTTCGGACACCTCCAACGGCTAGGCCTTCGTTGGCGCGAAAGCCAAACACGCGGAAGTGGACCAGTCAAGAATTCGCGAACACGCACACCGACACGGCCGAACACCTCGCGTGGCGGGAAATTCGGCCACGGGCGCGCTGCGGGGAACGACGCAGCGGACTCAGGACGAGTCGCCGCGCGGGATTCGGCGTCGGGATCGCTGGGTCAGCTGACCGGGGGACGGTCAGCTGACCGGGGGACGTGAGAACTCCTCCTCCGGCACGTGCCGTTCGGGGGTCGACACGTGACTCGGGACGAACCGGGGGGTGGGCGAGCCGTTCGCGGATCGGACGCCCCGCCGCGAGCCTCTCGGGGCTCAGTCCTCCTTGCGCCTGCGGCCTCCACGCTGCGCCGCCGCGGCACCGGCGACCGCCTCGGCCGCCGCGTTGCTGCTCTGCCCGCCGTGCTGGGGTTCCGCGCTCTCGGAGCCCTGGTCCGCCTCGGCGCTCTCGGCCTTGGCGCGCCTGCCGGACCGTTCCTCCGAACGCGTGGTCGAGCGCGACGCGCTCTCATCGGCGGGGGCTTCGGTCCACTGCCGGGAGGCTTCCTCGGTGGCCTCGTTCCGGGTTCCCTGCGCGCCGGCGGACTGCTCGGACTCACCGACGCCGTCCTGACCCCGGAGCGCGTCCTGCTCGGACACCTCGTCAGCCGACTCGCCCGGCGCCGCGGCCCGGCCCAACTCGCCGTCGTCGACCTCCGGCGGACGAGTGGCCGCAGGTCCCTCGGGGAAGTCGACCTCGTGCCACTCGAAGTCGTGCACGTCGATCTCCGGTAGTTCGAGCTCGCTGTACACCTCCCCGAAGATCGGAGTTCCGGGGTCGGATGTCGCCTTGCTCACCGCTTCGCCCTCCCAATCACTCTCGAAGCGAAGCCGAAGCCTCGAGATCGTCGTCCGCCCGAGGTTCCGGCACGGTGCCCCACGTCTTCGGGGCTCCCCTCTCCGGGGACGGCGCGCTCCGCGGCAGGACCGCGGGGCGCCCACGCCCATGAAACGTGGAGCACACGGCTGCCACGGGAGAAGTCGTTCGTTCTCCCCCGTTCGGGTGAAGATTCGAACCTCTTAACCGCGTCGCAACCAAACACCATCCCAGAGCAACGGAGTCAAAACAGGCGAGAATTCCGAACCGTGGCGAACACCACGAACCGCTCGGGAATTCCCACTTCGGACAAAGCAGAAAGCGCTGCGCAGCGCGCTGAACAGTACAGTTCCGCACTGTCAACGAACAGTGATGCGCACCATCCCCCGCCGCAACGAGCGTTCCACCGAGTGAGCGCCGCTCAGCGAACCCAGCCGCCAAACACCCGTCAGGAACTTCCAGCAGAAAGCTCCACTCCAACGCAGGCGCTTACGCGCCCACGCAGCCACCCGAGCAAAGGGACCGACCGACCTCCGATCAAGGAATGTGGCGCCCGGAAACGGCCCTGGCCACCACCAGCTGCTGGATCTGCTCGGTGCCCTCGAAGATGTCGTAGATCTTGGCGTCGCGGTGCATCCGTTCCACCGGGTACTCCCTGGTGTAGCCGCTGCCTCCCAGAACCTGGATGGCGCGCTCGGTGGCCCAGGTGGCCACTCGGCCCGCCTTCAGCTTCGACATCGACCCTTCTCCGGAGGTGAACGGGACCTCGTTGCGCCCCATCCAGGCGGCCCGCCAGACGAGCAGGCGCGCGGCGTCGATCTCGGTGCGCATGTCGGCGAGCGTGAACGCGATCCCCTGGTTGTCGACGATGGGGCGGCCGAAGGTCTCCCGCTGTCCGGCGTACTCCAGCGCATGCTCGTAGGCGGCTCTGGCGATGCCGAGCGCCTGGGCCCCGACGGTCGGGCGGGAGAGCTCGAAGGTGCGCATGGCCTGCGAGCTCGACTTGCCGCCTTCGCGAGCTCGGGCGAGCCGCTCGTCCAGCTTCTCCTTGCCCCCGAGCAGGCACCTTCCGGGAACGCGCACGTCGTCGAGGAAGACGTCGGCGGTGTGCGAGGCCCGCAGACCGTGCTTGCGGATCTTGCCGGGCGAGGTCAGCCCGGGGGTGCCCGGTGGAACCACGAAAGCGGCCTGCCCGCGCGGTCCCAGCTCGGGGTCGACCACGGCCTGGACCACGTGGACGTTGGCGATCCCGCCGTTGGTCGCCCAGGCCTTGTGCCCGTTGAGCACCCACTCGTCCGCGGCCTCGTCGTAGACCGCGCGGGTGCGCATGGCGGCCACGTCCGACCCCGCGTCGGGTTCCGAGGAGCAGAACGCCGCGACCTGCGGTTCTTCCACGTCCCCGTAGCACTGGGGCACCCACTCGGCCAGCTGGTCGGGGGTGCCCGCGGAGAAGATCCCGGCCACGGCCAACGTGGTCCCGAAGATCGCCATCCCGATTCCGCCGTCGCCCCAGAACAGCTCCTCGTTGGCGATCGGCAGCGACAGCCCGGTCTCGTCCGCCCAGAAGGTCGCCAGCGTCTCGAACCCGTACAGGCCGACCTTGGCCGCTTCGGAGATGACGGGCCACGGGGTTTCCTCGCGCTCGTCCCACTCCGCGGCTGCGGGGCGTATCTCCCGCTCGGCGAATCCGCGCAGCCAGTCGCGCAGTTCCCGGTGCTCTTCGGTCAGTTCCAGCGAGAAGCTCATAACGTCCTCGGCGGTTCGGGGGTACGGCTCGGGGAGGGGTGCTCGTGTTCCGTCAGCGGGCGGACAGCCCGGTCACGCCTTCGGGATCTGGAACAGCTTGGTCAGGCCCGCGGCGAATCCCACGTCACCGGCGACCTTCAGCTTGCCCTTCATGAACAGCATCGGAGCCGATGCGTTGCTGGAGGCGAGCTTGAGCAGCTCGACCGGCCCGAGCATGACCGTGACCCGCGGTTCCCGCTCCGGGGTCTTGCTCACGGTGCAGGTGCCTTCCGAGAGCACGCACTCGTAGCGCAGCACACCGGGTTCGTCCTGCTCGTCCGCGGAGGGGTCCTCCGGTGTGGCGGAGCCGTCCAGGTTGATGCGCCAGCGCACCACGGCTTCGGTGCTTCCCGCCTTGTCGGAGCGGTAGTGCTCGCCCATGCGCCGGAACACCTCGTCCAGGATCCGCTCCGCCAGCTCCGGGCGCGCCATGACCGCTTTGAGCTGCTCGTCCGAGGCTCGCGAGATGAGCCTGGCGAACTGCTGCGGTTCCAGGGAGCTGAGATCGACCTCGGCTCCCGCGGCGGCCCGCTCGGAGGCCGCTTCCAGCAGCGCGACGAATTCCTCGCTGCCGAGCTCCTTCGGGTCCGTGGAGCCGAGGGCGGCGATCGGATCGGATTCTGTCATGTGAAACCCCTCCATTAACTACTCACGAGTAAGACTACTCTCGAGTAGGTAATGCGGCAAGGCAGCTCCGATCAACTCCGCCCCACTGTACTCGGGCGCACCCGCCGTCCGGGCCCTCCGCGGCACCGAACCGAGTCGACGAACAGCACCCGCGACCTTGCAGAATGGTGTGCCGGCTTGGGTGCCCGGCCTGACCAGCGTGCGAAGCTCCGGCGCGCGAGCCGGACGGAACGCGAGGCCGGGTCGTCCGCCGCGCGGTGCCCGCGCGAACGACCCGACTCGGCAGGGGCGCCGGCTCACGCACCGGCACCCGAGCACGGACTCAAGCCGCCGCGAAAGGACTCCTCAGGGTGCAGGACGCGAGACGACCCCGGGCCGAGCGGTCCGAAACCCCCGCCAAACCACGTTCCCGCAGGCTGCCCCGGCAAGTGCGCGAACGCCAGATCCTGGACGCCGCCGTGGAGGTCTTCGCCCGGCACGGCTACCACGAGGCGGCGATGGACGAGATCTCCGACGCGGCCGAGATCTCCAAACCCATGATCTACACCTACCTCGGTTCCAAGGAGGAGCTCTTCGTCGCCTGCATTCGACGGGAGGCGAACCGGTTGATCGACTCGATCGGCCAGGCCGTCGAAGCGAACCTCAGCCCGGACGAACAGCTCTGGCGGGGCCTGCGCGCCTTCTTCGAGTACGCCAACGAGAACCGCGCCAGCTGGACGGTCCTGCACCGCCAGGCCAGGACCCAGGGACAACCCTTCACCGCCGAGCTCTCCGAGTGGAGACAACGCGCGCTGGACCTGGTCACAGGCCTGCTGGCCCGCGCGAGCGGCACCGAGCAGCAGCCGGTTCCGCACGAGCAGGTGCAACCCTTCGCCGCCGCGCTCGTGGGCGCGGGCGAGTCCATGCTCGACTGGTGGTTCGACCACCCCGAGTACACGGCCGACGCGCTGTCCATGCGACTGATGAACCTGGTCTGGATGGGGTTCGGTGACATGGTGCAAGGGCGGCGGTGGAAGCCTGGGGGAGATTGAGGGAATTCTCGGGGGCTCGGTTTGCTTGGCGGTGTGGGTGGCGGAACCTCAGTCGGCGCCCGGCTGCGGGTGCCCCGACATCGGGTAGCGGCCTACACAACGTCGGGGCCGTCCTCGCCGGGCACTCGACTGAGAACCCGCGGCGGTGCCGACTGCTCGGGCTCAAAGCGCTCGCGTTGGGGTGGCGCCCTGCTCGGGAACTTCTGTTCGGGGACTTCCGACGACTCGGGGGGTCGCGGCGGTGCAGGCTGCGTGGGGGCAACGGCCGACGCGCCGAAGTCTCCGAGAGTTGCCGCGACAACTTCGGGACGCTTCGCAGGAAGCTCCCCGCCCGGCTGATTGGGTGGGGTGATCCGGTGTCACCGCGAAGCGCACCGACGCGACGGCACAGTCGAACGAGAACACGGAGGTAACTCTTGAGGCTGACCCACTACGGTCACTCCTGCGTACTGGTCGAGATGTCCACGGCCCGGCTGCTGATCGACCCGGGCACCTTCTCCGAGGGCTTCGACGCGCTCCGCGACCTGGACGCGGTGCTGATCACCCACAAGCACCCCGATCACCTGGACACCGAACGCCTGCCCGCGGTGCTGCGCAACAACCCGAACGCCCGGCTGGTGGCCGACACCGACTCGGCGGCGGCGCTGTCCGAACTGGGCACCACGGCCGAGGTCGCCCGCGCCGGGGACGCCTTCGAGCTCGCCGGGGTACCGGTCGAGGTGGTCGGTGGTCAGCACGCGGTCATCCACCGGGACATCCCCGTCATCGCCAACATCGGATACTTCTTCGACGGCGGCGCCTTCTACCACCCGGGCGACTCCTTCCACGTGCCCGAGCAGCGGGTCGACGTGCTCGGTCTGCCCACGGGAGCGCCGTGGCTGAAGCTCTCCGAGGCCGTGGACTTCCTGCGCGAGGTGAACCCGCGCATCACGGTGCCGATCCACGAGGCCGTGCTCTCCGTGCCGGAGATGCACTACGGCAAGTTCGAGCAGCTCGGCCCGGAGGGCACCACCCTCCACCGCCTCAACAGGGGCGAGCCCACCGAGATCCCCCAGCCCCAGCAGGCGTGACGGTCCCGCCGATCAGCTGGTCAACGGGTCCGGGTTGGGAATCCCGCCCCGCGTTCCGGGCACCGGACGCGGGGCGCGCTCCCGCGGAACCAGCTGGTCGTAAGTCACCGGCACGGCCCCGCGCGCCAACGCGCCGTCCACGGCATCAGCCACGGCCAACCTTCTCCGCGGGGCCAGCAGGTCCGCCGCCGAGACCGCCAACCGCGTCAACCACCTGCCCGCCAGCACCGACCGCTCGGTGCCCAGGCGCAGGGCTCGGCAGCGCCCCACCTCACCACGCGGACCGGTGAAAACCCGCGCATCCACCCGGTGCGTCGCCTCGGCGCGGAGGTCGTGGAGCACCGCGGGGCCCGCGCAGAGCCCGAACCCCGACTCGCGCAGCGCGCGCAGCGTGCCGTCCGAAACGCGGTTCGCCCGCACCGCGAAGACCTCGGTCGAGAGCCCGCGGGCCTCGAGCACGGCGTTCGCCGCGGCCAGCCACAACCCCGCCTCGTGCCTCGGCAGGAAGCGCGGGGCGTCGAAGGCGCTCTCCGCGTGGTGGAAGACCCCACCCACCCCGTGCAGCACCGGGAAGTCACCCCGCGCACGACGCCGGAGCAGCCAGTCCGACACGGCCGGGTCCGTCAGCTCGGCCGGTGCCACCAGCAGCGAGAGCGCGACGCCCCGGGCCTGCATGTCGGCGGCGAAGCGTTCGCAGCGGTCCAGCGCTTCCGCGCCGCCGATGCCGTGCAACGAGACCACGAGCCGTGTACCCACGGACATCATGGGGCCATCCCGCGCTGAAGACGACGTGACCGGAGGACGAAGCACCGGTGGCCGCCGGAGGAAGGAAGGGTGACCCGCCCGCGAGGTGCGCCCGCCGGAGGCACCCGCGACGCGGCAGGACCCGGCCGAGCCCTGCCCCGCGGTCAACCGTCCAGGCGGGAGGAGCTCACTCCGCGGAGTCCACGGGCCAGTCGGCCAGGTCGCGCCCGGTGATCCGCTCGTAGGCCTCGACGTAGCGCTGCCTCGTGGCCGCCACCACCTCCGGGGGAAGCGGCGGGGGCGGCGCGTCGGCGGAACGGTCCCAACCGGACTCGGAGGAGGTCAGCCAGTCCCGCACGTACTGCTTGTCGAAGGAGGGCTGCGCCCTGCCCGGCTCGTACCCGTCGGCGGGCCAGTAGCGCGAGGAGTCCGGGGTGAGCACCTCGTCGGCGAGGACCAGTCCGCCGTCCTGCGCGACGCCGAACTCGAACTTGGTGTCCGCCAGGATCACGCCCCTGCCACGCGCGTGCTCGGCGGCCCGCTCGTAGATGCCCAGGGTGAGCTCGCGCAGCTGCTCCGCGCGGCGCTCGCCCACGGCGTCGACCACGGCGGCGAAGCTGACGTTCTCGTCGTGATCGCCCAGCTCGGCCTTGGTGGCCGGGGTGAAGATCGGCTCCGGGAGTCGCGAGGACTCGGTGAGACCGTCGGGCAGCGCCACCCCGCAGACCGCGCCGGTCCGCCGGTACTCGGCCAGACCGGAACCGCTGAGGTAACCGCGCGCCACGCACTCCACCGGCAGCATGTCCAGCTTGCGCACCAGCAGCGCCCTCCCGCGCACCTCGGTGGGGATGCGCGGGTCGTCGCCCGCGGCGACCAGGTGATTGCCGACCAGGTCCCCGAGCAGCTCGAACCAGAACACGCTCATCGCGGTGAGCACCCGACCCTTGTCCGGGATCGGGGTCCGCAGCACGTGGTCGTAGGCGGAGATGCGGTCCGAGGCGACCAGCAGCAGGTGGTCCTCGTCCACTTCGTAGAGTTCACGGACCTTGCCCGCCGCGACCGGGCGGTATTCGGAAAGCGCGACCACGAGCCGCATTCTGCCTCACCCGTCCGGGCGGAGGAGCGCCGGGCCCGCGCGGCTCGGGCGCACTCCCCGAGCCGCCGCCAACTCTCGAACAGGAACTCCTGACCGGGAGCTCCACGCCAAAGCAGGTGCTTGCGAGCCTGCGCAGCCCGACCGACCGCGGGGCCCGCCGAGTGAGTGACTGCGCAGCCCGAGTCGCCGACTCTCCCCCGTTCAGAGGATCGGGGCCGGGGAGTAGGCCGCCGCGTCGGGGTGGCGCTCCACCACGGAGTTGATCTCGGAGAGCACCTCGCTCACCTGAGTCGAAGCCGCCCCGGTGAACTCCAGCGGATCGGACAGCAGCTCGCCGAGCCGCTCGCGGTCCAGCGGCAGCCGCTCGTCAGCGGCCAACCGGTCGAGCAGGTCGTTGCGCTCCAGCCCCCGCTCGCGCATGTCCAGGGCCACCGCCACGGCGTTCTCCTTGATCGCCTCGTGCGCGGTCTCCCTGCCCACCCCGGACCGCACCGCGGCCATCAGCACCTTGGTGGTGGCCAGGAACGGCAGGTACCGGTCCAGCTCCCGCCCGATCACGGCCGGGAAGGCACCGAACTCGTCCAGCACGGTCAGCATGGTCTCCAGCAGCCCGTCGAAGGCGAAGAACGCGTCGGGCAGCGCCACGCGCCGCACCACCGAGCAGGAGACGTCCCCCTCGTTCCACTGGTCGCCGGCGAGCTCGCCGGACATCGAGACGTAACCGCGCAGCACCACGGCGAGCCCGTTGACCCGCTCGCAGGAGCGCGTGTTCATCTTGTGCGGCATCGCGCTGGAACCGACCTGCCCCGGCTTGAAGCCCTCGGTGACCAGCTCCTGGCCCGCCATCAGCCGGATGGTCTTGGCCAGGCTGGCGGGTGCCGCGGCCAGCTGCGAGAGCGCGGTCAGCACCTCGAAGTCGAGGGACCTGGGGTAGACCTGCCCGACGCTGCCGAGCACCTTGCCGAAGCCCAGGTGCCCGGCGACCCTGCGCTCCAGCTCGGTCAACTTGTCCAGGTCGCCGTCGAACAGGTCCAGCGCGTCCTGGGAAGTGCCCACGGGCCCCTTGATGCCGCGCAGCGGGTAGCGCGCGAGCAGCTCCTCCAACCTGCGGTAGGCCACGAGCAGTTCGTCGGCGGCGGTGGCGAACCGCTTTCCGAGCGTGGTGGCCTGGGCCGCCACGTTGTGCGAACGCCCCGCCATGACCAGTTCACCGTGCTCACCGGCCAGCTGCCCCAGCCTGGCCAGCACCGCGACGGTGCGGTCGCGCGCGTGCTCCAGACTGCGCCGCACCTGCAGCTGCTCCACGTTCTCGGTCAGGTCGCGCGAGGTCATGCCCTTGTGCACGTGCTCGTGCCCGGCGAGTTCGTTGAACTCCTCGATGCGCGCCTTGACGTCGTGCCTGGTGACGCGCTCCCGCTCGGCGATCGACTCCAGGTCCACCCGCTCCAGGACCCGCTCGTAGTCCGCGACGGCCTCGGCGGGGACCTCGACGCCGAGCTCGGACTGCGCCCGCAGCACCGCGAGCCACAGCTTTCGCTCCAGGACGATCTTGTGCTCCGGGGACCAGAGCCTCACCAGCTCCGGTGAGGCGTACCTGCTGGCCAGTGCGTCGGGAATGCTGGGCTTGTCCGTCACGTCCGGCAAGGATACCGGCGGCCCGGATCGCACGACGCCGGAGCTCCAATTTTGCCTGTAATCGGGAGTTTTCCCCGACAGCAGCAGCACGATCTCGCTGCCGCCGGGTGAGGTCCGGGTGGCGCCACCCGGACCTCACCCGGACGAGCACCCCGGCACTCAGCGGTCGAGCCGGAACTTCGAGTCGGAGGCGAACCGGGCCAGTTGCCAGCGGGGCATCACCGGGCTCTCCCGCATCCGCTGCTCCCGCGAGGCGTCCGCGGGCGCACCCGCAGCGACGTAAACCACCGATCCGTCCGCACGCTCCCTGGTCAGCTGCCTCACCGACGGGTTCGGTGACAGCTCGCCGGTCTTCGAAGCGCTCGAATCGCCCTCCGAACCCTGCGGTCCCTTCGAAGCGTCCCCGTCTCCGGATCCCGCTCCGTCGCGCTTCCCGCCCCGGAGCTGGAAGCTGTCCCCCTCGCCGAGGTTCACCCCGCCGGGAACGCCGTCGGGGAACACGTCGATCTCGATCGCGGCGGGCCCCTGGGAGTCGACGAACGCGACGGTGATCGACAGGTGGGCGGGGAGCTTCTCGCCTCCGCCGACGTACTTCGCCTCGCTCGCCCGGACGTCGCGAGCTTGCGGACGGAGCTCGGAGACCTTCTCGACCGCGTGTCGGGCGAGCTGGTCGATCCGTTGCTGACCGGGGTGGGGCCGAGCGCTCTCCGCTCCTCCCGAAGTGGAGGAGGACGCGGCCGGGGCGAGCTGCTGGCCGCCCCCTGAGCCCGCCACCCCCGGCAGCACGGCCACCGCGCCGACCACGGCCACGGTGGCCACCCCGCTCCCGATCGTGGCCCTGCGCCGCTTGCTGCGCCGGATGGCCTCGTCGGCCGCCCGCTCCGGATCGAGCCCCAGCGGCGGCTCCCCGTCGACGGCCGCTGTCATGCGTTCCCGCAACAGCTGTTCGTCCATCACACTGTCCCTTCGGCCACGACCCCGGCCTGCTCGGGATCGCGTTCCACGATTTCGGTCCGGAGACTGCGCAACCCCTTGGACGCCTGACTCTTGACGGTCCCCTCGGAGCACCGCATGATCGCGGCGGTCTCGGAGACGGGCAGGTCCTCCCAGTAGCGCAGCACCAGCACGGCCCGCTGCCTGGCAGGCAACCCGGACAGCGCCTCCAGCACCAGGTCCCTGGTGCAACCGCGCTGCCCGAGCACGGCGGGGTCGCTCTCGACGTGCGCCTGCTCGGGAACGGCGCCGTAGCCGCGTTCGACCCGCCGCCACGGTCGGCGCCGCTCGTCGAGCCAGACCCGCATCAGGGTCTTGCGCGCGTAGCGCACGGCGGTGTTCTCGTTGATCCGCCACCACGCCCGGTAGAGCTTGACGAGCGTGTTCTGCACCAGGTCCTCGGCCAGGTGCCAGTCACCGCACAGCAGATAGGCCGAGCGCCGCAACTGTGTCGTGTGAGTACGTGCGAAGGCCCGGAACGACTCTTCGCTCTCCCGCATTGGCCACACCCCTCTTCCGTGCCGCACCCCCTGATACGCGCGGGTCCGGGAGGAGGTTGCACGCGGGACGGGACTCGTCGTGGTTCACCGGGTCGAACCGGTCGACCGTCCGGAGCGGGCGGGGTCAGAGCAGCTGGGCGCGCAGCATCCGCCGGGCCGCGCCCCTGGGATCCGGGTCGCTCTCGATCAGCGCGTTGACCACGGCACCGTCCACCAGGGCGATCAGCTCGAACATCCGGTCCCCGCTGATCTCCACGCCCGACCTGGTGAAGATCTCGCCGAGCAGCTCGTGCAACCGCGCGGCCAACTCGCGCATCAGCTCGGCCAGGGCGGGTCTGCGCGGTGAACCGACCAGCCGCTCGTAGCGCAGCAGCACCGACTCCGTGCCGCCCTCCCGCGACGCGGTCCCCAGCAGCAGGTCCAGGACCAGCTCGATGACGTCCGCCGTGCCGTGCGGCTGTTCCGAGAGCAGTTCGAGCCGTCGCCGCCCCTCGGCCAGCTCCCCCTCGGCCTCGTGCCGCACAGCGGCGCCGATCAGCTCGTCGAGCGAACCGAAGTAGTAGGTCGTCGAGGCCAGCGGCAGCCCGGCGCGCTCGGCGACAGCGCGGTGCCTCACAGCCGCGAAGCCCCCTTCGGTCAGCAGTTCGGCCGCGGCCACCACCAGCAGGTTCCGCCGTCGTTCGCCCTTCGGAGTGCTCGCCGCCGTCATCGTGCCGATCCTAGGCAAAGACGCTCGTCCGGAAGAGGCCGCACGCGCACCGCCCGCGCGAGCGGGTCCGCGGCGGGCGGGCGGCTCAGTGCCCACCTCCGGCCAGGTTCAACCCGAGCACACCGGCCACGATCAGCACGATCGAGACCACCTTGACCGCGGAGACGGCGTCGCCGAGCCAGACCATGCCGATCACGGCGGTCAGCGCGGCGCCCACGCCGGTCCAGACCGCGTAGGCCGGGCCGACCGGCAGCGCGCGCATCGCCCAGGCGAGCCCGGCGAAGCTGCCCGCCGCGAACACGAGGAAGGCCGCGCTCGGCACGAGCCTGCTGAACCCCTCCGAGAGCTTCAGGGAAACGGCCCACCCGGCCTCGAGGAGACCGGAGAGGAGCAACACCAGCCAGGCCATGACAGCTCGCCTTTCCACGGGAGGGTGGTCAACCTCTTCCGCGGACCACCCTACCCAAAAAATGGCACGCCCGTACCACTCTGGTGGGCGAAACCACCACGAGCACCGCCCCCGGCGGGCTCACGAGCGGCTGGATCACAACTCGCCGGCCAGTCGCTCGGCGATGTCGCGCAGCTGCCCGGCGTAAGGGGCGGGCCCACCGCTGTCCGGGCTGCTGCGCAGCGTCAGCTCCCGGCCGCTGCTCGCGCGGACGGTCACCTCCACCCCGCCGTCGTCCTTGCGTTCCAGCTCGGCGTCGCCCCCGTCGGGGGCAGCGGCCGCCGGGCTGAGGACCACGGCCACGTTACCGCTGGCCTGACCCCGGCTCAGCTGGAAGGAGGCCGTCTTCGCCTCGGGCGGACAGTCCGCAGCCGCCACGGGCGCGCTCGCCTCGGAGACCTCGGGCAGCTCCTCCGAGAGCTCACCCGCCAGCCGCTGGTCCGGCGGACCGCACTCGCTCGACGTGCCCCCGCCCGGGACGGAGAGCATCGTGGGAGCCTCGTCCGCGCCCCCCGAACGCGGCTCCGGGCCTTCCGGAGCCGAAGCGCTCGGCGGCGGATCGGCCCTGGTGCTGACCTCCGGCTCGAACCAGCCCGCGCCGAAGCCGACACCGGTGACCAGCACGGCCAGCACCGCCGTGGACCCCCCGACGGCACCGATCCGCCTGCGAGCCGTCACCCGGCGGGAAGCCCTGGCCACGTCGTTCTCGTCGAACGTGGCCTCGGGTGCGGCCTCGGCCGCCTCCCGGAACAGCTCGGTTAGATCACGCTCCTGCACTGTCCGACCTCCTCACGACATCGACCGCAGATCGCCGAGCGAGTCCCCCAGAGCGGTTCGGAGCGCTTCCAGCCCCCGCGCCGTCTGGCTCTTCACATTGCCCTCGCTGCACTTCATGATCTCGGCGACTCCGGCCACGTCGAGTCCTTCCAGATAGCGCAGCACCAGCACGGCCCGCTGCTTGGGCGGCACCATGCGCAATCCGGCGAGCAGGGTGCGGCGCGTGGCCACGGAGTCGTCCACGTCCGGGTTCCCGGCGGGCCGCTCGGGGAGCTGCTCCACCGTCCGTTCCCGGCGCCACGGTTTCCGCGACTCGTCGATCACCGCACGCGTGAGGGTCCTCCGGACGTAGGCGTCCAGCGCGTCCTTGTCGCGTATCTTGCGCCACTTGCGGTGTACCGCGATGAAAGCGCTCTGGGCGAGGTCGTCCGCGCGATGCCAATCGCCGCACATCATGTACGCCATCCGACGCACGGCCTCCCGCCGAGCCGCGAAGTACTCCGCGAACTCCTGCTCCTCGCGTTGGTCCACGCGGAAGCCTCCGCTCGTTGCGTGCCGACACGTACCAGGACGGAACGTCCGCCCTTCACGGTTGCACGTCCACCGGGGGCGATCACCACACCCCCGCCGGAAGCGGGACCGCCCCGCCTGCGAACACCCGATTCCCCGCCGACGCACCCGTATGGTGTGATCCGTTCGTGACCAATTTGATGCCGATCGATCTCCGTTCCGACACGGTGACACGTCCCGACGAGCGGATGACGGCGGCCATGGCCGCCGCGGAACTCGGCGACGACGTGCTGGACCGCGACCCGACCATGCGGAAGCTGGAAGCCAGAATCGCGGAACTGCTCGGCACCGAGGAGGCGCTGTGGGTCCCCAGCGGCACCATGGGGAACCTGATCGCGCTCTCCGTGCACCTGCAGCGCGGGGACCGTTTCCTCGCGCCGCGCAAAGCGCACGTGCTCACCCACGAGCTCGGTTCGGCCGCCTGGCTCGCCTCCGGAATGCCCGAACCGCTGAGCTGGGACGCGGGCCCGGGGCGCCCCACCCCCCGGCTGATCCGCTCCGAAGCGGCCGACAGCGGGCGCTACGACGCGCTGCGCACCAACCTGCTCTGCCTCGAGAACACGCACAACGGGGCGGGGGGCACGGTCATCCCGCCCGACGAGCACGCGCAGCTGGTGGCCGCGGCCAAGGACAACGGGCTCCGGGTTCACGTGGACGGCGCACGCATCTTCAACGCCGCGACAGCGCTGGGAGTCCCGGCCGCCGCCCTGACCGTGGGCGCGGACACGGTGCAGACCTGCCTCAGCAAGGGGCTCGGCGCTCCGGTCGGCTCCGCGGTGGCGGGCAGCTCCGAGTTCGTCGAGCAGGCCCGCCGCATGCGCAAGATGCTCGGCGGCGGCGTCCGCCAGGGCGGTGTGCTGGCCGCGGCCGGTCTGGTGGCGCTGGACCGCACCGAGAGGCTGCGCACCGACCACGACAACGCGAAGAAGCTGGCCGAGGGACTCGTCGAGCGCGGCTGGAACATCACCTCGCCGCAGACGAACATCGTGCTGGCCTCCGTGCCGGACGTGCAGCACGGCCTCGAGTGGCTGCGCGGGCTCGGCGTGCTCGCCGTACCGATGGGCGGCAGACTGCGGTTCGTCACGCACGGTGACGTGAGCTCGGCCGACATCGACGAGGTGCTGCGCCGGGTGGACCAGGGCGCCTGAGCACCGGCGAGTGCTGCGCCGCAGCGGGCGGTTGCCACCCGTGCCGACGGGTTGGCAACCTTTCCGAACGGGTCCGCGCTCGCCCTCGGCTCCGAGACGCACCACCCGGGCCGCTCGCACCGCCAAGCGAACCAACTCGAGAGCAGTTCCCAGGAGGTCGCCGGACGTGTCCGACTCGCTCGAACCCCCGCGCTGGTTGGTCTTCGACTACGGTGGCGTCATAAGCAGGCCCACCGAGGCGCTGCCGCGGATCGCGGCCGAGCTGGGACTCGACGATTCGGGCCTCGCCGAGGTGACGACCGCGTACTTCGCCGAGCGCGACGCCTACGACCGGGGGCTCGCCGACCACGAGTACTGGAAGGCCGTGGCCGGACGGCTGGACCGGAGCGTGGACGCGGCGCAGGCCGAGAAGCTGACCCGGATCGACGTCGCCGGGTGGTCGGAGTTCGATCCGGGCACCCTCGCCCTGCTCCGGGAGCTCGGCTCGCGGTCGTCCGAGCTGGCCCTGCTGTCCAACGCCCCGGTCACGTTCGCGCGAACCGTGGAACGGATGCCCTGGACGCGGCACTTCCGGCGGCTGCTCTTCTCCGGTGACCTGGGAACGGCGAAACCCGACGAGGGAATCTGGCGCATACTGCTGGACCGGCTCGGGGCCGCACCGGGGCAGTGCCTGTTCTTCGACGACGGGCCCGCCAACGTCGAGGCGGCCCGTCGGGCGGGGCTCGCCGCCGAGCTCTGGCAGGGTCCCGAGCACGCGCGCGAGGTGCTGCGCTCACGCGGGCTGTCCACTCCCGCGGAGGGCCGCTGACCCGCCACGGAGTCCGGCACCGGTTTCCCGGCGCCGGTTTCCCTCCGGCGCGTGCCCGGGCAGGACCGGTGCACACGCCGGACCACGGTTCACCGCGAACGGTTCCTCAGCTGCTTGTCGTCCTTCTTCGCCCAACCGACCGCGGCCGTGGCCAGGAACAGCGCGCCGCCGAGCACGGCGATCCAGAACAGTCCCTTGACCACGAACCCGATGATCGCCCCGCCGACCGAGATCACCAGCCAGAGCGCGAGCAGTCCGAGAACGACCTTCCACCACATCTTCAGCTCACCTCACCACGGGAGAGGCTCCGCGGAGCGCGGCGGGCGAGCACGGGCACGACCCACCGCGTGGAGCCATCACCGCCAGCGTCCCACAACTCGCCCGGGCTGAGGTCCCACGCGCTCGAGAAATCTCGAGGGACGTCGGGCAACCGGCGCAACCGGACGGGTCGAGCCGCTGGTTCGCCGGAGGAGTCGCTCAGGAGTTGCGGACCGAGTCGGCCACGCGGGGCATCTCGATCTCGCCACGGGCCGCGCGGGCCGCGATGTCGGTGCGGTAGTGCGCACCCGGCAGGTGGACCGCATCGACCCGGCGGTAGACCTCCTCCCGCGCGGACTCCAGGTCCGCTCCGGTGCCCACCACCGACAGCACCCGACCGCCCGCGGAGACCACGCTCCCGTCCGGACGGGTCCGGGTTCCGGAGTGCAGCACCCCGGGCCCGTCGGAACCGCCGATCGGCTCGTCGACGCGCGGCCGCCCTGGGTAGCCCTCCGCGGCGAGGACCACCGTCACGGCGGCGCCCGGCAACCACTCCAGCCCGGGCTGCTCGGCCAGCTCACCCCGGGCAACCGCGTCGAGCAGGCCCGCCAACGGGGTGCGCAGCATCGCCAGCACAGCCTGGGTCTCCGGGTCGCCGAACCGGCAGTTGAACTCGACGACCTGCGGGCCGGAGGAGGTCAGCGCCAGCCCCGCGTAGAGCAGCCCCGAGAAAGGGGTCCCGCGGTTGGCCAGCTCGTCCACGGTGGGTTGGACGACGGTGCGCACCACCTCGTCGACCAGTCCCTCGTCCGCCCACGGCAGCGGGGCGTAGGCGCCCATTCCACCGGTGTTCGGGCCGACGTCCCCGTCGCCGACCCGCTTGAAGTCCTGCGCGGGCAGCAGCGGGCGCACCGTCGAACCGTCGACCAGGCACAGCAGGGACGCCTCGGGGCCGTCCAGGAACGATTCGAGCAGCACCGGGTGCCCGTCCTCCAGCAGCTTCAGCGCGTGGGCGCGTGCCGCGTCGAAGTCCTCGGTGACCAGCACGCCCTTGCCACCGGCCAGCCCGTCGTCCTTGACCACCCAGGTGGGGCCGAAGTTGACCAGCGCCGCGTCCAGCTTGGCCGGGTTGTCCACCGTTTCGCTGTGCGCCGTCGGCACCCCGGCCGAGAGCATCACGTCCTTGGCGAAGGCCTTGGAACCCTCGATGCGAGCGGCGGCTCTGGAAGGGCCGAAGCAGGCGATTCCCTCGGCGCGGAGCGCGTCGGCCACACCCGCGACCAACGGGGTCTCCGGGCCGAGCACCACCAGATCGGCTCGCCACCCGACGGCGAGCTCGGTCACCGAGGCCGGATCGGACACGTCGACCGGGTAGGACTCGGCGAGTACCGAGGTTCCCGCGTTGCCCGGGGCACACGCCAGAGCGGTCACTGCGGGATCGCGGGAAAGCGCCAACACGATCGCGTGTTCCCTGCCACCTGCACCAATCACGAGGATGCGCACGCCCCGCAGCGTAAAGCTTCGGGTGGGGGCGACGACCGCCCACCCCCGCCGAACGGGCGACGCGAGTCGCAAAGAATTCATCGCGGCCTAGCAGCGCGTAAGTTCTCGTTTGATCGAGCGGTGGCGAAGCGTGCGGGATACTTCCCCTCCGTTGGACACCGGTCGCATCACGAGGAGGGCCCCGGCCGTGCGACGCAGAACCCGACCAAGCGCGCGAGCGCTGCTGTGCGCCCTGACACTGTCCGTGCTCTCCGTCGGCGCTCTGGCACCCTCGGCGGGTGCCGCGCAGAGCGCACCACGGCATCCCGAACGTTCCGAGCAGGGGGAGTCCATCGAGGTCTTCGGACACAGGGGAGCGCCCGGCTACCGGCCGGAGCACACCCTGGCTTCCTACGAACTGGCCGCCCGGATGGGGGCCGACCACATCGAGCCCGACCTCGTGCCCACCAAGGACGGCGCGCTCGTCGCCAGGCACGAGAACGAGATCAGCGGCACCACCGACGTGGAGCAGCACCCCGAGTTCGCCGACCGCAGAATCACCAAGGTCGTCGACGGCGAATCGGTGACGGGCTGGTTCACCGAGGACTTCACCTTGGCCGAGCTGAAGACGCTGCGCGCCACCGAACGACTCCCCGAGATCCGGCAGCGGAACACGATCTACGACGGCCGCTTCGAGATACCGACCCTGCGGGAGATCATCGAGCTGAAGCGGGAGCTGTCCCACGAGCTCGGCAGGCGGATCGGGATCGCACCGGAGATCAAGCACCCGAGCTACTTCCGCTCGGTCGGGCTGCCCGTGGAACCCCGCCTGGTGGACGCGCTCGAGCGGAACGGGCTCAACACTCCGCACGCCGAGGTCGCGGTGCAGTCCTTCGAGGTCGGCAACCTGCGCAGGCTGGACCGGCGGCTGCGGGTCGACCTGGTGCAGCTGGTCTCGAGCAGCGGAGCCCCGTACGACTTCACGGCGAGCGGGGACCCGCGCACCTACGCCGACATGGTCACCCCGGAGGGACTGCGGGACGTCGCCGAGTACGCGGACTGGGTGGCCCCGGTGACCACCATGATCCTGCCCAGGGACGACCAGGGCTACCTGGAGGAACCGACCCGGCTGGTGGAGCACGCCCACCGGGCGGGGCTGAAAGTGGTGCCCTACACCGTCCGGGCCGAGAACACCTTCCTGCCCGCCGACTTCCGCGGTGCGGGCGGGGCGAGCGCCTACGGGGACGTGTTCGGCTTCCTCCGCGCCCTCCTGGCCACGGGGGTCGATGCCGTATTCGCCGATCAGCCCGACACAGCCGTCCACGCCCTTGAGTGAAGGGTCGACGGTGCCGGTTGCTCGGTTGGTTGCTTGGCCGGCACGTGAGTCGGCGCCTTGCCGCGTTGGGCCGCTCTTGAGTAGCCACCTACGCGGCGAGCGGCCCGGCCTTGCAATGCATCCGACTCACGCACCGGAGCTTCTCGTCCTGGTCAGGCTGAAGCACTCGCGTGGAACGGAACCTTCTCCCGGAAGTGCGCAGAGCACCCGGACAGGCACTCCCACTCAAGGGGTCCACCCCAACGCGAGCGCTGTGAGCCCGAGCCACCGGCACCGCCGCGGGTTCTCTCGTGGTGCTCTCGCGAGGACGGCCCCGACGTTGTGTAGGCCGCTACCCGATGTCGGGGCACCCGCAGCGAGAGCCCGCGAGAGGTTCCGCCACCGGCACCGCCACGCAACCTGCACCGCGTGCCCAGAGAAGATCAAACAATCTCGTGGCGCACGATGGTCTGCTCCCTTCCGGGCCCAACCCCGATCGCCGAGATCCGCGCCTGCGCCAGCTCCTCGAGCCGCTCGATGTAGGCCCGGGCGTTGGGCGGCAGGTCCTCGAAGGTCCGGGCGCCGCTGATGTCCTCGCGCCAGCCGGGGATCTCCTCGTAGACCGGCACCGCGTGGTGCACCCCGGTCTGGGTCATCGGCATCTCGGAGGTGCGCATCCCGTCCACGTCGTAGGCGACGCAGACCGGGATGGTCTCCAGCCCGGACAGCACGTCGAGCTTGGTGAGAAAGTAGTCGGTGATGCCGTTCACCCTGGTCGCGTAGCGGGCGATCACCGCGTCGAACCAGCCGGTGCGCCGGTCCCTGCCGGTGTTCACGCCGACCTCGCCGCCGACCTTGCGCAGGTTCTCCCCGGCGGCGTCGTTCAGCTCGGTCGGGAACGGACCGGCTCCGACCCGCGTGGTGTAGGCCTTGAGGATGCCGACCACCGAGTCGATCCTGCTGGGGCCGATCCCCGCGCCCGCGCACGCGCCCCCGGAGGTGGGGTTGGAGGAGGTCACGAACGGGTAAGTCCCGTGGTCCACGTCCAGCAGCGTGCCCTGCGAGCCCTCCAGCAGCACCGTCTCGTCGCGGTTGAGCGCTTGGTCCAGCATCAGCTTCGTCTCGGCGACCCGACCGGCGAACCGCTCGGCCTGCGCGAGCACGGTGTCGACCACCTCGTCGGGGTCCATGGCGCGCCGGTTGTACACCTTGACCAGCACCTGGTTCTTGTACTCCAGCGCGGCCTCGACCTTCTGGCGCAGGATCTTCTCGTCCAGCACGTCCTGGACGCGAACACCGACGCGGGCCACCTTGTCCTGGTAGCAGGGCCCGATGCCGCGCCCGGTGGTCCCGATGCGCTTCTTGCCGAGGTAGCGCTCGGTGACCCTGTCCATGGCCACGTGGTACGGCATGACCAGGTGCGCGTCCGCCGACAGCGAGAGCTTGGAGGTGTCGACCCCCCGCGACTCCAGACCGTCCAGCTCCTCGAGCAGCGCCTCCGGGTTGACGACCACGCCGTTGCCGATGACGTTGTGCACCTCGGGGCTGAGGATCCCGGAGGGGATCAGCTTCAGCGCGAAGTCCTGCCCGTCCGGCAACACCACGGTGTGCCCGGCGTTGTTCCCCCCTTGGTAGCGCACAACCCACTGCGCCTGCTCGCCGAGCAGGTCGGTCGCCTTACCCTTTCCCTCGTCGCCCCACTGGGCGCCGATCAACACGATTGCCGGCATGTGAAACTCCAACCTGTCACTGGAGGCGGTCTGTGCAACTGGTGACGGCGGGTCATCGCTGTCGGTGGCCACGTCTGCGCCGCCACTCCAAGGAAGGCCCGGCACCTGCCAATGCCGGTCGATCAGGGTAAACCAGGAGCGTAACGTGACTACCACCGCACTATCCTGCGGAAACGTCGATACCGAAGCACGTCCGACGCACGCGGGGCTGCGATGGTTCGACCTCCCCGCCCAGCCGTCACGCACCGAAGTCGACCCGATACTCGCCGATTCCGCGGGGCGCGTCATCGTGCACGGAACGGACGCGGACCTCGCCGCGGTGGTGCTGCGCCTGCTCCGCAAGGGACTGCTGGACGAGCTGGCCGTCGGCTACGTTCCGGTGGAGAAGTCACCCGCCGGTGAGCTGTGGTCGATACCGGCGGGCCGGTTCGACCAGGCGTTGGACGGCCGAGCTCGCCCCACCCCGCTCATCAGGGACGACTCCGGCGGAGTGCTGCTCGGTCTGGGCACGATCGAACCGATCACCGGGCAGATCTACTGCGACGACCAGCGCGTGCTGCACGGGCCCGCACGCTCGGTGGAGGTGTTCCCCGATCCCGACGCCTCCGCGCTGCCCGAACCGACCGACGACCCGCTGGCCACCCAGCCCGCCCCGATCATGGACGGCCTGGTGACCAGGGTCACGCACCGCGGTCTGCTGCGACGTCGCCGGGAGACGGCGCGCGGGCGAGCCGTGCAGGCCAGTTTCGAGCAGGCCACCGTCCACCGGGACGGGGTGGCCCACCCCAGGCCGCTGACCCGCTGCGCCTGGTACCGGCACACCAGGGACCTGCTGCTGGTCCGGCCCTGAGCGACTCCGCTGCACGACCGAACGGGTGGCGACACGAATCACCGATCATCGTATTGCGGCAGGCACCGCGGAAAACGGATGATCAACAGTGCGTCGTCGAGCATCAGCCACCAACGCCGAACAGAGAGCACCAGTGAGGAACGCGACCAAGCTCCTGCTCACCCTGCCGCTGCTGGCCACGCTGTCCTGCGGTGGACCGTCGACCGGAGCCGAGTACGAGTCGGCTCCGCCGGGCACGCCGAGCGCGGCGGAGGCCGCCGACCTGCTCGACGAGCTGCGGGTCGCCCCGAAGGGGTCGATGGACGGTTACGACAGGGACGAGTTCCCGCACTGGGCCGAGGCCGAGGGGCGGAACTGCAACGTGCGCGAGCGCGTGCTCATCCGGGAGGGCACGGGTGTGGACACCGGCCGGGACTGCTACCCGACCTCGGGCGAGTGGGAGAGCTGGTACGACGGTGAAACCTGGACGGATCCATCCGACATGGACATAGACCACATCGTTCCGCTGGGCGAGGCCTGGCGTTCGGGGGCCTCGGAGTGGACCGTCGACAAGCGCGAGAAGTTCGCCAACGACCTGGACGGGCCGCAGCTCGTGGCGGTCACCGACAGCGTGAACCGGTCCAAGGGGGACGATGCCCCGGACGAGTGGCTTCCCCCGGACCGGAGCACCCACTGCGGCTACGCGGCCGCCTGGACCGGAACCAAGCACAAGTGGGAGCTGTCCGTGACCACCGCGGAGAAGAAGACCCTCCGGGACGTCCTTCAGGGCTGCTGACCAGCCGAACCGCGCTGCTGCGGCACCGCCGCCCGCACCGGCCTCCGGGAGGTTCCGGTCACTGCTGGTCCGACTCCGGGTGCAGGGGAGGCAGCTCGGCCAGCGCCTCGGAACGCCCCATCCCGGTGGCCTGCAGCAGGTCCACCGCGATGGAACGGACCTGCAGCACCACCACCTGCATGGAGAAGTCCGTCTCGGACAGCAGCCGGACGGTGGTCCTCCGCGCGACGGCGCGTGCGGCCTCGCGCGTGCGCAGCGGCTCCGCCCCGTCGGCGAGCTCGTCGCGCAGCAGGACCACCGCACCCGCCAGTTCTTCCAGCATCCCGGGCAGCGGGCGCGGAACCCGCTCGTCGTCCCGCAGCGCGGCGAGCGCGCGCCGCGTCAGCACCCTGGTGTTGCGCAGCGCGCGGTCCACGGGGGTGGCTGCGGTCTGGTAGCGCTCCAGATCGGCGCGGTGGTGCCAGCGGAGCGGCGCGAAACGGGCGATCTCACTTCCGGTGGTCAGGGCCGAGCGCAGCTCCTCCACCGAGCGCTGGCTCTTGCGCGCCCCGGCCAGCACCTCCGAGGCCGCAGCGACGTCCTCGCTGGCCATGGCGGCGGAGATCCCGCGCAACGCCTCGGTCAGCTCCCCGAGGACCACGCGCCCGTGCCGATGGGCGACGGCCAGCGGGTTCTGCGGCAGCAGCGCGGCCACCACCAGCCCCACCAGACCACCGATAGCGGCGTCGACCATGCGGTTGAGCCCGCCCATCGTGGCCGGAGGCAGCAGGGTCGCGACCAGCACCGAGGACGAAGCGGCCTGCATGACGATGACCCCGCCCGCGTCCAGCAGGACGGCCGTGCCCATGGCCAGCGCCACCACCAGGGCGATCTGCCACGGACCGGTCCCGATCACCGATATCAGCACGTCGCCCACGCCCACGCCCACGCTGACGCCCACGACCAGCTCGGCGGCGCGGCGCAACCGCTGCCCCAGGGAGACGCCGAGGGCGATCACTCCGGCTATGGGGGCGAAGAACGGCTGGGGGTGCCCGACCACGTGCCGGGCCAGCAGCCAGGCCAGCCCGGCGGCCACTGCGCACTGCACGATGGGGATGCCCGTTCGCAGCAGGCGACGCCCCCGCCTGCTGAGTTCCTGGCGCAATCGCTGCACGTCGCCATTCTCCGTCAAGCACGCCGAGTAACCCCGCCCAGGCGGGTGAACGCCCAGTGAGCGGGCCGGACCGTCACCGCTTCCGAAGTTCCCGGGGCCGGCCTGCGACGTGCCTGCGCCGAAACCTCACCCGAACGATCGAGCGGACCGCGCCGAAAACCTCGATCAGCTCAGGCCGTTGGGCTCCAGCGACTCCGGGTCGCTGTCGGCCAGCAGCTGGCGGCAGCGCTCGTACTCCTCGTCCTCGCCGATGGCCCGCGCCGCCTTGGCCAGGGCCGCCACGGAACGCAGCACCCCCTGGTTCGGACGATGGCTCCACGGGACGGGGCCGAAGCCCTTCCACCCCGCCTTCCGCAGCGAGTCCAGCCCACGGTGGTAACCGGTGCGGGCGTAGGCGTAAGCGGCCACGGACTCCCCCGACTCCAGAGCCAGCTCGGCGAGCTGGGCCCAGGCAGCGCTGCAGGTGGGGTGGCGCGCCGCGACCTCGTTGGCAGCCTTGCCCTCGTCGAGTTCGGTCTGCGCGGCGGTGTCCTCCGGCAGGAAGGTCTCCGGAGGTTCCAGCAGATTTCCTTGCGTCGTCATGGCCACATCCTCCCAGCAAGACACCCGAACGCGCCGTTCCCCGCAGGACACCGCCCGCCGCACCGAACTCGGCACGTTCGGGGGAACCACACCGGTCCGGCGGTTGTGGGAGTCCGACTCCGGTGAACCACTGGCGCCGGTGGTGTTCGGTGCCGACCACGACCCGCCGCGTCCCACCTGTCCGACGACCGTTCCGCCCGGGCACGTTCCTGGCCGGAGGCGGCCCGGCCCGGGGTGTGTCCGAGGAGGTCGTCGCCCAGACCGAGTGGAGGGCTCGTCCTCGGCGACTCGACCGTCCGGCCCGGAGCACCTCGCGACCAGCGGCTGTATCGAGGTCTTCCGCCGTCGCGGGCGGGATGACCTCGACACCTTCCACACAATCCCTACCGGGACGGGTTGTCGTACAACGGTGTCCGCCAGCCCAAGATGTAGAGCACCAGCTTGCACGCCAGATAGCAGAACAACAGCACTACCACAGGTGTGCTGCCCACTCCCGTGAAAAGGGCGACCAACCCGGCGATCGCCGCTGCCAATGCCAGCACCAGCGAAACCACGAAACCGGTCCAGCGAAAGGTCGACGATTCTTTGAGTCCATCCGTCTTCAATGGCATAGTCACTCGATCACCCGAAGGGATTGCAAACAGGAGTGGGAATTCCACCCGTGACAGGTGCGGTCACTCCGATAAAGTACATGTACGTATAGCCGTCCTCGTGCGCGCACGCGTTGGCCTCGGCAACGATGACACCGGACGCTGCCTCAATAACGACAGCCCACGGGCCCGTAGCGATGGCTCCGACCAAGGCACCGACCCCGCCGGTCGCGTTGATCTTGTTCCGCACCCAGGAATCGAAGGCGACCTCCAGTCCGTACCAGTGCGCTTTCACGTAACCATGCCCTGTCGGCGCCCGAAGAAGTTCGCTATTCCCCCTTCAGCAGAATCGGACGGGACAATGGTTCCATCCGGCCGAACTTCCGCTGCACCGTCAGCGATCAACTGGTTGATCTGACTCTGGTACTCCCGGAGCTGCTCCATTTCCTCCCGAGGAAGGTTCTTCTCGACCTCCTCGGGGACAGTCATCGTCACACCGTTTGAGTCGACGGACACGTATGGTTTGACTTGATTGAGCGTATCACTGGAAACAAGCTGGCGTTGCTCCTGGCTGTCGCCTGCTCGAACAACCGCCCGAGCGGAAACACCTGAATTCACACCACTCGAGCGATCATCAGCGCAAGCGACCGCACCAGAACCCACGAAAGCCACAATCCCTAAAGTTGCCGCGCCGATGTAGCGCGATGCCCCGATCGAGAACACCACAGCACACATCCTTTCCCCCGGAAAAAATTTAACCGAAACTCGATTCGGTCAAATCAAAAATTACCCATGCACACTTCTTTCGGTCAACCGTCACACCAGCGACAAAAGACACAAGACAATCAACCCAGGAAAAATCCAGCAATTTGGATAACATTTTTATTATTCGCGGCAATTCGTGTTCTCGCGACACAGCCAATCTTTGTTCACGTAGTGACAGAAAACGAACACTGACCCAATGACCTCACCTATGGTCGCCCCACGGGGACGGTCGCCGCAGGGTTCCAGGATGGAGTCGGCGGCGGGTCGCCCCGACCGTCGATAACGGGATCGTCAGATGCAACGACATCCGGGGGCGTGCTCCACCACTGATCCCGAAGTCGTCTGATGAGCTAGACCAGTTCAGTACGGTTGGAATGCGACTACCGATATGACATCGACCGGCGATCAGCCAGCACGGCATCGTCCTCATAGCAGCCACGTGTACACGCGCCGTTGGAATACACCACCGAGTTCGAACGCATTCGGTCACGGTGAACTCACCGACATCAACGTGTGAGAGCTGGACACAACGGCGCAACGGTGTCCACGGGATGTTAGCGGAGAGCTGTATCCAGAGCTCCTGGCTACAGCGGAGGTAGCCTCCCCATCCTCAGCGAGCCCCGCGGGCCCTCTGAACGACTCTCCCGGTAACTACGGCTAGCAGCCGCAGCCCTCGCGCTGGTCCGCTTCCTGCAACAGGAGCACGATCCACCAAGGGCTGCTTCCACGAGCCCCGGCGCAACAACAGCAACAGCGGCCGAATGAGCAGCCGAGAGGCTGTGCGAGATCTCGTGCTCCGGTCTCGGCCCGTTCGGTCCGAATCATCGGTGTCGTTCGACGCGTCCGACGTCGAAGCGGCCTCGTACTCGCCCCGGCCGCCCCGAGAGGCCTACCGGCTTCCGGGGACAACCGACCTGCCGAGCTCCCGTACGCCTCAGCCGAGCCAGCTGCCGGTCACGGGACTCCACTCCCGCACGGTGGTCTCGGCCAGCACGCCCTCCGTGGTGTAGGGGTCCTCGGCGAGCAGCTCGTCGAGCGCCGCCCTGTCGGCCACGTCGTAGACCAGCATCGCGCCGCTGTCGTCGGCGAACGGGCCCGCTGCCACCAGGTATCCCCGCTCCGACAGCGATTTCGAGTACTCGCGGTGGGCGGGGCGGGTCCGCTCGAGCAGATCCCGATCGCTGCCGTAGCGGATCTCGACGACGAATGTGGTCATGCGGGGACTCCTCGCGCGAGCGATTGTAACGAGTTCCTTGCGGACATTACCGGGTTAGCAGACGCACCCCCTTCGCGGACGGTACCTTGCGGAGTCGTGATCGGGGACGGAACCAGCGGAATCGAGCGCTCGGTCGAGCGCACTCTCGGCCACCTACGCACCCTGGACGGCTCGGGGGAGCAGGAGGAGACCCAGGACGCACCGCTGAGGCTGGAGGACCTCTACCGCCAGCAGCAGATGCGCATGGTGCGGCTCGCGATCCTGCTGGTGGACGATCCGGCCACCGCCGAGGACGTGGTCCAGGAGGCCTTCACCGGGCTGTACCGCAACTGGTCCCAGCTGCGCGACTCCAAGGCCGCGGTCGGCTACCTGCGCACGGCCGTGGTCAACGGCAGCCGCTCGGTGCTGCGCCGTCGCAAGACCGCGCGGGAGTACCAGCCCCCGCACCAGCCGGACGCGCGCTCCGCGGAGTCCCTGGCGATGCTGTCGACCGAGCACCAGGCGATCGTCACGGCTCTCGGGCACCTGCCACGGCGCCAGCGCGAGGTCCTCGTGCTGCGTTACTACGGGAACATGTCCGAGGGCGAGATCGCCGAGGCCACCGGCGTGTCCAAGGGGACGGTGAAGTCGACGGCCAGTCGGGCCCTGGAGGCCTTGCAGAAGCACCTCGGCACTTCCGGGTGAAGTGTTCGCGGCTCGCGCAGGTGGTTGCTTAGCCGGCACGTGAGTCGGCGCCTTGCTGTGTTGGGCACGCTCTTGAGTAGCGACCTACGCGGCGAGCGGCCCGGCCTTGCAATGCATCCAACTCACGCACCGGATGTTCTCGTTCTGCGTGGGCTCAAAGCGCTCGCGTGGAACGGAGCCTTCCATCTGAAGTGCGCAGAGCACCCGGACCCTCCCGACCAGCAGGCTCACGCCATCTCAGGCGCTTTGAGCCTGAGCAACCACCCACGCAGCAGGCACCGCCGATTCGTTCACCACAGCTGGTGTAGACCAAAGTAGAATCGGGGGGACGCACTCGCAACACCCGCCCGACAGCACGGGGCGCCCGGTTCGATGTCGCACGCCGCACTCCGGTCCCGTGCGCACTGCCGCCTCCCTGGAAGGAACGCCGACACCGTGAGCACCGAACCAACCGCGCCGACCACGATCGGCGGTCGGATCGTCACCGACGAAGGAGTCCTGGAAAACGGCTGGGTCCGCATCGCGGACGGCAGGATCGCCGAGGTCGGTGAGGGCCCAGCTCCGGGGGACCGACCCGCGGACCTCACGGGGAGTTGGATCGTGCCCGGATTCGTGGACATGCACTGCCACGGCGGCGGCGGTGGCTCACTGACCAGCCAGGACCCCGAACAGATCGAGCGGACGGTGGCCACGCACCGCTCCCACGGCACCACCACGCTGGTGGCCAGCCTGGTCACGGCTTCCATCCCCCGGCTGCGTGAGCAGGTACGGGCACTGCTCGGGCCCGTCTCGAACGGGGACCTGGCGGGCATCCACCTGGAAGGCCCCTTCCTCTCCTCCGTGCGCTGCGGCGCGCACGACACGTCGATGCTGCGCTCGCCCGACCGGGAGTCCGTCGACGAGCTGCTCGACGCCGGTGAAGGGGCGATCCGGATGGTCACGCTGGCCCCCGAACTGGACGGGGCGGTGGAAGCGATCCGCCAGCTCACCGCCTCGGGGGTCACGGTCGCCATCGGCCACACGGACGCGCTCGCCGAGCAGGTCGAGCCCGCCGTCGACGCGGGAGCCACCGTGGCCACCCACCTCTTCAACGGGATGCGGCCGCTGCACCACCGCGAACCGGGACCGGTCGGCACGCTGCTCGACGACGAGCGGGTCACCGTCGAGCTGATCTGCGACATGGTGCACCTGCACCCGACCGTGGCCCGGCTGGTCGCCCGCCACGCGGGAACTGCCCGAACCGTCGCGGTCACGGACGCGATCAGCGCCACCGACGCGGGCGACGGCCGGTACGAACTCGGCGAGCTGCCGCTGACCGTCTCCGGTGGGGAACCGCGCCTGGAGGACGGTTCCCTGGCGGGCAGCACGTTGACCATGGACACCGCGCTGCGCAACCTGGTCCTGCGCTGCGGGCTCGACGTGACCGAGGCGGTGGCGGCCTGCTCCACCAGGCCGGCCGAGCAGCTCGGGCTGTCCGGGCGGGTCGGTTCGATCCGCTCCGGGCTGGCCGCCGACCTGGTGGTGCTGGACGAGCAGCTGCGCCCCACCGAGGTGCTCAAGGACGGCGGCCGCCGCGCCGCGTCCGGCTGAGCTGCGCCCGGGCGGGGAAGGCGCGTCCGGCTGGGAGGGCGCGTCCGGTTCCGGGGCACTCGGCCCCGCACCGGGCGGGAGTCCGCCGGCGACGCACCACGGCCCGCGGACCTACAGTGGAAGTATGAACGCCTCGACGAGCGGCGGCAGCGGCGAGAACCAGCCTCCCGAGCGGATGCTGTCGGCGGCCCTGCAGGCGCAGGCCGCGGGCAACGCTCAACCGACGAGTCCGCCGCCCGCTCCACCGCGGAGTCCGAGGCGGCGGAAGCTGCCCGTGCTGTCCGTGCTGCTGTTCGCGCTGCTGCTCGGTGTCGCGGCGGGGGCGGTGGCAGGAGTGCTCACGCTGCACTGAACCACCGCGCGACCGCCCCCGCGGATCGGCGGACCGAGCCCCGCCCCTCCCCGAACTTCCGACGAGGGCTTCGCCCGGGGCCGCCTGCCCGAGAGCCGGACGCGGCTTCAGCTCACCCGGGTGATCTGCTCCGTCGGTGACTCGGCCGTCGTCCTGCTGCGCAGCACCAGGCGCTCGACGAGCAGCACGGCGGTGACCAGGGCCACTCCGAGCAGGAAGAACAGGGCGATCACGCCCGCGTCGCCCGAGGGGGCCTGCAGGGCGCGCCCCTCGGTCTGCCACGGCCACAGCGCCCGCAGGCAACCGGCCATCACACCGGTCATAACCACCAGGGTGATCCGCCTGCGGTGTTCGAGCAGCCACTGCAGCAGCTTGACGAACAGCCCCAGGCCGATGACCGCCCCGAGCGCGAAGGTGGCGATGTAGCCCAGGTCCCGGTCGTTGAGCGCCGAGATCGTCGTCTCGTACAGCCCGAACGAGAGCAGGAAGAAGGAGCCGGAAACCCCGGGCAGCACCAGGGCGCACACCGCGACGGCCGCGGCCAGCGCCACGACCACCGGATTCGGCGCTATCGAGGTCGGGGGCAGGCTCGTGAGCACGAAGGCGATCGCGGCCACCACGACCGCGGTCAGCACGTCCGAGGCCCGCCACGGGCGCCCGACCATCGAGATCGGAACCCACAGCGAGGCCAGCACCAGGCCGAAGAACACCGCGTTCGAGGCGACCGGGTGGTCGTGCAGCACCGGTTCGAGCAGCTTGGCCGCGATCAGCGCGGCGCAGACCAGGCCGATCAGCGCCGGAAGCACCACGTCCCAGCGCACCCGCCGCAGCTCGGCGGAAGCCCTGGAGAGCCCCGCCCCGCGCGGAACGTCGGCCACCGCCATCCTGAGCCCGCTGAGCAGATGACCGGCCGAGCCGATGAGGGCTTCGTAGATACCGGTGACCAGGGCGATCGTTCCGCCGCTTACGCCGGGAACGATCTCGGCGGTGCCGATCAGTCCCCCTCGGACCAGATTAGCCAGATACGAGCGTGCTGATTTGACCATGACCTGCTTTTCGTTGTGGGACGTCGGCTGACACCGGCTTCCTTCAGCGGTCACCGGAAGAATCCACCCGCGGAGGGCTCCACGTGGATCGACCGGAACGCGTGGATGTCACGCGGTGGAGATGTCCTCATGATGCCACCGGCTCGTGAACGGTCCGCTATCAGGGCGACACGCCCCGGCCCCGCCGCGCGGAGGTCCTGCGCTCCGGTCACCGGTGGGCACGACGCCCGTGGAATCGGTCACCAGGAGTTGGTGAGGTCGGCGTGCTGCCGCACCCAGGTGTGCATCACTATCCCCGCGGCCACCCCCGCGTTGATCGAGCGGGTGGAGCCGAACTGGGCTATGGAGACCACCTGGTCGGCGATCCGCCGCGAGTCGTCCCCCAGTCCGGGTCCCTCCTGGCCAAACAGCAGCACGCAGTCACGCGGCAGCGTCGCCCGCTCGAGGGGCTCGGCCCCCGGGGTGTTGTCCACCGCGACGATCCGCAGCCCGTTCCCGTCGGCGTAGTCGCGCAGCTCGTCGAGATCGGGGTGGTGGCTGACGTGCTGGTAGCGGTCGGTGACCATCGCCCCGCGCCTGTTCCACCTCCTGCGGCCCACGATGTGCACGGCCCGCGCGGCGAAAGCGTTCGCCGTGCGCACGACCGTTCCGATGTTGTGGTCGTGCTGGAAGTTCTCGATGGCCACGTGGAAACCGTGCCTGCGGCGGTCGAGGTCGGCCACGATGGCCGAGCGGTGCCAGTACCGGTACTGGTCCACGACGTTGCGCCGGTCCCCGTGCTCGAGCAGTTCGGGGTCGTAGCGCTCGTCGTCCGGCCACTCCCCCTCCCAGGGGCCGACCCCGACCGGAGCCGTCCCCCACTCGGTGGGTCCCGGCTCGGCCGTGGCCCGCTCCGGGCTCACTCGTTCGGCTGAATTTCGCTCTTCGTTCTCGGTTCCGCCGTCCACGGCGGGGACACTCTCCGGAGTCACCGCACCTCCCCGCGAACGCGTGGCGCGCTCCGGCGCGTCCGCCGCCGGATCACCGCCGTCATGCCAGCCCAAGGTCGGAGAGCCCCAGCAGGGAGCGGTACGGGAGCCCGGCCTCTTCGATGGCCTCGCGCGCGCCGGTGTCCCGGTCCACCACGGTGGCCACGCCCACGATCTCCGCGTCGGCCTCGCGCAGGGCCTCGACGGCCGTGAGCACGCTGTCGCCGGTGGTGGAGGTGTCCTCGACGGCGAGAACCCTGCGGCCGGTCACGTCCGGCCCCTCGATGCGGCGCTGCATGCCGTGCTGCTTGGTGTCCTTGCGCACCACGAAGGCGTCGAGCGGCTGCCCGCTCGCGTGCAGCACGGCGGCGGCGACGGGGTCCGCGCCCAGGGTGAGCCCGCCGACGGCGGCGTAGTCCCAGTCCGACGTGAGCCGGCGCAGCAGGGAACCGATCAGCGGTGCCGCGTCGTGGTGCAGCGTGGCCCTGCGCAGGTCCACGTAGTAGTCCGCCCGCCTACCCGAGGACAGGGTGACCGGCTCGTGCACGACCGTCAGGTCCCGAACGAGCCCGGCGAGCCTGTCGCGGCTCTGTCGATCCACAGCAGTGTGTGCGGCTTGTTCCTCCACAGCGGGGAAGCATACCGCCCGCTCGCACGATCTTTATCGCTACACCCCCGGAAGAGTGAGAAAAAGAGCAACAGAACGGATCCATTTTTCCGACAGATTAGAAATGGATCACTCGAAAGTGTGCCCACCCGGGAGAGGCGAACAAAACAATCCCCGCCGGTTACTATTCCCGCCATGACATCAATCGCTGACATACGCCCCATGACGTCCGAGGACGTACCCGAAGTGCTCAAAACGGGCAACGATGTTTTCGACACCGATGAATTCCCGTACTCCACCTGGTCGCTGAGCGCCATCGCCAAGCACCTGGACCAGCAGCCGGAGGCCTGCCACGTGGCCCACTCCGAAGGTGCCGTGGTCGGGTTCATCCTGGCGTCCATGCCCTTCCTGACCCACCAGCACTGGGGGCACGTCGAGTGGATCGCGCTGCGGCCCGGTTTCCAGGGCAGAGCACTGGCCAGCAAACTCGCCGACGCGAGCCTCCGGGCGCTCTACGGCGCGGGAGCCACCAGGGTGGTCGCCGACATCGCCACCGCGAACCGGCAGTCCAAGCTGCTCGCGCGCTCGCTCGGCTTCACCGAACTGACCACCGTGAGCCTGTTCGCCGCTCCCAGCCTCGAGTGGATCAAGACACCCGACCGGGCCGTGGAAGTCGCCGCGAGCGAAGCGTGAGGACCGACCCGACGTGCAGACCACGCGGGTTCGTGGCCTCCTCCCCGTGCTTTCCCCGGGGCCACGAACCCGCGAGCACGCCTCGTGCGCCCCGGTCGAGTCGTCGATCGGTGCGCCCCTCCCCGGCGCCCCGACGGGCCGAAGCGCACCTAATTCCCCGCGGACGGGGAACGCGGAGCACACCGCTCAGCCCGCCTCGGAATCACGTTCCCGGCGGCGCAGCGTCATGACCATGAACCCGATCTCCGGAACGGCGCGCCAGTCGTCGACCACCCGCACGGCGCGCTCGGCGACCTCGGAGCCGAGCACCCGCTCGATCTCGGACCAGTTCTCCCGCAGCCGCTCCAGAGCACGCGGCCACGTCTGCGCCGTGTTCTCGGTGATGTCGAGGAACTCCACCGGTTCCAGCCCGACAGCGCCCGCGACCTCGAGATGACATGGCAGGGTGTCCAGGGACACCGCCTGGATCATCTCGTAGTACTCGGCGGTGCGCTGCCGCATCCGCTCGTTCATCGGCACTTTCGCGTAGGGCGTCTCCAGCACCAGCCGCCCCGCGGGACGCAGCATTCCGGCGAGGCTCGGGAGGAGTTCGTCCAGTTCGAAGTGCAGCGAGGACTCGATCAGCAGCGCGGCGTCGAAGCTTCCCGGCCGGAACGGGAGGTCGAGCGCGTCCGCGCACTCGAAGGCGACCCGGTCGCCGAGCCCGTTGGCGGCGGCGTGCTCGGACGCCGCGGCCAGTGCGCTCCTGTTGACGTCCACCCCGGTGACCTGGGCACCGGTGCCGGTGCCCACCGAGACGGCGGGCCTGCCGTTTCCGCAGCCGACGTCCAGCACCCGGTCGCCCGGGCCGACGCGGAGCCGGTCGGCGACTAACTCGGTCAGTCGCCGCGAAGCCTCCTCCAGCGAGGTGTCGTCCTGCTCGCCGTACCAGTAGCCGTTGTGCAGATCGGGGCCCCAGTACTTCTCCGCCAGCGGCGCGAAGAGCTCGTAGGCGCTCTCGACATCGGTGGAGGGTATCGCGGAACCCACTTCGGTCGGGTTCGACATGAGCATTCTCCGATTCCTCGCGGACAATCGTGGTGAAACGGGACGGCCGGACGCTGCGGACACCGCCACGTCGCTTTCGCTCTACCGCCGTCACCTTTTCCGAAAAACTAGCAGCGATCCCGGAACCGGCTTTTCCCACCCCGAAAGGAAAAGTGACCAAATTTCACTTTCGACTGTGGCCGGCGCCCTCCGAGAGAACCTCCCCGGCTGCCCCAGCAGCCCGACGCGGTCGAGGCCGTGCAGCATCAGCCGCGTGGCCTCGATCGCGCTACCGAACACCACCGAGCGGGGAACCGATCAGGTGCGCCCGGGGGCGGCCCTGGTCACGATGAGCCGCTGCAACCAGTTCGGCACCAGCCGCCCCAGGAACACGAGCGCCTTGTACTGCGCTCCGGGAACGGAGACCGTCCTGCCCTTCCGGAGGTCGTCCATCGCCCCGTGCACCAGATCGTCCGCGTCCAGCCAGAAGGCACGCGGCAGCCCGCTCATCTCCAGCTGGGCCCGCTGGTGGAACTCGGTGCGGGTGAAACCGGGGCACAGCGCCATCACGCGCACCCCGCTGCCCGCCAACGAGGCGGAAAGCCCCTCGGAGAAGGTGGTGACCCAGGACTTCGTGGCCGAGTACGTCGACCCGGACATCGGGAAGAAACCGGCCACGCTGGACACGTTGATCACGTCGCCGCGCCCCAGCCCGCGCATCACCGGAACGGCGGCGCGGGTCAGCCGCAGCACTGCCGTCACGTTCAGCTCGACCTGCGTGCGCAGGGTTTCCGGGTCGGTGTCCCAGAAGGCCCCCGAGGTCCCGAAGCCCGCGTTGTTCACCAACAGGTCGATCGGCCGGGTGGGGTCCTCGAGGCGCTGCTCGACCTCGCGGAGGGCGTCCTGGTCGGTCAGATCGGCCGGGATCGGCTCGCAGGCCGTCCCGTAGCGCTCGCGCAGCTGCTCCGCCAGCGAGCGCAGCCGTTCCGAGTCGCGGGCAACCAGCACCAGATCATGGCCTTCTGCGGCTAGCCGGCGGGCGAAAGCCCGTCCGATCCCAGCCGTCGCACCGGTCACGAGAGCGGTAGACATGTCCCGCAGCCTACCCGCGCACGCGACCGGGACCACCCCGCGGAGCCGCCCCGCGGCGCCCGGGAGAAGCCCCTCCGCTCGGTGCTCGCCCCCGCGGGACGAGCACACCGGTGGGCGGACGGATCCGCGGGGAGCCGTCCGCCCACCGAGAACTCCTCTCACGCGGGACCGCTGCCGCACCGGGGGTCAGGCGGTTCCGTCCTCGACCGACCTGCTCCGCCCGACCTCGGTGTCGACCTCGGCGACCGCGTCGTCGGCGGACTCCTCCACTGCTTCCTCCACTGCTTCGTCCGGCGCGGAGTGCTCGGAAGGCCGGTCCTCGTTGGGGTCCACTTCGAACGGATCGACCAGGTCGGCCAGCTGTCCGAGGGCGCGCAGGACGCTCTCCAGCTGCGCGGGATCGGTGGCACCGGGCTCGAGCGCGGCCAGCACCCAGTCGCTCTCTGCCCAGACCACGGTGACGTCGTCACCGAACTCCTCGACGGCGTCCACCACGTCGGGGGTGACGTTCGGACGTGCCGTGGCCACATCGCCCACGAACGCGTAGCGCGACCCGACCGGACCGAGCAGGTCCAGTTCGGACTCGTGCGGCACGGGCACCTCCGGCAGCCACAACTCCAGCGTGGTCGCGATCGGCCTGCGGCACCGCAACCCGACCAGCACCGCCACGGTCCTGCCACCGACCACCAGGTCGAGCACCGAGACCTGGCGCCGACCGTCGGCGGTGAAAGTGGACCCCGCGACGATGTCGGTGGCCACGGCACCGCTGTACTGCGGCAGCAAACCGCGTTGCCACTTGGTCGGCAGCACCTGGTCGTACTCGGCGAACTGCCAGCCGCGCAGCGCCGCCCAACGTCGTCTTTCCCGGTTTTTTGCCGTCCGCCGCGCGCGGTCGGTGATCAGCAGCGCGACGCCTGCCGCGATCGCGACGGCCGCCACGACGAACCAGACCCATGCAGGTATGCCCACACGCGCAGGGTAGTCCGCCGGTGAAACACTGCGAAGATCACCTGCCTTACGATTCCGCCGCTAACCGCGGATTCCGCGGCGGCGCGGACCGCCCACCCGGGACCGACTCACCCTTCCGAGTGAGTAGAGTCCGCTCCGGTCTCGCACATCCGCCGCAGCTCGTCCCAGTCCGGAGCCGCTCCCGGGAGCGGGATCGAGCCGTCCCGCAGGCCGGGCAGCACCAGGGTCAGGTAACGCGCCCGCAGCTCGGCGCGCCGCGGCTCGTCGGTGGAAAGCGGGGGGTTGAGGTGCTTGAACAGCACGAACACGTCCGCGGCCCGCAGGTCACCGCGCAGTTCCCCGGCGCGCTGCGCCGCCGCTACGAGCTCCTCCACCCGCGAGATCATCCGCTCCCGGGAGGTGAGCAGCTCCTCCGAGAAACCCCCGCAGTCCGCGTGGGGCGGCAGCACGACACCGATTCCGGTGTGCTCCCGCAGGCACCCGTACATGAACCGCTCGAAGGCCTTCCAGGGATCGGACTCCGCTTCCCGTGCTGACTCAGCCTCGGCGACGATGCGCCTGGTGGCCGCGATCCGGACGCGCTCGGCCAGCTCCCGCTTGTTCGGGTAGCGCCGGTAGATGCTGGCGACCCCCACTCCGGCGAGTTCGGCCACCTCGGAGATGGGAGCGGCGAACCCCTGCTGCGCGAACACCTCACGAGCCGCGTCGATCACCCGTTCGTCGTAGTCCGTCGCCTGCTGGGCTGTGGTCATGACCACAGCATACCTCGGAGCGGAATGATCCGTTCCGAGGACGTCCGCAAGCGGTGCGGCCCAACTCGCCCCGACGGGAGGATCGTGCCGGATCAGGTCCGTCGGTGCTCCGCCCCGGCGGAGGAACCACGAGGCCCCTGGCGGAGCCACTCGCCCGTGCTTCCGGAGAGGGTGCACACGAGGGTGAGGGCCGGGCCGAGCAGGCCGGCGCACAGGAAGAGGAGCCCCATCGTCAGGAAGGCCTCGGTGTCACCGTCCTCCAGGTGCGCGATCCGCACCAGGAGCCGCGCGATCTCGACGAGGAACGCCACCACCGCCCCGCTCGCGCCCGCGACCACCATCCACCGTCCCAGCGGTCGGCGCAGCAGCAGCACGACGGTCCCCGCCGCCAGCACCGCCGCGATCAGCGCGTTGCTCACGCCCCCGAGCAGCGCGACCGGCCTGATCCCGTGGCCGTGCGCCCACCCCTCGAACGACGCGAACACCCAGGATCCGTGCGCCAGCAGCCCCGGAACCACGAGCAGCGTCGTGAGGAAGGCGAGGAAGGCCCCGGTGTTGCGGGCATCCGAACTTCGATCCTCCGACACGCTTCTCCCCGATCGACGACTGCCACACCGCCGGAAGCTCCCGGCGGCGAAACGGTCCCCGACCGTATCCACCCCGACCGCTTTCGAAGCCACGGCCGGGGCGGCTCCCCACCGCTCCTCCGCGCCCTCCGCGAGCAGCGCTGACCCCCGTTCGGTGCAGCCCCTCCGGGATGCGCTGTGGGAAGCACCACAGCGCACTCCGGAGCGGAATGATCCGTTCCGGAACCGTGTTGAGCGGCGCGGAATAACTCGTTCCGGTGAGGAGAATCATGCCGCCCGAGCCCAGCGCCACGACAGCCCCACCAGTCACGGAGCCAGCACGTGGTCGCCGACCGCGGTCCGGCGCAGCGTTCACCCTCGCGGCAGCGATCCTCGCGGTGTTCCTGATGGCCTCCACCGCGCCGTCGCCCATGTACGCGATCTACCAGCGCGAATGGCACTTCTCCAGCACCGTGCTGACGGTGGTCTTCGCCGTGTACATGATCGGGATACTCGCCGCGCTGCTGCTGTTCGGCTCGCTGTCCGATCACCTGGGCCGCCGCCCGGTGCTGCTCGGCGCGACAGCGCTGGAAGCGGTCTCGCTGCTCGTGCTGGCCTTCGCCCCAGGAGTCTGGTGGCTGTGCCTGGGACGCGTGCTGCAGGGGCTGGCCACCGGTGCCGTGACCAGCGCGGTCAGCGCCACGCTGATGGACTTCCAACCGCGGGGAAGCGGACGCGGGCCACTGGTGAACGGGGTGGCGGCCGCGGGCGGCATGGCCGTGGGATCGGTGCTGGCCGGGGCACTGGTCCAGTTCGCCCCCGCCCCCACCGTGCTCAGCTATCTCGTGCTGATCGCCGCGCTGGTGCTCCTGTTCCTCGGGGTGCTGGCGATGCCCGAGCCGGTGACCGGGAGGCGGGCCGAGCTGAAGCGGGTGCTGCGCCCGCAGCGGCCGACCGTTCCGGAAGGGCAGGGGCGGACGTTCGCGCTGCTGGCCACCACGATGCTGTCGGCCTGGACCATCGGCGGGATGTTCATGTCGCTGGGGCCGTCGGTGGCCAGCGGGCTGGTCGAGAGCAACTCCCACTTCGTCGGCGGGCTGACCGTCACGGTGCTGGCGGGCGTCGGCAGCATCGCGCAGGTGCTGGCATCGGGTTGGCACGGCACGCGCGCGGTGCGGCTGGCCGTCCCGCTGCTGCTGGTCGGGCTGGCCGCTGTGGCCGTGGCCGTGGTCCTCGGCAGCGCCGCGCTGCTGTTCGCCGGGTCCGTGGTGCTGGGTGCAGGCTGGGGTCTGATGTTCGCGGGCGGTTTCCGGATGCTCAGCGCGCTGGCCACGCCCGAGCAGCGCGCGGGCACCTCGGCGACGATCTACGTGGTCGCCTACCTGTCCGCCGGAGGGTCCAGCATCCTGCTCGGCTACCTGACCACGCTGTTCGGGCTGCACAGCGCCACGATCGTCTTCGCCGTGGCCGCGGGGGTCTTCGCCGTGCTGGCCGGGATCGGCAGCGGCGGGCAGCGCAGCTGACCTCCTCGAACGGGGAAGCGTCCGGCTCGACACGACCACGGGCGGTCAGCGGTCGAGCCGGTGCAGCGAGTCCAGCACCGCGGCCACGACCGCTTCGGGCGCGTCGTCGGGAACGAGGTTCCCCGCTGCAGGCACGGCCGAGGGCGAGTACCTGCTGAACCGTCCCGGAGCATCCCCACGCGAAGCGGACGAAGCACTCCGCGGCGCGGGCGGCCCGCACCGGGGCCGCACCGCACGTCCCCCGTGCCCGGCAACCAGCGGTCGCCGGGCCGCACGCCGCACCCAGCGCACGGCACAGACGACCTCCCGCCTCCGCCGCGGGCTCACTCAGCGGACACGGTCAGCGCGGACCCGTCGGAACCGACGTCCACGGCCACCTTGTCCCCGTCCTTGATGTCACCGGCCAGCAGCTTGCGGGACAGCTGGTCCCCGATGGCCGACTCGACCAGCCGCCGCAGCGGCCGGGCCCCGAACACCGGGTCGAACCCGTTGACGGCCAGCCACTCCTTCGCGGCCGGGCTCACGTCCAGCGTGAGCCTCCGCTTGGCCAGCCTGCGCGCCAACCGGTCCACCTGGATGTCCACGATCGAGGTCAGCTGCTCGGTGGACAGCGCGTGGAACACCAGCGTGTCGTCCAGGCGGTTCAGGAACTCCGGCTTGAACTGGTTGCGCACCACCGTCATCACGGCCTCGTCCCGTTCGGACTCGGAGAGGTTCCGGTCCGCGACGGCCTGCGAGCCCAGGTTCGAGGTCAGCACCAGGATGGTGTTGCGGAAGTCCACCGTGCGCCCCTGTCCGTCGGTGAGCCTGCCGTCGTCGAGCACCTGCAGCAGCACGTCGAAGACGTCCTGGTGGGCCTTCTCGACCTCGTCGAGCAGCACCACGGAGTACGGGCGCCTGCGGATGGTCTCGGTGAGCTGACCACCCTGGTCGTAGCCCACGTACCCCGGCGGTGCACCCACCAGGCGCGCGACCGAGTGCTTCTCGGAGTACTCGCTCATGTCGATGCGCACCATCGCGCGCTCGTCGTCGAAGAGGAACTCGGCCAGGGCCTTGGCCAGCTCGGTCTTGCCCACCCCGGTGGGCCCGAGGAACAGGAAGGACCCCATCGGCCTGTCCGGATCGGCCACCCCGGCACGGGAGCGGCGCACCGAGTCCGAGACCGCCCGCACCGCTTCGGACTGCCCGATCACGCGGGAACCGAGCGCCTCCTCCATCCGGAGCAGCTTGGCCGTCTCGCCCTCCAGCAGGCGTCCCGCGGGGATGCCGGTCCAGGAGCTGACCACCTCGGCCACGTCGTCCGGGGAGACCTCCTCCTGGAGCATCGCCTTGGAGCGGTTCTGCGCCTCGGTGGCCTCCTCCAGCTCCTTCTCCAGCTCCGGGAGGCGACCGTAGCGCAGCTCGGCCGCCTTGCCGAGGTCACCGTCGCGCTCGGCGCGCTCCGACTCGCCGCGCACCGATTCGAGCTGACCCTTGAGGTCCCGCACCCGGTCGATGGACTCCTTCTCCTGCTGCCAGCGCGCGGTCAGCTCGGACAGCCGCTCGCGCTGGTCGGCCAGCTCCTGGCGCAGGGTCTCGAGCCGCTCCCGCGAGTCCTGGTCCTGCTCGGCCGACAGCGCCATCTCCTCGATCTCGAGCCTGCGGACGGCGCGCTCCACCTCGTCGATCTCCACCGGACGCGAGTCGATCTCCATCCGCAACCGCGAGGCCGCCTCGTCGACCAGGTCGATGGCCTTGTCCGGCAGGTAGCGGTCCGTGATGTAGCGGTCCGACAGCGTCGCGGCAGCCACCAGCGCACCGTCGGTGATGCGCACACCGTGGTGCACCTCGTAGCGCTCCTTGAGCCCGCGCAGGATCGCCACCGCGTCGTCCGGGCTCGGTTCCCCGGTCATGACCTGCTGGAACCTGCGCTCCAGCGCGGCGTCCGTCTCGACGTGCTTGCGGTACTCGTCGAGCGTGGTCGCGCCGACCATGCGGAGCTCACCGCGGGCCAGCATGGGTTTGATCATGTTGCCCGCGTCCATGGCGCCCTCGCCGCCTGCCCCGGCGCCCACGATGGTGTGCAGCTCGTCGATGAAGGTGATCACCTGCCCCTCGGACTCGGTGATCTCCTTGAGCACCGCCTTGAGGCGCTCCTCGAACTCGCCGCGGTACTTGGCCCCGGCCACCATGGATCCCACGTCCAGCGCGACCACGCGCTTGTCGCGCAGCGACTCGGGCACGTCACCGGCGATGATGCGCTGGGCCAGCCCTTCCACGATCGCGGTCTTGCCCACGCCGGGCTCACCGATCAGCACGGGGTTGTTCTTGGTGCGCCGGGACAGCACCTGCACCACCCGGCGGATCTCGGTGTCCCTGCCGATGACCGGGTCCAGGTCACCGCTGCGGGCGCGTTCGGTCAGGTCGAGGCCGTACTTCTCCAGCGCGTTGTAGGTGCCCTCCGGGTCGGGGCTGGTGACCCGCGCCGAACCGCGCACCCTGGTGAACGCCTCCCGGAGCGCGTCCGGGGTGGCTCCGCTGTTCCGGAGCAGCTCGGCCACCTGTCCACCCTCCGTGGCCAGCCCCACCAGCAGGTGCTCGACCGAGACGTACTCGTCGCCCAGCTCCGTGGCCAGCTGCTGCGCGTGGGTGAGGGCCTTGACCGACTCCCGCGAGAGCTGCGGGCTGGAGACCGTGGACCCCGAGGCCGCGGGCAGCCCGTTGGCGATCTGCTCGCACTCGGAACGCACCCGCGCCGGGTCGGCGCCGGCCTCGGACAGCAGCGGTGAGGCCAGCCCGTCGCTCTGCGCCAGCAGCGCCCCGAGCAGGTGCGCGGGGGTCACGTCGGGGTTGCCCGCCATGGTGGCGGCCTGGGCGGCGGAGGAGATCGCCTGCTGGGTCTTGGTCGTCGGGTTGAAAGCGTCCATTCCTCACCTCGTCGTGATCGGGAACTCGTCCCCTTCGTCCGCGTCCGCCGGGTACCCCTTCCGACTCCGATACCCGTGGGCGGCCACCGGTGACGGCTGCTTCGCATCAGCAGCAGAAGCAAACTTGAGTCCGTTTGACTCAAGTATAACGACACGACTATACGCGCGTCACCCACGATCACCCTGTCGCGTAGCGCACGTTCCGGACGACGGCCCCGTCACGACATCGGGGCCGCTACCCGCGACCGGTGCCACCCGAGCAGCTGCGCGGCCGCAGGCGCGTCCCCGGGGACGCGCACGACCCGGTGGCGCACTGGTGGCGCGCCCGAAAGCTCCTCAGAATTCCCGGCCGACTTCCCCACCGGCTCGACCGCGGAGGCCTCCCCGCTCACCTCCCGTCGAGCCTGCCGTTGGCCTCACCCCAGACCCACTCGGGCAGCCCGCCCAGGAAGTCACCGGGAAAGCCTCGCGAGAACCGCGTCGACTCGTCGAGCCGCCGGACGTGCTCCGCCGCGAGATCGACTTCCGGCGCATCCAGGTTGCTCGCGAGCTGCTCGGCACGGCTCGCCCCCAGAATCGGGTGCACGATCCCGGAACGCTTCCGGAGCCAGGCCAGGGCCACCTGACCGGGAGCGGCCCCGAGCTCATCCGCGACGGCGCGGAGTTCCTCCAGCACGGCGCGCTCGCGTTCCTGCTCCGGCTCGGAGGAGGAACCGCTGCCCCCCTTGCCCGCCAGCTTCCCGTGCGCCAACGGCGACCACGCGGCCAGCGTCAACCCCATGTCCTCGGCCATCGGCAGCAGCTCGCGCTCGACGTCACGGTTCAGCAGGTTGTACGGGACCTGCAGACCGGCGAACGGCGTCCACCCCTTCCACTCGGCGAGGGTGTTGGCCCGGGCCACCACCCAGGCCGGGGTGTCGGAGATCCCGACGTAGAGCACCTTTCCGGAGCGCACGACGTCGTCGAGCGCCCGCATCGTCTCCTCCAGCGGCGTGTTCCGGTCCCACAGGTGAACCCAGTACAGATCGATGTGGTCGGTGCGCAGCTTCCGCAGGCTGCTCTCCAGGGAGCGGACGAGGTTCTTGCGATGACTGCCCGCGGCGTTGGGATCGGTCCCGTCCCGTGACATGCCGTACTTGGTCGACAGCACGAACCGATCCCGGCGCCCCTCGAGGATCTCCCCGACGAGCTCCTCGCTGTGCCCCTCGCCGTAGGTCACGGCGGTGTCCACGACGTTGCCGCCGGCTTCCGCGTAGGTGTCGACGACGCGCTCGGCCTCTTCCCGGGAGACTCCCCCGTCCCCTCCGGAAAAGTGCATGGCCCCCAGGAAGAACTCCGAAACGCGAAGCCCGGTTCGGCCCAGAAGGCGGTAACGCATTCACACTGTCCTCTCCGAGCGCGACCCTCGGGACGGGAGGCCGCGCTATCCAGATCTTCTCCGCTCACCGGAAGAGGTGAGCGTTCTCCGCGGCCCACTGCCCGAAGCTCCGGGCCGGGCTACCGGTGACCCGCTCCACGGTGTCGGTCACCCCGGGGCTCCGCAGGGAGCAGACCCCGGGGACCATCAAACCGGCCGTGGCCTCGTCCGGCGCCTGCTCGGAGATCCGCTCCAGTTCCCGCTGGTCCGGCCGCTCCTCGTAGACGAGTTCGCGTCCGAGGGCCTCGCCCAGGGCACGCACCTTGTCCCGCGGTGTCAGCTCCTCGGGCCCGGTCAAGGGGTAGGTCTGCCCACCGTGCCCCTCCTCCGTCAACGCGTGCGCCGCCAGCGAGGCAATGTCGGCGGGGTGAACGGCGGGGGACGGTAGTCCCGCCGTCGGAGGGCGCACCGCCCCCTCCGCACGTATCCCCTCGGCCCACGCCGTCACGTTCGAGGTGTACTCCCAGGGGCGCAGCACGGTCTCCTCGAGATCGCTCTCCCGAACGAGCCGTTCCGCCTCCAGCGATCCCCCTCCGATGGCGGACTCCGGGTGAGTCCGGGCCAGGAACGAGGACACCAGCACGACCCGCTTCACGCCTGCGGCCGAGGCCGTGCCGAGCACGCCGGGAAGGTCCCCCGTGCTCCCCAGGACGAAGAAACCGGTAATCCCGTCGAAAACCTCCCCGAGCGATTCCGGAGCCTCGAGATCCCCTTCCACGACCTCCACCCCGGCAGGCACGCCGGCCCGGCTCGAGTCCCGGGTCATCGCCCGCACCGCGAAACCGGACTCGTGCAGCTGGCGAACCAGGTGGCCACCCACGTTCCCGGTCGCCGACGTCACCAGAATCATCGAACTACCCCCATCAGTCTCAGTGAACGGTCCCAGCAGCACTCGACATCGTGAAACTTCCAGCCAACTGGAAGTCAACGAGCGCTGCGCTGGGACGCGAACAAAATTTCCCGGTCACCCGGGGTTCGATTGGGTGAAATTCCCCTCCGGAAAACAGCAGTGTCGTGGGAACGCCCGCACGAGAACCGGACCGGTGCTCACCGGAAGGAATCGGCGTGGTCGTTGACCCACTGCTCGAACGTTCGCGGTGGAATCCCGGTCAGGTCCTCCACGGTGGTCCGGATTCCGGGGTCCTGCTGACCGCCGCCGGAATCGACGTCGGCCACCAAGTCGGCCGCTTCCTCCGGCATGAACTGCTTCAGCCTTTCGCGCTCCTCCTCCGCGGTCAGCTCCTCGAAGACGAGGTCACGCCCCAGCGCCCGCCCGATGCTGCGAACCCGCTCGCGCGGAGTGATCTCGACGGGCCCGGTGAGCGGGTAGATCCGCTCCCCGTGTCCCCGCTCGGTGAGCACCCGGCCCGCCACCGAGGCGATGTCGGCGGGGTCGATCACCGGCGACCCCACGTCACCACCGGCGGTGCGCACCACACCGTGCTCGCGAATCTCCCACGCCCACCACAGCGCGTTCGAGGCGAACTCCCAGGGCCGCAGAATCGTCCAGGACATCCCGCTGTCCCGCACCACCTGCTCGCCCTGCAGCGCTCCACCGCCGATCGGGGAGCCCGGATGGGTCTCCGCGAGCAGCGACGAGACCATCACCACGTGCTCGACACCCGCCTGCCGGGCTGACCGCAGAACGGCCTCGGTGTCCTCGTTGCCCGTGCGCAGCAGGAAGAGCGATTCCACGCCCTCCCAGACCGGACGCAGCGATTCGGGCCGCCCCAGATCGCCCTCGACCACCTCGACCCCGGACGGAACGACCGCCCGCGTCGCGTCCCGCGTCAGCGCGCGCAGCGCGCCCCGCTCTCCGCGAGCTGCCGCACCAGCACACTGCCGATGTTGCCGGTGGCGCCGGTCACCACAATCATTCGGTACTCCTTCGTGGATCGGTCGGACTCGTGGATCGGTCGGAAAACGTGCCCACGACCTGGATCGCGGGAAGTCCAGGAATCGAACGGCGAGAACGAGCCCTCGGGCGCCGGATCGGCGCTCGCCACCCGCCCCTCAGGCGTTCTCCCTGCGGAAGGTCAGCGCGCCGACCGTGAGCGAGACCGCGGTGAACACGAACGTCACGAGCAGCCCGACCAGCATGGCCGGCGAACCGTAGTCGCCCGCGAAGGCGTCCCGCAGCCCGTTCACGACGTACAGGAACGGGCTCAGGTGCGCCAGTGCGTTCAGCCAGCCCGGTGCCAGCGACATCGGCAGCAGGATGCCCGACAGCAGCACCAGCGGCAGCAGCACGGCGTTCAGCAGCGGGGCGAAGGAGTTCTCCTCGCGGGTCAGCAGCGCCACGGCGTAGGACAGCGAGGCGATGCACCCGCTGATCATCCCGAGGATCCCGAGCGAGATGAGGATCCCGAGCACCGGAGCGCGCAGCCCGAACCCGAAGGCGGCCAGCAACAGCAGCACCGCCTGCAGCTCGACCCGGAGCACGTCCGTGCCCACGCGCCCCATGAGCAGCGCCAGTCTGCTGGCCGGTGTCACGCGCATCCGCTCCACGACGCCCAGGCGCAGCTCGCCGATGAGGCCGAAGCCCGCGAATGCCGAACCGAACAGCCCCAGCATGACCAGCATCCCCGGCACGAAGCCCTGCCAGACGCCCTGGCCGTCGTAGAGCGCTCCGGACCCCGGCATCCGGGTCAGCAGCGGCCCGAAGAATCCGAGGTAGAGCAGGGGTTGCAGCACTCCGAACAGCAGGGCTGTCTTGTTGCGCATCAGCTGCCGCAGGTAACGGCCGAAAATCAGGCGGGTGTCCAGCAGCAGTTCCAATGGAAAAGCCCTCCTCGCTCAGGTCGTGGCGCCGGGGTCGTCGGACAGCGAGCGGCCCGTGAAGGCCAGGAAGACCTGGTCGAGCGAGGGGCGGGCCAGGTTGATGGCGGTCGGCCGGAGTTCGGCACCGTCCAGCACGCGCAGCATGTCCAGCACCGCCTGCTCGCCGCGCTCCACCGTGAGCCGCAGCGTCGAACCCGCCGCGGCGAGCTCGCGGACGTCGTCCCGTGACCCGAGAAGCGCCTTCGCCCGGTCCACCAGCTCCCCGCTCGGCAGCTCGATGGTGATCAGGTCGCCGGCTGCCCGGCTCTTGAGCTCCTCCGGCTTCCCCTCGGTCACGATCCGGCCCTGATCGATGATCAGCAGCCGGTCGCAGAGCGCGTCCGCCTCCTCCAGGTAGTGCGTGGTCAAAAAGATCGTGGTTCCGAGCTCTTCGCGCAGCCGCCGGATGTGCTCCCACAGCGCGCTGCGGGCCTGCGGGTCGAGCCCGCTGGTGGGTTCGTCCAGGAACACCAGCGGCGGCCGGTGGATGAGTCCCAGCGCGATGTCCAACCTGCGGCGCTGCCCTCCGGACAGCGCCCCGGCCTCCCGGTCCAGCAGGTCGTGCAGGTCGAGCTGGTGGCTCACCCGCCGCACCCGTTCCGGGACCTCGGAGGCCGGAACCCGGTAGAGCCTGGCCTGCAGCGCGAGCTCCTCCCGCACCGAGGTCCGCGGGTCGGTCCCGCCCGCCTGGGCGACGTAGCCGATGCGCTTGCGCACCTCGATCGGCTCACTGCGCAGGTCGTGCCCAGCGACGGTGGCCGTCCCCGAGCTGGGGCCGAGCAGGGTGGTCAACATCCGGAGGGTGGTCGTCTTCCCGGCGCCGTTGGCCCCCAGGAAACCGACCGTCTCGCCCTCGGCCACCTCGAAGTCGACCCCGCGGACCGCCTCGACCGTGCCCTGCTTCGTGCTGAACTTCCGGGTCAGTTGGCTGACTTCGATCATCTGGAGTCCTCGTCCGCTCGGTCCGTGGTGGACTGCTTGACCGGCCCGGGATGCTGCGTCAAGCACGGGTGCCCCCGCGGGCTCACTCCGCGGTCCTCGGCGACGCGCCGCAGCAATGAGATCAGCTGTGGGCGCTCGGACTCCTCCACGGTGGACAGCAGGTCCGCGTCGTGCTCGTCCGCCGCGCGATATCCGCGCTCGACCAGCTCGCGGGCGCGCTCGGTGAGGTGCAGCGCCTTGGCCCTGCGGTCGTCGGGATGGGGATGGCGCTGCACCAGTCCCCGCTTCTCGAGCTCGTCGACGAGTCCGACCATCGCGTTGCGATGCACCCCGAGGGCCTCCGCCAGGGCTTGCTGGGAGCTCCCCTCCGCGGACTCCAGGTGCGCGAGCAGGGCGAACTCGATCGGCTCCAGCCCGAGCGGTCGCAGTCGCTCGGTGAATTCGTTGGCCACTTGCACCCCCAGGGAGGACAGCAGGAACGCAGGCCGGTCCATGGCCGGTGCCCCCGCCTCCGGGGAAGTTTGCTGATCACTCACACTTGAATGCTACGATGCATTATTGTCATGTCAAGTGACAATGTTGGTCCGATACAGTACTTGATCATGGCTTTTGGATCAGGCTGCCGGACTCCTGCCCCGGGGACAACCAGCCAAGCAACCGCGCCATCCCGCCCGCGAGCACTGATGACGCCGGAGGCGAACCGCGCGGCGAACCCGGCACGACCGCGCTCTCCGGCCCACGCACCCGCTCCGGAGGGATGATCAGTCGTAACCGCGCACGAGGTGGTCCTCGTCCGTCGCGACCTCCCCCTCCGCGGGCGGACTCGAGTCCTGCTCGGCCACGCGGTCCGCGGGTCGCGCGCCCTCACGGCGAACGCGCTCGCCGTTCCGCCCGCGCCTTCGCACGGGCGGAACGGCACCGTCCACTCGCACGCCTCGGCCCTCGTCCCACGCTCTTCTTCCGGAAACACGCGAATCCACGAGAAATCCCACCAGAAAAACACGAACCACGACGAAAAACGAAAACAAACCAGCTCGTCCACTCCGAACCGGGCAACTGGCCGCGCGCCCCGGGAAAACGGGAGAACGCGTGCGCGGGCCTCCGCCTCCGGGACTGACTACCACCCGGAAACCGCACAGCCCGCCAATCGCGCGCCCCCTCCGCACATGCCTTCCCGAGCGGGCGAACTCCCGCTTCACGCGGCACGTCCGCTGTGGTCATCCCCTGTAGACAGCGGAATCCAGGTTGTCACCAATATTCTTCGCCCACCCCCCGCACGGTCAACCGCTCCCGGTTCAAGTTTCCTACAACACTGCGTCCGAAGTTCGTCAAACGAAAACCAAAGGTAAATTCGTGATCAATTCCGCGAACGAAGCCGAAAGCAGGTGTTGCCACGCATCCACGGAGTTTCTAGCCTCTATCCGGCCCGCGCACTCCGGAGTGCGCGGAACGATCCTCAACGGCTCGCTCTGGGGGAGCAAAAGATGTGGCAGAACACGGGCTCAGAAAAATCGTCGAGGAATCCGTGCGCCGGCCCGGGATGCCGCCGGCGAGCCGACTCGGGGGACGACGCCCGGACCGCCCCGGCAGGGGCGGAACTCTGCGACGGGTGCCGGGACGAGCTGCTCCACGGACTTCGCGTGCTGCCCGACCTCCACAGGGCGTGCGGCCACGCCCTCGGAGGGACCACCGTCAGCCCGAGCCGGCTCCGCGAGCGGGTCACGGGCACTTCCGAACCGTCCCTGCCCTTCAACGCGGGGGCATCCGACGCCCGCACCTCCGTGCTCCACGTTCTCGGTTCGTGGACGGGCATGGTCGTGGAGCAGCGGAGAGTGGCGGCCCCGCGAAGGGCCGTCGCGGACATGGCGGCGTTTCTGGTGAAGCACTCCGACTGGTTGGTCTCGCACAGTGCCGCGACGGAACTTGTCTCCGAGATCGCGCAGCTCGTGCGGAAGACCCGTGCCGTGCTCCACTCCGACCCCACCCGCAGATTGCACGTCGGTTCTTGCGTGGAGCAGGGCTGCGCCGGGAAGCTCGTCGCGCTGCTGCATCCGGCGGAGAACCACACTCCGCTCGAGATAACCTGCCAGGACGACTCCGCGCACAGCTGGCCCGGCCACCAGTGGCTCAAGCTGAGCAGGAGGCTCGGAACGGCAGGCGCGAGCGACAGCGGGGGAAGCACCACCCGCCCCCGCTGGTTGAGCGTCGAAGCGGTCTCCCGGCTGTGGAACACCTCGCACGGCACCGTGTACCGCCTCGCGAGTGAGCGGAAGTGGCGGAGGGTCAAACGAGCGGGACGAACCTACTATCACGGTTCGGACGTCGAGTTGACCTTCGAACATCGGAGCTGACCTCACTCCACGGCAGCTCCGCACGAGCCGCGGGCCGCGCCCCACGACCTCGCGCGGGGCGCGGCCCGCGGCGCGATCAGCCGTTCCCGGCTGCCTCGGTCAGCACGGCCTGCACGTCGATGTCGATCCGCAGCGTGGTCCCGATAGCGGCTATCCCGGTGCTCAACGACTGGTTGAAGGTCATCGCGAAGTCCTCCCTGCGCAGCAGGGTCGTGGCCGCGGCGGAGGCACGCGTGCCGCCCCAGGGGTCCGGGCCGGTCCCGGCGAAGCGGGTCTCCAGGCGCACGTCACGCGTCACCCCGCACAGCGTGAGCCTGCCGTCCAGGTCCCAGTTCGCGTCCTGCCGCCGGCTGATGCCGGTCACCTCGAAGAGGATCTCGGGATGGTTGGCCACGTCGAGGAAGTCCGCGCTGCGCAGGTGCTGGTCGCGCTGCTCGTTGCCCGTGTCCACGCTCGAGGCGTCGATCCGCACCGCCACCCGGGAGGACTCCACCGGGCGCGCCATCCTGATCTCGCCGCCGAACTCGTTGAACCGGCCGTGGATGCTGCTTATCCCGAGGTGCTGCGCGGTGGCCCGGATCGAGGAGTGCTCCGGATCGATGCGCCACACCCCCGGTTCGGGCAGCTCACCCCCGCTGACCGGGGAGAGCTCGACGGTTCCTAGCGCCGCCTCCTGCCCGGGACGAGCCATCGCCGTCCGCGCGGTGGGCTGGTGCCCCAGAGCGGTGACGATCGCCGTGTACCGCCCCTCGGCGAGACCGTCCACCCGCGCGTGCCCCTCCGCGTCCGCGTGGACCCGCCCGCGCTGGGTCCCCGATCCGTCGGTGACGGTCAGCACCGCGTCCGATATCGGCCAACCACCGAGCGAACGGACCTGTACCGTGACCGCGCCGCCTTCCCGGCTCCCGCGCGCTCCTGCTGCGTCCTGCCCGGAATCCATCCGGCCTTCCTCTCGTGCGATCAGGTGGGACGCGGAACCGGACCGCGTCCCGCTGCGTGCGGCGATTCCGTTCGCGGGCTACTCCAGCCCGAGCGCTATGTCGTAGCCGATCTGCTCCTCCCGAACCTGCACCGTGTTCGCCGTGGGCGGGTAGCCGGTGGCGATCACGGTGTACTCGCCGTGCGAGAGATCGGTGAACTCGTAGGTCCCGTCCACATCGGTGACCGTGGACGCGACCACCCCGCCCGTGGAGTCCAGCAGGGTCACCTGCGCCTCGGGGACGGCGTGTCCCATCCGGGCGGAGCGGATCACCCCGCTGACCCGAGCCCCGGCCTCGAGAGCCACGTCGAGCGTGGACTGCTTGCCCTCGGAGATGGTCACCTCGGTGCTCACCGGCTGGTAGCCGTCGGCGGTGACGGTGAGGGCGTAGGAACCCCCGATCAGGTCGGAGAGCTCGTAGCCCCCTCCGCTGCCGGTCCTGGTCGCGGCGACGACGCTGCCGCGCACGTCGGTCAGCACGACGGTCGCCTCCGGCACGGGGACCGGACCGCTGCGCACCATCCCCGTCAGTCCGGCCCCGCCGGACAGCTCCACGTCGTGCCGCACCGCGCGGCCGGACACGGCGATCATGGAGGCGGACGGCTGGTAGTCCCCGGCCGCGGCGATCAGCACGTAGGTCCCGCCGCCGGTCGGTGTCACGCGGTAGTGTCCCTGCTCGTCCGAGCGGGCGCGGTCTATCTGGTTGCCCAGCGAGTCGGTCAGGGTGAGCACCGCCTCCGCGAGCGGGGAGCCACCCGGACCGCGGACCACTCCGTACACGGTCACGCCACCGTCGCCCGGGTAGAGGGAACCGGTGAGGCTCGTGCCGTTCACACCGGGCGCGTGCTTCGCGGAACCACCATCGGATGACGTCGATGACCAGCTGTCAAACGAGTTCTCCCCAAGGTTGTCCCCAGACCTGTCCACAGAGTTGTCCACAAGCTTCTCCGTTGTGTGCACAGTGCGGCCCGCTGCCTCCAAAACGTCCCCTTCACGCCTGATCGGCTGCGCCGAAGCGGAAGCACCGGCCGTCGCCCCGGCACCACCGCTCGACGAGTTGTCCACAAGCTCTCCAGAATTTTCCACAGGCCGGTGCTCGTCTTCCGGCTCCTGCTTCTCGACGGTGGTGCGCAGTGGGACCTCGCGGATCACCAGCACGGCGAGCAGGGTCACCACCGAGATGCAGGCGGTGATGAAGAACAGGTCCCCGATGGCCATGCCGTAGGCGTCGTGCACGATCGCCTCGATCGGCGCGGGAAGGCTGTTGATGTCCAGGGAGACGCTTCCCGAACCACCGATGTTCGAAGCCGCCGAAGCGCCCCCGGGCAGCTCGGACATCCCGTCGCTGACGTAGTCGGACACCCGCGTCCCCAGCACCGCGCCCAGCACGGACACCCCGGCCGAACCGCCGAGCGTGCGGAAGAAGGTGACCACCGAGGTCACCGACCCCATGTCCCTGGTGCCGACGCTGTTCTGGACCGCGAGCACGAGGTTCTGCATCAGCGCACCCACGCCGATCCCCATCAGCGCGAGGTAGACGTCCACGATCGGCAGCGGCGTGTCCGAGTCGATCGTGCTCAACAGCCCCATCCCCACGGTGAGCACCACGCTCCCGCCGATGAGGAACGGCTTGATCTTGCCGGTGATCCTGGAGATGATCTGCCCGGAGATCGTCGAGGAGACGAACAGGCCGAGCACCATCGGCAGGGTCATCAGCCCGGCTTCCGTCGGGGTGTAGCCGCGCCCCAGCTGGAAGTACTGGGCCAGGAAGACCGAACCGCCGAACATGGCGGTACCGACCGCCACCATGGCGATGATCGCCAGCGTGACCGTGGGGTTGCGGAACATGCCCAGCGGCACGATCGGTTCGCGCACCTTCGTCTCGATGACCACGGCCACGATCAGGGCCACCAGCCCGCCCGCGACGAAGCCGAGCGTCGGCCAGGAGACCCAGTCGAACTGCTTGCCCGCCAGGGAGACCCAGGCCAGCAGCAGGCTCACTCCCCCGACCAGGAACAGCGCGCCGAACCAGTCGATCGAGACGTCCCGCTTGATCACGGGCAGCCGCAGGGTGCGCCCCAGCACGAGGAAGGCGATGACCGCGATCGGGGCAGTCACCCAGAAGCACCAACGCCAGCCCAGTGGCGAGTCCACGATGAGACCGCCCACCAGCGGCCCGCTCGTGGTGGCGACCGCGAAGGTCGCCCCGATGTAGCCGGTGTAGCGACCGCGGTCGCGCGGGGCGACCATGGCCGCGATCACCACCTGGATCAGGGCCTGCATCCCGCCCATGCCGATCCCCTGGATCGCGCGGAAGCCGATGAGCATCCCCATCGACTGGGAGAACCCGCCGAGTATCGATCCGAGGGTGAAGACGGCGATGGCCAGCTGGTAGAGCAGTTTCTTGCTGAACAGGTCGGACAGCTTGCCCCACAGCGGGGTGGTCGCCGTCGAGGTCAGCAGCATCGCCGTGACCACCCAGGTGTACTGACCCTGGGTTCCGTTGAGCTCGGCGGTGATCCGGGGAAGCGCGTTGGACACGATGGTGGAGCTGAGGATGGCCACCAGCAGAGCCAGCATCAGGCCCACGAACGCCTTGAGCACCTGCCGGTGCGTCATCGCGTCGCCGCCCGCGGCCCGCTCCCCGCTCCCGGAGGCCCCGTCGCGCTGTTCGGCTCCCCGCGCGGCGTTCGGCGGTGCCGGGCCGTCCTTGGTTTCCGCGAGGCTCGATGTCGTCATCGGTTCCCTTCCTCGATCGCTTCGTCCGGAGCGGCCAGCGCCTCGCGCGAGGCTTCGAGCAGGTCGCAGGAGAACTCCCGCAGCAGTTCGGCGAGCTCGGCGAGTTCCGCGCCGTCCCAGTCGCGCAGCGCGTGGCTGAGCCAGCGCGCCTTCTGCTCCTCGCGCTCGGCCAGCACCTCCCGCCCCCGGTCGGTGGCCCGCAGCAGCGAGACCCTGCGGTCCTCCGGATCGGGCCTGCGCTCGATCAGCCCCTCCTGCTCGAGGTGACCCAACTGCCTGCTCACCACGGAGGCGTCCACCACGCGGTCGTGGGCGAGATCGGAAGCCCGCGACTCGCCGCCGTGCACGAGTTCGGCCAGCAGTCCGGTTCCGGAAACGGTCAGATCGTTGCTCTGCTGCGCCCGCTGCAGCGCCGTCTGCCTGAACCCCAGGAGATTCCGAAGCGGCCCCAGCAACTGCCCGCAGGCTTCGGTGTGCGACGTCATCGCCCATTCCTTTGGTTGGTACAAGCAACTATAAAGATACTTAGTTTCACCAAGCAACTTGTTTTCCGGGGGAGGAGACCGAGGTCACATCGAAGTCTCCGGAAGTCCTCGAAAGAGGCCGGAAGGGGCCGCGAATCACGGGCCAGTGCCCGCTCGGCCGACCCGGTTCCGTCGAGCGACGCGGCCGCCCGCGCCCGCTCCCGCGGTCGGCACCCCGAGCGACCACCTGCAGAGCCGAGTCGCCGGCCTCCCGGCCCGATCACTCCATGGAGTTGAGCTTGCCCAGCAACCGCGCGAACTGGTGCAGGTCCGCGGTGGACCACTGGGCGAAGTCCGCCCGCAGCCGGCGGGAACGACGTTCCCTGGCCTCGTCCAGCCGCGCCCTGCCCGAGTCGGACAGCTGGACCAACCGCGCCCTGCCGTCCTCCGGGTCGGGGACGCGCCGCAGCAGCCCCAGCCGCACGAGGTTCGCGATCTGCCTGCTCACCGTGGACTTGTCCAGACCGATGCGCTCGGCCATGTCCATGGCGCGCAGCGGTCCGGAATCGGCCACCATCAGCAGCAGGCTGTAGGAAGCCGGGTCGAGCTCGGGGTGCACCTCGGTGGCGACGCTCGACGACATCTTGCGCGCGCGGCGAAACATCATCGCCAGTTCCTGCTCGACCTCGGCCGTCGCGCTGTCGCGCTCCTCGTCGGAGGAGCCAGCGCCCGTTTCCCCGGTCGAAACGTCCTCCGGACGGGCTTCGCTCACCACCGGGGCCTCCCTCCGTTCACCGACGCTTCCAGTGTGACGGCAACGGCGGGATCACGGACATCCGGCCCGTCACCCGCGCTGGGGCTGGGGATCGTGCCAGGGCCGGGGAGTCCCCTTGGCCGCGAAGTAGTCCCCGCCCTTGCGCTTGACGTCGTCGGTCCCCCAGGAGCGGTTCCGCGCGACCGGTTCCATGCGCGGTATGTGCTTGCGGCAGTGGATGTAGGCCTCCTCCACCTGCACCACCACCCAGCGCTCCGGTTTGCGGCCGCGTTCGAACTCGGCGGGCAGGTGGGGGTGGATCGCCCTGAGGTCGGCGTCCTCGAGGATGCGGGCCTTGCCGTTGACGTGCAGCCCGATCAGCTCGGTCACGAAGTCGACCAGCAGCATGCCCACGTGCGGGTTCTCGCTGATGTTTCCCAGGCTGGCCATCACCCCGTTGCCCCGGTACTCGGGGTAGGCGAGGTGCCGGTCGCCGAGCACCTCGATGAACCCGGCAGGCCCCGCCCGCAGGCTCGAGTCGCACTCGCCGTGACTGTCGGCCGTGGCGATGAAGGCCAGATCCGTGCCGGAGACGAACTCCTTCATGCGCGGGTTGAGGTGGTCGAGAACCTGGTCGTCGTAGAAGCGGCGAGCCCGCTTCTCGGTGTCGTAGGCCCGCTGCAGCAGGTGCTCGCCCGCGGAGCCGGGCAGCTGCGTCTCCCCACCGGTCGTGGCGAAGGGGTCCTCCGGGTGCTCGCCCGCGGCGGATTTCTCCACAGCGGACCCAGGAGGGGTGACCGCTCTCAGGGTGGGGCGCGTCGCATCGTCCCCGGATGGAGCGTCGGAACCGCCCACCGAGCCGGAGCGGACGGCTCCCGCGGTCGCGTCCGCGCTCTGCGAGCTCGCAGGCAACGTGGACTCCGCGAGCTCCAGTTCCAGGAGTTCGGCCGTCGCCGTACCCGTGGGGCGACGAGCCTCGGTAGAGGTCAACCAGTCCGCGATCACGCGCCTCACCGTGTCACGCCTCGGAGAACATGCAAGCACTGGAATGCGAAATCAACTCAACTGTGTGAGCACACACTGACGGTGTGTATTAAACATCCACTCGAAGGTGGCATCAAGGGTCACACAACCCGAAAAACGGGTTAGAGTTCCTGGCAGTCGGGGGACATGTACACGGATGCCTTGCCTGAACAGGTAGGCCCGCCAATGTGGAGAGACTCGCCCGAGCGATGACAGCCAACGCCGCCTTACAACCGGAACAGCCCAACGACGAGCGGAACCGCGAACACCTCGCCAACGCCGCGAACATGGTCCAGCTCATCCGCGAGAGCTGGGCCGAGGTCGAGCCCTACTCGGAAGAAGTGTCCCGCTTCTTCTACGGCATGCTGTTCAGCCTCGCACCAGCTACGCGCGAGCTCTTCCCCGTCAACATGGAAGTGCAGCGCAGCAGACTGCTGCGTGCCCTGGTCCACGTGGTTCAGATGGTGGACCGCCCGGACGAGCTCACGCCCTTCCTCCAACAACTGGGGCGGGACCACCGCAAGTTCGGCGTGGTCTCGGAGCACTACGAAGCGGTCGGAACCGCACTGCTGGCCGCCATAAAGAAGTACGCGGGAAACAGCTGGACGGAAGCCGTCGAACGAGCCTGGGCCGAGGCGTACACGATCATGGCCACGACCATGACCAACGCAGCGGCCGCGGACGAAGGTCCCGCCTGGTACAACGGCGAGGTCGTGCACCACGAGCGGCTGAGCTGGGACATGGCGGTGGTGCACATCCGCCCCGACTACCCCGTTCCATATCACGCCGGTCAGTACGTCAGCGTGGAAGTTCCCCAACGTCCCAGGTTGTGGCGCTACCTCTCCCCCGCCAACCCGCCCTCCGAGGACGGGACCATGGAGTTCCACATCCGCTCGGTGGAAGGCGGCTGGGTCAGCCGAGCCATCGTGGGACACGCCCAACTCGGCGACCAGTGGCGCATGGGAGCCCCCATGGGGCGGATGTCGGTCGACCGGAACTCCGAACGCGACGTGGTCATGATCGCGGGAGGCACCGGGCTGGCCCCGCTGCGGGCGATCATCGAGGAACTGGCCCAGTACGGCGACAACCCCCGGGTTCACCTGTTCTACGGAGGGCGCACCAGGGACGACCTGTACGAGCTGCGGAACCTGCAGCAGGCCGCGATGAGCAATCCCTGGCTCAAGGTCATCCCGGTCCTCGAGGACGACCCCACCGCACAAGGTGCCGAGCACGGCACCCTGGCCGACGCGGTGACGCGGCACGGAGCCTGGGAGGAGCACGACGTGCTGGTCAGCGGTTCACCGGAGATGATCCGCACCACGGTTTCACGGATGCTCGTGGCCGGGACTCCGTTGGAGCGGATTCACTACGATCCGTTCACCCTTGATTGAGGGGGAACCTTCGGCGGTGCCGGTTGCTCGGGTGGTTGCGTGGCGGAACCTCAGTCGGCGCCCGGCTGCGGGTGCCCCGACATCGGGGAGCGACCTACACAACGTCGGGGCCGTCCTCGCCGGGCACTCGACTGAGAACCCGCGGCGGTGCCGACTGCTCAGGCTCACAGCGCCTGCGTCGGAATGGGGGATTTTCCGCGGACTCGGTTCGCGCAGCGGGTCGCTCGGCGGACCCCGCGGCGGACCTCCCGCTCGCGGAAACGGGAGGTCCGACACCGGAAGTCTCAGCAAACCGCCGAAGCCGGGAGACGCGCGGTCAGCTCCTGCGGCGCTCCGGCCGCCACACGACCAAGGCCGTTTCCTGCCGCACGGGCACGAGGTCACGCCGGTAGGAGGCGTGCACCCGTGCCGCCGCCTCCTCGGCGGCCAGATGGGCCGTGGCCAGCTCCTCGGTCAGCTCCTTGATCTTGCTGCGCAACGCGTCGACCTGGTTCTCCAGCTCGATGATGCGCTTGATCCCCGCGAGGTTCACGCCCTCCTCCTGGGAGAGGCGCTGCACCTCGCGGAGGACCGCGATGTCGCGAGCCGAGTAACGACGGCCTCCCGCGGGAGTGCGTCCCGGGGAGACGAGACCGAGCCGGTCGTAGCTGCGCAGCGTCTGGGCGTGCAGCCCGGACAGCTCCGCGGCCACGGAGATCACGAAAACCGGGGTGTCCTCTGACGCGCCCGGAGGAAACCAGGCTGCCAGACCGGGTTCCGAGGACCCTTCACTCGCGGTCATTCCGACCTCCGGAGCAGCTCGTTCAGCTCGGCACGTGGATCGTGCTGAGCCGTCGCCGCCGCGTAGGCCTCCAACGCCTCGGTGGCCTTGCCGTCCAGCCTGGACGGAACAGCCACTTGCAGCGTCACCAGCAGATCCCCGTTGCCGCCGTCCTTCTTACCGATTCCCTTGCCACGCACCCGGAGAGTACGGCCGCTGTCGGTCCCCGGGGGGACCTTCACCGAAACCTTGCTCTCCAGTGTCGGCACGGTCAACGTAGCGCCCAACGCCAGTTCGGGGAAGGTCACCGGAACGGTGATGGTCAGGTTGTTCCCCGACCTTCCGAACACCTGGTGCGGATTGACGTGCACGACCACGTACAGATCGCCGGCGGAGGCACCGTTGCGCCCCGGCTCGCCCTGGTGGGCCAACCGGATCCGCTGTCCCTCCGACACGCCCTGCGGGATCCGCACCGTCAACGTCCTCGTCTTGGTGCTGACCCCCTCACCGCGGCACTCGGAGCAGGGCTGGTCGACGACCCTGCCCCGTCCCCGGCAGTCCGGGCAGGGCTCGCTGAACGCGAAGGCCCCCTGGTTGCGGGTGACCGCGCCCTGGCCGGAGCAGGTCGAGCACCTCCGCGGGCTCGTGCCCGGACGTGCTCCGGAGCCGTGGCAGGTCGTGCAGGTGGTCGGGCTGGAAAGACGCAGCGGAACCGTCGCGCCCTTCACCGCCTCGGTGAAGTCGATGCGGACCTCGGTCTCCACATCGGACCCCCGGGTGGGGCGGTTCACGGTGCTCGCACCGCCCCCGCGGCGGTTGCCGAACACCCCGCCGAAGAGATCACCGAATCCGCCGGACTGACCGCCCATGCCGCCGAACAGGTCGCCGAGGTCGAACCCGGCGCCCCCGCCCCCGGGCGGTGCTCCGAAACCGCCACCGAAGCCGCCGACACCGCCCTGGCCGGCGCCACCACCGGAGGCGAACAACCTGCGGGCCTCGTCGTACTGCTTGCGTTTCTCCGGATCGGACAGCACCCCGTAGGCCTCGGAGACGGCTTTGAACTTGTTCTCCGCCTTGGTGTCGCCCGGATTGGCGTCGGGATGGTTCTCCCTGGCCAGCTTCCGGTACGCCTTCTTGATCTCGTCGGCCGAGGCGTCGGAGGAGACGCCCAGTTCGGCGTAGAAATCCTTGTCCAGCCATTCCCTGGCACTCACCGGACGTCCCTCCTTTCGTCACGATCAGTTCGCGGGGGCGCCGAGCGGCGCCCCCACGCGAACGACCGGCCTCGCGGAAACCCGCGGACGAGTCCGCTCGAGCAGTTACTGAACACGGCAGTTCCTCAGCAGTCTAGTGACTCAGCCTTGTTCGGAAGTCTCATCCGGAGAATCCGCCGCGACAGTGTTGTCGTCGCCGCCCGCGGCGGGCTCGTGATCGGTGACCCCGACCATCGCCGGGCGCAGCACCCGATCACCGAAGCGGTAGCCACGACGCAGCACCGTGGTCACGGTCGGCCCGTCGACCTCGGGAGAGGTGTCGTGCTGAACGGCCTCGTGCACGCTCGGGTCGAACTCCTCGCCCTCCTGGCCGAAGCCTTCCAGCCCGGCCTCGGTCAGCGCGGAGGTGAGCTTGTCCGAAACCGCCTTGAACGGCCCGGTCAGATCACCGTGCGAATCGGCCCGCTCCAGGTCGTCCAACACCGTGAGCAGGGACTCCGCGATCGAGGCCTTCGCGTTGTTGATGACGGAGTCCCGATCCCGCTCGACCCGCTTGCGGTAGTTGGCGTACTCGGCCTGGACCCGCTTCACGTCCGCGGTCAGCTCGTCGACCTGGCGACGCAGCTGCGTCTCGGTGTCCGAGCCGGACTCCTCGTCCGCGGCCTCGGCGGCGTTCTCCACCGCCTCGGCCTCGGCCGCGACCTGGGCCAGTTCGTCGTCCAACGTTCCGGACATGCTGTCGGTCACCTCATCGGTCCGACCTTCGGTGTCCGCGGGCTCGTCGCCCTCGGCGGGCCGACGCTCCCCCGTCTCCGGGTCGATCCTGCGCCGGTCCCGCACGACGACGGGCTCCTGTTCACCTTCGTCCTGTGCTCCGGAGGCCTGCGGGCCCCGGTCCTCTTCTGGCTTGTTCGGAGTCACTTCTTCTTCTCGTCCTCGTCGTCGACGACCTCGGCGTCCACCACATCGTCAGCACCGGAGGACTCGGAAGAGCCCGAGGCCTGACCGTCGTCCGCGGCACCGGCAGCGCCCGCGGCACCGGCAGCGCCCGCGGCACCGGCAGCGGCCGACTCGTCACCGCCGCCCTCGGAGTACAGCGCCTGGCCCAGCGACTGCGACTCGGTGGCCAGCTTCTCCACCGCCGACTTGATGGCGTCGGAGTCCTCGCCCTTCAGCGCCTCGTTGACCTCGTCGATGGCGCTGCGCACCTTCTGCTTGGTCTCGTCCGGCAGCTTGTCGTCGTTGTCGGACAGGACCTTCTCGGTCTGGTGGACCATCGACTCCGCCTGGTTGCGGGTCTCGGCCTCCTCGCGCTTCTTCTTGTCCTCCTCGGCGTGGGCCTCGGCGTCCTTGACCATCTGGTCGATGTCCTCCTTCGGCAGCGCCGAGCCGCCGGTGATGGTCATCGACTGTTCCTTGCCGGTGCCCTGGTCCTTGGCGTTGACGTGCACGATGCCGTTGGCGTCGATGTCGAAGGTGACCTCGATCTGCGGCACACCGCGCGGCGCGGGCGGCAGCCCGGTCAGCTCGAACATGCCGAGCTTCTTGTTCTCCGAGGCCATCTCGCGCTCGCCCTGGAAGACCTGGATCTGCACCGACGGCTGGTTGTCATCGGCCGTGGTGAAGGTCTCCGAACGCTTGGTCGGGATCGTGGTGTTGCGCTCGATCAGCTTGGTCATGATGCCGCCCTTGGTCTCGATGCCCAGGGACAGCGGCGTGACGTCGAGCAGCAGCACGTCCTTGACGTCACCGCGCAGCACACCGGCCTGCAGACCGGCACCGACCGCGACGACCTCGTCCGGGTTGACGCCCTTGTTCGGCTCCTTGCCGCCGGTGAGCTCCTTGACCAGGTCGGTCACGGCGGGCATGCGGGTCGAGCCGCCGACCAGCACCACGTGGTTGATGTCGCCCACGCCGACGCCGCCGTCGCGCAGCACCGACTCGAAGGGCTTGCGCGTGCGCTCGAGCAGGTCCGAGGTGATCCGCTGGAACTCGGCCCTGGTCAGGGTCTCTTCCAGGAAGAGCGGGTTCTTGTCCGCGTCGACGGTGATGTAGGGCAGGTTGATGTTGCTCTGCGCGGAGCTGGAGAGCTCGATCTTGGCCTTCTCGGCCGCCTCCTTGATCCGCTGCAGCGCCATCTTGTCCTTGGTCAGGTCGATGCCGTTGGCGGACTTGAACTTCTCGACCAGCCACTCGACGATGCGCTCGTCCCAGTCGTCACCACCGAGGTGGTTGTCACCGCTGGTGGCGCGGACCTCGACGACGCCCTCGCCGATCTCGAGCAGGGAGACGTCGAACGTCCCGCCACCGAGGTCGAAGACCAGGATGCGCTGCTCGTTCTCGCCCTTGTCCAGCCCGTAGGCCAGCGCGGCCGCCGTCGGCTCGTTGACGATGCGCAGCACGTCGAGCCCGGCGATCTGGCCGGCTTCCTTGGTGGCCTGGCGCTGGGCGTCCTCGAAGTAGGCGGGGACGGTGATGACGGCCTCGGTGACGTCCTCACCCAGGTAGGCCTCGGCGTCCCGCTTGAGCTTCATCAGCACCCGCGCGCTGATCTCCTGCGGGGTGTAGTCCTTCTCGTCGATCGTGGTCTTCCAGTCGGTGCCCATGTGGCGCTTGACCGACCTGATGGTCCGATCGACGTTGGTCACGGCCTGGTTCTTGGCCGGCTGACCGGTGAGCACCTCACCGTTCTTCGCGAAAGCGACGACGGACGGTGTCGTCCGCGCACCCTCGGAGTTGGCGATGACCGTGGACTCACCGCCTTCCAGGACGGAAACGACGGAGTTTGTCGTCCCCAGGTCGATACCGACCGCTCGCCCCATTGGAAGCATCCTCCAGTAATGTTGGTTCCGTAGCCAGGACTTACGACTCCTGAGCCTGCCTGACTCAAGTTTTACCGAAACAGCGTCCGATCCGTCAAACCGGGTTTGAGTCCAGCAAGCTCAAGGTTCCTGCCCGTGGAACGCATGACCTTCCACGAGCATTCCGGACGCACTTCCAACAACCCTGTGACCTGCGCGAATATTCCGAGCCAGCTCCGGTCGGCACTCGGTCGGCACCCCGCGAGCTCCCCGCCGACCTGCCGAGCGGCTCCAGCCGCACCGCGCTCCCGGAGGGCGCGGGAGGAACTCCCGCGAGGGGATCAGGCCGGAACGCCCGCACGTGAGCCCCGGCACTCCGCAGGGCTCCCGCGCGCACCGGAGACGTGCGAGCACCCGCGCTGCGCGAGTGGCGCACGAGCGGGGCCGAGCAGCGGAACGCCGGGGAGCCGAGCCCTCCCCGGCCGATCAGCCGAACGAACGCGCCCCGCAGCGCACTACTAGGATTGGCACTCCAGGGCACAGCAGTGCTTTGTCAGGTGTGTCCGTCCGGTTGCCCGAGCTCGTCCTTCGGCGCGGGCCGCGTCGAAGCGCACCACCCGAGCAGTCGGCACCGCCGCGGGTTCTCCCGTGCGTGCCCTCGCGAGGACGACTCCGACGTGGCGCAGGCCGCCATCCGCGTCGGGGCTCGGCGCAGCGAGAGCCCACGAGGGGTTCCGCTCGGCGACCAACTACGACAATCGAGCCGACGAAGTCCCGACAGGCTGTATTTGAGGATGCTGATGTTGCGCGTCGCCGTCCCGAACAAGGGATCGCTACACGGCCCGACCACCCAACTGCTGGACGAAGCGGGATACCGGCTGCACCGCGAGCATCGGGCCCTGTTCGCCGAGGACCGGGCGAACAACGTGCGGTTCATCTTCTGGCGAGCCGGCGACATCGCCCGCAACGTGGGCGCAGGCGTGCTCGACGTCGGCATCACCGGCCAGGACCTGCTGGCCGGGGCGGGAACGGCCTCCAGCACGGAGGAGCTGCTGCCGCTCGGTTTCGGCAACTCCGAGTTCTACTTCGCCGCCGCCGCCGACGGCCCGATCAGCTCGGTGGCGGACCTGGACGGCAAGCGGGTCGCGACCTCGTTCCCCCGCCTGGTCGAGCAGGCCGCGCAGCGCTACGGCATCGAGGTCCGCACCGTGGAGTTGGACGGGGCCGTGGAGACCGCGGTCGAGCTGGGGCTGGCCGAGGCCATCGCCGATGTGGTCGAAACCGGTTCCTCCCTGCGCGCGGCAGGCCTGGTGACCCTGGGCGAGCCGATCCTGCGCTCGCAGGCCGTGCTGGTGCGCGGTTCGGAGACGGCGCTGACCGAGGAGCGGGAGCAGGCGGTGCAGGTGCTGCTGCAGCGCCTGCGCGGTGTGCTCGACGCGCGCAGCTTCGTGGTCATGGACTACAACTGCCCCGAGTCCGCGCTCGAGACGGCCACCGCGATCACGCCGGGCAAGGAGTCGCCGACCGTGTCCAACCTCGCCGAGCCCGGCCTGGTCGCGGTCCGGAGCATGGTCCCGCGCGCCGACGTCCAGAACGTGATGGACCGGCTGGCCGAGGTGGGAGCCACCGAGATACTGGTCACGCGCCTGGAGGCCTGCCGCCTCTGACCGGGGCGGAGTTCCCCGCCGGGTTTCCCCGTCGCCGGGCGGTCCGCGGAGCCTCCCGGGCGCGGACCGCTCACTCCCGCGGGCGCAGCAGAGCCGCCAGCGCCGGGCGGAACGCCTCGGGTCCCGGGGGCTGCTCGGCGATCAGCGCCTGCATCAGCAGACCGTCGAGGGCGGCGAGCATCGCCTGCACGGCACCGGAGTCCCCGTCCCCGATGCCGTGGACGTAGCCCGCCGTGACCTCCATCCAGCGCCGTGCGGCGGGCCGCAGCGCCGGACGACGGGCCGCCAGCAGGTAGAGCTCGTACTCGGCCAGCGTCCGCCCCCGGTGGTTCCGCACCATTCCGGACAGCATCTCGGCCGTGGCGGCCACCCAGCGCTCCGGGTCGTCGGCGGCGTCCTCGGTCGACCGGCGCAGCTCGGAGATCATCGTTTCGCAGCTCTCCAGCAGGGTGGCCACCAGCACGCCGTCGATGCTGTCGAAGTAGTAGGTGATCGAGGCGGGTGGGATCTCCGCCTCGCGTGCGATGTTGCGGTGACTCACTCCCGCGATCCCGTCCCGTTCGACCACGCGCAGCGTGGCGTCGATGATCGCGCGACGTCTGCGCTCGCCCTTGGCGCGGCGTCCGTCGGACTGCTCGCCCGGAGCGTCGGTGTCGGTCAATGTGCTCCTCCGGCCTCCAGTGCGACCACACCACCGATGATCAGCACTATTCCCAGTAGTTGGACGAGGGTCATGGTCTCGTTCAGGAAGAACGCGCCGATGAGCACCACGAGGGCGACACCGACACCGGACCAGATCGCGTAGGCGGCCCCGACGGGGATGCCCATCTTGAGGACTCTGGACAGCGCGATGAAAGCGGAGCCGTAGCCGAGCACCACCAGGAGCAGCGGCAGGGGCTTGCTCAGCCCTTCGACGAACCGCAGCGAGATGGTCCCGAGCACCTCCGACAGTATCGCCAGCGCCAGCACGATGTAGACCACGAAGCCTCCGAGCACGGTCACGTCGCCGCGCAGGCGACGGAACAACCAAAAATTGAACAAATGTTCCAGATTTGGAATGTACTCCTCCCCCAGCAGCCGTGTCGAACACCTCGCGCACCACCGCGCGAGCCGAGCCAAGCCCCTCGATGCCCCGAACGGCACGATCAACGACGGGAGGCGCCGCCGAAGGGCCCCTCGTCGTCGGGGTCGCCGTCCTCGGCGGCGTCCGCCCCGCCGAAGCCGAAGAGCATCCCGGACAGCAGGACCAGCGCCCAGATCCCCACCGGGATGGCGGGCCAGAAGTACTGCAGTTCGCCGGAAGCCAGGGAGGTCACGGCCCAGATGCCGATCAGGACGAAGGAAGTGCCCGCCCAGTCGCGCCACTCCTTGCCGAGTTTTCGGTTCTTGCCGGCCGGGGCGGGCGCGGAGTCGGACTCGGCCGCCGCGGGCACTGCGGGCAGGTCCTCCGTCAGCGGCCGGAGCTCCCCCCAGGTCGCGGCCGCGTAGGCGCGCCGAACGCGCTCGTCGAACTCGGCGAGGTCCAACCTGCCCTCGTCCAGGGCGCCACGCAGCCTCCCCACCACCGCTTCGCGGTCGGCATCGGAAGCCCGCATGATCGAATCGTCTGGTTCGGCCATCGCTCCCCCAAACCGGAAACGGCGGCGAGACCGCCGGAGAAACCGGGCCCCGCGAAGTCACCACGCGGGGTTGGACCCACCATACCGAGCCGCTTCCCCCGACGGCACCGCCCGCGAACCGACGGGCAGCATCCCGCCACTTCCCCCGAACAGGTGGCGGGTGATTCAACGTGGTGAAAATCGCACCTGGCTCGCCCGGATCCGCCCGGCGGCGTCCGCGGAAAGACCTTCCCCGCGGGCTGAACCGCACTCACGAGCAGGAACGACAGCGGTGTCCGACCGCCCGCACCATCGGCGGAGACCGTCCGCTCCGCCCCGACTCGGGAGCGTCGAACTGTTGCCCGACCGGTTTTTCGCGATAGCGTTCCGCACAATCACCGGCTGTTTCCACCACGGGCGGAAACCCCAATGGTTACCGACCAGTAACATGGGTTACGCTCGGCGCTCAAACCCGCGAACAGGAGGCCACGAGCATGGTAGCCCTACAGCTCGTCCTGGGCCTGATCTGTATTGCCGTGACCGTCGTCGCGGTGGTCATGGTGGTCAGGACGGTTCGCCGGATGATCTCCTCCATCCGGCTCGGACAACCGGACCCGAACCGCAAGGGGCCGTTCGGCGCCCGGTTCAGCAACATGATCAAGGAAGTCCTCGGGCACACCAAGATGCTCAAGAAGAGCCACGTGGGCATCGCCCACTGGTTCGTCATGGTGGGCTTCGGCGGACTCAGCCTGAGCGTGCTCGTCGCCTATGGCGAAGTCTTCCACGCGCCCTTCGAGATCCCCTGGCTCGGGTCGTTCGGCCCGTGGAACCTGCTGATCGAGATCCTCGGCGTGACCACGATCCTCGGCGGTATCTGGCTGAGCGCGGTGCGCCAGCTCAACCACCCCCGCCGCGCCGGGCGCGTCTCCCGGTTCGCCGGATCCAACTTCTGGCAGGCCTACTTCGTCGAGGCCGTCGTCGTCCTGGAGGGCGTCGGCATCATGGGCCTGCGCTCCTTCAAGGTCTCCTCCGACCTCTTCCACGCCCCGGTCTGGTCGGCACCGATCAGCTTCGCGCTCGGCAGCGTCCTGCCCGCGAGCGCGCTCGCTGTGTCGCTGTTCGCCGCGTTCAAGATCCTCTCGGCGATGATCTGGGTCATCGTCATCGCCTCGAACATCACCATGGGCGTGGCCTGGCACCGGTTCACCGCCTTCTTCAACATCTACTTCAAGCGGGATCCGGAGCGCACCGCGCTCGGCGCGCTGAAGCCGATGATGAGCAACGGCGAACCGATCGACTTCGAGCAGGCCGACCCGGACAACGACACCTTCGGGGCGGGCAGCATCGAGGACTTCTCCTGGAAGGGCTGGCTGGACTTCACCACCTGCACCGAGTGCGGGCGGTGCCAGGACCAGTGCCCTGCCTGGAACACGGCCAAGCCGCTCTCGCCGAAGATGCTGGTCACCAGCCTGCGCGAGCACGCCTACGCCAAGGCTCCGTACCTGCTGGAGGGCGGCAAGAAGGACATGGCCGGCGACGAGGTCGGCCTCACCGGCGACGACGCCGAGCAGCGCAAGGAGAAGATCGACGCGCTGGCCCTCGCCGAGTCGGAACGTCCGCTGGTCGGCACCCCCGAGGAAGCGGGCATCATCGACCCCGAGGTGCTGTGGGCCTGCACCAGCTGCGGCGCCTGCGTCGAGCAGTGCCCGGTGGACATCGAGCACGTCGACCACATCGTCGACATGCGGCGCTACCAGGTGATGATCGAGTCGAACTTCCCCACCGAGCTCGGCGGGATGTTCAAGAACTTGGAGAACAAGGGCAACCCGTGGGGCCAGAACAACTCGGACCGGCTGGCCTGGACCAAGGACCTGGACTTCGAGGTTCCGGTCTTCGACGGTGAGCTGGACGAGGACGTCGAGTACCTGTTCTGGGTCGGCTGCGCCGGCGCGTTCGAGGACCGCGCGAAGAAGACCACCCAGGCCGTCGCCGAGCTGCTGCACATCGCGGGCGTGAAGTACACCGTGCTCGGCCCGGAGGAGGGCTGCACCGGCGACCCGGCACGGCGCGCGGGCAACGAGTTCCTCTTCCAGATGCTGGCCGAGCAGAACGTGGAGACGCTGAACTCCGTGTTCGAGGGGCGCGAGCCCGGCAAGCGCAAGATCGTCGCCACCTGCGCGCACTGCTTCAACAGCCTGGCCAACGAGTACGGGCAGCTCGGCGGCAACTACGAGGTCGTGCACCACACCCAGCTGCTCAACAGGCTGGTGCGGGAGAAGCGACTGGTCCCGGTCGCCCCGGTCACCGAGGACGTCACCTACCACGACCCGTGCTACATCGGCAGGCACAACAAGGTCTACGAGCCCCCGCGCGACCTGGTCAACGCCTCCGGCGCCTCGTTCCGCGAGATGCCCAGGCACGCGGACCGCGCGATGTGCTGCGGGGCCGGCGGCGCCCGGATGTGGATGGAGGAGCGCACCGGCAAGCGGATCAACCTCGACCGCGTGGACGAGGCGCTGGGCACGGCGCCGTCGAAGGTGGCAACCGGGTGCCCGTTCTGCAAGGTCATGCTCACCGACGGGATGACCACGCGGCAGAACGAGCAGACCGCCTCGGAGGACGTCGAGGTCGTCGACGTGGCGCAGCTGCTGCTCCAGTCCGTCAAGCGCGGTGACAGTGGCTCCGGAGCGGACGGTGCGGGAACCGACGGGTCCGGAGGCGACGGTCAGGGCTCGGACGGAGTCACCGCAGGCGCGGGCTCCGGCGGCTGACCGGCTGACGCACCGAGCGGCCGCGGCGGTGCCGCGCCGCCCGCTCGGGGACAACCGCGGTTCGACGATCGGGGCCGGACTCCCGCACGGGGGTCCGGCCCCGTTTCGCGCGCGGTCCGTCTCGTGCGCTCCTGCCGGTCACAGCGCACCACCGAAACGACGACTTCGCGGGGAAACCGGCCTACATCGACGACCCGCGCGCACGGATCGCCCCACCCAGCGAAAGTCGTCCCCGCCTCGATCCCGCTCGAACGTCCGTCGCAGGGCGCCACCTCGCACGTTCGCCCGGCGCTGCGCACGTTTCGCGCGAAACCGACAACAGGCACCGACAACGTCGGTAACCTCTCCTATCGTGGCGCCGTGTGGCCGCTCCCCGAGGCGGTTCCAGCGCCCCGGGAAGGGAGGTGACGTGCAGCCACTGCGTGTTCCGGCCGAGATGTTCAGGTTCACCACCGGTGACCGTTCCGAGCTGTACACAGCGATCCTGCACGCCTTCGGCGAAGCCAACGAGCGGTTGGAAACCGCGCTGGGCATCGATGAGGTGCGCGACAGGCTGCGCTCGGTGGGATGGTTCAACGCCCTTTCCGACGAGGACCTGCACGCCGCGCTGAAGCAGCTGGGCGACTGGGGGCTGTTGGACAACGTCCAGAACCACGCGGAGAACTACCGCACCGCCGCCGAGTACGAACGCCGTAACCTGCAGTACTCGTTGACCAAGTTCGGTGAGGCCGCCTTCGCCGGAGTGCAGCACGCGATGGCCACGCTCGCCTCCAGCGGCGCACTGCAGACCGCGGTGCTCGACGCCATAGCCGACCGGCTCGGCGAGCTGAACGAGCTGCTGCACGACCCCGCCGCCGCCGACCGCAGGATCTTCAGCAGCCTGCAGGAGCTGGAGGGACATCTGGAGGCCCTGCGCAACAACACCAAGCAGTTCAACGGGGAACTGCAACGGCTGCTGCGCACCGAGGGCGTGGACCTGACCACGTTCCACGAGGTCAAATCGGCCACGGTCGCCTACCTGCAGGAGTTCTGCGACCAGCTCGAACAGCGCTGCCACGCCATCGCCTCCGGCATAGCCGAAGTGGAGGACCGCGGTGTGGCGGAGCTGCACCGGCGTGCGCTGCACGGCGCGGAACTACCGCCGGCGGCAGGTGACGAGCGACGCGCCGAGTGGCTGAGTCATCGCGCCACCCGCTGGCAGGGACTGCGGATCTGGTTCCACCCGGAGGACGACTCGGCCCCACGCGCCGAGCAGCTGCTGACCGTGGCGCGGCAGGCGATCGTCACCCTGCTGCAGGTGTTGGAGCGCATCGACGACTCGCGGAAACGTTCCTCCAGCGTGGCCTCCGACTTCCGGGAACTGGCCCGCTGGTTCACCAGGGCGCCCGACGAGGCCGAGCTGCACCGCCTGTTCGCCGCCGCGTTCGGCCTGGGATCCGCGCGCCACGCCCAGCTGATCCACGAGGACCCCGAGGTCATCTCCCCCTCCACATCATGGTCCGAGGCACCGGCGGTGGAGATTTCGGCGACGCTGCGCACCGGGGGCCGCAAGGAGACCTTCGCCCGCACCGGCAGGGTCCGGGACGTCGCCGAACTCAAGCGGCAACGCGCCGAGCGGGCGCGTGCCGAGCGCGCCCAGCTCGAGGCCGCCTGGCAGCGGTTGGCCACCGACGGGCGGGTACGACTGTCCGACTTCGCCGAGCTGGACCACGCGGTGTTCCAACGACTCCTCGAACTGCTGGGCAGAGCGCTGTCCGCCGAGCGGGACACGTCCGGGGCTCGCCGGGCGAGCACCCCGGACGGCCGTGCCGAGATCGAACTGCGCGATCCCGACGAGCGAGCGGAAACAGTGCTGCGCACCCCACACGGCACGTTCGCCGGACCCGACTTCGCGGTCGACATCCGCATCGTGGGACGTGATCTCGACGAGTCCGACCGGGAGGCGAGTTGAGCAATCTCAACAATCAGCTCGTGGCCACCGAGCGCGAAGAACTGGCGCGCTGCATCAGGGTGCTGCTGGCGCATCCGCTGCTGCTCAAAAAGGACGCCCCGAAGGACTTCGATACGGCCAGGCGTCGTCACGAGACGCTGCGCTCCTGGTTCGACTACTACTGTGGCTGGACGCTGACCGTCATGCCCCGTGCCGGATACGCCCGGTTGCACAAGAGCCGCGGCGATGTGGACGCGAGCAGGCCGGCCCGCAGGCTTCGCTCGGGCAAAGCACCGTTCGACCGGCGCCGTTACGCGCTGCTGTGCGTGGTGGCGGCCGAACTGCTGGCCACCCCGACGACCCACATCGCGATGCTCGCCGAGCGGGTCCGCCACAGCACCGGCAACGATCCCGTGGTGCCCACCTTCGACACCTCGATCCGCTCCGAACGAATGGCCTATGTGGATGTGCTCCGGCTGCTGGAGTCGTACGCGGTGCTGGACGCAGTGGATGGAACCACCGAGAGCTTCGTCGATTCCGAGCGAGCGCAGGTGCTCTACCGGGTGGATTCGACCCTGCTGATGCGGCTGCTCAGCACCGCGACCGGCCCCTCCCGGCTCGTCGGGGAAGGAACCGACCACACCGACACCACCGAACTGATCGACGCGCTCTCGACCGATCCGCGCTACGGGACCACCGCCGAGCACGCCTCCCCGAACCAGCGCAACCTCTGGGCGCGGCACTCCGTGATGCGCAAGCTGTTCGACGATCCGGTGGTGTACTGGCAGGACCTGACCGAACAGCAGCACAACTACGCCACCTCGCTGACCGGTCTCCAGCTGATCCGCAAGGCAGCCGAAGAAGCGGGATTCGCCCTGGAGGAGCGGAAGGAGGGTGTGCTGCTGGTGGACCGGGAGGAGATCGCCACCGACAGCACCTTCCCGGACGACTCGGGCAACGCCAAGATCGCCGCGCTGCGGCTGCTGGACGAGCTCAACGCTCACCCGGAGGGCGTGACGACGCAGCGGCTGCACGAGGCCACCGCGGAGATGCTGGCCGGCGAACCCCGCTGGGCCAAGTCCTACCGCTCCGAGGACGGCACCGCACGCCTGGTCGACGACGCGCTGCGGATACTGACCGACTTCGACCTGGCCATTCGGCACGACGAGCGGGTCGTTCCCCGACCGGCCGCCGCCCGCTACCGCCTCGCCGGGATGAAGATCTCGGCCCCCGCGGAAGGGACCCGCGAATGAGCGTCACCGAGCTGCCGACACGGAACAGCGCAGACACCGCGCGGAGCCGCTGGCAACCGAACCGTGCGGGCATCGTCAACGTCTGGCGCTACTACCAGGAGACCTTCCGGTTCCACCGCGGCAGGCTGCTGCTGCGCGGGCCCAACGGAACGGGCAAGTCCAAGGCGCTCGAACTGCTGCTGCCGTTCCTGTTCGACGCGCGACTCACCCCGAAACGACTGTCCACATTCGGCTCCGATCGGGGCATGCACTGGAACCTGATGGGCGAGGGGACCCACGGAACCACGCGGGTCGGCTACGTCTGGATGGAGTTCACCCGCGAGACTCCGGAAGGAGCGGAGTGGTTCTGCTGCGGCGCCCGGCTGCAGGCCAGCAGTCGCACCAGCAACGTGACCACCGCCTACTTCACCACCACTCGTCGGATACACCTCCCCGACTCCCCGGTGCACGACACGGCGGAAATCCTGCCGCTGCTCAACGACTCCGGCCAACCGCTGTCCCAGGCCGCGCTGGGCGAGGCCCTCGGCGGTTCCGGGCAGGTGCACCAGAGCCCGAGCGACTACCGCACCGAGCTGCGCAGCAGGCTCTTCGGCAACATCGGGCAACAGCGCTACGAGTCGCTGATCAGCGCTTTGCTGCAACTGCGCACCCCGAAGCTGTCCGAGCGGCTCGACCCGAAGTTCCTGTCCGATCTGCTGTCCAGCGCGCTGCCGCCGCTCGGTGACGCAGAGATCAGCGAGCTCGCGGACGGCTTCGAACGGCTGGACCGGCAACGCGAACGGGTCGGCAGGCTCGCGGAGGAAGTCGAGGCGGCCGAGAAACTCGCCGAGCGGCAGCAGCAGTACGCGCGGCGGGTGCTCTACAGCGCTGCCGCCGAGCTGACCTCGGCCAACACCGAGGTGGACAGGACGAGCGGAATAGCCCGCGAAACCCAGCGGGACTACGACGACTCGCTCGCCGAACGCGAGCGGCTGCGCAGGAGCAGGAGCGAGACCGAGGGAACGATCACGAACCTGCGGGAGGAGTTCGACGGGCTCAACAACCGCAACAGCGAGCTGAGCGAGCTCGCCACCGACAGCGAGAACGCGCACAACGACGCGAGCGAACTGCGCAGCAAGGCCACCGAAGCGCGGGCGCTGGCCGAAGAGCACGAGCGGAACTCGACGGAGGCTGCCGAGCACGCTCTCCGGGCGGAGACCGAACGGCAGGAAGCCGCCGACACGGCCGGGCAGTCGGCGTGGCGGATCGGGATGTCGACCACCCACCGGGAGATGGCCGCATCCGAACACGACTCGAAACACGCGCGGAACCTGCTGCGCGCGGCCGTCGGCGGCAAGCGGAAAGCACTCGACGAGCTGTACACCGCACTGCACACCCACGAAACGGCGCTGCGGGACCACGAGCAGGCCGAGCAGCGGACCGAACAGGAACGAACCGAGCTGGCCGCGGCCACCGAACGCCGCGAGGCGGCCGAGCACGAGCACGCCACGGCAGTGCTGCGGCAGGCTCAACGACTGCGGGACTGGGCCGGCGGCAACACCGAGCTGCGGATCGACGACGTCGAGGAGCTCGCGGAAGCGGCGGAGGATCACTCGACGGTGCAACGGTTGGTGCGGGACGCCGCCGAACCCGCCGCCGAGGTGCTCACCACCGAACGAACCCGGACGCGGGCGCGCCGCGACGACCTGGCCGAAAGTCGCGCCGCGCACGTGGCCGAGATCGAACGGCTCCGACACGAGACCGACCTGCCACCGGCAGCGCCGACCACCCGCGACGCGGACCGCACGGCACTGCCCGGTGCGCCGCTGTGGAAGCTGGTGGACTTCGCCGAGCGCACCGACGAGGCCACCCGGACCGGTGTCGAGGCGGCACTGCAGGCGAGCGGCCTGCTGGACGCCTGGGTCACCCCGGACGGTAAGCTCACCCCGGACGGCCACGACACGTTCCTGACAACCGACTCCCCCGTATCGGCAGGCGGGCGAACGCTCGCCGAGGTGCTGCGTCCGGAGCCCGAGCACGCGGTTCCCGCGCGGCGGCTGGAGCGGATACTCGCCGCGATCGCCTTCGACGAGCGACTACCCGCCGAGCACCCGGTGGCGATCGGGGCTGACGGGCACTGGCGACTCGGCCCGGCCACCGGGAGCTGGGCGAAACCCGCGGTGGCCCACATCGGCACGACGGCACGCGAGCGAGCCCGCCAACAGCGGATGGCGGAGCTGTCGGAGCTGATCACAGAGCTGGACCATTCGCTGGCCGCGACGGACGAAGCCCTGGCCGAGCTGGAACGGCGCCGCGAACGGCTGCGCACCGAGCGGGACTCGCTGCCCTCCGCCGAGGAGATCGAGACCGCCCGCGGCGAGCTTGACACCGCCACCGCGGCGGTGGCCGCGCGCCAGGACGCCGTGACTCGCGGCGAGCGTCAGGTCGCCGAGTACGCCGCGGCGGTCGAACGGACCCGGAACTCGCTGGCGGCCAAGGCCGACGAGCACGGACTGCCGAGGGACCGAGCCGCGCTGCAGGAGTTCGGCAACGCGCTGGAAGGGTTCGAACGCTGCGGGGAGAGCTGGATCGACGCGATGCGCGAGGCCACCACGGCGGAGCACACCGCACGGGACAAGGCAGCGCAGGCCGAACGCTCGCTCACCATCGCGCAACAGCGCGAGAACGAGGCAGAGCGTGCCGAGCAGCGCGCGGCGACGCTGGCCACGAAGCTGCGCGCCCGGGAACGCGCACTCGGAGCGGAGCAGGGCGAGATTCTGCGTGAGCTGGAGAACGTCCGGGGCAGGCTGCGGCAGGCCGAGTCCGAATCCGAGTCGCTGAACCAGCAGCTGGAGGAACTGTCGCTCCGCATCGGCTCGCTGGAGAGCTCGCGGGTGTCCACCGCGCAGGACCACGAACGCGCGGTGGGGCTGCGCAACGACAGGCTCGAACGCTTCCGGCGGATCGCCGCGACGAGCATTCCGGGCGACGCCGGAATCGAGTTGGACGCGAGTTCCAACGCGATCCGGACGAACCTGGAATCGGCCCGCTCGGTCACCGATAAGTGGCCGAACACGCCGCACACGACCAAGAACATCAACGACTCACTGGACCGGCTCAACGAGACCGTGCACGGCTACCGGGAGGTGCTGGCCGAGCACGCCGCCGTGGCGCTGGAACTGGACGAGGACGTTCACGTGTTCGTGGCGACGATGAACGGCGTCCGACTGGGCGCGACGCAGCTGCTGGAGTCGCTGCGCGCGGAACACGAGCGACAGCGCACCGACATCACCGAACACGAGCACGAGCTGTTCGACAAGACGCTGACCGGTGACGTGCGCAGGCACCTGGCGGAGCGGATCAGGAGCGCCAACGAGCTGGTGGACGCGATGAACGACCGCCTGGAACGGGTGCGCACCGCCTCCGACGTGGCGGTGCGGCTGGTGTGGCAGGTGGGGCGGGACCTTCCCGCGGGCACGCAGGCGGCCCGGGACCTGCTGCTCAAGGACCCGGTGCGGCTGTCGGAACAGGACCGCGAGTCGCTGCACCGGTTCTTCCGGGAACGCATCGAGGACGCCAAGGCCAACAACACCGCCACGTCCTGGGAGGAGCAGCTGCGCGAGGTCTTCGACTACACCCGGTGGCACCGGTTCGACGTCAAGATCGACCGCGGGCGGGACCGCGGCTGGGAACTGCTGACCAGGAAGCTGCACGGGGCGCTCTCCGGCGGAGAGAAGGCCATCGCGCTGCATCTGCCGCTGTTCGCCGCAGTCGCGGCGCATTACGAGTCGATGACCGGAGCACCCCGGATGATCCTGCTCGACGAGGTCTTCGTCGGTGTGGACAGCGCCAACCGGGGGCAGGTGTTCGAACTGCTGAACTCCCTGGAGCTGGACCTGATGCTGACCTCGGACCACGAGTGGGGGACCTACCGGGAACTGGACGGCATCGCGATTCACGCGTTGACCACCGGCGACGGCGACGAAGCGGTCACCACGACACGGTTCGTGTGGGACGGTGAGGGGTGGAGCGAATGAGCCTGCCGGATTCGCTGCGCGACACCGAGCTGCGACCGCTCTGGCGCGCGGTGCACGAACGGCTGTCCTCCGGCCGCACCGTCCGCGGCGTCCGGGTGGGACCGCTGGACGAGACGCAGCGCTCCCGACTGGCCGACCTGCTGGGCAGGACCCGACTGCCGGGGGAGTACGAGCGGATCGCGCTGGCCGAGCTGGACACGGCCCTGCTGGAGGTGTGCGGCCGGGACAGCCGGGCAGTGGTCTCCGAGCTGGTCGGCCCGCTGGACGACCAGGCAGCACGACGGAAGCGGCACACCGACGAGGCGACCGAGCTGTGGCGGTGGCTGGCCGAGCACGAAGTGGTGGCGGCCCGCCCGGAGCTCGCCGACTGGGTCGCGCAGGTCCGACGCAACGGGCTCGTGGACGGTTCGGTCTCCCGCACCCGCGAACTTCTGGGCGAGGCGCTGCGGGTGCTGGCCGGGCTTCCCGGGGCCGGGATTCCGCTGCCGGTGCTGGCGGAGCGCGAGCTGGGCGATCCGCACGCGCTGGACGACGGCACGCGAGTGGCGGGGCTCGTGCTGCGTGCACTGGCCGTGCTGCACGGCGTCCCGGTGCCGGAGTACGCAGAACAACGTCGGGAGCTGTGGGAACGCGCCGGGGTGGCCGAGGACGAGCTCTCCGCCACGGTGCTGGTGGCGGGCCCGGTGCTCGGTGGGCACGGGACCGCCGCGCGAATGCTGCGGGTGGCTGGCGAGGACGGTTGTGCCGTCGCCCTGACACCGGCGCAGTTGCGTGGCGGGACCCAGCACGGCGGGATCGTCCCGGCCGAGGGCGTGACCGAGGTGTACGTAGTGGAGAACCCGGCGGTGCTGACGCTGGCGCTGCGGCGGTTCGGCGCGTGTTGCCCGCCGATGATCTGCGTGTCGGGGTGGCCGAACAGCGCGGCGATCCCGCTGCTGCGGGAACTCGCCGCGCACGGGGTGCTTGCCCGCTACCACGGGGATTTCGACGGCGAGGGGCTGCGGATCACCGGGCACCTCGTGGAGCGGGTGGGTGTGCGGCCGTGGCGGATGACCACGGCCGATTACCTGGCTGCCCTGGCGGGCTCGGGCGAGGGTGAATCGCGGCGCGGCGGGCCGGCCGCCGGCTCCGTGCCGGACACCCCGTGGGATCCCGAGCTCGCGGGAGCCGTGCGGGAGCACGGGGTGTCCGTCCCCGAGGAGCGGGTGGCGGAGACGCTGCTGGACGAGTTGGGACGAGCAGTCGTGCAACCGTTCCCCTCGATGGGGTGAAAGATCGGCGTGCTGAACCACGCGGTCGATCGCTCGCGGCAGTCTCGGGGCATGAGTACCGTGGTGGCCGAACGGTGATACCTGTGGCCGCACCTGCCTACGACACCGGAGCGTTCGACCCACTCGTCGAGCTGAACGGTGTGTGGACCCCCGATCTCGCCGACCGGTACCTGCCGATACCCGGAATGCCTCCGGTGAAGTACGAGTGCCAGGACGGACACCTGGTCGTGAGTCCCTACGGGGGTTCTGCCGACATCCACGCGGCCGATGAACTGCGTGACCGGCTGAAACCCCACGCGAAATCCATCGACGGCGGCGCTTACACCACGCTGAACATCCAGCTGACCCCGGACAGCTGGATCCAGCCCGATTTCGCGGTGCTGCGCGAACCGGCACGAGGCCGGGTGTGGATACCCGCCACCCAGGCCTTGCTCGTGGGGGAGTGCGTCTCGCCGTCCAGCCGCGTGGCCGACCGGATCGACAAACCCGCCATGTGCGCCGCGGCGGGCATCGCGTACTTCATGCGGGTCGAGGTCTCCTGCACCAAGAACCACGCCGAGATCACACTGCTGCGGCTCGCCGAGCACGGCACCTACGAGGTGCACGCCAAGGCCCTGGCGGGCTCGACGTTCGGAACGCGGGAGCCCTTCCCGCTCTCCTTCGACCCGGCCGAACTGCTCGAGGACTGAACCGAGGAACCAGGCTCGTTGCCCGCGCACGTGCGAACGAGTCGCAATCGGGGCGCTCACGCACGGGGGACGTCGATTGTCGATTCACGTACGTCCGGGGAACTGATCGCCACCACTGAGTTGCTCAGCGCTGGGCTTCCGAAATCACTGCCGGGCGGCCCCCCGACGAGGCGAGGGGGCGCCGCTGCGGGCGACGCCCCTCCCGATGTGCGCTGCCACAGGTGACGAGGCCCCGACTCGGGGCCGGGCCTCGTAGCCTCTCGGCAGCACGCCTCCCGCTGTGAACCCGGCGGGAGGTTCCGCCGGAGGAGCGCTCCGGCGGAAATGAGCGGACAGCTTCGTTCAGCTGCCCATCTCCTCCAGCGAGCGTCCCTTGGTCTCCTTAAGGTAGCGCAGCACGAAGAACAGCGAGATCAACGCGAACGCCGCGTAGATGAAGTAGGTCGCCGGGAGGTTCCAGGCGTTCATGGTCGGGAACGTCACGGTGACCAACCAGTTCGCCACCCAGTTCGTGGCAGTGCCCAGGGCGAGCGCAGCGGCACGGATGCGGGGCGGGAACATCTCGCCGAGCAGCACCCACATGACGACACCCCAGGAGGCCGCGAAGCAGAACACGAAGGCGCTGGCGGAGAGCAGTGCCACCACGCCCCAGGCGAACGGGAGGTTGGCCTGGTCGCCGCTGACCTCGGCGTAGCTGAACGCCCAGCCGGTGAGCGCCAGCGCGATCGTCATACCGATCGAGCCCATCACGAGCAGCGGCTTGCGGCCGATCTTGTCGACCAGCATGATCGCGACGATCGTACCGATGATGTTGACGATGGAGGTGAACAGGCTCAGCAGCAGCGAATTGCTCTCCTCCACACCGACGGACTGCCACAGCGAGGAGGAGTAGTAGAAGATGACGTTGATGCCGACGAACTGCTGCAGCGCGGCGATGGCCATGCCGACCCACACGATGGGGAGCAGACCGGCCCTTCCGCGCAGGTCGCTGAGCCTCGGCTTCTTTTCGCCCCCGAGGGCTTCCCGGATCTCCTTGATCTTCTCGTCCGCGTCGGCCGACTCGATGCGATGCAACACCTTGCGGGCCAGTTCGGTCTTGCCCGCGGAGACGAGGTAGCGGGGGGATTCGGGGATGATGGTGGCGAGGATCAAGTAGATCAACGCGGGGACGGCCTCAACCGCCAACATCCACTGCCAGGTGTCCAACGGCCCGAGCTGGGCCGAGGCACTGCCGCCCGCCGCGGAGGCGAGGGCGTAGTTGACCAGCTGGGAAACCGCGATTCCCAGCACGATCGCGAGCTGCTGCAACGACCCGAGCCGTCCGCGGTACTCGGCCGGGGCGACCTCGGCGATGTAGGCCGGACCGATCATGGAGGCGATACCGACGGCGACACCGCCGACTATTCGCCACCAGGCGAGGTCCCAGACGGTGAACGGCAACGCCGAACCGATCGCGCTGATGATGAACAGCACGGCCGCCACCTGCATGACTCGGGTGCGGCCGAGTCTGTCCGCTATGCCACCTGCTATGGCCGCTCCCACAGCCGAACCCAGCAGAGCCGCGGCGACGGTGACGCCGGTAAGCGCCGCGCCGACGGCGAAGTTGTCCTGGATGGCCTGCACCGCACCGTTGATGACCGAAGTGTCATAACCGAACAGAAAGCCACCCAGGGCAGCCGCCCCGGCGATCATCACCACGTGTGCCAGGTGATCGGTGGAACGACCTCTCGTCTGATCTACCGACATCGAAGTTCTCCTGTGCCCCCGTTCGCCGGTATGCCATTTCGCACACCGCTCGTTAACGACGGGTTACGCGACAACGTAAGTCACATCCATCCCGCTTGACTTCCACGATTCAGTGTGACTCTGAACACTACTACACCTTCAGACACCATACGTTGCTGAATCGACGCGAGCTGCTTCTGAACGACTAACGACTCGGTCTCGATCGTGTTCACCTGCTGGTGTCAACCCGCACGAAGTTGAGATATGCGCGGGAGGGCGTGGGACCGCGCTGTCCCTGATAGCGGGAGCCCGCGGCCTTGCTGCCGTACGGGTGCTCGGCCGGGCTGGACAGGCGGAACAGGCACAGCTGGCCTATCTTCATGCCCGGCCAAAGGGTGATGGGCAGGTTCGCGACATTGGACAGTTCGAGGGTTATGTGCCCGCCGAACCCCGGATCGATGAAACCGGCCGTCGAGTGGGTCAGCAGACCGAGCCGCCCCAGGGAGGACTTGCCCTCGAGCCTGCCCGCCAGGTCCTCGGGCAGGCGCACCGTCTCGAAGGTGGAGCCGAGGACGAACTCGCCGGGGTGGAGCACGAACGCGTCGTCGTCGGAGTGCTCGACGAGCGAGGTCAGGTCGTCCTGCTGCCGCGAGGGGTCGATGTGGGTGTACTTGGAGTTGTCGAAGACGCGGAAGAAACGGTCCAGCCGAACGTCGACGCTCGAGGGTTGTATCAGCGCGTCGTCGAACGGATCGAGTTCCAAACGCCCGTCATCGAGCTCTTTACGCAGGTCACGGTCACTGAGCAGCACCCGCACAGCGTATCGGGTGGGGGGTGAACACCGGACGATGGTGGCCGTGCTAGCGTTGTGAACAGCACAGCGAGGCAGTGCGGGTGTAGTTCAATGGTAAGAACATCAGCTTCCCAAGCTGAGAATGCGGGTTCGATTCCCGTCACCCGCTCCAAGGATGAAGGCCCAGGTCAGGAACCCACTGGTTCCGCCTGGGCCTTTTTCGTGCCGGGGCCGGGAGTGGGCCCCACTACCTCATCCGGACACTGACTCGACCACGTCGAGGATCTTGTCCCAGGGAAGGTCCTTGCCGGCAGGTGCGCCGCGCGGTTCGTGCAGCGGCCAGTACTCGTCGCCGGTCAGCAGGTGCGCCCCGGCTTCGCGCAGTGCGGCCAGGTGCGCGTTCCAGGCCGGGTGGCGAACGTGCGCGGCGTTGACCAGGGGGAACACCACGATCGGCACCGACTGGACACCGATCGCCTCGCACACGGTCGTCAACGCCTGGTTGTCGGCCAGCCCGAGCGCGAGCTTGGCGACCGTGTTCGCACTCGCGGGGCAGACGAGCAAGCAGTCGATCGGCGGGTGCGGACTCGCCTCGCGCGGCATCCGCGGAGCCACCCGGCACGGCAGTCCCGTCGCGTCCTCGATCCGGGCCCGCTCCCCGGTGTCCTCCAGCCATGTTCCGGCCGTGGGCGTGAGTGTGACCGCCACCTGCCACCCGCGCGCGATCGCTGGCTCGACCAGGGCAGTGCGAATGTTCTCCAGACCGTCGGTGGCGGAACCGATCAGCCCGAGCGTGTGCGTACTCATCGACCAACCAGCGTCTCACCAGCGGCCCGTTGATGTTTGCCGTTCCCCTCCCGCAGGGGCACCTCGGGTGTCTCCCGCGAACTTCTCCCCTTGCCGCGGATGCGTCTACTTCGGACCAAGGCAGGTCCGTTGCGGACTGCCTACCAGAGCAGCTGAAGACGTCCGGAGCTTCTGGAGCGCCGCAACCCGGCCGAACACAGCTCATCGGTTCGCCGAGTTCGCCACCCCCGCCGGGCGAGGCATCGCTGCCGTAGCCGATCGGTTCAGCGCTGACCGCGCCTTCGGGTGGCCCACAACCACAGCACTGAATAACCGACGGCCAGCGCCGTGGCCAGCGCGGCGGCGAGAACCAGCGGGGGCAGCAGCCCGTACCTGAACACGAGGTAGCCGCCGAGCAGTGCCCCGCCGAAGATGGACATCACGGCTCCGAACCTGCGGTTCAGCCGCGAATTGCGCCGCCCCGCCAGGAAGCAGTCCGCCGCTATGTCGGCCAGGGTGAGCGTGATGAGCGTCGTGGTCAGGTCCGGGACCGCGAGCTTGCGCACGGTGGCGTTGCGCAGCCCCATGGCCAGGGCCAGCAGTACGACCAGGAGGAAGATCTCCAGGTCGGTCAGTTCGGGACCGTCGGAGCCGGCCACGGCTGCGGCTCCGACAGCGGCGATCAACAGGACCGCCTCGATCGTCAACGCCGAGCTCACCCACCAGGGTTTGGTGTGCCCGAGAGCGGTTCTCAGCCGCCCGCCCAGCACAGCTCCCAGCAGGAAGGCAGTCAGCGCCGCTACGGGGACGGTCATCGAGAGCCCGGGCACCTGAGCGGTGGAGAGCCCGAGTACGACCACGTTGCCGGTCATCTTGCCCAGGAACAGACGTCCGAGTCCGAGGTAACTGACCGCGTCGATGATGCCGCTGAGCACGGTCAACCCCATGAGAACCGTAGGGAGTCCACTGTCGGGAGACAGTTCCCTGGACGGTGACGCGTCGGTGTCCGCACCTGCTGCCGAAATACTCATGCTGGCCGTTCCCAACAAAATCGACACGGAAAGGAAGCTCGACGGCGTTGACGAGCACAAGGACACGAGTGAGAATTACTGCACTCATCAGGGCACTGACCACTCTATCGACAACACCGCGAACCAACAAAGAAAAACGAGCGAATACACACGATCGCGTGGCACTAGATTAATTTCGTGCCACTCGAATGAATTCTTCATGAAATCTATATAATGGAGCGCTTCTCACTCCCGAAGGAATGGTATAATTTCGCCGTTTCAGCTCGCTGGCTCCCCCACGGGGCGTGTACGCCGCTCGGTCGGGATCGAACAGCGCTCGACACGCGGCTGCCGCGGTAAGCAGGCGAGAGGAATTCATCCGATCCGGAGCGACGCGAGCGAATCAGGGCTTTACCCGTCCTGCTCGACCAGGTTCGACGAACACGAACGGTACTCATCCGCCCGTTCCACGCTGAGCGGCAGTGCACGGCAGGCGACTTCACGAGACCGCTGTCGCCCCGGGCGGACACTCCTCGGGAGTGCGGCGTTGGCCGGAGGACCCGCGTGGTTCTCCCGAAGCCTGACCACCGGCCTCGCCACCTGCCGAATCAGCTTCGGAATCCCCAGGGCTGCGGCTCATCTGCTACCCACGATCAGCGATGAGCGTCCCCATCGCGGTCTCGGCGAAACGACGCGCCGTGTCACAAGTCGGTGGATCCTCCTCATCGGAAGTCATACCAACCTGGACCCGCAGCGACTGACCACCGGCAACGTCGACGTAAATTCTGCACTGGTGATTCGGATCCGGACGCTCGCTGTCGTGCCACACCTTCACCGTACGATAACCCTGAATCCGGGAAACCTCCTCGGAATGTGAACTCTCGAACGGAGGATCCATCCACCGATCAATCCCGTGATTCGTGATCGTACTGACATACACGCTGTTGCCGGTATTCGTACGATAGGCACAGGTACTGCCCTCCGTATCAATCCCCTCAACAGAGTCGAGTTTCTGCGTCTCCACGGCTATCCGCAACCGCTGATGAGCGGACTGAGGAATCAGCTCGCACGGCTTCACCTCGTCCACCGACAACTCAGCGGGCCGATCCGAACCACACCCCGACACCAGCACGAACCCTGCCAACAACACGACAGCGCCCCGCAACGCACGCCCGATCATCCGCACAACACCGGCACCCCGCCCGACGAACTCACACACTCCTCCCCACGAAAACATCAGCAGACCTCAGCCGAAGACGGGCAGGTCACGACACACGAGCACAACTCTCGACTACCCACGATCAGCGACGAGCGTCTTCATCGCCAACTCGGCATAACGGCGAGCCGTAGTGCAAGTCGGTGGATCCTCCTTCTCAGAAGACTCATCGACCTTGACACGCAGCGACTGACCACCGGCAACGTCGACGTAAATTCTGCACTGGTGATTCGGATCCGGACGCTCGCTGTCGAGCCACACCTTCATCGTGCGATAACCCTGGATCCGGGAAACCTCCTCGGAATGTGCATGATCGAACGGAGGATCCACCCACCGATCAATCCCATGGTTCGTGATCGCACTGACCCAAACATTGCTTCTCTCATGAGGAGAGTAGTAGCAAGTGTCTCCTTCTGTATCGACCTCCGGGACAGAATCAACAGACTGCGGGGCCAGACGCACTTGGAGTTGCTGATGAGCGGACTGAGGAATCAGCTCGCACGGCTTCACCTCGTCCACCGACAACTCAGCGGGCCGATCCGAACCACACCCCGACACCAGCACGAACCCTGCCAACAACACGACAGCGCCCCGCAACGCACGCCCGATCATCCGCACAACACCGGCACCCCGCCCGACGAACTCACACACTCCTCCCCACGAAAACATCAGCAGACCTCAGCCGAAGACGGGCAGGTCACGACACACGAGCACAACTCTCGACTACCCACGATCAGCGACGAGCGTCCCCATCGCGGTCTCGGCGAAACGACGCGCCGTGTCACAAGTCGGCGGATCCTCCTCATCGGAAGTCATACCAACCTGGACCCGCAGCGACTGACCACCGGCAACATCAACATAGACCTTGCACTTGCTGTCCGGATCCGGACGCTCACTGTCACGCCACACCTTCACCGTACGATAACCCTGAATCCGGGGGGCCTCCTCGGAACGCACATGCTCGAACGAAGGATCCACCCATCGCCCAATCCCGTGATTCGTGATCGTACTGACATACACGCTGTTTCCGGTGTTCGTGGTGTGGGCACAGGTTCTTCCCTCCGTGCCGACCCCCGAGACAGTGTCAAGACTCTGCGGTTCCACGGCTATCCGCAACCGCTGATGAGCGGACTGAGGAATCAGCTCACACGGCTTCACCTCGTCCACCGACAACTCAGCGGGCCGATCCGAACCACACCCCGCCACCAGCACGAACCCTGCCAACAACACGACAGCGCCCCGCAACGCACGCCCGATCATCCGTAGTACCTTATCTTCAACTCGGTCGTCTTGGCCTGATAATCCGCGACCAGCAGACTCGCCGCCTCGGACACCCGCGCGGCAAACTCGTTCTCGCTCAGTTTCCGCAGGGTCCCGCTCTTGATCCGCGCGGAGAATTCGTCCATGCCCACGGCGGACAGGGCGACACAGCCGTCGGCGGACTCGCCGTACGACTCCACCGCCCGGCACTCCTCCTGGAAGTCGAAGTCGTGACGATCCTCCGGATCGATGATCAGTCCCGTCTCTTCGATCGCCTCCCGGTACTGCCGCTGCCACCCCGCGTACAGCAGTCGAGCCATGCTCGCCAACGCCCGCTCCAGAGCTCGCTCGTCGACGAACTCGTACACGCTCTCCCCGAACGAGAGCGTGAACTCGGTGCGGTTGTGCAATTCGGCTCGGATGTCCATCCCGGGGGCGTTCGCCCGCACCCGGATGCCGTCCAGCCGTTCGGCCAGTTCACCCACTGCTCCCACTCCTCCTAGTCGTGGCCGCCGACGCCCATGCCGCTGGTCAGCCTCTCACCCTCCATACCGGCGAGCTTCGGGCGCGGTGAGACGAAGTGCGACTTGCCCTGGGTGATGGCGCCGGCGCAGTCGTTCAGCGACTTGGTGATCCTGCCCCGCTCCTTGCTGATGTGCTCGGTGAGCTTGCCGATCGCGTCCTCCATCGAGCTCACGACCTGCTCCGCCGAGCCACCACTCGCCTTCACCGCTTCCACACCTTTCTGGGCCGCACCGCCCACCGCCGAGGCGGCCCCCACCGCCGCGAAGGTGACCGCCGAGGCACCGCCGGTGAACGGTATGGCCCCGATCGCTGCCACCGCACTGGCTACCGACAGCATGAACTCGAAGTCGCTCTTGCCGCAGCTGCCCACGTTTTCCAGCGCATGGATCGCCTGGTCAGCGATATGGTCGATATCTTTCTGCGCTTTATCCCACAGCTCCTGTTCCGCCTGCATCGCACCTTTCATCCCGCCGAGAGCGATGAACTGGTTGCTCGCCTTGGCGGGGAACGGATCGAGGAAATTGGCCTTGAATGCGTAGGCGGCCTCACCGCTCCAGCCCTGCAGATCGCCGGCAGCCGTCTCGATCGCCTTCAGGTCCTCGTTCGCGCCGATGGAATCCTCGTTGACCGGGTCGTTCATGTGCGCCCCGTACGAGAGCTTGCCCATGGCGCTGTGCAGGTCGTTGATCGGCCCGTCGTACGCGCTCGGATCCGGGATCCGGGCAAACGGCTCGAACAAGGGCTGCGCACGGCCCTGGTACTTCTGCTCCAGGTCCTCCTTGTTGATGCCCGGCCCGGCCCTGGGCAAGCTAAGCAACTGGCGGTACTCCGTCTCAGCGGCTTTCGTCTCGATCTCCTTGGCCTTCTGCATCAGATCGGCCTGGCTCATGAGCTCACCTCCGGCTTCGGTGTTCCCCGCTGCTGCATCAGCTGATCGAGGTTGTCCGATACCCCCTGATCGGCCTCCGCGTACATCCTCACCGTTTCGTGCAGCGCGCTCGCCGTCTCGTCCAAGCTGGTCTTGGTGGACTTCAGCACCTCGGTGACCGCGCTGTGCACCTGGCCGTAGGCCTGCGAGATCGAGCCACTCTCACCCTGGAACTGTTCCGGAATACCGGACATGAAACCCAATCCGGACTCCGCGTCCTGGCACAACCCGACCGCGTTTTCGTAAACGGTGGCCACGGTCGGCAGGTAGTCCTTGGCCACCTTCTCCAAGCGATAGAGATCGACAGCGAATCCCGTTCCGCTGTTTGCCATCCTTCGCTCCTCGCATCGATTGCGGCGGGCAAAGTTATCAGCCCGCCGGAAAACGGCGAGGCCATTCGCGAAGTTCGCCACAACCCGCCGACGACGAGAAAACAACCCCGGCACTGAGAGGGTCCGCAGTGGACACCGGGATCGTGCGCTCAGGGCTCTCCGCCGTGACCGCTCGTCCCCACCAGAACACGCAGAAACCTGCCGCCCCGTGTGGTCGACACCGAACGAAGCAGCGCGGCGGGAGACCTCGTGACGATCAGCGCAGCTCCGTCATCGCTGACCGGGCTCCGGAACGCCTCCTGGTGACGTTCGGAGCAGCAGGCCTCAGCTCAACTCCCCCGGCAGCAGGCCGTACATCACGGTGTCGCGCCGCCCGCCCCGGAACGGCAGGTGGGAACGCAGCAGCCCCTCCCTGGTGAAACCGCACCGCTCGGCGACCCGTTGAGAAGCGGTGTTGTCCGGCCCGCAGGTGAGCTCCAGGCGGGCGAGCGCGAGCCGTTCGAAGCCCCACCGGGCCAGCAGCCGCACCACGCGCGTGGCGACGCCACGCCCCCGCGCGTGCGGGGCGAGCCAGTAACCGACCGCCGCGCACGAGCGAGAACCGTCCACATCGTAGAGTTCGGCACCGCCGAGCACGTGCTCCCGCGCCGCCACGTCCACCACGGCGAAGTTGATCCCCTTCCCTTCGAGGCGCTCCCGTTCCTGCACCTCGAGTTTTCGCCGGACGTGCACCTCGGTGAACCGCTCGGTCGACGCCCAGGAGAACCGCAGGCACAACGGATCGGACAGCCCCGCGAACTTCTGCGGAATGTCCGCGCGTCGCCACGGGCGCAGCGCGACGACCTCGTCGACCAGCGGCGGTCGAGGAAAGGACAACGTCGCCATGCCCGAAAATTACGGGCTGCGCGACGTCGCCTCATCCACCGAACGTGCCAACATGGCCCACTCCTGCCGTGCTCGCCCGGCACCGGACAACGAACGACCACACGGGGTGCACAATTCGCGGCAGACTGGCGGGTGATGACCGCGTACGTGATATCCGAAGTGGAGATACTCGACGAGCAGCTCGCCGACCGGTACCGCCAGTTGGCCCGCCACTCGATCGAACAGTACGACGGGCGCTACGTGGTCCGCGGCGCTGCGCCGGACGTGGTCGAGGGCAGCTGGCCGGTGGAGCAGCGCGTCGTCATCGTCGAGTTCCCGAGCATGCAGCGCGCCCGGGAGTGGTACGACTCGCCCGAGTACGCGCGGGCGCTCGAGGTGCGGGGATCGGCGCTCGAACGGCGCCTGTTCTTCGTCGAGGGAACCGACTGAACCCGGCCGCGCGGCCGGGTGGCCGAGTGGAAATCTCCGCCGAATCCCCGCCCCTCACCCGCTCCGCACGACACGGCGCGGCGGCCGAGCAACAGCACGGCTTCGTCACCGGGACGGCGTGTCCGTGGAGTGCCCCGCGGGACTTCCCGTCCACAGCGCGACGACCACTGCAGCTCCTGCGACGCAGGGCAGCAACGTGAGCACTCCGTACGCGGTGGGCATCTCCCGACCGGCCACCATCGGTGGAAGGAAGGAAACGAAACCGGCCACGAGGAAGACGACCGTGGCCGCGACGCGTGCCCGGCTCCTCCCCGTCTCGAAGAACCGCGCCGTCCACGACCACACGACGATCGCCACCACCCCCATCGTGACCGGATAAATCACGATTGCGGACTTCTCCCGGCGCCCCTCTTCAGCGGTGAAAGCCGGATATGCGGCGCGTATTCGGTCGGCGAGGGCGTCGAGGAGCGGAACGAGTGTGCCGATCAGCGTCAGCAGCAGCCCGAGACGGACGAACACCAGTACTCGCCTCACGACGGGACCCTGTTCGGCGCCTCCGGTGAGTGATCACTGCCTGCTCTCGGGGTGATCGGGGTCTTTATGACCTACCTCGAACCGGATCCGGACATCGATTCGACCGGGCAGGGATCAACCAGCTCCGCGAGCTGCTCGAGACGGCCGAGGACCTCTTCGACGCCCCGAACCGGCGCGCTCCGAGCACCACGAGCCGGACGCGGCTCGGCCTGCGGAGTGACCTCACCACGCCGCCGTGGCCGCTGCCGAGCGCTCCGCTTCTCGCAGCGTGGACAACGACCGCACGGGTTTTCCGCCCCGCGGGGGCCGGGTACTCCCCATCGGAAAGCACGAACACCGACAGGTGAGGAGTCGTGCCTTGAACACACCGCTGAGACTTCCCGCCTCGGCGCCCGGTGACTTCTCCGAGGGCAGCGTGTACTTCATCGGCAACGCGACCACGCTGATCCGCTACGGCGGTTTCACGATCCTGACTGATCCGACCTTCCTGCACCGGGGCGAGCACGTGCACCTCGGTCACGGCATGTACGCCCGGCGCGAGGTGGAGCCCGCCTGTCAGATCGCCGACCTGCCACCGCTGGACCTCATCGTGCTCTCCCATCACCACGGGGACCACTTCGACGACGTGGCCGCCGAACAGCTGGGCAAGGACGTTCCCATCATCACCACCGAGCACGCGGTGGGGCTGCTGTCCGAGCAGGGGTTCACCGGGGGACGCGCGCTGGACACCTGGCAGTGCCAAACAGTGATCAAGGGCGACGACGAGGTGAGCATCACCGCGATGCCGGCCAAGCACGACCCCGACCCGGTCGCGGGCATGCTGCCACCGACCATGGGCAGCCTGCTGGACTTCGGCAACGGCGGGGACCGGGCCTTCCGGCTCTACATCAGCGGGGACACGCTGCTGCACGACCGGCTCCACGACATCCCGCGGCGCCATCCCGGCATCGACCTGGCCCTGGTCCACGCGGGCGGAACGACACTGCTGGGCACGGTGGTCACCATGACCGGAGAGCAGGCCGTCCGGGCCGTGGAGGTAGTCGACCCGCGCACGGCGGTTCCCATCCACTACAACGACTACTCGGTCTTCCGGTCCGGGCTGGACGAGCTCAAGGAAGCCGCGGCCGCGTCATCGACGTCGGCGCGGTTCCACTACCTCACCCACGGCGAGACCCACCGGTTCCGCCCCGTCGAGCAGCGGTGAGTTGCCCCGGCGGGGTGGGAACGCAGATGCCCCACCCGACCAAGGTCAGGGCGAGTGCGACGAACGGCTTCCGGCCGGATTCCGATAACCTCGCCTCATGCCGGACCTCTCCGAATGGTGGATCTTCCTGGGGACCGCGACGCTGATAGCCGTCGCCCCCGGTCCCGGAATCCTGTACGTGCTCGCCCGGAGCCTGCACGGCGGCAGGGCCGAGGGGGTCCGCTCGGCCCTCGGCACCTTCCTCGGAGCAGCGGTGCACGTGCTCGCCGCCACGATCGGCCTGTCCGCGCTGCTGGCCACCTCGGCCCTGGCGTTCACCGTGGTCAAGTTCCTCGGAGCCGCCTACCTGATCTACCTGGGCGCGCGCACCCTGTGGGAGCTGCGCGGAGCCCCCGCGGAACAGGCGGAACAGCGGGCCGCCGCTCCGAAGCAGCGCGGTTCCGCGGTGACCCAGGGCCTGGTCACCGAAGTGCTCAACCCGAAGACCGCGATGTTCTTCCTGGCCTTCATACCGCAGTTCGTCCACCCCGAACGGGGCTCGCAGAGCATCGCCTTCCTCGCCCTCGGGCTGGCCTTCGTCGTGCTCGCCTCCACCGCCGACCTGCTCGTGGCCGTCTTCGCCGGCTCGCTCGGCACCTGGATCGCCAACAACCCGCGCTGGCAACGCCGCCAGCACGCCGCCAGCGGCACCACCCTCATCGGCCTCGGCGGCGCACTCGCCCTGTCGCAGCAGTGAAATCCCGAGAGAACCCGGTGAGCCGAGCTCAATTCACCGAGCACTCGTCACCCAGGACAGGACATTCGAAAGCGTCGTAGGGCTCGGTGCAGGAATCCAGCAGCTGCCGGTGGTCCGACCAATCGTGTCGACACCACCTGGCCACGCACAGCGCCGTGACCTGCTCAGCACCAGCGTCGCTGAGCGCCACGGCCGCTGACTGCATCTTCGCTCCCGAAGTCCACGTGTCGTCCACCAGCAGCACGTGCCTGCCCGTCACACGTTCCCGATACCGGTCCGGTACGACGAACTGATCAGCACGGACGACGCGTTCGGAATCGCCGAACCCCGGGCCGATCTCCAGGGTCAGCCGGTCCTCATCCTGATCGTGAAAAGCCACGTGGCGTGCCAGCTCGGCAACGGGATGTTTCGCTATCGGCCTGTTCCTGGAGGGCACGAAAGTCACCGAATCCCAGATTCGCCCCGCTGCTTCGACAACGCACCGAGCGTGGATACGGGTAGCGGCCAAAACCATCAGCCGTAGATCGTTGAGGCATCTCTCCACCGGCGACCAGGGCCACTTGTACGCCCGCACGGTGTGCGCCGACTGGTGTTGCTTCCGCGGCTGATGACCACGAACATACGTCAGCAGCAGCACCCGATCCGCCAGTCGGTCACCGAACTCCGCACGATGCCGGGCACACCTGGAACAGACCACCTCGTTGGAGGACACAGGTCCAGCGCACACCACGCAGGTCACTCCGGGGAGCTTCCTCGTGTTGTGGAAGAACCCACCCACCCGACGGGTCAGTTGCCGCCGTAGATCAGCACGGATGTCCTCGTGAGTCACGACGTGGCCAAGGCGAGCAGGCGGGAGACCTCCCGTTCACCGCTGGCCAAGCGCTCCGCGACCTCGACGGCCTCCTCCGGGGTGTCGACGACGAAGACACCGGGCTGGACGCTCAGCTGCGCCCCCCAGTCGGTACCTCGGGCCACAGGCTTCATCAGAATAACCGGGCGCCCGTGTTCAACAGCCAGGCGCGCCTGAATCCGTGCTCCGCTATGCTCGCCCGCCTCCACAACGACCGTGGCGACGCCGTAGGCACTCATCGTCGCGTTCCTCATCGGGAAGCTCTGCTTGGTCGGAGGCGAGTCGGGCCAGAACTGGGACAGTACGAGCCCTTCCCGAGCGATCCGCTCCTGCAACTCCCGATTCTCCGCGGGGTAGACCCGCCGAACACCGTTTCCGAGTATCGCCACCGTTCGGCCACCGCTGTCGAGAGCGGCCGTGTGCGCTGCGGCATCGATTCCGTTCGCCAGCCCCGAAAGCACTGTGAACCCCGCGTCCGAGAGTCCGCGAGCGACATCGGCGGCAACCGCACGAGCATGTTCCGAAGCCGCACGGGACCCCACCACCGAAACCGCGCTCTCATCGGGAACGAGCTTTCCGCGGGCGAAGACGAACGGGGGGACCTGATTCACCTCGAGGAGACGGCGCGGGTAGTACTCGTCCCGGAAAGTGAGGAACTCGAAGTCCTCGCCACGCCAGGAGGCGAGGTCCTCCAGCGCCTGCTCGATCTCTCCGCCCGGAGGAATGGCCTGCGCGGTCACCTCGAACAGAGTGGTTTCCCCGGAAGAGGGCCTCCCGAAACGTTCCCGAACAGCGCACGCACTACCGGCCTCGGCCACCTCGGAAGTGATCGTCGACCACGACATTCCCTCCGGGCGGGCCCGCAGCAGGGCCACCAGTGCCGCTCGTTCCTCGTCGTCCCAGGAGCTCATACCCGAAAGCCTAGGAGATGAGAGCGCACGCGGCCCTTCCCAGGGGTACACCGAATCGGATGAAGCACTGAGCACGGACACCTCTCGAGCCTTCGGAGACGAACCTCGACCACCCGAGGACAGGGTATCGAACACGGGTTCGACGAACCAGGTGAGAGGACGCCGTGCCTGCAAAGGCAGCATCGCCTCTCCCCGCTGGGGATCACCCACCAAGCCCCGGAGCAAGCCTCTCCCGGAAAAGCACCGGACAACGCCGGCAGGCACCTGGATCGCCAACAACCCGCGCTGGCAACGCCGCCAGCACGCCGCCAGCGGCACCACCCTCATCGGCCTCGGCGGCGCACTCGCCCTTTCGCAGCAGTGAAGCCGTCACGACCTCGGCCTCACGCTTCTCGGAAGTCAGTTGAGTGACAGGACCTTCGACTGCTCGTCCGGGAAACCGCCCCACGCGCGGCCGACCACGAGGTCGACTTCGCCACCGGCCCGGACATGCACCCGACGCTGCGGGAAGCGGGGTTCGAACCGCTCACCGCGGGCACCTCGATCCACGAAGCCGGGGCGCGGACCGCCCGCGAACTCTTCGACACCGCACCGGACGACCCCGGGCTCACCGGGGAGCAGCTCGCCCGCCTCGGCGCGGAGACCTTCGGCAGAACCCTGCCCCGCCGCTTCCTCACCGACCTCGCCCCACTGCTGGACCGAACCGCACCGGACGTGGTCGTCCACGACAGCGCCAACAGCGGGGCGGAGCTCGCCGCGCGGCTCGCCGGCATCCCCGCGCTGTCCCACGGGCTCGGCCCGGACACCCCCGCCGGGTTCGCGGAGCACGAGCGGCTGCTGGCCGAGTTCAGCGCCGAACTCGGTCTGCCCGCACCGGAACCGGGACGCGCGGCCCCCTATCTGGACATCTACCCGCCCTCGCTGCGCACCGCGGAAACGCGGAACCAGCACCGCCGCTTCGCGCTGCGCCCGGCCCCGCAGCCGGGGAGCGCACCACCACCCCGAGGGCTGCTGCACCACGAGCCCGGGCGCGGACTGGCGTACCTGACCTTCGGGACCGGCTTCGGCACCGCCGAGCTGCTGCGCGAGGCAGCGGCGGCGCTCGCCCGACTGCCCCTGCGGCTGCTGGTCGCCACCGGTCCCGTCTCCCCCGCCGAGCTGGGCGAGCAACCGGACAACGTCACCGTGGAAAGCTGGCTGCCGCAGGCTGAGCTGCTGCCCCACCTGGACCTGATCGTGCACCACGGTGGCAGCGGCACCACCCTCGGCGCGCTGAACGCTGCACTGCCCCAGCTGCTGCTGCCCAGGGGAGCCGACCAGTTCACCAACGCCGAGGCGATCAGCGCCTCCGGTGCGGGGGAGAGCCTGCCGCCCGAGCGGTTCGAGGCCGCGGCCGTCACCGCCGCGGCACGACGACTGCTGACCGACCCGGCCCCGCGGGAAGTGGCGGCCCGGATCGCCTCCGAGATCTCCGCCATGCCCGCCCCGGAGGAAGTGGTCGCCCGCCTGCCGGAGCTCGTCGAGCTCGCCGAGTGATCCCCGCGCGGGCGGAGCCCGGGGCCGAGTTCCCGCGGCACCCCGCGACCCGGCGCCACGTCACCCGGAAGCGCTGAGCTGGAGCCGACCGAGGTCAACGTGCTCGCGTTGCCCCCGACCACGGCCGCCACCGCACGTCGGACCAGTCCACGATCGGGGAAGCCGACACCCCTGGACGCTCCACTTCTCCGACCTCTCCACCGAGGGCGAGTACGTGCTGCGGGCGGGCGCGGGCAACAGTCGGCACGGCGAGTCCGCGCCCTTCACCATCACCGCGTTCGCGCTGGAACGCGGCATCCTCTCCCGCGTGGCGCACTGGTTCAAGGCCACCCGCTGCTCCGGGAGGTTCGACCGGCAGGACCGCTCCCTGCCCGTGGACGAGAACGGCTCGGGCGGAATCAACGCGCACGGCGGCTGGTACGCCGCCACCGAGACTTCGGCAAGCACTTCACCCAGCTGCGCACCTGACTGTGCGACGAGGGACTGTACGGCGCCGACTACCTCACCAGGGTGAAACGTCCGGAGGTGACGTTCTGCCACTCGGTCATGCAGCCCGGACCACCCAGGAATCCGGCGCTGCGCCACCTGAAAGCCGTCGAGCGGGACGGCCGAGAGCTGGTCCGCCAGGTCAACCACCGCGAGGGGCAGACGTGGCGATCGCGGCGCTGGCGCTGGCGCTGGACGGAGCAGTGGCCGCCGCACGCCACCTGGTACCTGTACGCCGTGAGTGTCGGAGGCTGACCCGAATCCGGGCTCCCGGAGAACCCGATCCGCGGTTTCCCCGGGAGTCCGCGCCGATGGTCAGCCCTCCACCGGATCAGCCAACCGCTCCACCAACCAGTCGTGCACCGCGTTGGCCTCGGTGAAGAAGTTGGGCCCCGCGGTTCCGCAGGGCTCGCCCGCCGTTTCCATGCCGAAGCTGAACACCCCGATCAGCTCGGGCCTGCCGGACCGGTACCCCACCAGCGGCCCTCCGCTGTCACCCAAGCAGGCCTCGGCCCGCCAACCGCGTCCGCACATCATCGACTCCCCGTCGACCACGGCCGGGGTGGCCTCCGCGCACTCCTCGGTCGGGCGCACCCGGTACGTCCCGCGCCGGAGCACGTCACCCCGGGAGGAAGGGCCGGTCAAGCCGTGCCCGTAGAGAACGGCGGGATCGTTCACCCGCGCCGCCTCGTCCGCGACGGGCAGGGTGGGCACCTCGCGCACCGCGCGGTCCAGGGTGAGCACCGCGATGTCGTGGGTCGCGCTGGACATGGTCCCCGAATCAGGGTTCTCCGGGGAGGGGACGAGACGGTACCGGGGATGCGCCCGCACGCCGGTCAGCTGGGCAGTCCTTCCCGGATCTCCCGAGAGCTCCCGCGCTCCCACGTGGACCTCGATCCGGCGCTTCAGCTCGTCCAGCGGCATTCCGGAAACGCAGTGCGCGGCGGTGACGACCCTGCGGGGGGTAACCAGCGCACCGCCGCAGGTCACCCGCTCCTGCAACGGCCCGTCGCCCTTGATGATCAAGGTGCTGTTCCACGGCGCCTCCGCTCGGGAGCGCACTTCGGTCCCGTCGGACACGGCACGCGCGGCTCCGGCTCCGAACACGGCCGAGACCGTGATCAGCACGGCCAGGGCCAGCGGGGCGAGAACGGCACTCGAGCAGATTCCTGCTGGTGCCCCGTGCTTGGCGAAGCGAATCACGTGATTCCTCCTCGATCGGCTCCGCCCCAGAGTTCCCCGCTCGAGGGGAGCTCGAGTCCGGGAAGCCCCCCGAAAAACCCAGAAATCCGGCGCCACGTCACCCGGAAGCGCTGAGCTGGAGTCCAGCGGGGGAGTCAGCTCCGCGCGGAGCTGACCGCCTCGGTGGAGTCCTGCTCCCCGGCTGGCCGCCGCGACCAGAACGAGGCCACGACCGCGCCGGACAGGTTGTGCCACACCGAGAACAGCGCCGCGGGCAGCGCGGCGAGCGGGGTGAAGTGCGTGGTGGCCAGGCTCGCCGCGAGGCCGGAGTTCTGCATCCCCACCTCCACGCTGATCGCGCGCCTGCCCGGTTCCGGCACGCCGGCCAACCTGGCCGCGCCGTAGCCGAGCAGCAGGCCGCAGGCGTTGTGCAGCACCACGGCCAACAGCAGCAGCGCGCCGACCGAGGTCAACGTGCTCGCGTTGCCCCCGACCACGGCCGCCACCACGACCACGATCCCGGTCACCGAGACCAGCGGCAGCAGCGGCAGCACACGTTCGACCCAGCGGGTCAGCAACGCGCGGACCACGATCCCGAGCACCACGGGAACCAGCACGACCTTGACGATGCTGGAGAACAGCCCCACCGCGTCCACGGGCAGGGCCGATCCGGCGAGCCACAGCACCAGCAGCGGGGTGAGCAGCGGAGCCAGCAGAGTGGAGACCGAGGTCATGGCCACGGACAGGGCCACGTGCCCCCGCGAGAGGTAGACGACCACATTGGAGGCCGTGCCTCCCGGTGTCGCCCCGACCAGCACCATCCCCGCCAGCAGCGCGGCGGAGAAGCCGAACAGGGTTCCGATTCCCCACCCCAGCAACGGCATCAGCACGTACTGGGCGGCCAGTCCGGCCAGCACCGCCTGCGGGTGCCGCAGCACCAGCGCGAAATCGGCGGTGCGCAGGGTCAACCCCATGCCGAACATGATCACCCCGAGCAGGGGAGTGATGGCAGGGGAAAGCGCGCCCGTCGCCGTCGGGAACAACAGGCCCACGAGTCCGCCCAGCAGCACCAGCAGCGCGAACCAGCGGCCGATGAGATCCGCGGCTCGACGTAACGCGCCCATGCGGTCGAAACCTCCTCGAATGAGTCGCGCCCCGGGAAGAAGACGCACCGGGGCACTTCCGGTCGTACTCGAACGTTCCTAACAGGGGTTTCCCAGGATGTAAACGCGATTCCTGGAATGCGGACTCAACTGCGAGCTTCGACACCCCTGGCGCTCACGCACCGCGCGAACAGCACCACACGGCGCCACGAACCCGCCCGAGGGAACCGCCGTCACTCCGGTGACCGGCGGTAGTGATAGCGGTGGGACAGGCCGAAACCACACCTCCGGTACAGCGCCAGGGCCACCGGGTTCGACTCCTCGACCTGCAACCACGCGGTGTGCGCGCCCTGCCGCCTTCCCCAGTCGAGCAACCTGTTCAGCACGGCCGAGGCAATCCCGCCACCACGGCGCCCCGGCGCCGTCCACATGCCGAAAACACCCATCAAGCCGCCGTCGAGCACGGCAGCACCGAACCCGAGCGGTTCCTCGGGCTCGCCGGCCCTGGCGAAAACCGTCGGGGGCTCGATCCGGTCAACGGTACGCTGCACGGCGGCGACCTCACCTCGCGCCGCCGTGCACTCGGCCCACAGCGGATCACGCGCGTTCAGCACCACCCGGCACTCCGCTTCCCGGGAGGAATCGCGCCGCACCTCTCCGGACAGCTCGGCGCACAGCACCAGCGTGGGAGCCTCCGCTCCGTACCCGCGAAGGGCCAGCTCGGAATCCAACCCGCAGTGCCGATGCGCGGGTGAGACCTGCACCAGCACCGGAGCGCCACGGCAGCGGTAGAACTCCTCCACCGCCGAGATGCCGCGAACGGCCCCGCCATCGAGCGGTGGCACGGCGCTGCTACCACGCCGCCGGGAGCAGTGCTCCGTGGCGCGCAGCAGCCACCCCGAATCGGACCGGACGGTCTCCGCGGCGGGCCACGCGCGCGCAGCGCAGCGCTCGATCAGACGTTCCCGCTCCACCGGCACCGATTCCGTGGGCCCCATGCCCACATCCAAGCACGACGACCACCGGAACTCCTTCCTCCGGACGTACGAACACCGGACGAACACGCGGAGCGAGGATCGCTGCACGTTCGGTGAAACCGACCGGTCACAATGGGCACATGTCCGAAAAAGCACGAGGATGGTCCGACGACGGGGAGAACGGGCAGCACGAGCCGGAAGTGCGTCCGCCGGGCAACGGGGAAGGCAGTGTCCGCGGGGGCGAGGAAGCGCGGAAGGGGCAGAGCCACACCCGAACCGCGGGAACCTGGGCCGCCGTCGTCGTCGCGACGATCGCCCTCATAATCCTGCTGATCTTCATCCTGCAGAACCTGCAGGCCGTGACGGTCACCTTCCTCGGGGTGCGCGGAGAGCTGCCCCTCGGAGTGGCCCTGCTGTTCGCGGCGGCCATCGGCGGACTGCTCGTCGCGCTGGTGGGAGCCGCCCGGATCATGCAACTGCGCAGGAGCGGCAAGCGCAAGAAACGCGGAAAGGTGTCGTGATGACCGGTCCGAACAGCGGGTCGACCTTCGGGCAGCTGCACTGGCTCACCATCGTCGTGCTCGCCGTGGTGGGACTCGTCCAACCCGCGCTGGGCATGCTCGGGGTCTACACGACGCTCGGCAGGCCGTGGACCCCGTTGATAGTGGCGGCGCTGATAGCGGTGTTCTGGGTGGCGACCGTGGTGGTCCGCCACGTCCCGCATCCGCTGCTCACGCTGGTGATCATCGGAGGTGGTTACGGAGTTCTCGCGGTGGTCCTCAACCGCGTGGTGTGGAGCCTCGCCGGGCTGGGCCAGGTCTCGATGCCCGCGGGGAACATGGTCAGCATCGTGCTGAGCAACATCATCTGGGGAGCTCTGCTCGGGCTGATCGCGGTGGGCATCCTGCGGATCAACAGGACCCGCGACCGGGGCTGACCCCGGTGCGCGGACCACGGCTCCCCGGCCCGGCCGTCCGAGGACGGTCGGGCCGGGGAGGAGACGTCCGGAGCCGAATCAGCCCTGCTTGGCCGCGCCTGCCCCGTTACCGGGCAGCAGCGGGTAGGCGACCCGCACCCCTTCGGCGTCGAAGCGGCTCTTGAGCCGGCCACGCAGCGCACGTCCCAGCGCCCACTGCTCGCCCGGCTTGACCTTGACGATGATGCGCACAGTCACCGAACCGTTCCCGATGCCGATCACTCCGCTCAGATCGGGCTTTTCCAGAATCTTGGACTTGAACTCGTCCTCGGCCGCGAAATCGTCGATGGCCGATTCGATCACGCGTTCGGCGTGGGCGATGTCGACGCTGTAATCCAGCGGAATCTCCACGACCGCGTTCGCCCAGTCCTGGTTCATGTTGCACACGCGCATGATCTCGCCGTTACGGACGTACCACAGCCCGCCGTTGAGATCGCGGATCTTCGTGATCCGCAGGGTGACCGATTCCACGGTTCCGACCGCGTCACCGGTGTCGACCACGTCCCCCACGCCGTACTGGTCCTCGATCATCATGAAGATGCCGGCCAGGAAATCCTGGACCAGGCTCTGCGCGCCGAAACCGATCGCCAATCCGAGCACACCGGCGCTGGCCAGGATCGGACCGAGGTTGATCCCGAACTCGCCGAGGATCATCACGAAGGCGACACCGAAGATGACCGAGGAGGCCACGCTGCGCAGCACCGAACCGATGGTCTGCGCGCGCTGCTGCTGGCGCTGGCCCGCGTTCTCGGAACTGTTCGACTGGCGGGTCACCAGGTTCCCCGCCTTCGACGTGGCCTGGTTGATCCGCTGGTGCGAGCTCACCATCCGCCGGACGCCGTGGGTGATCACCCGACCGGTCACGGCGCGGAACACCAGGGCGACGAGCAGGATGATGAGAATGTTGATGATTCCGGACACGAAGGCGCCCGAGTTCTCGGTGAACCAGTTCACCACTGGGTCGGCCACACCCGCGGCGGAAGCCTCGGCGAGATGTGTCGTGGAATTCACGGCGGTTTGCAACGAGTTTACCTTTCTCGAAGGGTACGACCGGCTCCGATCGCCTGTGGCGGACACGCTCCGCACGCACCGCGTATTGAACGACTTTCACGATCGAGCGGCATTCATCCTGTCAAGGACACCCAGAAAGTCGCAAAGCACTCCCCGAAACGGAGCAGTCGAAGTCTGCGGGGTTTCCGTTTCCGGCCGGGACGACGGCCGTATCACGGACGGGAAATCCTTACCATCCCCGGGACAGTAGGGCCGCACCGAGCCCGACACCTGCGGCCAGAAGTCCCCCCAGCACCGTGACCAGCACGTTCAACACCGCCGAGAAGCGCGCTCCCCGCACGTAGAGCCGGACCGTGTCCACTCCGAAAGTGCTGAAGGTGGTCAACGCCCCGCACAGCCCCGCGACCAGCAGCGTGCGCACCCAGGAGGGAGCGTTCCCACCGAAGGCGGCCCACCCCGTCACCAGGGCGATCAGGAAGGAGCCGAGGAGGTTGACCACCAGCGTGGCCCACGGAAAGGCGCCCCGACCGAAGCGGCGCACCGCGCTGTCGATCCCGTAACGGGACAGCGCCCCGCACGCTCCCCCCAGCGCGACCAGCAGCGGCGTCAAGACCGTTCGCCCCCTCGCGCCCTCGAGGCCGCCCGACCCGCCAGCGCCCGGACCGAGACCGCTCCGCACACCACGGACACCACACCGAGCGCGACGGTGCCGAAGAGGTAGACCGTCGCCTGAACGGGACGCTGCGCGGCCAGCAGATCACCCACGTCGGCGACGTAGGTGGAAAACGTGGTGAAACCGCCCAGCACGCCGACCCCCACGAACGGGCGCACCAGCCGGTGCGGGTTGCCGAACTCCTCGAGCAGCACCGTGACCGCCCCGATGATCAGACAGCCCACCACGTTGACCGCGAGGGTGCCCCAGGGGAATCCAGCACTGCCTCGCCCGATCCACAGCGACACGCCGTAGCGGGCCACGGACCCCAGCGCACCGCCCAGGGCCACGGCGAGAACCACCGCCCACGGGAAGGGCCGCCGCGCCCGAACTCGAACAACGCCGAACAACAGTCCTCCCCACCCGGAACCTCTCGTACGGGTAGGGACCGTTGGCGAACGACTTCGCGGTTTTCCCGGCGAGCCCCACCGCCGGAGTTCGTCACGCACGAACCGCGGCCAGGATAACGCACCACTTCAGCGGCGATCAGCCCAGCGAGCCGGAGCGAGGGACTCCGGCCTGCCTGCGGCGCAGGAAGACGCGCACCACGACCACCAGGCAGCACGCGAGCACCAGGCTGGTGAGCAGACCGCCCTCCAACCCGAAGTCACCCCCGGTGAGCAGTGTCGATCCGCTCGGCGCCGACTCCGTCCGGAACAGGGTCGTGGTCAGCGTCATGCCCGAGACCTCGACACCGTAGAGGTTGCCCTGGCACCAGTTCCACACCGCGTGAAAAGCGCACACTCCCCACAGACCGCCCTCGATCAACGCCCAGAAAACCAGCACCAGCGAGATCAGCAGCAGGTTGACCAGCGGGAGCAGCCCGAACCCCGTGTTGAGCCCGTGCAGCAGGGCGAACACCACCGCCTGCGCGCAGACAGCCGCGCCCAGCCCCCACTTCCGCCAGGTGACCTGAAGCAGGTATCCGCGCACGAGGATCTCCTCGCTGCTCGCCTGCACGACGAACCCCAGCAGTGCCGGAAGCACCAGCACCGCTGTCAGCGCGTGGGAGGAGTCCCGTTCCAGAACGAGTCGGCCGGTGACCACACCGAGGAGCACGAGCAGCGTCACCGCGGCCAGCGCCACGACCACACCGAGCAGCAGGGACCGGAGCACTCCCCGCACCGGTGGAAAGCCCACTGTGGAGAAGGGCCTGCGCTCCTTGAGGATCAACCAGGCACCGAGAGCCAGCACCCCGACCAGCAGGCCACCGGTCAGCGCGAGCTGGGCCGGCAGGTCCAACCGGACGAAACCGCTCCGGAATCCCTCGCCCGAGCCGAACAGCACCGCGAGGAGCGCGAAAGCACTGCCCAACTGTCCAATCAGGAAACACAGCAGCAGGACGGCAGTTCCCGTTATCGGCCCGGTCGGGGCACTCGCCCGGAGAATCCCGCGCGGCAACGGGGAACGGGGCTCATCGACCCCGTGTTCCACATGCTGTTCGATCATCACGCACCGATCCGTGTCGCACCGAAACGCGGGACATCGTACCCAGCGGGGGTCGGAAGCGAGCTCCACCGGGGACGGATTCCGGACCCTTCGCTCCCCGAGCGCGCCTCCCGACACGCTTCGCGAATCACGGCGAACCGCGACTCGGGAACATACATCCCGGAATGGTCGTGGTGCGTTTTCGGGGGATGGTCGTGCCACCGTCGGGTGATCAGTGCACTGCTGCGCGAAGCCCCCCGGGGGGTGTGGTATGTAAAGTGCCCGGCCCCCCGCGTTGGGGGGCCGGGCTAGTTTGGGGGGTTGGGTCGGCGGTGTCCGAGTCTCCCACACCCGTGGGGGTGCAGTACCTTAGGCGCTGGAGGGCTTAGCTTCCGGGTTCGGGATGGGCACCGGGCGTGTCCCCTCCGCTGTAGCCACCGACCCAAACACAGTGGGGGAATTACACCCGCATGTGTTGGGCAGTCTGTCTGTCCAGTTGTGGAACGGTGTGGTGGTGGTGGGTGTGGTGGCGGGCATCGTTGTGTGCTGACCCGTGCCCCCCCCCCTTTGTGGGGGTGTGCGTGGGTGTGTGGGGGGTTCGTCGTTCGGCCGGTTAGTACCCGTCCACTGAACACATTGCTGTGCGTGCATGTCGGGCCTATCAACCCAGTCATCTGCTGGGGGCC